>NZ_JAJCIA010000045.1 GCF_020554845.1 Blautia faecis | reverse complement strand
GGTCACACCGTTCTCTGCGACAAAATAGTTACTTGTCACTATTAAGCCTTGATTTTCCGGGGTTTTTGAACCATTTTGATATAGTCTGAGCAGTCGATTATCGCTTGCTGAACTGTGGAGCGCGACGAGCTGCTTTGAGACCGTATTTCTTACGCTCTTTCATACGAGGATCACGAGTAAGGAATCCAGCTGCTTTAAGAACTGGTCTGTACTCTTTGTCTGCCTCAAGGAGTGCTCTGGAGATACCATGTCTGATAGCACCAGCCTGTCCTGTGTATCCGCCACCATGTACGTTTACAAGTACGTCAAATTTTCCTTCTGTTTCGGTAGCAGCCAGTGGCTGACGAACGATAGCTTTAAGTGTGTCTAATCCAAAATACTCATCAATGTCTCTTTTATTGATAGTGATTTTACCAGTACCTGGGGTAAGGTAAACTCTTGCTACTGATTTTTTTCTTCTTCCTGTTCCGTAGAATTTTGCGCTAGCCAATGTTTTCTACCTCCTAATTAAAATGTTAAAACTTCCGGTTTCTGAGCCGCATGTTTGTGTTCAGGTCCGGCATAAACGAAAAGTTTTGTGTACATTTCTCTTCCTAATGGTCCTTTTGGAAGCATACCTTTAACTGCCAGCTCAACAACTTTCTCAGGTTTCTTAGCCATCATCTCTTTTAATGTAGTCTCTTTCATTCCACCTACATAATCAGAGTGATTGTAGTAGATCTTCTGATCCATTTTCTTTCCTGTAACTTTGATCTTGTCAGCGTTAACAACGATTACATAATCACCTGTGTCAACGTGTGGTGTAAACTGAGGTTTGTTCTTTCCTCTTAAAACGCTTGCTACGCCAGAAGCCAGACGGCCAAGGGTGCAGCCTTCAGCGTCAACTACATACCATTTTCTCTCGATTTTATCTGGATTAGCCATATAAGTCTGCATGGTTTTACCTCCTGTTATTTATCAACGATTGTTTGTATAAATGCGAATTCTCGCATATGTTAGTAATATGGAAACGATGGTGCAATTACTGCGGAAATGTCCGAAACCGCTGATAAATACCGTCGCCGGGGCTATTGGCTAAAGTATCTCGCACTACGTCACATTGAGTTATTATATTATAAGCCTCCGTTTCTGTCAACCACTTTTTCCCCATATTTCCATCTTTTTTTCAAAAAGTTTTCCACATTCTTCCTGGATTGCTGATCAGCTTTTCCACAAAGCCTGCTTGCTGTCTCCACCTTATACACGCCCATCCACAACAGGTGTCTTTTGGAACAACAATTTATACACACTTTAATCAGGCATTTTATAAATTTTCTCTGTCAAGCGTTTTTTATAAATTTTCTCTGGTATTTTTCTCCGCAATGTGCTACATTAAAAAGAATGTATTCACAGGATACACAGTAACTATTTTATTTTTTCAGATAACTATTCAGCAAATACTATTCCGCGAGGCATTTTCACTATGAAAGCCCCAGGAGACAGCTGTGGAAGTGCCGCAGGAGGGTTCGCCTTTCTGTGCATCACAAAGCGCGTAACTGTAAGAGAACTGAACAGTTACTTTTATTTGAGGTGAAGTTTTCATGATAACATTTTTATCCCGTTTTTTCATCAAAGATTACAAAGACTACAGCTCCCCCCAGGTTCGCCAGTCTTATGGCATGCTCTGCGGAGCTGTGGGAATTGCCTTGAACATTTTTCTTTTTATAGGAAAATGGCTTGCCGGAATCCTAAGCGGCTCTATTGCCATCACGGCGGATGCCTTCAACAACTTATCGGATGCAGGCTCCTCTGTGATCACTCTGGTGGGCTTCAAGCTCTCCGGACAAAAACCGGATACAGAGCATCCCTTTGGACATGGACGCATGGAATATATCTCCGGACTTCTTGTCTCAGTTGCGATTCTGATCATGGGCTTCGAGCTGATCCGCTCCTCCATTGACAAGATCCGCACCCCGGAGCCCATTGAATGCAGCCCAGTTATTATTGCTGTCCTTATTGCATCTATTCTGGTAAAAATATATATGTACTACTATAACCGCACTATCGGTCACAAAATCGACAGTACTGCCATGCAGGCTACAGCTGGAGACAGTTTAAGTGACACAGTTTCCACCAGTCTGGTTCTTCTGGCAACTATCATCAGTCAGCTTACCGGATTGGTGCTGGACGGATGGTTCGGTGTCCTGGTGGGCATTTTTATCTTCTATACCGGAACCACTACAATGAAGGATACCATTGATCCCCTTCTCGGACAAGCCCCGGAGAAAAATTTAGTAGAGGAAATCGAAGAGATCGTTCTTGCCCATCCCCTTGTCCACGGCATGCATGACCTGATTGTCCATGACTACGGTCCAGGCAGACTAATTCTTTCCCTCCACGCTGAGGTTCCCGCCCACGGAGATCTGCTGATTATCCACGATGAGATTGACAACATTGAGCATGAGCTTCAGGACAAACTGAATTGTTCTGCCACCATCCACATTGATCCCATTGTCACAGACAACAAGGAGGTCAATGAAATACGCAGCCAGATTGAAGAAATCACCCGCAATCTGGACCGTCGTCTTTCCATTCACGATTTTCGCATAGTAGAAGGTCCTACCCACACAAACCTGATCTTCGACATAGCGGTTCCTTTCGAATGCAAACTCACCAACGTGGAGATCACAAATCTCCTCAAAGAACGCATCCGCAATATGGATGATGGCAACTATTGTGCCGTGATTCAAATCGACAGAGTATATTCATAAAAAATTCTTTTCCCCATACAAAAAGACTGGTTCTTCATGCAGCTGCATGAAAAATCAGTCTTTTTGTTATTTCGTCCGCACTGCGTCCGCTTTGAAGCACCTTTCCTTATCGAATATTCAAATAAACATCCTCTCTCGTATGAAATCCCCCGTCAATGATCACCTTATCCATATTTTCCGCCGTCACCGCAATTGGATCGATTTTATAATAAGGAATGTCATATGTCCCATCATTGAAGGTTTCTACCGCCTTGTATTCCCCTTCTCCGGAAGTAATATCCTCTCCTTTGCCAAGCGCCACTGCGAATTCGGCCGCCGTATTCGCTTCCTGTTCAATAGGCTTATAGACGGTCATTTCCTGTGTACCTTCCACAATCCTCTGACAAGCTGCCAGATCCGCATCCTGGGCCACCACAGCAACCTTCCCTGCCAGCCGGTTCTCCGACAACACCTTCACTGCCTGACTTGCCAGATCATCATTTCCGCACATCACTCCTACAATATCTTTTGTAACTTCCAACCCCTGAGTCACATGATTTCCGGCCAGCTCTGCCATCCAGTTATCGCAATATCCCGTATAAACCACATTCAGATTACTGCCTTCAATGGCTTTATTGAACCCCCTCACAACTTCATCCACATTTCTGTCTGTAGGAGATCCATTGATGGCAAAAATATTTCCTCCCTCTGGACAAGCCTGGATCAGCGCCTCTCCCATAAGGGTTCCAACCTTTTCATTATCAATGGTAATATACAGATCTGCATTAACATTTTCCACAATGCGGTCATAGCAAATTATATAAATCCCCATTTCCCGGGCTTCCTTCAGCACATCATACAAAGCATTTCCATCAATAGGGATCACCACGATCACATCCATCTTTTTCTTAATGAAATACTCTATCTGGGAAATCTGCTCTTCCACAACGCCTCCGGCTACCTGCACATTCACTTCTGCCCCAAGGCTCTGGGCAGTAGAAACAAACATATCCCGGTCCCGCAGCCATCTCTCAATTACAAAAGAGTCAAAGCTAAGCCCGATCTGCAGCTTATCTTCCTCTTTTGCTTCTTCCTTCTGCGGCTCCTGAGGCTTACCTCCGCAACCTGCTACCAATGCAGCTGCCAGGAGCAAAGCCAACGACAAGAGCAGCCAACGACACTTTCTCATTTTCCATACCTCGCTTTATACTCACTTGGAGTCATATCCATCTGCTTCTTAAAAATCCTGCTGAAATAATTGGGATCCGAATAGCCGCTCTGGATTCCCGCTTCCTTTACGCTTACATTTGCATCCACCAGAAGCTCTTTGGCTTTATCGATCCGGACTCTGGTCAGATACTCAATAAAATTCTCTCCAGTCTCCTCCTTAAAAATCTTGCTGAAATAATAAGGACTGATATTCACCTGACTGGACACATCATCCAGAGAAATATCCCTGCTGTAATTTTCCTGAATATAAAGCATGGCCTTCTTTACCGCGGAATTGGACTGATCTTCCTTCTGATCCCGGATTGCCCGGCATACATTTACCATCTTTTCCTGGAACCATTTACGAAGATCCTCATAGGTAGAAAGCGACATTGCAGTATCCAAATAGTCCCTGCGGTAACTAAATCCATAATTGATTGCGCCGCTGTCAAAGGCAATCTTCTCTCCCCAGATAATAAACTCCAGTATTTTCAGGCGGATATTATTCATATCCTGTGAATAATGCTCTACCATCCAGTCACAGAAAAAGTTCACCTCCTGGAGCATCCCCTCCTCATTTCCCTCCTCAAGACAGCGGAACATCCTCTTCTCATCATTGCCGGGAAAAGCCTCGTCATAGACACCATTCTGGGAGAGATCCTCTATATGTATTACCCTGCTCAGGCTTCCGTTTAATGCCCGGAGTGCTTCGCGGTAAGATCTCTCAAGCTCTTCCATTTCCCATACTCTTCCAATTCCCACACGGAATTTTGCATCCAGCCTGCCTTCCAGCCTTGTCACCAGTTCTCTTGCCTTTTCCACCAGATCGATACGGTCTTCGTAAGGATTCTGGAAAATTTCACAAGGCACTACCACAGGAATACGGTTGGACATAATATTTCCAACCACACAGGGAAAAGCAGACTTCACCACATCCCGGAATTCCGGATAAAAGCTTTGCGCCTTCACATTCATTCCAACCGGGCTTACCAGTCTTCCATTTTCATAGCTTTGTCCAAACTGCACCACCATAACATAACCCTGGCCATATTCAATATCCAGAAGCTGCTGGTAATAACCTGCTGCTGCCATCTCCTTCTGGAAAAGAAGAGAATTCACATAACCAGATTCCACAACCGGGATAACTGTCTCCAGCTTTTCCTGAATTTTCAACAGATTACTTCTCTGATCACGAACCTTATCCACCTTTGCTGTCGCTTCTTCCACCACAGAAATAATCTTACTTTTCGAAATCGGTTTCGTAAGATACTGTTCCACACCAAGATTGATGGCTTCTTTGGCGTAATCAAATTTGTCATATGCAGAAACTACATAAAACAAGGCGGAATTGTTGAACTTCCGGATTTCCCGCATAGCCTGGATTCCATTAATTCCAGGCATGTGAATATCCATAAACACAATATCCGGGTGAAAGGTCTCCGCCTTCTCGATTACCGCCCTTCCTGTTTTCGCAGTTTCCACACTGCATTTATCTCCGAATTCAGCCAGAATCACTCCTTTAAAAGCCTCCAGCATAAGTCCTTCATCATCTGCTATCAGAATACGGTACATTTTTTTGCTCCCCTTTATTCAGCCTCTGTCACTGCTCATTGCAGCATACTCCATGCTATCACTTTTTACTCATTCACTGGTACCTTCAACCTCCACCGGTAAGGTGATATGCACACTGGTTCCAAGTCCAAGGCCCTCACTTTCTATGGTAAGAAGATCTTTTTGTTTATAATACAATTCCAATCTGTCAATTACATTTCCTACTGCTATGCCTGTAGAATAACGGTCCTCTCCATTATTTCGTGCTTTCCCTGCCATAACGGATTGAATCATCTCCTGTGTCATTCCGGCGCCATTATCACTGACTATGATTTCCAGGTCATCCCCATCCTTGTGAATGGACATTCTGATTTTCCCAGTTTCCATACAGTCGTGAATTCCATGCTGCACGGCATTTTCCACCAGAGGCTGCAAAATCATGCTTGGAATCCTGAAATTCCCGATTCCCTCATCCACATCTTTTTCATAATTGATATCTCCGGCAAATCGGACATTTAAAATATAAATATAATTGTCAACTGCATCCACCTCTTCCCAGAGAAGAGCATCATCCTCCATTTTCCGCACATTATATCGGAAAAAGTCTGCCATCTTTTCCAGAAAAACGCCAGTACGCTCTGCATCCTCCAGCATGGCAAGCTGGGCCCCGGCATTCAGACAGTTAAACAGGAAATGAGGATTGATCTGAGCCTGAAGATATTTCAGCTGTGCTTCTTTCAGATGGGTCTCCATAAGAAGCTCCCTCTCCTTCATCTGTGCCTGCTTCTCTATACTCTCACGCTGTTGTTTAATATGAATGCGTATGCTGTCCAGCATCTGATTAAAGCTCCGGGTTACCACGCCAACCTCATCCTCGCAGACAACAGGCAGAATTGGCACATTCAGATTTCCCATGGCAACCTCATGCGCAGTACTGGAAAGCTGGGTCAGCGGCCGGATCATGGATTGCACAAACAGAATGATAATGGCCACACCTACTGCCGCCACAATGAAAATAACCACCAACGCCAGCCGATACAGTACATCCATAGAAGAAAGCAGGAGCTGGTAATTGGAGGAATTCATCCGGAAACGCAGATTATTCAGCTTGTAAATATAAGAATTGATATATTCATAAAGCTGCAGTTCTTTTTCATAAGAAGCCTTGTACTTCTCAATATTTCTGCCTCGCTTGGCTTGAACAGTCTCGCTGGTCTGATTCAGATAGCTTTCTGACATTCTGCGTATATTTTTTTCCAGCATTTTTACTTCATTGTCCACATTCCGGTCATTCAGCTTATCCAGAAGCTCCCGGTAATCCTGCTCATAGCGATAGTAATTTTCCAGAGCCTTGGTTCCCTTTATATTCAGATATTCATAAACCGTTCCTTCCAGATTGTTTAAGGTGTCCGAGAGATCATTAATTGCTGCATTGCTGGAAAAAACAGCATCAATCCGGTCTACACCGGTATGGATCTGTTCAAAGATAAAAAAATTGATGCATACTACAAACACCATGACAAGGGCCATAACAAAGCTTAATCTTGTCTGTATGGAATTCTGGACGGAAAGGCTTCCTTTTCTCTCTCTCATTTAATTCCCCTCCGTTCTGTAAGCACCAACATTGCTTCTGGTGATCACATGCTGACCCACACTGTAATAATTGCTGGTATGTCCCAGGGAGGAAAACTCTTCCAGGGCATTCACGCTGTATCTTCCGATTTCATCCATATCCAGAGCGATAGCTGAAGAAATAATCCCTTTGCTGATACCATCCAGAATTACATCGGAATAATAAAAACCAACTACATCCACATTTCCAACCTGGTTATAGTCAACCAGAGCCTGGTAAACGCACTCTGTCACAACCTCGTCCATGCACACCAGCACATCTGGCAGGTTCTCCTCGCTTACAAAAATATCCCGGACAAATTCCTCTGTATCAAAGCCAGAGCTGCTGTCAATGTTGTATTCTGAAATCGTTACGGTCTGATAATCCTTCTTTTTTTCCTCCAGTTCTTTTTTAATCTGGTAATAGATCAGATTGGTCTCCTGGGTCTTGGACTGGGAATTTGACAAAAGAAGGACCTGCGTATTCTCATGTTCCTTTAAAAGTCCAAGAATCTGTTCCGTGTAAGCATTTCCCAGCTGATAACTATTCAGTCCAACAAAGCTGATTCTGGCACTGGAGGAATCATCTGTCAGCACCGTAACTACCGGAATATCCGCATCTGAGGCCTCCTGGATCAGTTCCTGCTCTTCATCGCTTCCATCAGCTTCCAGAATGATCCCGTCCACCTGGGAGGCAATTCCAATACGCAGATAATCCGCCTGACTATAATTGGAATCGTGCCCGGGCTCGATCAATTCCAGATAAGCATCTGCATCCTTTGCCGCCTGGCTGGCGCTTTCATAGATGGAATCCCACATCAGGGTATTTTCCGCTCCTGCTATCATCAGATAATGTTTTGCGTAACTGGATGCACCCTCGCCTTCACCAAGATCCACCTGATCCAGTTTTTTCTGGAAATAAATCCAGATTCCAGAGAGAAATAACATACAGCCTACTATAATAAAAAAAACAGTCAATGTGGATTTTTTCATAATTAATAAGTTCCTTTATTGCCCGCGCTTTTGCCTGTAGGCAAACCGCCATTTTATTATAAAATAAATATGCTTTCAAACATCTACAGTTTACCATATTTGCATGCTATATGCAAAAGAAGCCATTGCATTTCTGCAACAGCTCCTTTCTGATTATTACTGTTCACTCCGTGACCAGTAACACGCTTCGCGATGCACAGAAATCATGCATTCGCATGATTTCGCGCCGCAATTCTCGGGTTTTCTGTGAACTTTGTTCACAAAAAACGCCTCGCGGAACGTCACCAGTGAACAGTAGTTTCTGATTACTTACTGCACTCTCAGCAGTTTTTTGGCAATTATTTAGTTGGATTTTCTATTAGAGATAACATCAAATACAACTGCGATCAGAAGTACGGCACCTTTTACAACATACTGCCAGGAATCACCGATACCCATGATTGACATACCCATGTTGATAACACCAAGGAGAAGAGCACCGATTACAACACCACCTACAGTACCACTTCCACCGTATGCAGAAGCACCACCGATGAAACAGGAACCGATTGCATCCATCTCGAAGGATGTACCTGTACTACCATTTACAGAACCTACACGTGCTGCGCAGAGAAGACCTGCAAGGCCAGCAAGTAAGCCCATGTTTGTATATGCAATGAAATAAACCTTATTTGTATCGATACCGGAAAGCTGTGTTGCTTTCTCGTTACCGCCGATTGCGTAGAAGTAACGTCCAAACGCTGTCTTGGATGTGATGAAGTTGTAGATCATGCAGATTGCAACTACCCATACAAGCATTACGGAGATACCTTTGTACTGATACAATTTGTAGCAATACCACAGAATAACAACTGCAATCACGGCTGCTCTGCTGTAATCAGAAGCTGCGGTATTCTGACGATAACCTTTTTTCGCTTTGTTTGCTCTGGAACGCATAGTGGAGAAAATAATGTAGCATGCGATCAGAACACCAACGATCAGTGCAGAATATTTCTTTCCATCATCAAGTCCAGGAATGTTAATGTAGGATGTAAATACATTCAGGAAAGATTTGTTCTGGATAGATACTGTCTTATTATCCAGTACCAGACGTCCAAATCCACGGAAAATGAACATGCCGGCAAGTGTTGTGATAAATGGAGGAATTCTCTTATAACCAATCCAGTAGCCCTGCCATACACCAACCAGAAGGCCGATTACCAGGCAAAGGAGAATGGTGATAAATGGATTGAAGCCCTTGCTGCCGATCAGGACAGCTGCAACACCACCAACGAAGCAGATAACAGATCCAACAGAAAGATCGATGTTACCACCAGTTAAGATACAGAGTAACATACCACATGCAAGAACCAGTACGTATCCGTTCTGGAGCATAAGGTTTGACATGTTCTGTGCGAAAAGAAGTCGTCCATCAGTCAGAGCACAGAACAGGATAAATACGATTACAAGTGCAATAACCATCGTATATTTTCTTAAAAAGTCTTTTATTTTTGCATTCATTTTGTTTTCCCCCTTCATTATTTCTTCTGATTCTGCATGATATGTGCCATGATGCCTTCCTGGGTAGCTTCTTTCGCATCCAGTTCTCCGGCCATTTTACCTTCATTCATGATATAAATCCGGTCGCACATACCAAGGATTTCAGGCATTTCTGAGGAAATCATGATTACAGATTTTCCCTGTTCCACCATCTGATTGATCAGACAGTAAATATCATATTTTGCACCTACGTCGATACCACGGGTAGGCTCATCCAGAATCAAAATATCTGGTTCTGTGAACATCCACTTTCCAAGAAGGGCTTTCTGCTGGTTACCACCAGACAGGTTACCAATACGCTGCTCATTGGAAGGTGTTTTCGTTCCCATTTCTTTTGTCATCTGCTCCGCCAGCTGTACCTCAAGGTCCGTGTTGATAATTCCATTATCACAGACTTTGTTCAGACGGGCAAGAGTTGTATTGAAACGAATGGACTCATCAAGGATCAGTCCGTTTGTCTTACGGTCCTCAGTTACATATGCAAGACCATGCTGGATGGCTGCACGAGGATCTTTCAAATCTACTTTTTCACCCTTTATATACAATTCTCCGGAAATTGCACTTCCATAGCTCTTACCGAAGATGGACATTGCCAGCTCTGTACGGCCTGCACCCTGCAGTCCTGAGAAACCAACAACCTCACCTTTATGTACTTTAAAGGAAATATTGTCGTCTACTATTTTTTCCGGATACAGAGGATGATGAACCGTCCAGTTCTTTACCTCCAGCATCACTTCTTTACTTACATTGTGCTCACGTTTCGGATAACGATCTTCCATAGGACGTCCAACCATTCCTTTGATGATCCTGTCCTCGCTTAAGTCATCCACGCCTTTTGTAAGTGTCTCGATTGTGCTTCCGTCTCGAAGAATGGTACAACGGTCTGCACAGTAAATGATCTCATTCAGTTTGTGTGTGATAATAATAGATGTCAGTCCCTGTTTTTTTAATTCCATAAGCAGGTCCAGAAGCATCTTTGCATCTTCATCATTCAGGGATGAAGTCGGCTCATCCAGGATGAGCAGTTTAACATCTTTTGAAAAAGCTTTCGCAATTTCTACCAGCTGCTGTTTGCCAGTTCCGATATCTTTGATCAGGGTCTGGGCAGATTCATGAAGACCTACCTGAGCCATATGTTTCTCAGCCTCGCTGTATGTTTTATCCCAGTCGATGGCTCCTCTTTTATTTTTGATCTCGTTTCCAAGAAACATGTTTTCACCGATGGAAAGCAGTGGGATCAATGCAAGCTCCTGGTGAATAATAACGATACCTTTTGCCTCGCTGTCATTAAGCTTTTTAAACTTACACTCTTCACCCTCGTAGGTAACCGTTCCAGTATAGCTGCCGTATGGATACTGACCACTTAATACGTTCATCAATGTGGACTTTCCCGCACCGTTCTCACCGATCAGCGCATGAATCTCGCCACGCTGAACTTCAAGGTTAACGTTATCCAAAGCTTTGACACCGGGGAATTCCTTCGTAATGTGTTCCATTACTAAAATATTGTCAGCCAAAATGGCGCCCCCTTTCCCATAAAGCAGGCGGGGCTTTTCACCCCGCCCACATTTAAACCTTTATTTTTGATTTGTATGACGTTTTCGTTCAGTCTTCATTAGTTTGCCGGATGAAGATATCCGTCATCATCCATTGTGTAATATCCTGGGTCAACCAGTGCTTCCTGAAGGTTGTCTTTTGTTACAACTGTAGGAACCAGAAGGAAGGATGGGCATTTGTTGCCTTCAGATGTCTCATAGGACTCTGTATCATATGCACACTCGAAATCCCAACCAGATTTTTCAATCAGGGACTCATCAACTGTATCACCAGCCAGCATTGCTTTTGCAAGATCAAGTGTTACGACTGCTTCATTAGCAACTGCTTTGTAAACGGTCATGGACTGTTTTCCATCAACGATGTTTGCAAGGTTTGCTTCGTCACCATCCTGTCCTGTGATCAGAACTGTGTTATCACCAGCATAGTCAGACTCGATTGCCTGTGTTACACCAAGTGCTGTGGAGTCGTTGGAGCAAAGAGCTACGTCAAGCTGTGTTCCGTCTGCATAGTAGGATGCCAGAATATTCTGCATTCTTTCAAGTGCTGTCTGGGTATCCCATGCAGGTGTTGCAACAGAATCAAAATCAGTCTGTCCGGAAACTACATTTAAGGTTCCTGCATCAATGTATGGTTTTAATACATCAAATGCACCGTTGAAGAAGTATCCGGCATTGTTATCAGCAGGATCACCAGCTGTAAACTCGATATTGTATGTCTTGTCTCCAGCATTGTCCAGATCCAGAGAATCTACTACGTACTGTCCCTGAAGGGTACCTACTGTGTAGTTATCAAAAGAAATATAATAGGAAACAGCGTCGGACTTGATCAGACGGTCATAGGAAATAACTGGGATTCCTGCATCTGCTGCTTCATCCATAACTGTATTAAGAGCCTCGCCATCGATAGCTGCTACAACTAACAGGTTAACTCCGTCGGAAATCAGGTTCTGAATATCGTTTACCTGACGGTCTGTCTCGTTGTCAGAGTATGTAAGCTCTACTTCGTATCCAGCATCTTCGAACTGTTTCTGCAGATAGGAACCATCACGATTCCAACGCTCCAGAGACTGTGTAGGCATTGAAATACCGATCTTTCCGCCAGCTGCTCCGTCTTCTGCCATTACCGGAACTGCAAGTGAACCAACTGCCATTGCTGCTACCATTGCCATTGCTACTTTTCTCTTCATGAAAAAACCTCCCGTATCATTTTTATTTGCTATGTTCTATAGCTTTTTGATGGGATTATAATATCATATCGGTACTCTGTGTAAAATGGACTAATTTTGGATTGCTCTTTCATTTTTTGTGTTATGATATGCACAAAATTGTGCTGGGGTGGACATTTTTGTTGTGAAATTATGCTAGATTGTAATTATGTGCTATTGACATTTTTAATGTGTGAAGTGATATGCCAAAAAGAAGTATTGGAAAGGTGCATCTCGAAAATTTGCTATTTAATATGTTGAAAGTTGTTCAAGGCGAACGCATTCGGACAATGGTTATTGCTCACTCGCTGGAGCGTTGCGCCGGCGAGTGAGTAATACACATTGTCCAAATGCGTCCCTCCTGAAGAACTTTTCAACACATTAAATAGCAACGTTACTCATTAATCAAAGAACTGTATCCCCATCAGGGTGAGTCCCTGCGCCGGTGCGGTAGGACCAGCAGCGGAACGGTCTTTGGCATCCAGGATTTTCTGCATGCGCTCCGGTGGATACTGTCCATTTCCGATTTCAATCAAGGTGCCGGAAATAATGCGGACCATATTATAGAGGAAACCAGTTCCCGAAACGCGAATCGTAACTATGTCACCATCACGGAAAACTTCAATTCCGGTAACCGTACGGATAGTTGTTTTCACCTGGGCTCCGGAGCCGCAGAAACTGGCAAAATCATGCCTTCCGATCAGGTAGGATGTTGCCTCTCTCATTTTGTCCACATCTAATTTGTAATGATAGAAATAGGAATAAAGCCGCTCAGTTGGTACCGGAAATTTGCGGTTCAGAATGCGATATTCATATGTTTTCTCACTGTCACAGTATCTTGGATGGAAGTCCGGTTCCACTTCTTCAGACATCTGAATCCGGATATCCTCCGGCAGACGCTGGTTCAGAGCATAAGAAATCTTCTCTCCCGGGATGCGGGTGTTGGTGTCAAATACCGCTACGTTTCCAAGGGCGTGTACGCCTGCATCTGTACGACTGGCACCAATCGTTTCAATCTTTTCTCCCAGAAGCTCAGAAAGTGTATCATTCAACACTCCCTGTACTGTAATTCCATTGGGCTGTGTCTGCCAGCCACAATAATTCGTTCCATCATATGCTACAACAAGTCCAATTCGTTTCATCATCTTTCTCCTTGTGAAAATTCCCTCATCTGCATCCGTAGTCTATTTTAAGACTCTGAATACAGATGAGGGAACTATAACTTTTTAAATGGATGTTCAGTCGATTTAAATTCCAGCTGCCCTAAATCCAATTGCAACAGCCAGATACGCTGCCAAAATCACATATGCCATATGATCTCTTTTTTTATAACAAAGCGGTTTCATCTGGGTACGGTTATCGCCGCCATGATAGCATCTTGCTTCCATGGCCATGGCCAGATCATTTGCCCGTCGGAATGCGGAAATAAACAGTGGCACCAGAAGGGGAACCATGTTCTTCGCCTTCTGGATCAGATTCCCATTCTCGAAATCAGCTCCGCGGGCGATCTGCGCTTTCATGATCTTATCCGTTTCTTCCAGAAGAATAGGGATAAAACGTAGGGCGATCGACATCATCATAGCAATATCATGTACTGGTACATGAAGCTTATTCAGCGGGCGGAGCAGACGCTCCAAACCATCAGTCAGCTGGTTAGGCGTCGTCGTCAATGTCATAATGGAAGAACCGATCACCAGATAAACCAGTCGAATCGCCATAGTACCTGCCAGCACCAGACCTTCCTTTGTTACCTTAATAAATCCCAGCTTCCATACCACCTCACCAGGGGTAAGAATCATATTAAAAAATATGGTGATCAGAAGCAGCATGAAAATAGTCTTCAGACCTTTAAAAATAAACTTCACCGGAACCTTGGACAACAGGATCATTCCTGCAAGAAATATAGTAGCCACTGCATATCCTGCGAAGGTGTGAAACAAAAATACAGATACAATAAATCCAATGGTTCCTACCAGTTTGGTTCTTGGATCCAGCTTATGAATCACGGAATCTGCCGGATAATACTGTCCGATCGTAATATCTCTGATCATTCGCTTCTGCCTCCCTTCTTAAGAAGTGAAGGCTTCTGCTTCTTTAAAGCTTCCAGAATCGTATCCCTGGCTTCCTCCACAGTGGTAGCTGTGGTATCCACATTCAGGCCATTTTCGGAAAGCGCATGCATGATATAGGTGATCTGCGGTGCCGCAAGTCCCATTCCTTCCAGTTCCTTATAATGGGAAAATACATTCTTCGGTGTATCGTCAAATACCATTTCCCCATGATTCATAACGATCAGGCGTTCCACATATTTTGCAATGTCCTCCATGCTATGAGAAACCAGGATAATGGTAATTCCTCTCATCTTATGAAGAGCCGCAATCTGATCCAGAATGTCATCTCTTCCCTGTGGGTCGAGCCCTGCAGTAGGCTCATCCAGGATCAGGATTTTCGGGTTCATTGCCAGAACACCTGCAATGGCAACCCGTTTCTTCTGGCCTCCTGAAAGCTCGAAAGGAGACTTGGTAAAATTCTCTTCCTTCACACCTACATGGGCAAGGGCCTTTTTTGCCTCTTCCTCAGCCTGCTCCCTGGAAAGTCCCTGATTCATAGGGCCAAAGCAAACATCTGCCAGAACTGTATTCTCAAACAGCTGGTGCTCCGGGTACTGGAATACCAGCCCCACCTCACTTCGAAGAGCCCGGCGGTTATAATTCTCCGCCCACACGTCTTCTCCATTATAAAGGATCTGACCGCTTGTAGGCTGGATCAAAGCATTAAAATGCTGGATCAAGGTTGATTTTCCACTTCCAGTATGACCAATCACACCAATGAACTGTCCATCCGGAATTACAAGATTTATATCTTTCAGGGCGTGGCTTTCATAAGCAGTACCCTGACTGTAAGTATAGGTCACGTTCTTAAGCTCTATCGACATAATGCACCCACCAATTCCTCTTTCGTCAGTATTCCTTCCGGAATGTCCACGCCAGCCTTGTGAAGCTCATGGGCGAGCAATGTCACCTGGGGTACATCCAGCCGGTATTTCTTCAGTGTCTCTACCTGGGAAAAAATTTCTCTTGGAGTTCCCTGCATTACCACATTTCCACCATCCATCACATAAACCTTGTTGGCATGGATCACTTCTTCCATATAATGGGTAATGAGGACAACGGTTACATTTTCTTTTTTATTGAGCTCGGAAACGGCTTTCAATACTTCTTTCCTGCCATTCGGGTCAAGCATTGCAGTTGGCTCGTCCAGTACAATACAGCTTGGACGCATCGCCACAACACCTGCGATGGCAACTCTTTGTTTCTGGCCTCCGGAAAGCTTGTTCGGAGACTGATAACGGTAAGCGGTCATTCCTGTCTTTTTCAGACTGTCATCCACACGCTTCCAGATTTCGTCTGTAGGTACTCCCATATTCTCAGGACCAAAGCCTACATCCTCTTCCACAACCGTACCAATGATCTGGTTGTCCGGATTCTGAAAAACCATCCCCGCTTTCTGGCGGATTTTCCACAGCTCCGGCTCCTTGGCTGTGTCCATATCATCCACCCACATGGTTCCCTCTGAAGGGATAAGCAATGCATTTATCTGCTTCGCCAATGTGGATTTTCCGGAACCATTGTGCCCCAGAACGGCCACAAAATCGCCGGCTTCAATGTCCAGGTTTACATCATTGACAGCACGCTGCGTTGCTTCCACATTGCCGTCCTCATCATACTTGAGATAGTCAAATCCCAGCTTGAATGCCTTGATAATTCCCATATTCTTTTTCCTCGTCTGTCAGGCCTTCAGCTCGTCCGTAGCTGCCGGAACTGCACCGGTCAACTCGTCCATTAACGCCCAGATTTCATCTTTTCCCTGCTTTGTCTCAGCGGAAAAAGGAATGATCTTACTGCCCGGGCGCAGCTTCAGTCCGTCCTTGATAGCCTTAATATTCTTCTGTACCTGACTTCTTTTCAGCTTATCCAGCTTGGTTGCAATAATGATCGGATTGTATCCGTTATTTACGATCCAGTCATACATCAGCTTATCATTTGCAGATGGATCGTGCCGGATGTCGATCAGGAGAAATACTGCCTTCAGAGTCTGTGAGGTATGAAGATAACGCTCGATCATCTCTCCCCACTTCGCCTTCTCGGTCTCCGGAACCTTGGCATATCCATAACCTGGAAGATCCACAAGGTACATAAAATCATTTACATTATAAAAATTGATAGTCTGTGTTTTTCCCGGCTGGGAACTTGTTCTTGCCAACGCTTTTCGGTTCAGCAGACCGTTAATGAGGGAGGATTTTCCCACATTGGATTTCCCTGCAAAAGCAATTTCAGGTCTTCCTGTGTCTGGCAGTTTGCTGGTGATACCACAAACGATATCCAGTGAAACATTTTTAATTACCATTTTTCCTACCTCTCATTTCAGGCAAGTGCCCGTTCCAGCACTTCATTCATATTTTCCACAAACGTGATCTTCAGTCCGTCTGTGATCTCCTCATCCAGTTCTTTGATATCCGGTTTATTGGACTTTGGAACCAGTACTTCTTTAATCTTGGCGTACTTAGCTGCAAGAAGCTTCTCTTTCAGTCCGCCGATTGGAAGTACACGACCTCTTAAGGTGATCTCACCAGTCATGGCAAGATCCGCTCTTACCGGCTTGTCAATAATGGCAGAAAGCATTGCAGTTGCCATGGTAATTCCGGCTGACGGACCGTCCTTTGGCACTGCCCCTTCCGGAATATGTACGTGAATGTCATTTTCCTGGAAAAATTCCTGATTGATTCCATATCTGGCTGCTACAGAGCGGATGTAGCTGATGCCCGCTGTTGCAGACTCCTTCATCACGTCTCCAAGCTGTCCGGTAAGCACAAATTCCCCTTTACCCGGCATAATATTTACTTCGATCTGAAGGGTATCACCGCCAACCTGTGTCCAGGCAAGACCTCTTGCGATACCAACCTCATCCTTTTTATTCGCCATCAGGTAATTGTATTTCTCCTGCCCCAGAAAGCTCTCAAGGTTCTTGCCTGTGACCGTTACCTTCTCTTTGCCATCTTCCATGATCAGACGTGCTGTCTTACGACAGATCTGACCGATGAGACGTTCCAGATTGCGGACACCGGCTTCCTTCGTATAATTATTGATGATTTTTCGAAGAGCGCCGCCCTGAATGGAAAGTTTGCCTTTCTCAATTCCATTGGCTTCCATTTGCTTGGGAATCAGATGCTCCTTTGCAATGTGCTCTTTCTCATTCTCCGTATAACCGCTGATCTCAATGACCTCCATTCGGTCAAGAAGCGGTCTTGGGATTCCCTGAATATCGTTGGCTGTTGCAATAAACAACACCTCTGAAAGATCCTGGGGAAGCTCCACATAATGGTCATTGAAATGACTGTTCTGCTCCGGATCCAACACCTCAAGAAGCGCAGAAGAAGTATCTCCCTTGTAATCACTGCTTGTCTTGTCAATTTCGTCCAGAAGCATAAGCGGATTGGCAACCTTTGCCTGCTGAAGGGCAACGGTAATCCTTCCCGGCATAGCACCCACATAAGTCTTTCTATGTCCGCGGATTTCAGCTTCATCCTTCACACCACCAAGGCAAATACGGACATAACGTTTGCCAGTGGCTTCTGCAACAGATTTGGCAATAGAAGTCTTACCGGTTCCAGGAGGTCCCACAAGGCAAAGTATAGGAGATTTTCCTTTATGTGTCAGCTTACGTACAGACAGGAATTCCATAATACGCTCTTTTACATCCTTCAGACCATAATGACCTTCTTCAAGAATCTTCCAGGCTGCTTTCAGATCTTCAGAATCTTCAGAGCACTTATCCCATGGAAGGGAAAGAAGTGTCTCAATATATCCCCGCAGAATGCTGCTCTCAGCGGCATTGGTGCTGGTGATTTTAAAGCGGCCGATTTCTTTGAAAATGCGATCCTTTACTTCCTGGGAAGCAGTAAGCTCTTTGGCTTTTCTGCGGAACTCCTCAGCCTCATCAGCAGTATTGTCCTCGCCAAGCTCCTCCCGTATCAGTTTCAACTGTTCTCTCAAAATATATTCACGCTGGTTTTTATCTACACGCTTTTTCAGTTTCTGCTGAAGGTCGTGGCTGATATCCAGCACATTGATCTCATTGCTCAAAATGGCACCAAGAAGCTCATATCTGTCTGTCAGTCTGGCTGCCTCCAGAAGCTTCTGTTTGCTCTGCCAGGAAAGAGGCAGATTAATTACGATCTGGTCGATCAGCTCCGGTGCTTTCTCTATATTCATGATCTGGGCAGCCAGTTCTTTTCCAATCTTTCCACCCTTAGCGCAATAAGTTTGGAACAGCTCCCTGATACTTCTGTACATTGCCTCCAGCATCGCCTGAGGCAGTTCCTCTTCTTCCTCATTAACAAGAACAGTCTCTGCTCTTAAATATGGTGTCTCCTGTTCCAGGCCAAGAAGTTCTGCTCTTCTTTTTCCCTCAACAAGAACACGCAGCAGGTTGTCAGGAAGTTTCACAACCTGCTTAATATATGCAATAGTTCCTACCTGAAACAGCTGTACAAATCCAGGATCTTCAATCTGGGGATCCTTCTGGGTTACCAGAAAGATCTTCTGATCCTGAAACATTGCCGCTTCGATTGCCTTTTTGGAACGTTCCCTGCTTACATCGAAATGAATGATCATTCCCGGAAGAATGGTAGTTCCGCGAAGGGCAAGGGCAGGAAGTACATTGATTGGCTCACTCATTTGTAGTCAAATCCCTTCATCAGGCTGTTTCCGGAGTACCCTTTTTGTGTGTACGCTGGCTTCTTCTGCCTGTATTTGCCGGATTCACCGGCTGCGCAGGAGCTTCCCCATGAACGATCTGAGGTTCACCAGTTCCCTCTACAGCTTCTTTTGTAATAATGCATTTACGAATGGTATCGTCAGACGGAGTCTTATACATCAGATCCATAAGAGTGCTCTCCATGATCGCACGAAGTCCTCTGGCTCCGGTTTTGCGTTCCATGGACTTTCTCGCCATAACGCGAAGTGCTTCATCTTCAAAATCAAGCTCTACTCCATCAAGTTCAAACAGTTTATGGTACTGCTTGGTCAGTGCGTTCTTCGGCTCCTGAAGGATGCGAAGAAGTGCGTTTTCATCAAGTCCGTCTAAGGTTACCACTACAGGCACACGTCCTACAAACTCCGGAATCAGTCCATAACGGATCAGATCCTCAGGCATTACCTGCTTGAACAGTTCACCAACATTCTGTTCCTCTTTGGAAGCGACTTCTGCGCCAAAGCCAATTGCCTTGGTATCCTGTCTTCCCTCAATGATCTTCTCCAGACCGTCAAAGGCACCGCCACAGATAAACAGAATATTTGTAGTATCAATCTGGATGAATTCCTGATGCGGATGCTTTCTTCCACCCTGAGGAGGAACACTTGCAACAGTGCCTTCCAGAATTTTCAGAAGTGCCTGCTGTACACCCTCTCCGGAAACATCACGAGTGATGGAAACATTCTCTGATTTACGTGTGATCTTGTCGATCTCATCTATATAAATAATTCCGTACTGTGCTCTGTCAATATCATAATCAGCAGCCTGAATGATTTTCAGAAGAATATTCTCAACATCTTCACCTACATATCCTGCCTCTGTCAGGGTAGTGGCGTCTGCAATGGCAAACGGTACATTCAGAAGTCTTGCCAGTGTCTGGGCAAGAAGTGTCTTACCGGAACCAGTTGGTCCAAGCATAAGGATATTGCTCTTCTGAAGCTCTACATCCAGATTCCTGGAAGCAGTAACACGTTTGTAATGATTGTATACAGCAACAGAAAGTGCTTTCTTTGCCTCATCCTGTCCGATTACATAGTCGTCCAGAATTGCATGGATTTCCTCTGGTTTCATCAGATTGATCTCAGATCCAAGAATATCTTCCTGATCGTATCCTCCAAATTCTTCCTCCATGATCTCCGAGCAGATACCTACACACTCATCGCAGATGTAGGCACCATCCGGTCCGGCGATTAATTTGCGGACCTGATCCTCGGTTTTCTGGCAAAAGGAACATCTTACTTTTCCTTCTCTTATCTTCTCAGCCATGAATCTTTAACTTTTCCTTTCTTTTAAATAAAGTAACCTTATTCAGAGCTATTCTGAAAAAAGTTTTCTTTATTTCTTAAAATTTGAAATTATTCTGTAAAATATACCTATTTTACAAAATTATCCCATTTTACAAGATAAGACTCCTGTTAGTTCAGGAGTCTTTTCTTACAGTAGCATGCAAAAGAAAACTCCGGCTATTAGAGTTCTAAAAGCTCCAGGGGGATTTCTTTTGTTTTCAGTTTAGGCGGGAAAGTTTATACTGGAAATACACAAATATACTACATCTTCATCAGTGTACACTCGGTTATCCAGTTACAGTTTTTCCCTATTTGTGGGTTACAACACCATCGATCAGACCATAAGCCAATGCTTCCTCTGCGGACATGTAATTGTCACGGTCTGTATCTTTCTCTACTACCTCAAGAGGCTGTCCGGTGTTTGCAGCCAGAATTTCATTTAATGTTCTCTTTGTCTTGGCAATGTGATCTGCCACGATCTGGATCTCAGTAGCCTGTCCCTGGGCTCCGCCAGATGGCTGATGGATCATGATCGTAGAATTCGGCAGTGCAAATCTCTTACCCTTTGTACCACCAGCAAGAAGGAATGCTCCCATGCTGGCAGCCATTCCCAGACAAATAGTGGAAACGTCGCACTTGATATACTGCATGGTATCGTAGATAGCCATACCAGCTGTCACAGAACCACCCGGGCTGTTGATATAAAGCTGGATATCCTTTCCAGGATCCTCTGCTTCCAGAAAAAGCAACTCAGCAACTACCAGGCTGGCACTTACATCGTTTACTTCCTCTCCCAGGAAAATGATTCTGTCCTTCAGAAGCCTTGAATAGATGTCGTAGCTTCTCTCCCCTCTGCTTGTCTGCTCAATGACATAAGGCACTAAACTCATATATTCCCTCTTTTCTTATCAGATGCGCTCCACCTGGTCTGCATTATAATGCGCCAGAGAGAGCGCTTTCATAACAAAATAATTTTTCCCTCTTGGGATGTGCAGTTATCTGCCTGCTGATTATTCAGCGTCTGCTGCTTTCTCAACTTCAACTGCTGCATCAGCGATAACAGTAACAGCCTTCTGAACAGCCATATCTTTCTTCATCTGCTCAAGTCCGCTCTCACCGATAGCTTCTCTGATCTTGTCAGCTTCCATCTTGTAAGCATCTGCCATCTTCTGGATCTCTTCTGTGATCTCTTCTTCAGATGGCTGGATGTTCTCAGCCTCAGCTACTTTCTCAAGAACCAGTCTTGTCTGGATTCTCTTGAGAGCCTGTGGCTTCATGTCTTCCATCATCTTGTCCATGCTCTGGCCTGTGAACTGGAAGTACTGCTCCATGGATAATCCCTGCTGCTGCATTCTTCTGGAGAAATCGTCCATCATCTGACGGCACTCAGTCTTTGTCATAAGCTCCGGAATATCCATCTGTGCATTCTCGATTGCTTTATCTACTGCAGCGTTCTCTTTTGCAGTTCTTGCTTCTTTCTCTTTCTTCTCTGTCAGTTTCTTCTTAACATCTTCTTTGTACTCAGCAAGAGTATCAAATTCAGATACGTCTTTCGCAAACTCATCGTCAAGCTCCGGAACCTCTTTGGTCTCGATCTTCTTAACGTCACACTGGAATACAGCTTCCTTGCCAGCAAGCTCTTTTGCCTGATATTCCTCTGGGAAAGTAACCTTAACTTCTACATGGTCACCAGTGTTTGCTCCAACAAGCTGATCCTCGAATCCCGGGATAAATGTACCGGAACCAAGTGTAAGTGCGTAGTCAGTTCCTTTACCGCCTTCAAATGCAACACCATCAACAAATCCCTCGAAATCGATTGTTGTGATATCGCCGTTTGCAGCTGCACGATCCTCAACTGCAACTGTTCTTGCATTCTTATCCTGCTCTTTCTTAACCTCAGCGTCAACTTCCTCGTCTGTTACAGTGATCTCAGACTTCGGAACCTCTACACCCTTGTAATCTCCAAGAGTAACCTCTGGTTTCACAGCTACATCAGCTGTGAAGATAAGAGCTTTACCTGGCTCCATCTGTGTAACATTGATCTCCGGCTGGGAAACGATCTCAAGATCGCACTCGCCAAGAGCTTTTGTATACTCCTGTGGTACAAGAGAATTAACAGCGTCTTCCATGAATACACCCTTGCCATACATGCTCTCGATCATCTTTCTCGGAGCTTTTCCTTTACGGAATCCTGGAAGGCTGATTCTGCTTTTCTGTTTCTGGTAAGCTTTCTCCATTGCTTTGTCTAAATCTTCAGCGGAAACTTCGATGGTAAGCTTCGCCATGTTTTTCTCTAATTTCTCCACCTGTAAACTCATTTTCGTGTTCCTCCTTAATATTCTCAGGTAAAATGTCAGGTCCAATGCATTGACATTGTCCATTTCTTAATAATGATACCGCAGATGATAACCGGAAAGTCCAAAACAGGTTCCTGTCACTGCGATCCTTCTGCGGTTATAAATGCGCAGGGTTTCCCCCTATTATTACAGTCATTGTAGAAGTATAGCACAACCAAATTAAAAACGCCAGTGTTTTTTATGGTTTTCCCTGTTATTCCTAAAAAATTAGGGTTTTTTATAATATTTTTTACTTATAAACTACGGATTCTGCAATCTGGTCTGCTTTTTCCTGTCCAAGGAGCTGGGAAATCAGGGAAAGGGAAAAGTCAATTGCAGTTCCAAGTCCACGGCTTGTAGTAATGTTTCCATCAATTACAACCTTTTCTTCAGACTTCACAGCATCTCCAAGACCGTCCATGCAGGCCGGGTATGCAGTGGCCTTCTTTCCATGTAAAAGTCCGATTTCTGCAAAAACAGTAGGTGCCGCGCAGATGGCTGCGATCTTACCTCCATTATTATAGAAGCTTTTAACCAGATCGGTAAGTGGCTCGAATCCTCCAAGATAAGTGGTTCCAGGTTGTCCGCCCGGGAGAACCAGCATGTCTGCGTCGGAGAAATCCGCCTCACGGAAGGTGGTATCGGTCAGCATGGTAATTCCATGGGCTGTGGTGATCTGTTTGGTGTTTTTAATAGAAACGGTTGTAATAGTGATTCCTGCTCTTCGCATAAGATCAACTACAGTTAAGCCTTCAATGTCTTCAAAACCGTCGGCGAGGAAGATGTATACTTTTTTGCTCATAGTGGAACCTCCTGATTCATTTTCACAATTATTTACTTATAGTTACTGCTCACTGGTAATATTCCGCGAGGTGTTTTTTGTAGGCAAAGCTCACATTTTCTTTCCTTTATCAGCAGCTCCCTGCAATGCTTCAAACACAGCACTGCGGAAACCATTTTTTTCCAGGATACGCACACCCTCAATGGTCGTTCCTGCCGGGGAGCATACCATATCCTTCAGTTCTCCCGGATGCATGCCTGTCTCCAGAAGCAGCTTCGCACTTCCAAGTACAGCCTGGGCAGCAAACTGATAGGCCTGTTTTCTTGGCATTCCCTGTGCCACAGCGGCATCTGCCATTGCTTCAATAAACATAAATACATAAGCCGGAGAGCACCCACTGACTGCGCTGACTGCGTCCATCAGCCTTTCTGGTACCACCTCTGTGCGACCGAAGCTGTTTGTAATGGCAAGAATCTGATCCAGATCCTCTTCTGTTACCCGATCATTGACACAGGCACCTGTCATTCCTGCCCCTACCTGTGCCGGGGTATTCGGCATAAGACGTACCACCTTTAACGGCTGCTCACATTTTTCTTCCAGCCATGCAAGAGTTTTACCGGGCGCAATTCCTACGATCATATGCTGTGGTGTCAGGAAATTTTTAATTTCACCGATTACCTCCTCATAGAATTGAGGCTTTACTGCTAATATAACAATATTTGCATTTTTCACAACTTCACAATTATCCAGAGTTGTCACAACTCCAAGTTTTTCCTGACTTCTTCTACTTCCTTCTTCTGTGAGATTTGAAACAATAATCTCATTTTTTTCAAACACACCATTTTTCAGGATTCCGCCGATCATTGCAGAACCCATATTTCCACATCCGATAAATCCGATTTTCATATCTTCTGCTCCTTTCATGTAGGTCGTTGTTTAGAGCGTGTTTGAAAAAGGCTTTCTGCAAGATGTGCGTCACGATTTGTGGGAGATTTTGCCCGGATGAGGGCGCCGTAGCGGGCTACGGCAACCGAATTCGGGCAAAATATACCGCAAAGTGGGGCGTGCAGATTGCGGGAATGATTTTTCAAACAGGCTCTAGTTAAGGTTCATTATAAAATAAAAATTTTATCTCTTTTTCCCTTTACTTAAGGTACTGTTGTGATACTCTGTGGAATACGTCACATCCTCCCCGAACCACTTTGGCGGCTGGTAAGCGTGGGCGGCTTCTTCGGTGGGGAATTCCACTTCTGCCAGGAGAAGACCTTCGTAGGGGGCTTTGAATACGTCCAGTTCAATGGATAAACCGTCTTTCTCAGGAATCACATAACGTACCTTGGAGATCACGATTCCGTCTGCTTTGGGTTTTAAGTGCTCATAAGCTTCTTTTGTCAGCGGCAGATTGTATTCCTCTCTTGCCAGCAGTCCCTTTGATTTATAAGTCAGATAGTAATTGTCATTAGATTTGCGGATCCGCACTACCGGCTCTGTGCACAGATAGCCCTGCTCAATTACCTTGCTTGGATACTGCTCCAGGTTTTCCGGAAGGTTTTCTCTCTTAATGAGAAACTTTCTCTCAATTTCCAACTTAGTTTCCTCCTCATGTTTTTTATGAAAAGCACGAACTTTTCAGCTCTCCGTATATACAAAATTGAGGGCAAACACCCTTGCCCTCAATTTTACTCTTCTACCTTTTTTTATGCAACAACTGATTAAATATTAAATTTATTCCATTTTCTCTTCCAACGGATCCGGGGTCCAGTTTTTCCTTCCGAATCTGGTCGCCAGAGTCAGCATTTCCTTCTGCAATTCTTTGCTGAACTGTCCTTCTTTCAGGCGCCACTTCCAGTTTGTTCCCAGAGTGGATGGCTGATTAATGCGGGCTGAATTATCAAGCTGCAGATAATCCTGAATCGGAATAATACATCTTCCGGCTACACTTCCCATAACCAGACGGATCATATTCCGGCAGATGCCTTTCTCATCATCGTGGAAGTTCCACAGATATTCCCGAACCATATGACGCTCCTCAGGAGTAATATCCCCATACCAGCCAAGCAGTGTCTCATTGTCGTGGGTTCCGGTATAAACCACACAGTTATTTGTGTAGTTATGAGGCAGATAATCACTGGCATTTCCAGTATCCCGCTCATCAAAGGCAAACTCGATTACCTTCATGTTTGGATAACCACTCTCCTCCACAAGACGCTTCACAGAATCAGTCATGAAACCAAGGTCCTCAGCAATAATGTCCTTGTGTCCCAACCGATAGGAAACGGTACGGAAAAGATCCATTCCAGGTCCTTTTTCCCACCAGCCGCGTTTTGCATCCTTATCACCATATGGAATCGCATAATATTCATCAAATCCACGGAAATGATCAATGCGGACAACATCATACATATTAAAGCAATGTGCCAGACGTTTGATCCACCACTCGAATCCGGTATTTTTATGCACATCCCATCTGTACAGCGGATTTCCCCAAAGCTGTCCTGTTGCAGAAAATCCATCTGGCGGACATCCGGCTACCTGTGTAGGCTCGTTATTTTCATCCAGTTTGAAAAGTCCTGGATTTGCCCAGGTATCTGCGCTGTCCATGGCAACATAGATCGGAATATCTCCGATAATACGAATTCCTCTTCTGTTTGCATACGCTTTCAGTTTCGCCCACTGTTCATAAAATTTGAACTGCATATACTCCTGGAATTCAATTTCAAAATACAGTTCTTTTCTGTAATAATCCAGTGCATTATTCCAGCGAAGACGGATGTCCTCCGCCCATTCTGTCCACGGAATTCCCTCAAAACGATCCTTCACCGCCATAAAAAGTGCATAATCGCCAAGCCAATGCGCCTGCTCCTGCTGGAATCTTACAAAGTCAGGATTTTTGGAAATATCGCTTCTCTCATAGGCTTTACGAAGAAGTTTGTATCGTCCTTTGTAAATTTTCTCATAATCCACATCATCTTCCCTGGAACCGAAATCCACAGCATCACACTCTTTTTCCGTAAGCACTCCCTCTTCGATCAGGTCTTCCAGACTGATAAAATAAGGATTTCCTGCAAAGGTGGAAAAAGACTGATAAGGTGAATCACCGTAGCTGGTTGGTCCAAGGGGCAGAATCTGCCAACAGCCCTGTCCGGCTGCCTTCAACTGATCCACAAACTCATAGGCACTTTTTGAAAAACATCCAATTCCGTATTTTGAAGGCAGACTACTGATTGGAAGCAGCACGCCACATTCTCTCTGATTTCCCATTTTTTCCTCCCTGTTCAAAAGCATCATACTTTAGCATATATTGTTACACTTATTACAGTTTAACATACATGTTTATATCATGCCACAATTCATGTACTTAAATCAATATCATTTTTTCAAGAAATATAGTGTTTTTTCTAATAATAATGATATTTCTTTTTATTCTTCACCAGACAGGACACAGAACCGGTCAATCCCAGAGCTTCTGCCATATGCGTTTTCTCTCCTTTTTGCTTTCCCGATCTGTAAAGCAGCACAAAAAATCCGAAATCGGACCTTTTTTAATAGATTTAGTCCGATTTCGGATTATGATCAAGACATAGAAACAAACTGCTTACATGCATTCAGCTTAGATTTAGCAAACCAAATTTTATACATGTAAGCTATATTGTACCTTTCGCTTATTTAATAAATAGTTATTTAATAGCAGGCAATTTTACGCTGTTCGACTTCCTCTTGTACCAGCCATTCTGGTACTGGTATCAAATTCACGAAGTCTCCGTTTGGATTCCTCGCTTAAATTTCTCGGTACCTGAACCTGGACGGTTACGTACAGATCACCGTAGACTCCAGCTTTTCCCATTGCCTGGATACCTTTTCCTTTCAGACGGATCTTGCTGCCAGACTGTGTGCCTTCCGGGATACGGCACATTACCTGGCCATTCAGGGTCTGGACTTTTGCCTCACCGCCCAGAGCAGCTGTGATGAACGGCACATTTACGGTGGTGTAAACGTCGGTGCCTTTTCGCTCAAAGCCAGGGCGCTCGCCTACATGAACCTTCAGAAGAAGATCCCCTGCGGGAGCACCTCCGTAACCTGGATTTCCTTTGCCTCTCAGACGGATACTCTTGCCGTTGTCAATTCCGGCAGGAATGTGAACTTTCAGAGTCTGTTTTCCACTGCCGTCTGCACCAGAAAGATTAATCAGCTTGTCGCAACCAAATGCTGCCTCGTTGAAGCTGATGGAAATTTCTGCGTTCAGGTCCTGGCCTTTCTGCTGGTGACTGCCACTAAAGCCGCTATTGCAGCTGTTTCCAAAGCCATCTCCATAACCGGTACCATCAAAACCTCCACTGCCGAAACTACCATTAAATCCGCTTCTAAAAGAGCCGTTTTCAAAACCAGAGTGACCAAAACCGCTTCCTCCAAATCCGTGTGCGGAACCAGCCTTTTCAGAATTGCTTCCTCCTCCGAAGCCTCCTCCAAACAGATTCTTCAGAATATCGTCCATGTCACCACCTTCGAAATGAAATTCCTGATAGCTGCCATCCGGACTTCTATAAGCACCGCTATGACTATTTCCAAAACCGCCAAAGCCACTGAATCCAGAGCCGTCAAAGCCGCCGTTTCTATTAAAGCCACCTTCACCATATCCGGCACCGCCAGCACCTTCTTCAAATGCTGCATGACCGAACTGATCATAGAGTTTTTTCTTCTCAGGGTCAC
Source organism: Blautia faecis (assembly GCF_020554845.1). GTDB lineage: Bacteria > Bacillota > Clostridia > Lachnospirales > Lachnospiraceae > Blautia_A > Blautia_A faecis. The sequence continues at coordinate 503 of NZ_JAJCIA010000045.1, read as the reverse complement.
TGAGCACATTATATGCTTCTGTGACTTCCTTAAACTTTTCTTCAGCATCCGGATTTCCCGCGTTTGAATCCGGATGGTATTTCTTTGCCATCTTACGATAAGCTTTCTTTATAGCATCTTTATCCGCGCTGCGACTGATTCCCAGCACTTCATAATAATCTCTCTTTGCTCCCATACTGGTCACCTCTGACTCCTCATATTGCGAAATAAATTCATTACTGCCCACAGCTTTCATCCATATACTTTGTAATATATTTTCTGAATACAGTAATGTCAATTTATTGTAACTATTCAGTATCTACAAATTCCCCGGAATCTCTTCCGGGGAATGCTGTTGTCCATCTCCCGAACATCCACGGGAAATAACTTTTATTTTTGTTCTATTTGTAATATAACATTCATTCTTTTAAAAGTCAAGGTATGGAACATAATTTCATATTTTTTTCACATTAGAGCGTGTTTGAAAAATCATTCCCGCAATCTGCACGCCCCACTTTGCGGTA
>NZ_JAJCIA010000044.1 GCF_020554845.1 Blautia faecis | reverse complement strand
TCGTTACCTCCATCTGTTGATGGAAGCATTATACTACATTGGGACATTTTCCTTTATGGTATATTAGGACATTATCATAAATGGTTCATATACAGATGTAAAAAAATTAAAATTACTATTGACAAATAAAATCGAACGTGGTATTTTATTACAGAACGCTGCCGAAGACAGTAGGTGCCGTAAGGCATAAGGATTAAAACGCCTACCGAGGACTAAGTATTCTTTCGTAAGAATTACGTTAAGCCTTGCTGTCTTACAGTAAGGCTTTTTTTGGCGGTATATCAAATTCTATAAGGAGGTGTACCATTTCATGGCAAAAGTAGAACTGAAACAACCAATCGTAGAAGAAATCGCTAACAATATTAAAGACGCACAGGCTGTTGTTCTTGTTGACTACAGTGGTCTTACAGTTGAGCAGGATACTATTTTACGTAAAGAGTTAAGAGAGTCCGGCGTACAGTACAAGGTTTACAAAAACACTTTAATGCGTCGTGCATTTGAAGGTACTCCATGTGCAGATCTTGACAAGCACTTACATGGAACAAACGCTATTGCAATTTCTGCAACAGACGCTACTGCTCCTGCAAGAATCCTTGCTAAATTTGCAAAACAGTATCCGGCACTTGAGTTAGTAGCTGGTATTGTTGAGGGTAACTACAACGATCAGGCAGGAATCCAGGCACTGTCCCAGATCCCGTCCAGAGAAGAACTTCTTGGCAAACTGCTTGGAAGTATCCAGTCTCCTATTACCAACTTTGCTCGTGTGCTTAATCAGATCGCAGAGCAGAAGGGTGGAGAGGCTGAGGCACCAGCAGCAGAATAATTTAAGTTTCTGTCGCTGAATCGAATCATTGATTCCACAAAAAATTTAAAAATGGAGGAAAATTATAATGGCAAAGTTAACAACAGCTGAGTTTATCGAAGCAATCAAAGAGTTATCTGTATTAGAGTTAAATGATTTAGTAAAAGCTTGCGAGGAAGAGTTCGGTGTATCCGCAGCAGCAGGCGTTGTTGTAGCAGCAGCAGGTGCTGGTGAAGCAGCTGAGGAGAAAGATGAGTTTGACGTAGAGCTTACAGAAGTAGGTCCTAACAAAGTTAAAGTTATCAAAGTTGTTCGTGAGATCACAGGCTTAGGTCTTAAAGAAGCTAAAGAAGTTGTTGATGGTGCTCCGAAAATGGTTAAAGAGGGCGCTTCCAAAGCAGAGGCTGAGGATATCAAAACTAAACTTGAGGCTGAAGGCGCTAAAGTTACTCTTAAATAATTTAGGTGTATTTAAGCGAACCATGCTCCCCGCAGAAGTCTGTCGTGCAGGCCACTGCGGGGATTTTTTTGTGTAACAGGAAATTCTGTTGGAGTTTCCTGCAATCAGGATTCTTTTTGTGCAAGGAGATTCTGAATGAATATAAAAATGTTTTTGACTGTAACATTACTGGGAGTATCTTTATATCTGGGAGGCAGTTCTGTTATATATGCTGAATCAGCAGAAAATGTGACGGAGAATTTTGAAGACAGCTTTTCAGATTGCGATATTGAGCCGGAAATGGAAGAGGATGAGACTGGCTTCTATGGCGGAACAGCTGAGGTGGGATTTTTTTCAGCAGATGAGTCTGATAATGATTTTGAAGAGGAGCCAGAAGAAGCTCTGCTTACACCTGTACCTTCTGATAATGAACAGCAGATTCTGGCGACTATTCCAGAAGGCGCTGCAGTGGTGACTTTAGATGTGGCTGATGGAAGTGATATTACCGAAACTTTGAATACAGTGCTTCACTTTATGGGGCAGAGAGCTACAGATGAAACTCCTTGTACGGTAATCATTCCTCAGGGAAGCTATCTGATTTCCGGAACTATCCATATGTACAGCAATCTTACTCTTTATGCAGAAGGAGCTGTACTGACGAAATCCTGTACAGATAAGCATGTGGTCCTCAGACTGGGAGATGACATACTTTCTGCCGGAGGTTATGATGGATATCACAATATCACCATTGAAGGCGGAACCTGGGATCTGAATTACCCGGTTGTCGAAGATAAGGAAGGCACAGGCGGTTTTGTAGGCTTCAGGATTGGACATGCCAGACACGTAACTGTGAAGAACGTAACATTTCTAAACAATTTGAAATCTCATTTTCTTGAGCTGGCAGGTACGGAAGATGTAACTGTGACTGGCTGTACATTCCGGGGATATTGGCAGGAATATGAAGGCGGCGGACAGGAATGCATTCAGCTGGATGCATGTCTGGATTATATTTTTCCAGGATATCAGCCCTTTGACGGAGCTGTCTGTGAGAACATCAGGATTACGGATAACGTTTTTGAGGATGTGTTTGCAGGAGTGGGCAGCCACAGCATGATCTACGACAGGCCATACCGGAACATTGTGATTCAGGGGAATACCTTTCGAAATGTGAAAAAGAGAGCTGTCTGGTGCCTGAATTACGTGGATTCTGCTGTGGAGGACAATATAATAGAGAATGCAGGCGGCGGAGTGCTTGTGAGCTGCATGTATTTCCCGAATACCCATCTTATACCGGGAACTGTTGCAGGAATGGAAGGAAACCACCAGAATGCGGGCATTTCCGTGAAAAATAATCGGATTTCTATTTCTTCAGTGAGCCAGATCAATGGAAACATATGGAGAGGATATGGAATTGAAGTCCAGGGAGCCTGGGTAAGTGACAGCTCAAAAGCACAGGCTAAGGGAATTCCGGTAGGTATTTATAAGGAAAACGGTGTTGCGGTAAAGGGAAATATGATCACAGGGAATGGAAATGGAATTCGCCTTTATCTTGCTGATGGCTGTACAGTGGAAGATAATCAGTTGAAGCTGCAAAAAACTGCATCCTTTTCCAACATGGGAATTTATCTGTCTGCTTCTTCTAAAAATGTGATAAAAGATAATCAGGTATCAGGTTGTAAAAATGTAGGAATCTACGCTTATGACGGAGGAAAGCTGGGGACTCCATCCACAGAGAATCAAGTCCTGGATAATGTGATTTCAGGTATCGGCGGCGATGGAATTCTTATGGAAAATGGCTCTGACGGGTGTGAAGTAAGCCGGAACCGTATATCCTCCGGAAAAAAGAACGGAATTGTTCTCTGGGGCAGCGAGGGCTGTCAGATCACAGCGAATCAGGTGAAAGGCTGTATGCTGGACGGAATATATGTGGAAAATATTGGAAATGCTGTTATAAAATCTAACAGGATTACGAATGTGAACGGCAGAGGAATCCAAGTGATCGCAAGTCAGACCGGAAAACTTTATGGAAATGCGGTTACTGGCAGCAGAAAATGCGGTTTATATGTAAGCAGGTCAAAGATTTCCGGAAACAAAAAGAACCGTCTGGAGAATAATGGCAGTACTTATGCAATTTATGCGGAAAACAGCACTGGAATCATTTCCGTGAAAATGCCCACTGCGTCTAAGATCACCAGAAAGTCAGTGAAGATCACAGGCAAAGCGGCGGGTGGAAAGAAACTTACAATTTATGCAGTGAGCAGAAACAAGAATAAAAAAATCGGCAGAGGAAGCATCAATTCCCGAAAGAAATATAATATTTCTATCAAAAAACAGAAAAAAGGAACGAAGCTTCTCTTTGTATTATCGGATAAATATGGAAACCTTTCTTATAGTAAGAGAAAAGTAAAATAAATTATAACTATTCAGCAATTACAAATAAAAAAACAAATGAAAAAACAACAGAAAAGTGCTTGACAGGCTTTTTTTGTTGTGCTATAGTGAAGAATGCTATATTATGGCAAGATATGCCTACTATGCTTATGCAGCAGAGCGGGCTGATGTTGTAATAAATAAAATAAAACAGGGGTGAAACGTCAATGGAAAAAAACAGAATTCGTTCTGTAAAAACTGGAAAAAGCATGCGAATGAGCTACCAGAGACAAAAAGAAGTCCTGGAAATGCCGAACTTGATCGAGGTCCAGAAGGATTCTTACCAGTGGTTTCTCGACGAAGGATTGAATGAAGTATTCGACGATATTTCTCCAATCGCAGACTACGGCGGAAAGCTCAGTCTTGAATTCATCGGCTTCACATTTGATGAAAAAGAGGCTAAATACACCATCGAGCAGTGTAAAGAACGTGACGTAACTTATGCCGCACCTTTGAAGGTTCGAGTGAGACTGATTAACAAGGAAACAGATGAGATCAACGAACACGAGATTTTCATGGGAGACCTGCCGATTATGACCGCGACAGGAACTTTCGTCATTAACGGTGCTGAGCGTGTTATTGTCAGCCAGTTAGTACGTTCCCCTGGAATCTATTATGCCATTGCACACGATAAAATCGGTAAGAGACTGTTTTCCTGTACAGTAATTCCTAACAGAGGAGCATGGCTGGAATATGAGACTGACTCCAACGATGTATTCTATGTGCGTGTGGACAGAACCCGTAAGGTTCCGATCACTGTACTGATCCGTGCACTTGGTGTTGGTTCCAATGCAGAGATCATTGATCTGTTTGGCGAAGAGCCGAAGATCCTTGCAAGTTTCACAAAGGATACTTCTACGAATTATGAAGAAGGTCTTCTTGAACTGTATAAGAAAATCCGTCCAGGCGAGCCGCTTGCAGTTGAGAGCGCAGAGAGCCTGATCAATGCGATGTTCTTTGATCCGAGAAGATATGATCTTGCCAAGGTCGGACGTTATAAATTTAATAAGAAACTTCATTTCAATAAACGAATTGTTGGTCATAAGCTGGCTGACGATGTGGTTGAGGGCTCTACAGGAGAAATTCTTGCAGAGGCTGGTACTATCGTAACCAGAGAACTGGCTGATGCCATTCAGAACGCTGCAGTTCCATTTGTATGGATCCAGGGTGAAGAAGACCGCAGAATTAAAGTTCTTTCTAACTTAATGGTAGACATGCATCATTATCTGCCAGAAATTGAGAACCTGGAAGAGCTTGGGGTTACAGAGTTAGTATATTACCCTGTACTCGAAAAAATTCTGGAAGAAAATGACACACTTGAGGACAGAATTGCCGCTATCCGCAGAGATATCCATGACCTGATCCCGAAGCATATTACAAGAGAAGATATTTTTGCTTCTATTAATTACAATATGCATCTGGAATATGGCATTGGAAATGACGACGACATCGACCACTTAGGAAACCGTCGTATCCGTGCGGTTGGTGAACTGCTTCAGAATCAGTACCGTATCGGTCTTTCCAGACTTGAGCGTGTGGTTCGTGAGAGAATGACAACACAGGATGTGGAGAGCATTTCCCCGCAGTCCCTGATCAATATCAAACCTGTAACAGCTGCTGTAAAAGAGTTCTTTGGATCTTCCCAGCTGTCACAGTTCATGGATCAGAACAACCCTCTTGGTGAGCTGACCCATAAGAGACGTCTTTCCGCACTTGGACCTGGCGGTTTGTCACGAGACAGAGCCGGATTCGAGGTTCGAGACGTTCACTATTCCCATTACGGAAGAATGTGCCCGATCGAGACTCCTGAGGGTCCGAACATCGGTCTGATCAACTCCCTTGCATCTTATGCAAAGCTGAATCAGTACGGATTTGTTGAGGCACCTTACCGTAAGATTGATAAAACTGATCCTATGAATCCGCGTGTAACTGACGAAGTTGTTTACATGACCGCAGATGAAGAGGATAACTACCATGTAGCACAGGCGAATGAGGCACTTGACGCAGAAGGACATTTCGTTCGTAAGAACGTTTCCGGTCGTTATCGTGAAGAGACTCAGGAGTATGAGCGTCAGATGTTTGATTACATGGACGTATCTCCTAAGATGGTATTCTCTGTAGCTACAGCCCTGATTCCATTCCTTCAGAACGACGATGCGAACCGTGCGCTGATGGGATCAAACATGCAGCGTCAGGCTGTTCCGCTTCTTACCACTGAAGCACCAGTTGTTGGTACAGGAATGGAAGCAAAGACAGCTGTTGACTCCGGTGTTTGTGTGGTTGCAAGAAAGTCTGGTACTGTACTTCGCTCCACATCTACCGATATCAGCATCAAGAATGATGATGGAACAAAAGATGATTATCATCTTACCAAATTCATGCGCAGTAACCAGAGCAACTGCTACAACCAGCGTCCGATCGTTAATCAGGGCGAGCACGTTGAAGCAGGTGATGTTATTGCCGATGGTCCGTCTACTTCTCAGGGAGAGCTTGCTCTTGGCAAGAACCCTCTGATCGGATTTATGACCTGGGAAGGTTATAACTACGAGGATGCCGTACTGTTAAGTGAGAAACTTGTACAGAACGATGTTTATACATCTGTTCACATTGAAGAATATGAAGCAGAATCCCGTGATACAAAGCTTGGACCGGAAGAGATCACCCGTGATGTTCCAGGCGTAGGTGATGATGCACTCAAGGATCTTGATGAGCGCGGAATCATTCGTATCGGTGCAGAGGTTCGTGCTGGTGATATCCTTGTTGGTAAGGTTACTCCTAAGGGAGAGACTGAGCTTACAGCAGAGGAGAGACTTCTTCGTGCAATCTTTGGTGAGAAAGCACGCGAGGTTCGTGATACTTCCCTTAAGGTACCACACGGTGAGTATGGTATCGTTGTAGACGCCAAGGTATTCACAAGAGAAAATGGTGATGAGCTGTCTCCAGGAGTTAATCAGTCTGTACGTATCTACATCGCACAGAAGAGAAAAATCTCCGTTGGTGATAAGATGGCTGGTCGTCATGGTAACAAGGGTGTCGTTTCCCGTGTACTTCCGGTTGAGGATATGCCATTCCTTCCGAACGGACGTCCACTGGATATCGTGCTGAACCCGCTGGGTGTACCTTCCCGTATGAACATTGGACAGGTCCTGGAAATTCATTTAAGTCTTGCTGCCAAAGCACTTGGCTTTAATATTTCCACACCGGTATTCGATGGTGCAAACGAGAATGATATCCAGGATACACTGGAACTTGCAAATGACTATGTAAATACAGAAGATTTTGAAGAGTTCCGTGAGAAATACAAAGACATTCTGGCACCTGATGTAATGCAGTATCTGGATGAGAATAAAGCCCACAGAGCATTGTGGAAAGGTGTTCCGATTTCCAGAGATGGTAAAGTACAGCTTCGTGACGGACGTACCGGAGAGTTCTTCGACGGTCCGACCACAATCGGACACATGCATTACCTGAAACTGCATCATCTGGTTGATGATAAGATCCATGCCCGTTCCACAGGTCCTTACTCTCTGGTTACACAGCAGCCACTGGGTGGTAAAGCTCAGTTCGGTGGACAGCGTTTCGGAGAGATGGAGGTTTGGGCTCTGGAGGCATACGGTGCATCCTATACACTCCAGGAAATCCTGACAGTTAAATCCGATGATGTAGTCGGTCGTGTGAAGACTTATGAAGCAATCATCAAGGGTGATAACATCCCTGAGCCTGGTATTCCGGAATCCTTTAAGGTTCTTCTTAAAGAGCTCCAGTCCCTGGCATTGGATGTACGTGTGCTCAAAGATGATCAGACAGAAGTTCAGATCATGGAGAATGTAGATTACGGCGAAACCGATCTTCGTGCAGTTATCGAGGGAGATTCCCGCGGCCACAGAGGAGAGGAATCCTTCAGCAAACATGGCTATACCAAGCAGGAGTTTGACGGAGAGGAACTTGTTGATGTGGACGAGGACGAAGAAGAGGATTATGAATCCGAAATCGACGATTCCTACGATGATATCGAAGAGTAGAAAGGGGAAAAGAATACATGGCAGAATCAACCAATACCAATGAAACATATCAGCCAATGACTTTTGATGCCATTAAAATCGGACTGGCGTCCCCGGAAAAGATCAGAGAGTGGTCAAGAGGTGAGGTTACAAAACCGGAAACCATCAACTACCGTACCTTGAAACCGGAGAAAGACGGACTTTTCTGTGAAAGAATTTTCGGACCAAGCAAGGACTGGGAGTGCCACTGCGGTAAATATAAGAAAATCCGTTATAAAGGTGTTGTCTGCGACCGATGCGGTGTTGAGGTTACCAAGGCTTCCGTTCGTAGAGAGCGTATGGGTCACATTGAGCTTGCTGCTCCTGTTTCCCATATCTGGTATTTCAAGGGTATTCCGTCCCGCATGGGACTTATCCTGGATCTGACTCCAAGAACACTGGAGAAAGTTCTTTACTTTGCAAATTATATTGTACTGGATCCGGCAGATTCCGGACTTCAGTACAAGCAGATCCTTACAGAGAGAGAATATCAGGATGCCCGTGAGTCTTACGGAAACAACTTCCGCGTAGGCATGGGTGCTGAGGCAATTAAAGAGCTCCTTATGGCTATCGATCTTGAGAAGGATTCCGCTGAATTAAAGGCAGAGCTGGTTAAGGCAACAGGCCAGAAGCGTGCAAGGATCATCAAACGTCTTGAGGTTGTTGAATCCTTCCGTGAGTCAGGAAACCGTCCTGAGTGGATGATTCTTGATGTTGTTCCTGTAATTCCGCCGGATCTTCGTCCTATGGTACAGCTGGATGGTGGACGTTTTGCAACATCTGACCTGAATGATCTGTACAGAAGAATCATTAATCGTAATAATCGTCTGAAAAGACTGCTGGAGCTTGGTGCTCCAGATATCATTGTCCGCAATGAGAAGCGTATGCTTCAGGAAGCTGTTGATGCTTTGATCGACAATGGTCGTCGTGGCCGTCCGGTTACAGGTCCTGGAAACAGAGCCCTGAAATCCCTTTCTGATATGCTGAAAGGTAAATCCGGACGTTTCCGTCAGAACCTTCTTGGTAAGCGTGTTGACTACTCCGGACGTTCCGTTATCGTTGTTGGACCAGAGCTGAAGATTTATCAGTGCGGTCTGCCAAAAGAGATGGCAATCGAGCTGTTTAAGCCTTTCGTTATGAAAGAACTGGTAGCAAACGGTACCTCTCACAATATTAAGAATGCCAAGAAGATGGTAGAGAAGCTTGAGCCAGCTGTATGGGATGTTCTGGAAGATGTTATCAAAGAACATCCGGTTATGCTGAACCGTGCACCTACACTGCATCGTCTGGGTATCCAGGCGTTTGAGCCGATCCTTGTAGAAGGTAAGGCTATTAAGCTTCATCCGCTTGTTTGTACCGCTTTCAACGCTGACTTCGATGGTGACCAGATGGCTGTCCATCTTCCACTGTCCCAGGAAGCACAGGCAGAGTGCCGTTTCCTGCTTCTGTCTCCGAACAACCTTCTGAAACCTTCTGATGGTGGACCGGTAGCCGTTCCTTCACAGGATATGGTCCTTGGTATTTACTATCTGACACAGGAAAGACCTGGAAACAAGGGAGAAGGAAAGTTCTTTAAGAGCGTAAATGAGGCAATTCTGGCATATGAGAACCAGGTAATTACTCTGCAGTCCAAGATTCTTGTCCGCTGTAGCAAAGTAATGCCGGATGGAAGCACTTTCACAGGCAACGTGCAGTCTACACTGGGACGTTTCCTGTTCAATGAGATCCTGCCACAGGATCTTGGATTTGTTGACAGAAGCATTCCGGGAAATGAGCTTCTTCTTGAGGTTGACTTCCTGGTTGGTAAGAAACAGCTGAAACAGATCCTTGAAAAAGTTATTAATACTCACGGAGCAACCAAGACTGCTGAGGTTCTGGACTCTATCAAAGCTATGGGTTACAAGTATTCTACAAGAGCTGCCATGACTGTATCTATTTCTGATATGACCGTGCCGCCGCAGAAGCCTGAGATGATCAAGGCTGCACAGGATACTGTAGATAAGATCACAAAGAACTATAAACGTGGTCTTATTACTGAGGAAGAGCGTTATAAAGAGGTTGTGGATACCTGGAAGAAGACTGACGATGAGCTTACTCATGCGCTTCTTTCCGGACTTGATAAGTACAACAACATCTTCATGATGGCTGACTCTGGTGCCCGTGGATCTGATAAACAGATCAAACAGCTTGCAGGTATGCGTGGATTGATGGCCGATACAACCGGACATACAATCGAGCTTCCTATCAAGTCAAACTTCCGTGAAGGTCTGGACGTACTGGAATACTTCATGTCCGCTCATGGAGCGCGTAAAGGACTTTCTGATACCGCTCTTCGTACAGCCGATTCCGGTTACCTGACAAGACGTCTTGTTGACGTATCTCAGGATCTGATCGTACGTGAGATGGACTGCTGTGAGAACAGAGCAGAGATTTCCGGTATGTATGTAAAAGGTTTCATGGATGGCAAGGAGGAGATCGAGAGCCTTCAGGATCGTATTACAGGTCGTTTCTCCTGCGAGACCATTAAGAATAAAGAGGGCGAAGTCCTTGTAAAAGCAAACCACATGATTACTCCGAAGCGTGCTGCACGTATCATGAAAGAGGGTGTAGACAACATTACCGGAGGTGCTGTTGAGCAGGTTAAGATCCGTACCATCCTGAGCTGTAAGTGTAAGGTTGGTGTGTGTGCGAAGTGCTATGGCGCAAACATGGCTACCGGTGAGCCGGTACAGGTTGGTGAGTCCATCGGTATCATCGCTGCACAGTCTATCGGTGAGCCAGGTACACAGCTGACTATGCGTACTTTCCATACAGGTGGTGTTGCCGGTGGAGATATCACACAGGGTCTTCCTCGTGTCGAGGAGCTTTTTGAGGCAAGAAAGCCGAAAGGACTTGCTGTTATCACTGAAATCAAGGGTGTTGCTACAATCAATGACACCAAGAAGAAGAGAGAGATCATCGTAACAGATCCGGAGACTGGTGATTCCAAGACTTACCTGATCCCATACGGTTCCCGTATCAAGATCATGGACGGACAGGTTATGGAGGCTGGTGATGAGCTTACAGAAGGTAGTGTAAACCCGCATGATATTCTTCGAATCAAGGGTGTTCGTGCAGTTCAGGATTACATGATCCGTGAGGTTCAGCGTGTATACCGTCTTCAGGGTGTTGAGATCAACGATAAACATATCGAGGTTATCGTTCATCAGATGCTGAAGAAAATCCGTATCGAGGATAACGGAGATTCTGAGTTCCTGCCAGGTACACTTGTTGACTTCCTTGAGTATGAGGAAGTAAATGAGAAACTGGAAGCTGAGGGATTACGTCCTGCAATTGGAAAACAGGGAATGCTTGGTATTACCAAGGCATCACTGGCAACTGATTCCTTCTTGTCAGCTGCTTCCTTCCAGGAGACTACCAAGGTTCTGACCGAAGCTGCTATCAAGGGTAAGGTTGACCATCTGATCGGTCTGAAAGAGAATGTAATCATCGGTAAACTGATTCCAGCTGGTACAGGTATGAAGTGCTACAGCGATGTAGAGCTTGATACAGGAATGCCGGAAGAGCCAGAAGAAATCGAATTCGCTGAAATGGACGACGAGGATCAGGATGTGCTGGATGTAGCGGAAGACTCAGAAGAGCTGGAGACTGCTGATGAGGCAGATCTTGCAGTGGATGAGGATGAGGATACATTTGAGGATGAGGATTCTTCTGAAGACAGTGAAGAATAAACGATAAAATATGAAATCCCCCAGGGTGACAGAAATGTTGCTTTGGGGGATTTTTGTGTAACAGAGAATTCTATGGAACTTACTGTTACACAAAAAAGTGCAGCCCGGCAGGAACACACTGCAGCAGCAAGGGAAATGCTGCTCGAGACAATCTGCCGTAGGCGAGGGTAAGGAAAAATATGGATAGAGGAAAATACAACCTGGTCTATCATTTGTGGTAAGATTCCTGTATAATGTTTTTGTAACTATTCAGAAGGCAGTATTCCGCGAGGTGTTTTGGTGGAACGTAGTTCACAGAAAACCCGAGAATAGCGGTGCCAAATTATGCAAACCATGATTTCTGTGCATCGTGACGGGGAAGACTTGCCAGTCCATTTAAAAAGTCATTACCCGTTCGAGGAGGGCGAACATACATGGATAAAGATGTTCCGGTTTCCGTCTGGCCAGAATGGGAACTTATAGAGAAAATAGGCGAAGGATCCTTTGGGAAAGTGTATAAAGCAAAGCGGACAGAACGAGGCCGTTCTTTTTACTCCGCAATCAAGATCATATCCATACCGGCAAGTAAGGGAGAACTTGACAGCGTACGCTCAGAAATGAATAATGAGCAGTCTACCAGGGGATATTTTCGAAATCTGGTAGAAGACTGCATTCAGGAAATATATACTATGGAGCATTTTTGCGGAAATTCCCATGTGGTTTCATTTGAAGATTTCAAAGTGGTGGAATATTTGGATGAGATCGGCTGGGACATTTCCATAAGAATGGAATATCTTACCAGCTTTATGGATTACTGCACAGGCAAGGAGCTTACTGAGAAGGAAGTGATCAAACTTGGCTGTGACCTGGCTATGGCATTGATTTATTGCAGGAAATTGAATATTATTCACCGTGATGTGAAACCGGAGAATATTTTTGTGTCCAGATTCGGTGACTTTAAGCTGGGCGATTTTGGAATTGCTAGGGAACAGGCACATACCATGAGCAATATGTCCAAGAAAGGTACCTATTCCTACATGGCACCGGAGATTTACAAGGGAGAGAAGTACGACAGCAGTATTGATATCTATTCCCTTGGAATTGTATTATATAAACTGATGAATCAGAACAGGCTGCCTTTTCTTTCGCTGGATAAGCAGCTGATTACATACAGAGATAAAGAGACTGCCCTTGCACGGAGAATGGCAGGGGAGAAAATGCCGGCACCAGTTAATGCCAGTGCCTCTTTTTCCCACATTATATTAAAAGCGTGTGCATATGAGCCAGGGAAACGTTACAGGAAACCAGAAGATATGCTGCGGGATTTGGAGAAGCTTCGTCTGGCACCGGTGAATGCAGAGAAAGAGTGGGAGAAGTCCCAGTGGGAGCTGACAAATTCGGCAGAACTTGAGCGGGATCAGAGAAGATATGCCCCTCAGAAGCCGGAAGACTGTATGGAGCGCACCCATGTGGCAGAAGACCCTCAGATTGAGAAAGCTGTCCGGGAAGAAGAGGCACAGCTCAGAAAGCCTGCGAAAAATGCAGTGAAAAATTATGAGAAACAGTCAGTAAATGCCTCTTCCACTAAGCAAAAGAAGCAGCAGAGAAGCGGGTGGGACCAGGAAAGACAGATTTCACCATGGACAGTTTCCCTTATTGTAGTGGCGCTTGCGGCATGCATTATTATTGGTGTTTATATGAAATTAATCCATGATGAGAATCGCAAGGCTCAAAATACGGAGAACGTTATGGAAGTCCTGGAAGCTAATGATAACAGTACTGCTCAAATTGATGAATTTTCTACTTCAATTCAGACAATTAAGGAGCAGGCGAATACAATTGTAAGCGAACTTCCGGACTGCAAGGAAGTTGGCAAGGAAGGCGATCGGCTTCGCTACTATGACAGCAATGGGAAACTGGTAAAAGCGCTGATTTATCCGGAGACATCCGAAGATGGAGTTTATGAGGAGTATTATTACTGGGATGAACGTCTGTTTTTTGCATATGTATGGACTGGTAATAAGAAGGAATTATATTATTATGACAAGCGTGGCAAACTGATCCGCTGGATCGATACAGACGGAACTGTCCACGATAAGGAGAATGACAGTACTGAGTACACCAAGCGTGGCGAGAAATACTGGAAAAATGCGCTGGAGCAGTTAGATGAATGATGATACCGGTCATATAAGAAGTGGCTGTGATTCTTTGGAATATCGACAGACAGACGAAGAGGAATAGAATGACATATCATATTGATTATGCATATACCTGCCATGCAGGGAAAGTGCGACCAAATAACGAGGACAATTTCTGGTGCTGCGGAGAGCACCTTCCAGTGAGTAATCATGGAACAGAAGAAATCCGTACAGGTATCAGGCTTCGGGAGAGCCTTCCGGTAATGGCTGTTTTTGACGGCATGGGAGGGGAGAGCCAGGGAGAAATGGCTGCCTGGCTTGCTTCTGACAGCCTGGAGCATTTTTATAGGGAAAATAAGGGGATGCTTCGTAAAGCACCAGAACTTTTTCTTACGGAAGCCTGTAAGAATATGAATCAGGCTGTATGTGATTATGGTCGGGAACAACGGATCAGTGCCATGGGAACTACTATGGCGATGATTGCTTTTGGAAAAAAAGAAGCGTATATCTGTAATCTGGGAGACAGCAGGATTTATCGGTTTTCCAAGGGGGATTTTTCACAGATTTCCAGCGATCATGTGTTGAAAAGCTGCAGATTTGGGAAAGCACCACTGACTCAGTTTCTGGGAGTGGAGGAGACCGAGATGAAGCTGGAACCTGCCATTGCGGCAATTCCTTATCAGGATAGGGACCGTTATCTGCTTTGCTCAGACGGGGTAACAGATATGTTATCTGACCGCGAGATTGAAGAAATTATGAAGCTGGAGGACTCAATTCGTGATATTGCCCATGCTCTTTTAACAAGGGTACTGGATAAAGGGGCCAGAGATAATACTACGATCATTCTCTGCGAGGTAAGAACAGAGAATCGGCCGTTCAAAACCTGGCTTTTGCAGAAGAAGGGATAAATCAGAGGGCAAAATTTTTCACAATTTAAGTAGTTGATTATAGGAAAATGAAGGTGATTTATGATGAAAAATCGTATGCAGGATCTTGATTTTGAACAGACAGTGGCATTTGATTCCGTAAAGGATTTTGAATTTACCAGAAGGGCCGCCCAGAGATTTCGTCAGGTAGTCAGTCTGGACGGATTTGAGGATGAAGATGCGGACGTTATTTTTCATTATTTATATAAAGAGATGGAGCTGGTTTCGTTCGGAGATCATTTGAAGAGATATATCTATGAAAGAGCCGGGATTGAGGAACCGTTTGGGGAAGTGCCCCAGGAGGTATACAGAGATATTGCAGTTGATTCTTTTCGGGAAACCTATACACCCAAGTCTATGAATCCTACTTCAACTAAGCTTCCTGCGTTGGTGAACAACTGGCTTACACAGGCCTCAGTAAAGCGCGAGACTGTATTTCTGCTGGGCTTCGGGCTTCGCATGAGCGCGGAGGATGTTTCAGACTTTCTGACAAGGGTGCTGAAGGAACAGGATTTTGATTTCCATAATCCAGAGGAAGTGATCTACTGGTATTGTTATAGTAAGCAGCTTCCTTACAGCAAGGCAGAGGACTATAAAGAGAATTACAAATCCATGGAACCTGCAGCAGATAAAGGCAAAGTGGCGGAAGTAATCAGCGGCGATTTTACCATAGATACAGAGGAAAAATTGCTGAAATATCTGGCATGCCTGAAAGCTGGCTGGGATGATCCAATGAATGAGAAGAGTCAGGCATTTCAGGAGTTCCTGCGTCTTCTGGAACATGCGAAGCAGATCATTGCGGCCATGTATCAGAAGGATGAGGAGGAGAAAGGCCGGGATAAGGTCTGGAAACCGGAGAATATTACTCCTTCTGATCTGGAGAAGGTAATCTGCAATGGTATTCCTATTAATAAGATGGGAAATCTGAAAAAAATGTCAGCCTCTATCCTGGCGAAACATTTCAGCCAGAAGAGATTCAGCAGACAGAGAATTACCAATATTCTGAATCACAAGTTCCCGGTAGAGCGGTTTGATCTTCTTACGCTGGAGTTCTTTATCGTGTCTCAGGAGATGGATGATGATGATCCCTATGACAGATACCATCATTTCATAGAGGAAGCGCAGAGAATCTTGAAAAAGTGTGGAATGAGCGAGATTTATATTGTGAACCCATACGAATGTTTCCTGCTGATGTGTCTTTTGACGGATTGTCCGCTGGCTGTTTTTTCAGAGATATGGGAAATGTCATATGAAGAGAATGGGGACGAGGAGTAGGTAATTTCTTAATATAGAAATGCGCAGTGTTGTTTGGAGGCACTGCGCATTTTTAATAGCAATTAAGGTTAATCATTATAGTAGAGATAAATACTGCGGCTAAGCTGTGCAATTGTATTCTGGGCTTCTCCCGGGCTGGAGAGGTTCTGGGAAAGGAAGACGATGACCAGATCGTTTCCACCCTGTGCGTTGTACAGGATTCCGGCATCATTTTCTACATCGGAAAGCTCACCGGTTTTGTTGGCAACGCTGACGCCCTCTGGCAGGGCAGCCGGAATCTTGTTGGTACGTTGCTGTTGCTTCAGAAGGGAATACATTTCTTCTGCATGTAAAAGGCTTGGCGTCTGAGTAGTACCAGAGCAGATCTGGTAAATTTCTTTCAGGAATTT
This sequence comes from Blautia faecis, assembly GCF_020554845.1. Taxonomy (GTDB): domain Bacteria; phylum Bacillota; class Clostridia; order Lachnospirales; family Lachnospiraceae; genus Blautia_A; species Blautia_A faecis. The sequence continues at coordinate 12,848 of NZ_JAJCIA010000044.1, read as the reverse complement.
TCCACAGTCATAGGCAGAAGTGTAATTATCTCCGAATTCGTTGCTGGCAAGAAGCAGTCGTTCCATGGAAGTATTTGTGTAGCCGTGAGACTGACAGAAACTGTTTACTTTCTGCATACCTGCAGTGCTGTCGCCACTTCCCAGGCAGGAAACCAGACTGTTTGCCGCGTCATTATCACTGACGGTGATCATTGGTGTCAGATAGGAATCCAGAGTGGCAGAACCATACTGCTGGGACAAAGAATCATAATTCTCATATACTGCACCCATAATGAAAAGCTTGATCAGGCTGGCTGCCTGCATGGGGGAATCATTGATCGTAGCCTCTGAGCCGCCTGAAAGGTCACAGATATAAACGCTCCAGGAACCGTTTGAACCAGGAAGCTGGGATTGAACCTGAGTGACCAGAGTATCCATCTTTTCATCGGATTTGTTGTCAAAAGCAGAACTTCCGTGGGAGGGAGAGATGGTGCCATCATCGTCAGAAAGTTCGGGGGTAATAGCAGCCATGGTAGAATCTTTTTTTCTCTGGGAAGTGCCATTTGTTGTCTGAGCGGAGTTGGAACCGGATGACTGGGAAGGACCTACTGGTTCTGTATTGGCAGCAGGAGTCTGATAAGGAACAGTTACTTCCTCCGGAGTTGGAGAAGACTGTACAGAACCTGCATTTTCTCTCTGGGACGGTCCCTGGACAGAAGAATCATCAGTAGAAGATTCGCTGTCGGAATTTCCATCATCAGAAACAAAGCCGCTTTGGTCGGCGTCTTCAGAAGTTTCATCACCAGAGGTAAATCCGGAAGCTTCACCGTCAGTGAAATCTTCAGTCTGGGCTGTTGCTGAATCGTTTTTTGCCAGATTAATACTTCTCTGGCTGTCCCTTCTGAAGAAAGTAAGGTAAAGAATGATAAGAATTAGTAAAGCAGCGACAATGCCTAGAAAAATCAGCAGATAAGAAGAGGTTTGTTTCTTTCTATTATTTTTCATAAGTTCTCCTTTCGAATCAATGAAATATCTGGAAGAGACATTATTTTATGGCAATAAATCCAGATTTATTTTTCCGCAAAATATGCATCAATCCCATCAGCGATTCCAGATGCCATTGTGTTCTGAAAATCCGGATTGCTCATTTTCAGATCATCAGATTCATTGGTCATAAATCCCATTTCCACAATAGTTACCGGAATGGTGCTCCAGTTGATTCCAGTCATATTGTCGGCATGTGTTACGCCGCGGTTTTCAAATCCGGTTGCGTCACAATAGGCATCCAGAATGCACTGGGAAAGGCTGTTGGAATCATCATAGAGCTGGGATACATAAGGATTGGAAGAGGAGGGGGAAATGGTAAGTGCACCGGCAGCAGAGGACGATTCAGCACCATTGGCATGGATACGCACGTAAACCTCGGCCCCCTGTCCGACAACATATTCAGCTCGCTCTTTATTACTGATGGCAGTATCATTATCCGTTCTGGTAAGAACAGTCTGATAGCCACGGTCTTCCAGAATCTGCTGCAGCTTCAAAGAAACATCCAGATTCAGCTGATATTCAGGCAGACCTGAAAAAGTTCCCTGGGTTCCTGTTGAGGCTTTGGCTTTCATTTCTGTGGAACCTGGACCAAGAGGTTCAAGGTCACTCATATCCACATTTGGACCCTGATGACCGGGATCAATACCGATTATATGTGACTGGGCTACAGGCGGTCCCTGAAGCTCGTCAGTGGTCTCAGCACAGACAGTGCACAGATTTATAAGTCCTGCTCCGGAAAAAATCATGAGGCCAAATGCAAAAATCCGAGAGAATCCACTGGGTTTAGCCACTGCTTTTTTGAAACACATATGTATACTCCTGTTCATGTTAATTCTTTTTTCGACTATTCAGCAGATTGTATTTCGAAAAGCAGGTACTGTAGAGGTGCTGAAAAGTTCTTGTTTCTTATTATAATAATGTGAAGCTGTGAATGCAATGTAAAGTTAAGTTTTCCTAGAGCGTGTTTGAAAAAGGCTTTCTGCAAGATGTGCGTCACAATTTGCGGTATATTTCACCCGAATTCGGTTACCGTAGCCCGCTAAGGCGCCCTCATCCGAGCGAAATCTCCCACAAATTGTGATGCAGATCACGGGAATGATTTTTTTTAACGCTCCAGAACAGCAGTAAAAAATACATTATAATAAGAAGAAACCTATTTATAATTCACCGTGATAAATTGTAAAAACCTTGAAAAAATAAGGAAAAATTGATGAAAAACACCTTGACAGAGATATGCAGACAGGATATAATCAAAAAGCGTGCGAAATAAGGCATTTTTTTCCGCGCTTACTAAGATAATAGCAACCGCAAGGAAACCCCATAGAACAATCTATGGAGAAATAAATCGGGAGGTGAAATGGAATGCCAACATTCAACCAGTTAGTAAGAAAAGGACGCCAGACAGCTGTTAAGAAATCTACAGCTCCGGCTCTGCAGAGAACTTATAACTCTTTAAGAAAGAAAGCAGTTGAGCAGTCTGCACCACAGAAACGTGGCGTTTGCACAGCTGTTAAAACAGCTACTCCTAAGAAGCCTAACTCAGCTCTTAGAAAAATCGCCAGAGTTCGTCTTTCCAACGGAATCGAAGTAACAAGCTACATCCCAGGAGAAGGTCACAACCTTCAGGAGCATAGCGTTGTTCTGATCCGTGGAGGAAGGGTTAAGGACTTACCTGGTACAAGATACCACATCATCAGAGGTACTCTTGATACCGCAGGTGTTGCTAACAGAAAACAGGCCCGTTCCAAATACGGCGCTAAGAGACCGAAAGTTAAAAAATAATCCATCCGTATTGCTGCGGAGACTATAGAGATTTGTACGGTATTCCATATACCCTGTCGGTTGCGGGTTAAATATAGGACCATTACCAGTGCGAACATGCAATAGTTTACTGCGTGAGTACCGATGAGATAATCAGGATGATTAAGGAGGGAAGTAACGTGCCACGTAAAGGACATACTCAGAAAAGAGACGTTCTGGCAGACCCGATGTACAACAATAAAGTTGTTACAAAGCTTATCAATAACATCATGTTAGATGGTAAGAAAGGTGTTGCACAGAAAATTGTTTACGGAGCATTCGCCAGAATGGAAGAAAAATCTGGCAAGCCAGCAATTGAAGTATTTGAAGAGGCAATGAACAACGTAATGCCTCAGCTTGAAGTTAAAGCAAGACGTATCGGTGGAGCTACTTATCAGGTTCCAATCGAGGTAAGAGCTGACAGACGTCAGGCTCTGGCTCTTCGCTGGATCACCATGTTCTCCCGCAAGAGAGGCGAGAAGACCATGGAAGAGAAACTGGCTAACGAGCTTATGGATGCAGCCAATAACACCGGAGCATCTGTAAAGAGGAAAGAAGACATGCATAAGATGGCTGAAGCAAATAAAGCATTTGCTCACTATCGCTTCTAATCAAGGAGGAAAATCCATTGGCTGGAAAAGAAGGTAGAGAATACCCGCTCGAGAGAACCAGAAACATTGGTATTATGGCTCATATCGATGCAGGTAAGACAACTCTTACAGAACGAATTCTGTACTATACAGGTGTCAACTACAAGATTGGTGATACTCATGAAGGTACTGCTACCATGGACTGGATGGAGCAGGAGCAGGAGCGTGGTATCACAATCACATCCGCTGCAACAACATGTCACTGGACACTGGAAGAGAACTGCAAACCGAAGCCAGGCGCTTTGGAGCATCGTATCAACATCATTGATACCCCAGGCCATGTAGACTTTACTGTTGAGGTTGAGCGTTCCCTTCGTGTACTGGATGGCGCTGTCGGCGTATTCTGTGCAAAGGGTGGTGTTGAGCCACAGTCTGAGAACGTTTGGCGTCAGGCTGATACCTACAATGTACCACGTATGGCATTCATCAATAAGATGGACATCCTTGGTGCAAACTTCTACGGCGCAGTAGAGCAGATCAAGACTCGTCTTGGTAAAAATGCAATCTGCCTGCAGCTGCCAATCGGAAAAGAAGATGACTTCAAGGGAATCATCGACTTATTCGAAATGAAAGCTTACATCTACAATGATGAGAAGGGCGATGATATCACTATCACCGATATCCCGGAAGACATGAAAGAAGATGCTGAGCTTTATCATACAGAACTGATCGAGAAAATTTGTGAGCTGGACGATGATCTCATGATGGAATATCTTGAGGGAGAAGAGCCAAGCACAGACAGACTGAAAGCAGCCCTGAGAAAAGGTACATGCGAGTGTACAGCTGTTCCGGTATGCTGCGGTTCTGCATATAGAAACAAAGGTGTTCAGAAACTTCTGGATGCTATTCTGGAGTATATGCCTGCTCCAACAGATATCCCACCAATCGATGGTGTTGACATGGATGGAAACCCGACCGTGAGACATTCTTCTGATGAAGAGCCATTCTCTGCTCTGGCATTCAAAATCATGACAGACCCATTCGTTGGAAAACTTGCATATTTCCGTGTATATTCAGGAACAATGAATTCCGGATCCTATGTATATAACTCTACAAAGGGCAAAAAAGAGCGTGTTGGTCGTATCCTTCAGATGCATGCTAACAAGCGTATGGAACTGGATAAGGTTTACTCCGGTGATATTGCTGCTGCTATCGGATTCAAATTTACCACAACTGGTGATACAATCTGTGACGAGCAGCATCCAGTAATCCTTGAGTCCATGGAGTTCCCGGAACCAGTTATCGAGCTGGCTATCGAGCCTAAGACAAAAGCAGGACAGGGCAAACTTGGTGAGGCTCTTGCAAAACTTGCAGAAGAGGATCCGACCTTCCGTGCACATACAGATCAGGAAACAGGACAGACCATTATCGCTGGTATGGGTGAGCTTCACCTTGAGATCATCGTTGACCGTCTTCTTCGTGAGTTCCACGTAGAGGCTAACGTAGGTGCTCCTCAGGTTGCTTACAAAGAGACAATCACCAAGGCTGTTGACGTAGACAGTAAATATGCTAAACAGTCCGGTGGTCGTGGACAGTATGGTCACTGTAAAGTTAAATTCGAGCCTATGGATGCCAACGGCGAAGAACTGTACAAGTTCGAGTCTACTGTTGTCGGCGGTGCTATTCCGAAGGAATATATCCCGGCTGTAGGAGAAGGTATCGAAGAGGCTATGAAGGCTGGTATCCTTGGTGGATATCCGGTTGTTGGTGTACATGCAAATGTATACGATGGATCTTATCATGAAGTCGATTCTTCTGAGATGGCATTCCACATTGCAGGTTCTCTTGCATTCAAGGATGCTATGCAGAAGGCAGCTCCAATCCTTCTTGAGCCTATCATGAAGGTTGAAGTAACCACACCAGAGGATTACATGGGTGATGTTATCGGTGATATCAACTCCCGTCGTGGTCGTATCGAAGGTATGGATGATATCGGCGGAGGTAAGATGATCCGTGGATATGTTCCGCTTTCCGAAATGTTCGGATATGCAACAGATCTTCGTTCCAGAACTCAGGGACGTGGTAACTACTCCATGTTCTTTGAGAAATATGAGCCAGTTCCAAAGAGTGTTCAGGAGAAAGTTCTGGCAAAGAAAGACTGATTTAACTACAGGCTGAATCAGGATTTCATATAAAACAATAAAAAGCTTGCAAATATCCTTGGTTTGCAATATAATCAAGGATAGCAAGTTTAAAATCGATATGGCGCTCTATTTTAATAGAGAATGAGCCAACTATTCAAGGAGGACATTTTAAAATGGCAAAGGCTAAGTTTGAGAGAACAAAACCGCATTGTAACATTGGTACCATCGGACACGTTGACCATGGTAAAACAACTTTAACTGCAGCTATCACAAAAGTACTTTCTGAGAGAGTTGCTGGTAACGTAGCTACAGATTTCGCTAACATTGATAAAGCTCCAGAGGAAAGAGAGCGTGGTATCACAATCTCTACAGCACACGTTGAGTATGAGACAGAGCATAGACACTATGCACACGTTGACTGCCCAGGCCATGCTGACTACGTTAAGAACATGATCACTGGTGCAGCTCAGATGGATGGTGCTATCCTTGTTGTTGCTGCTACAGATGGTGTTATGGCTCAGACAAAAGAGCACATCCTTCTTTCCCGTCAGGTAGGTGTTCCTTACATCGTTGTATTCATGAACAAATGTGATATGGTTGACGATGACGAGCTTCTTGAGCTGGTTGAGATGGAGATCCGTGAGCTTCTTTCCGAGTATGACTTCCCAGGAGATGATATCCCGGTAATCAGAGGATCTGCTCTTAAAGCTCTTGAGGATCCGAGCAGCGAGTGGGGCGATAAGATCATGGAGCTTATGGATGCAGTAGATAGCTACATTCCAGACCCACAGCGTGACACAGATAAACCATTCGTTATGCCTGTAGAGGACGTATTCTCCATCACAGGACGTGGAACAGTTGCTACTGGTAGAGTAGAGGCTGGTGTTCTTCACGTATCTGATGAGGTTGAGATCGTTGGTATCAAAGAAGAGACTCGTAAAGTTGTTGTAACCGGTATCGAGATGTTCCGTAAACTTCTTGATGAGGCTCAGGCTGGTGATAACATCGGTGCACTTCTTCGTGGTGTTCAGAGAAACGAGATCGAGCGTGGACAGGTTCTTGCTAAACCAGGAACAATCACATGCCATACAAAATTCACAGCTCAGGTTTACGTTCTGACTAAAGACGAGGGTGGCCGTCATACACCATTCTTCAACAACTATCGTCCACAGTTCTACTTCAGAACAACAGACGTTACAGGTGTTATCAACCTTCCAGAAGGAACAGAGATGTGCATGCCTGGAGATAACATCGAGATGACAATCGAACTGATCCACCCAATCGCTATGAGCCAGGGTCTTACTTTCGCTATCCGTGAAGGTGGACGTACTGTAGGATCAGGACGTGTTGCTACAGTTATCGAATAATTTAGCATAACATCTTAAATTATATATATTGAGTACCGTAAGGTACATGTGTCCAAACGTAAGATACCCCGGAACCGTAAGGTTTCCGGGGTTTTTCTGTTGAGTAAAAAGTTTAAAATAAGGCTGTAAAGAATAGCAAATAAATTAAAAACAGGCAGGTATGGGAAGAAAATGAAAACCTTCGCATATCTGCCTGTGGTACAGCAGGACATTAAAGAACAAAATGCATTGGAAGAAAAACGTCGAATGGAGCAAATGCCAAAGGGAAGTGTTCTGAGACAGTTGGTATGGGCTACTCAAAAGAGCCAGATGGAAAACCAACAACGTAAAAAGAATAAAACAAAATACAAAGGATTGGAGATTTAAAGCTATGAGAAAACAGATTTATGATGAGAAAAAAGGAATGAGTTATACATTGCATGGAGATTACTATTTGCCGGATCTGGTTTTGAACGAAGAAGAACCGACATATGGAAAATATGGAATGTTACGAAAGCAGTTCTTAAAAGAACACAGATCAGCAAGGTATCAGTATCTGTTATTGACTGGGAAACTGAATGAACATCTGAATCAGACAGATCAGGAAGCCAGAGAACAGGTGGAAATGCTTATGAAACAGATGGAAGAAAAAAGGGTGTAACTGAAGAATTAAAGGTACAGGATCAGATGAAGTGGGTTGGGTTAATGAATAATATAAAAGTTAGTGCAGAAGAGATTATATTGAAAAACATGGTATATGTGTGAGGGTGAGAGAAAAGATCGCTCTTTTACACTTTTGTATATATTAGAATAGCACTTTAGAAAGCACTATGGTAAAATAAAGTGAAGGTAAATCGGAATTGCAGATTTAGAAAAATTGTGGGTATTTGAAAAAAGATTGTAACCCTTAAGAGGCGAGAGTAAATATGGTTTTATAGGAAATCTTGTGCTGTTACACTTTCTTGACATTTTCATGACTGTTCTAAGGATATTTTTACATTTGCCTGAGCTATACTTTAGCCATACCGAACAACTGGTAAATAAAAAATCAGGAGGAACTAAAATGATGAACAGATTATTCAAAAGAGGAATGGTAATAGCACTTGCAGCAGCAATGACTACATCCGCAGGTATCCCTGCCATGGCTGCCCAGAAGGAGACACTGGATGAGACAGTGACTACATCAGAGGTAACACAAACAAATGTAGATTATGGTTCTCTCACTCAGAAGGAGATTGAAGAGTTTAACTCCATTTATGACCGACTTGACGCTATCGACAAAGAGGTAATGAAAGATGCAGATGGTCTTTCTGATGAGGATATCTATGCCAGATACGATCAGTATCAGGATGAAACCGATACCCTCATGGATCGCCTTGAGGAGCTTGATAAAAAAGCTGGGTGGATCGACAACGAGGAATATGAATATTCCGAGGATGAGTATAGTGCTCTGTATGATACAGGCAAGCTCACCGCAGAGGAAGCAGAACAGCTTCAGAAAGCATATGAAAGAATCGAAGAAATTGATGCGGAAGTGTGGACGGACGATGATCTTTCAGACGATGAGATCGAAGCCCGCTATGCAAAGTATGATGACGAGATTACATCACTGAACGCACAGATTGAAACGCTTGAAAAGAAAGCGGGGTGGTATGAGGGATACTATGGAAATCTGAGCGAAGATGAAGTCAATCAGCTTAACGGTATTTACAATAAAATTGATGCAATCTATGACAATATTTATAACGGCTCTGATAACCTCTCTGAAGAGGAATTTGCTTCTCGCTATGCGAAGTATTTAGATGAGATTGATGCTTTGGAGGCACAGGCAATCGCTCTTGAAGAGAAAGCAGGGTGCAACTAAAATACAGATATACTGATTTTGAAAGATATAATATGGGGAGTCTCACAGAATTTCTGAGGGACTCCCCTCATATGGGGTTAAAGATATGGCAAAAAAAATCTATTTGGCAGATGATGAACAGGATATACGAGAAATACTCACAGAATTTTTATCCAATGCCGGATATGAGGTAACAGCATACAAGAATGGTGATACACTCTTTTCTGCTTTTCAGGAGAAGCCCTGTGATCTTGTTATTCTTGATATTATGATGCCGGGTTCAGACGGTCTTTCCATATGTAAAAAGCTAAGGACAATATCATCAGTTCCTATTATTATTTTGACGGCAAAGGATTCAGAGTCTGACCATATGAAGGGATTTATGTATGGAGGGGATGACTATCTGATTAAGCCATTTTCGCCGTCACTTCTTGTTGTCCGGGTAAATGCGTTGTTCCGAAGAGTTGAAATGAATATACCGGTAAAGGCAGATGTTTCCTTTGGTGATGTGTGTTTTTCATGGGAGAACCATAATGCCATTGTGAAAGAACATGATATTGGTCTGACTATGACAGAATTTTCGCTTCTGGGATGTCTTATGGAACATGGTGGAACGGCAGTTCCCCGGAATGAAATTCTCGACAAAGTATGGGGAATAGATTCTACGGAGATAGAAACCAGAGTTGTCGATGAGACAGTAAGAAGAGTCAGGCAGAAAATGAAGACAGCAGGCAGCAAAGTTCGCATTAGTGCTGTCTGGGGCTATGGCTATAAACTGGAGGATTGTAATGAATAAGACACGTTATAAAATTGCCGCACTTACAGGTTCCGCCGTTATGGCAGCCATGCTTTTGAGCCTGCTGATTCTGAACATAGTTTTTAATAAAAAAATAGAGCTGAGAGCTGAGAAGGCAATTAAATACGCTTTTACTTTGGATTCAGACGAATATTTGAATTACGAATCTGAAAATGATACGGGCTCTTTATATTATGCCTCACTTGTATATATGGGGGCAGATTCAGAAAACAGGGATGACATATATCAGATTCTGACACCCAAAGAGAAGAAACTTATTGACTGGTATGAAACACACCCGTCTGATAAAATACAAAGGGCAAAAATTAACGAAGCAACTTATTATATGAAAGCCAGAACAGAGTATTACGAAGACGGCAATGAGAGATTACTTGCTTATGTGGATGTTACCGGCGAACCAGAACTCGTAAAAGAAATCAGTTTTGGTATTTTGCTGGATGCTTTTGTCATTGCCGCTCTCGGTGCTGCCATTGGATATTTTCTCGGGAAAAAACTTGAACAAAATGACAAAGCTCAGAAGACCTTTTTTGAAAATACATCTCATGAATTAAAAACCCCGCTTATGGCAATTTGCGGATATGCGGAGGAGATTGAAATGGGAGTCATTACCGATTATTCTCAAGCGGGCAGAATGATAGTGTCTCAGACGGAGCGTATGAGTAAACTTATTGAGGATATCCTGTATTTATCAAAAATGGAAAGCGGTACGGAACCATTAAAGTGTGAACCAATAGAAATGGCATCACTGGTTCAAGATATTTTGATGCCGCTTGAAGGAATTGTGAACAGGCGAAACCTTTCAGTATCGTTAGAACTGGACGAAGGATATGTCAACGGAGACCCGGAGAAGCTGGAACACGCTGTTGCTAACCTGATAACTAATTCCGTAAAATATGCATGTAGTCAAATCGAAATATCGTGGAAAAATCAAGTCCTTTCCATCTGGAACGATGGAGGAGAACTTAGCACAGAGGATTTTTCCCATATGTTTGAACGTTTTCATACGGGACAAAACGGAAACAGCGGAATAGGGCTTGCCCTCTCAAAAGAAATCGTTGAAATGCACGGATGGAAACTTAGTGCGAAAAATGACAGGCATGGCATATGTTTATCAATGGTATGCCACAGTTAATTTAGGAACAATCAGGTTTACAGCTTCCAGTTTGTTGAGATGTTGCAAAATTTGGAATCAAGAGAGAATAAGAATGATTAACAATTTAATGTACATAGAATTAAAAATGGGATATTCTGATGATGATCCGGCATGGATTGGATATGTCAAAACTTCAAAAAGTAGAATAAAAATTTTTTGACATTTCTGCACATGCGTGCTAATATGATTATAGAAAAAGAGTGCTACCGATAGACGGTTAGTCCGTTTTACTATTTAGAATATCTATCAAAGATAACCGCTTAGTTTGCAGACAGGGCGGTTATTTTTGTGGTTTATGATTATCTTTGCCTAATGTATATCCGATACTAAAGCAGGTTAAGCCGAAGCTCACTACTGCTATGAAGTCCACAATACTCATTGGCTTAGCCCTCCTTTCCAGTGGATTCCCTTTCAGGTTTCTATGTAATCAGAGGGTCACAGTCCCTCTGTTGAAGGACTAACCGCCTACCGTTATGGTAGCACCCATGTTTCGATTATAACAATTAAAAACTACCGGTGCAATATAAAGTTGGTAGAGCAGCATTTGTTAGCCGTGGAAAAAAATCTTTTCGACTAAGGCTTCCGATGCCAAAACGGTGCCAAGAAAACAATCGGTATTTGGAGGAGTTTCTTATTTATGAAAAAAGGAATAAACAAACCAATCTTATTTTATATTGCATCAGTTCTGTTTTTCATAGCGTCAGCTATTGGCTTTACGAGTGGAAATGAAAATTCTATGGCTATAGTATGGTTATGTCTTGGTTCCTCATTTCTTTGTCTAGGTTCGACGCATAAGAAAAAGGAAAACAATACAGATGATAAATAATTTCATGCTTGTATTGCTGGAAAATCGGGATTCATCGAGTCCTTTTGTGATTTGCAACTGCTGGTTGACAGATTTACAGCCTGAAATGGTAGAATGCAAACAGCAAAACTGTTATATTTAGCTCATAAAATCTGCAAAAGGAGAAAAAAATGATTTTAGCTGATAAGATTACAGAGGAAAGAAAAAAGAATGGATGGTCACAGGAAGAACTAGCCAATCAGTTGGGCGTATCCAGACAGGCAGTATCTAAGTGGGAAAGTGCAGGAGCTGTTCCAGATTTGCAAAGAATTTTACAGATGTCGGAGCTTTTTGGTGTCAGTACAGATTACCTATTAAAAGATGAAATGAAAGCAGAAAATATCACCTATCACGAAAGTACTGAAAGCTATGCAGAACCGTTGAAAAAAGTAACTATGGAGAATGCAAATGAATTTCTTGACATGAAAAGAAATGGATCCAAAGTAGTGGCAAATGCAACAAGTATGTGTATCTTAAGTCCAATATTATTGATTGTTCTTGTGACAATGGCAGAAGATAGCGTATTTCATGTTTCGGAATCTCTGGCAACAGTATTTGGATGTGTTTTTTTGCTTGGAATGGTTGCGGCAGCCGTCTTTTTGTTTATTACATATGGAATGAGTGAATCACATATGGAACATTTTGAAAAAGAATGCTTTGAAACAGAGTATGGTGTATCTGGAATGGTACGAGAAAAAAAAGATTCCTATGAACCAATTTTTATCAGAGGAACAGCTGTTGGGGTAGTGCTTTGTATACTGGCAGTGATTCCGACAATTATTGCCGAATCTATGGAAGCGTCCGACTATTACTGTGGTCTTTCCGTTGGATTACTGCTATTCATACTTGCAATAGGAGTGAATCTGTTGGTTCGTGTTGGGATGGTAAAAAGCAGTTACGATACCCTTCTTCAGGAAGGCGAATATACAAAAGAAGAAAAACTGTTTAAGAAAAAGACTGACACGTTTTCTGGTGTATATTGGTGCTTGACTACAGCGATTTACCTTGCATGGAGCTTCTGGACGATGAGCTGGGATATTACATGGATTGTATGGCCGGTTGCAGGTGTTTTATTTGCAGCATTGCTTGGTGTGGTGAAAATGGTGTTAAAGAATGGCAGTGAAACTCAGCACTATATTTAAAATGGAATTAAGTTTATTTTCCGCATATTATACTCATCCAGAAATTCCAGTTCGCGTTGGTGGTTATTTCTAATAGAAAAAGAACTTTTGTCAAGCGTTTTTGAAAATGTCCTAAAATAATTGAAGTATTAGCCCCGGCTTTT
>NZ_JAJCIA010000043.1 GCF_020554845.1 Blautia faecis | reverse complement strand
AGCATCTGCCTTACAAGCAGAGGGTCATAGGTTCGAGCCCTATAGGTCCCATATGCCGCAGTGGCGGAACTGGCAGACGCCCGGGACTTAAAATCCCGTGGGTAGTGATACCCGTACCGGTTCGATTCCGGTCTGCGGCATGACTTGAAACCCTTGATTTTCAAGGGTTTTTTTGATGTCTGGATATATTTACACCCTTCTGGAACACCTCTTATTTAACCCCAAAATGGATTTTGACATCAGATTTGACAGCAGATACAAAATATTTAAGCAGCTTCAAAATAATATTCTGGTATAATATTCACTTTTTTTATAGCTGGAAACTGGAATTTCCATGCTTGAAAGTTTCAAAGGTTGCGCTTTCAAAAATAAAAGTAAAATAATAGCTTGCTTTACGTAGTCAGCTGCAATATTATTAAAATATTACTGTAGATGAAAAGAATCTGACAGGAGGTAGCAACTTGATTAGACAGGAAGTATTAATGCTATTTGTACAAGGGACTAAAAAAATATTAAAAAATAATCTATCCAAACTTATTGTCTATGGTTCTTATGCCCGTGGAGATTATAAGGAAAATTCGGATATTGATGTTATGATATTAACACCTCTTTCAAAAGAAGAAATAGAGCAGGTCGAAAACAGTATTTTTGATCTGGCGTTTGATCTAGAACTGGAGTCAGGGATTGTAATAAATCCAGTTCTGGAGAATGAAGCACATTACAGATACTGGCTGGGAGCATTGCCGTTTTATGATAATGTAGAGAAGGAGGGAATTGTAATTGGATGAGAGACAAAAAGATTTAAGCAATTATCGAATTACACAAGCTGATGATAGTCTGAAAGTAGCTGACTATTGTTTAAAAGAAACCAACGAGTCTATTTATATCACCCAAAATGATGAGGGAGATATGGTAATTAAGAGTATTGATACATATGAAAAGCGTGAACAGTTACTTCGGTTACGTGCCAGAGTACTTCAGGCTGAGTGGGAAAGAATAGATGGTGCCAAAACTATGAGTGCAACTGAAGCACGAAAAAATTTGAGAGAGAGACTCGGAGAGCTGTAGAGTTGACTGTCTGGATAGATACATGTGAAGTCACTGGCAACGTTCCGCGAGGTGTTTTTTGTGGACAAAGTAAGCAATAACATTTTCTCTTCATTTACTGGCACAAGTAATAGTGCAAACCGGTTTTGGATGGATTATTATTAGTATAGAGAATACATGGTCAATGGAAGGAGAATTTTTTCCAATATGTGTTCTTTACAAGAATCGAAAACAAAAACAGGTTTTGCGGAGGATGTGTATGAAGCAGGATAAAAAAGAGAAGCGGAACAATATATTATATTCGGTATTAGGTTTCGTCCTGGGCATTGCCATGTGTGGTATAGGAATATATGGTATGATTTTAAACAGAATTGAAAGCCAGGAGTACAAAAACACTACAGACAAACGAGAGGTTATTGCAGTTGTAGAATCCTGCCGTGAGATTGATAACAGTGATGATAAAGACAAAAATAAAAAGAATTCAAGATCAGTAAAATATCGGACCAAATTGGCATTTGAGGTTGATGGAAAAGCTTATGAAGGAGAAGAAACCTATAATCAGAAAGTATACGTTGGTGATAAAGTTAAGGTCGAGGTTTATCGGACTTCAAAAGGAATTTATAAACTCCGCCCATATAACAATTTGGTAAATTTTGTGTTTTATTGTGTGGCAATTCCATTAGGCTTTATCATTGTAATAGCCTCTGTTTACAGTATAGGGCTGACCGTCAAAAAAAAAGAATAAGATCATAGGATTCAGAAATGCTCCCTACTGGGCAGGAATGTGAAAGAACAAAAACCTGTCATTCAGAAGGGAGCATTTTATAATTGTGAATAAGTAGGATCAATCAAAATCTCTGGTAATGTTTGTAAGCCATTTTCTTCTGAAATAGTGAATAAATACCACAGGCATTTTTTCAAGTTCATCCAAAGACATTACAAAGTATACCCAGATAGGCGGCAGTTTAAAAACATATGCGGCAAGAAATGTGAGAGGAACTGCTACAAGCCACATAAATATGGAATCAACGATCATTCCAAATCTGGAATCACCACCACCTCTGAAGCAGCCGCATATAAGACAGGTATTAATACCTTCTCCAACAAGACGCCAGGTCGTCATAATGATAAAAACGCCAAGATAATAAATGGCCGTTTCTGTCAGCTTATCCCGATAAAAATCCAGTATCAGGGGGCGAATCGCCAGAATAACGGCACATCCGATCAGGCTTACAATAATGGTTATTCTGAGCATCCGTTTCCCATATTCTCTGGCTGTATCAATGTGATTTTTCCCCAGCTCCTGACTGATAATAATGGTAGTAGCGTTGGCAAAACCCCGACAGGCGATAGCACCAATGTTTACCACCATAACAGCGACGGCATTTGCAGCAACCATATCATTACCAATATGCCCAAGAATTGCTGCGAATGCGGAACTGGCAAAGCTCCAGACGAGGTCATTTATTACGGCTGGAGTTGCAATTTTCATAAAATCCTGGAACAGGATCCCCGATTTCGCAAAGAAGTATTTTATTCGGAATCTCACATTTGATTTGTTCAAGGAGTAGATGAGACAAATCAATACCTCTGCGATTCTGGCAATCACAGTACCAAGAGCAACACCGGTAACGCCAAGCTTTGGAAGTCCAAATAAGCCAAAGATGAAGGTGGCATTACAAAGTACATTGACACAAAGGGAGACAATGTATGTAACAGAAGGCAGCATTATCTTTCCGATACTTCGAAGGGCACTCATAAAAACCTGAGAGAATCCCATAAACATAAGTGAAAATGAAAGTACCCTCAAATACTCACTTCCAGCAGCAATTGTATCAGGATTGTCTGTAAAAATCTTCATAACCGTAGTTGGCATGGAAAAGGAGATAAGGAAAAATATCAGAGAGATAATTAAGGTGCATCGCTCTGCTAAGCCGAGAATCTTTTCTACAGTCTTTTTATCACCTTTTCCCCAGTACTGGGCACACAAAACGGAAGTACCGGTGGCCATACCATAATATAGACAAAAAAGAATAAAAGTATATTGGTTAGCAAGCGATGAAGCCGACATGGCAGTCTGGCTTACATATCCAAGCATTACAGTATCAGCAATATTCACCAATGTTGAAATCAAATTTTGAATCATAATTGGAAATGCCAATATTGATGCATATTTTAAGAAATCTTTTTTATTTAGCATGTTACAGTTTTCCTTAGTTCTTACAATTTATAATATGATGATACCAGGGTCAAAAGGTCAGAAAGCCGATGCAAGCTTGCTTGCAAGAGGCTTTTTGACCTCTTGACCCGCCAAAAACATGAGTAAGTAGCCATTTTTCAAAGAAAAATGAGCGGATTACGAATGTTTTGGAGGATTGCGGGAGCAGCGTAGCTGCGTAGCAATCCGGGTATCAAATGAGTGTCAAAAGACCTTTTGACACTCATATCATTTTATTACAATCAATGAAACAGAGAAAGTGATAAATTATAGTTTAACATATCCGATTAGAATATGCTATATAAAATGTTAAAATAGTACATTGTGAAATTACTTTTTTTTAGCTAAAATGTGAGTGTGCAAAACTTTTGGTTGGGAGTGTGAGAATATGACAAAAGATCTGACTACTGGGAAAATCATGCCCATTCTTGTTAATTTTACAGTGCCTCTTGTTTTGGGAAATTTGTTTCAGCTGACCTATAATGCAGTTGACAGCATTATTGTAGGGCATTTTGTAGGAAAGGAGGCCCTGGCGGCTGTGGGAATCTGTAATCCGGTCAGTACGTTGATGATACTATTTCTGAACGGATTGTGTATGGGAGCCAGTATCCTGATGGGGATTCAGTATGGAGCGAAAGATTATGAGACTTTGCATAGACAAATCAGTACAACTCTGTTGTCTGGTGCGTTTTTTTCATTTTTTCTCACATTGGTTTGTGTAATATTTGCTGTACCCATTCTGCTGTTATTGCAGGTGGATCCATCTATTATGAGTATGACAGTGCAATATTTGCGGATTATTTTTCTGGGATTAATGTTTACATTTTTATACAACTTTTTTTCAAGCACCTTAAGGGCATTGGGAGACAGTGCATCCCCCTTGTACTTTCTGATTATCAGTGCAATTCTGAACATTTTCGGAGACCTGTTTTTTGTTATTGTATTAAAGGCTGGAAGTAATGGATGTGCAATTTCCACAGTACTCAGTGAGGCGCTCTGCTGTCTGTTTTGTATTATCTATATACAGAAAAAAGTACCAATTCTTCGGCTTGGGAAGAAATGGCTGGTTTTTGATGCCAGGCTTTTGAAAAAAACCATTGCTTACGGGTGGGCATCTGCCATGCAGCAGGCAACTGTACAGATGGGAAAAATCGCAATACAGGCACTGGTTAATACAATGGGAGTATCGGTAGCAGCAGCCTTTGCAGTGGTTAATCGCATTGATGATTTTGCCATCACACCGGAACAGAATATTGCCCATGCGATGACCGCATTAATGGCTCAGAATAAAGGAGCTGGAAAAAATGACCGTATGAGGGAAGGCTTCCGATGTGGAATGATACTGGAGCTTGTTTATGGAGCAGCAGTTATGCTGATCTGTCTGGGATTTGCCAGACCATTGATGTCATTATTTGTAAAAGATGAGGAAGTTATCGGACATGGAGTGGTTTATCTCCACTTGATTGCGGGAATGTATATTCTTCCCGCTATCACAAATTCGCTTCAGGGCTTTTTCCGTGGAATCGGAGATCTGAAGGTGACCTTGATGAGCAGTTTTACCAATATGACAGTCCGTGTCATTGCAGCGGCACCGATGGTTTTGTTATGGAATTTTGGTATTGAGGCACTGCCATATTCCTATCTGGCAGGATGGATTGCCATGCTGCTTGTAGAGACACCTTTGATGCTTCGAATTTACCGAAAAAAGTAAAAGAAAGGACATCCTGAAAAAACGGATGTCCTTTTTATGAAAAGAAGTGCATATTATTTGCGAAAGAGACGTTTGACAAAAGCCAGAAGATCAAAATGCCGAGTCTTCGTATAGTCATTTATAAAATTGTCACAATACATATAACGTTCTGATATGATCCATTCTGGAACGGGAAGTGCATCCAGGGAACTTGTATATTCTGCGAATTTCATATTCACGCCTCCTTTAATTTGTTTTTTAAGTTACTTATATTCTAGCACAAAATTAAGGAAAAACTATGGGGGCGGATTCTAAAAATCAAGTGGAAAATATGTGCTGCCAACACAAAATATATGATATAATAAAGGAAAAATTTGAACATTTTACAGAATGGGTTAGGGTAACAAAAAGGGAGGTTTTATGAGTTTTACAATACAGGATATGATGCTGACAGCAGAAACAAGATATGAAATGAAGTTTCTGGCCGGAAAAAATGGATGGTCCAATTCAATCAGCTGGGTACATCTTCTGGAGGATACAACGATCATACAGAATTTCTGGGGAAAGGAGCTTGCAGTGACAACCGGGCTTGGCTTTCCGGAAAAAGAAGACTGGATGCATCTGGCACAGCAGCTGAACCGGTATCATGCATCAGGGCTTGTTATCAATGTGGGACAGTACATTTATGAGGTGCCGGAAGAATTGAAAGCATACTGTGATGAAAATGACCTTCCGCTACTGACTGTGCCCTGGGAAGTGCATTTATCAGATATGATAAAAGACTTCAGTATTCATGTATTTTTGCAGGATACTACAGATGAGCAGATCGCATCCGCCCTGATTGCAGCTATTGAGACTCCGGATAATCAGGATGCATATAGAAAAGATTTATTACAGTATTTTGATGTAGATGGAAGCTTTCAGGTGCTGCTGATGACTTGTGAGGGGCTGGACTCCATGGACACAGTGGAGCGAAAAAAGCTGTCTTATCGAATACAGGTATATCTGGAGGATATCACTCACAATGGAAGCTTTTTTTATTACAACTCTGATTTTGTGCTGGTAGCGAATGCGCTTTCGGAAGAGTATTTGTGCCGCCTTGTAGAGGGTGCCATAAAAAGAGGAAAAAGACGTATGCCTGGACTGCAATTGTGCGTGGGAATCGGGAGCAGATGTATGGATATTTCCCAGCTTTCGGTAAGCTATCAGAGAGCGAAGGCGGCAGCACACATAGCGATGACACAAAAGAAGCAGGTGGTAAAGTTTGATGACTGCGGGTTGTTCCGTCTGCTTTATATGGTGAAAGATAAAGAAATACTGAAGGAAATGGAAACAGAATGTCTGGCAGCATTGGAAGAATACGACAGAAGATATCATGCCGATTATGTGGAAACTCTTCAGTCATATCTGAAGCATAATGGAAGTATTCAGGCTGTGGCAGCAGAATTGTATACGCATCGCAATACGGTGCTGTACCGTATCGGAAATATCAGGAAAATTCTGGGAAATGAGTTGAAAACGCCGGAAGAGAGACTGCCCTATCAGATTGCATTTTATATCAGAAATATGCATGGGCAGATATAAGTATTGCGCAGATATAAGTATTGCGCAGTAATGTTTTTCTTGTGCATAGTGTAGCGCAGTCGTATATATAGAAGCAGTTTTTTTACATAAGTAAGATTGTAAAAAAGCAATCAAGGCAGGAAGGAATGGACATATTGCAAAACCAACCAATGTTGATGTAATTCTGGAAAATCTAGACCGGATTTTGGGAAGATAAAGCGGATAAAATGAAGGGGAAATACGTGTGAAAAGCACATAAAATAATGCAGGTCTTGTTCAGACCTGCATTATTTTATGCAACAGGGCGGAGTGTAAATTACTTTGTGTAAACCTCTCAGATTGATGATGTAATCGTAGGTTTATAGAATGCAAAAATTCCTACCAGACAGTATTTTTTCTATTATCCGGAAAATTTATCACCGTAATGAATATGCATGTCCTTCCAGTCCATAAACAATACATAAAATACTCTTCCGTATTGCTGGCTTTCTACGATTCTTCCATGGTCAAGTACAGAGAGGTAAGAGCCGTCAGCTTTTCGAAGATGAAAATGAATATAGTCATTTTCATTACCACTGTCAATCTGTTCCCAGATGCTTGCTTCTATCTGTTTCTGCTCATCCTCCCGAATCAGGTTATGAAAGCTTTTGTTTGTAAGTCGAAAGAGTTCGTCCATATCTTTATATCCGGTCATATGAAGAAACTCCTGGTTTGCATAGAACAGCTCATCATCTTCTTTGTCTGCTCTGTATATGATAAATGCACCCGGAAGATGCTCCGAGACATCCTTATGCGCAAATCCCAGCTGTTTGCGGACACCTGACTGAAGCCCTTCTCTGTAAGCCATACATCCGTTTTTTCCATGAAGCTTTATTTCATAAAGGGCTGCATCTGCACAGCGCATAAGCTGTGAATGGTTGGAGGCAAATGCCGGATATTCCGCATATCCAAGAGAAATAGAAAAGTGCTGTTCTGTTCCCTTGTAAGCGAAGGTCTTAGGCAGTCTGGTGAATTGATTCAGCTGTGCGTCTGCCTCTTCAAAGGTATAATCAGGCAGAAGAATACAGAACTCGTCCCCACCGTTTCTTCCAAGCAATACATTCGGTGGAAAAAAAGCTTTCATGCTCTCTGCCAGACTTTTTAAAGCCCTGTCTCCGTAAGCGTGCCCATAGACATCATTAATAAACTTAAAGTCATCAATATCAAAAAGTGCGGCCACAAAATGTGCCTTCGGATTTTGGGCGATAATTTTTTCTGCTGCTTCATCAAATCCATAGCGGTTGTTAATACCCGTAAGGGAATCCGTGTGTGCCAGTATCTGAAATCTGTTTTTATTTTCTTTGGACACCAGCCATACCCGGGTAAGAACTGTCAGAAGCAGGATTACGGTAAGAAAAAATCCGGTGACTACAGCTATAAGTGTATTATTTCGCCATCCGCTTTTGGGGGTTACTTCAAATCTCCAGCTCTCTGCGCCTATTTTAAAATCATAAGAAATTGGATGGGTTAGCGGATCATCTGACTGATAAACAACTTTATAGGTGCCGTTCCAGGGAGAAGCCGTCTTTGAAATTCTATATTCATATCCAAAATTTGAAAGAGCATAAATCGAGTCTGAGAAAATATCAGGAACGCGTAGGATAACAATGGTAAATCCCCAGAAATCCTCTTGTTTGTTTGTATCCGTCAGATAAACTGGATTGCGTACAGCAATTCCATAGCCTCCCTGTTTCAATTCAAAGGGGCCTTGTGTAATGACTGTGTGATTGTCTCTTGCGTAACAGGAAATCTCTCCACGCTCTTTATCATGAATCAGATCAATTTTACCTGCTTCATTTCCCTCTGCCGGATAAATATCTGTCACAACACCATCCGGAGCAAGCTGCACGCTCTCAATAGAATCAGACATAAGATTTTCAGCAATCGTGTCAAACTGATTAATCTCTCCGTTTTCACTGATCAGGATCTGCTTTAGAGCATCCGTAATCTCAATTCCGCTCGCAATCTCATTTTTTATACGTTCCCCATAGGTTGTTGCGTTTAATTGTGCTGTTATGTGTCTCTCGTTCTTCTCGTGGGTGTCTGTTTTGTATACAATGAAACCAACAAGGCATATGCCCAGTAAAAAAATGATAAGAGGCACAAGTGTTTTTTTCTTCACCAGGTTTACCTCGCTTTATCTGTCGGAATTTTTATAATAATGCATTATATCACACAAGCTAAAAAAGAAAATGAATTTTCTGAAAAAAAAGACAATATATTTTTTTTACTACGCTCTGGCGAAATATAAAATAGTTACTGTTCACTCCGTTCACAGTAACGCGCTTCGCGATGCACAGAAATCATGCATTCGCATGATTTCGCGCCGCAATTCTCGGGTTTTCTGTGAACTTTGTTCACAAAAAACGCCTCGCGGAACGTTACCAGTGAACAGTAACATAAAATAAGTTAAGTCGAAAGTTGATAAAGAATGAAATGTGGCTTATAATTTATACTAAAACAATGTCAGGAGGAGCAAGCAATGGATATTAATATGCAAAAAAGAAATGAAGTATTGGCTCAAAATGTGATCAAAGGTCTGGAATCTCGCAATATGTCAGGCTATTACGCCGCAGACAGAGAAGCTGCTGTAAAGCAGGCACTGGAACTGATCCCGGAGGGCAGCAGTATTGCCATGGGTGGCTGCACAAGTGCTCATGAGATTGGACTGATCAAGGCATTGGAGGATGGAAATTATAATTATATTAATCGTGCAAAAATGGAACCAAGAGAAAGCCTGATGGCAGCGTATGATGCAGATGTATTTCTTTCCAGTGCCAATGCCATTACCAGTGATGGAGTTATGGTAAACATTGATGGAAATTCCAATCGGGTTTCCTGTATTGCCCAGGGACCGAAGAAGGTGGTTTTCATTGTGGGAATGAATAAGGTCTGTTCAGATCTTGATGCAGCTATGAAGCGGGCAAGAAATGTGGCAGCTCCGGCGAATGCACAGAGATTTGAGGTGAAGACACCTTGCAAAACCGCAGGGAAATGTTTTGACTGTAAATCTCCGGATACGATTTGCTGTCAGTTTCTGATTACAAGATATTCTCGTCATAAAGATAGAATACATGTTATTCTTGTAAACGATACTCTTGGACTTTAAACGGTGAGATTTATTTAGGGCGTAGCTTAGAGCGTGTAAATACACGCTTTTCCAGCCGCTTTTGTGTTACTGTTCACTTCGCGACCAGTAACACGCTTCGCGATGCGCAGAAAGACGAACCTTCTTGTGACAAGCACAAGAAGTAGCGTTTGCTGCGCAAACTTAATTCTCGGGTTTTCTGAGAGCTTTGTTCACAAAAAACACCTCGCGGAACGTTACCAGTGAACAGTAGCACTTTTGTCGAATTATAGGGAAAGTTGTCGGACGATTTTTGTTGCAAAATTTTGATATAAAACGTAGAATAATGACGGTAAGTGTGAGAAAAATGGATTTTTTATCACTGCTTAAATTGTAACCCTAAATAGCTTGGAATCACAGAAGAACAGCTTGTGTGATTCGGGAAAACGTTACCAATGAACCGTGATCTATAAGTACATATCAGGAGGAAAACAATAATGAAAATGACAACAAAAATGATTATGCTTCAGAACATTGAGAAAATGGTGATGGAGCAGCAGCGGGTGGATGAAAATGATTCCTACATCAGACAGGACAATGAGGATCTGAAGTATCTGGAAGAACGATATGACCAGCTGCAATTATCCCACACTGTAAAGCGTGTGATCGATGATTACATCGCCTGCCTGCAGACCCGGGACGAGAGATATTCAGATCTTGCTTATGCAGCTGGGATAAGGGATACTATAAGCTTACTGCAGGGGATGGGAATGCTGAATGGAACTGCTGCAATAAGTGGAAGTTTGTAAAAGTGAAATAAGTGAACTATAACTTTAGCGGATTAAAATGCAAATATTGTTATAAAGATAAAAGAGTTACTATAAGCATGATATCACCTGCGTGCAGGGATACTTGCGGAAATAGTAACTCTTTTGTGTATTAGAAGTTTTGTATCGTAGTATAAAAAATTGATACTCAGGTAATTTTTTCGGTATTTACATAAAGCTTCTTTTATGATGAAATAAAGTTGAGTAAATATATGTATGGAGGGGTGAGTTTATGTACAATATTTTGATTGTGGATGATGAAAAGAAAGAGCGGGAAGGAATTGCGCTTTTATTAAAAAGGTTTGGGTTTCCATTAAGAACAGCATTTGCGCAAAACGGAGAAGATGCGCTGAAAATAATGGAAAAAAATTATTTTGACATTCTGCTCACAGACATAAAAATGCCCTATATGGATGGAATCCAGCTTATACGTGAAACGCAGAAAAGAGGGCTGAATCCAATATGCATTATTTACAGTGCATATGGTGAATTTGAATATGCACAGAATGCCATTTCATTAGGGGTACAGGAATATCTTTTGAAGCCAGTTAAACTGGATGCGTTTAAGGCTCTTTTTGAAAAGATCATAGAAATCTGCCAGGAAAAAGAGATCGAAAAGAAAAATAGAAATGATATCATACAGGCGAAGGAAGAGGCCGCACAGCAAAAACTGAGCTGGAATCTGCTTAATTATCTGGAGTCTGAAGAACTGGAAGAGGGAATTTTAAATCATTGGGAAACTCTGGAAAATGAATTCACCAGTGTTGTGCAGGAAAAAATCTGTATACCTGTAATTATTTCCTGTTATTCTAATTTGTTTTCTATTGAATGGGAAGAGTACCTGAAAGATATCAGGGAATATTTTGGAAAAGAAACTGTGATCATTACAAACACAGATAACCAGATCGTAGTGTTATTGATCCGGGAAAGAGATTTTTATCGGACAGCAGAAACGAAAAAAGAATGTGAGATATTGATCGAAAAATCCCAGAAAAAATATCAGGTAAATATTTTTGTTATATTGGGAAAAAAGACCGAAAGTCTTACAGAACTGAAAAAAGAATATACAGAATTGAAAGACCAGCTTGACTATCAGTTTTTTGTATCCAAAAGTATGGTATTGGTTCATGATGAAGATTATTTTCTAAAAAAGGAAAATGACATGCTTTCCCTGTATTTTGAAAGGATATTTAACTGCGCCAGAATGCAGGATTATTCCGGAATAAAGAAGGAATTTGTGAAAGTATTTGCCTATATAATGAAGCAGACTGGCTTTAGTTCAATTTATGTAAAATATACTTTTACGGATGCGATGAAGCAGATCAGTGAGTACACAGACTCTAATGTGGACATGGTACCATGTATTCAGAAAATATATCAGGCAAGGACACTGGAAGAGGTAAATAAGATAATCGAAAACGTTCTGGATAGAATGCAGGAAGAGAAAAAAGAAGAGGTAAAAGAAAACCGCCTGGTCCGCATGGCAAAAGAACTGGTTTATGAAAAATACAGTGAAAGTGATTTAAATGTATCGTATATCGCAGAGCAGCTGCAGGTATCCTCTGCCTATCTAAGTACTTTATATAAAATGGAAACTGGAAAAAATCTGGTAAAATTTATTACCTGGTATCGTGTTGAAAAGTCAAAAGAACTTTTGCGTCAGACAAATATGAAAGTAAGTGATGTGGCGGAGAGGGTAGGATACCTGAATGTGTCTTACTACATTTCTATTTTCCGAAATCATGAAGGCTGCAGTCCGGTGCAGTACAGGGAAAGGGTGCAAAATGGTGAATAGGATAGCAAAAAGAATCAACAAACAATCATTTTTGAATAAAGTAAGGATCATTTACACGCTGTTAGTTATGCTTCCTGTGCTGGTTCTGGAGATATTTGTATTGTACTCATCTACAAATTTTATCAAGGAGCAGCAGCTTCTGGAAGCGAAAGAAAACATTGAGCGGAACCACCTGAATATTGAGAATCAGATAAAGATGTGCGAAAAATCCGTATTATATGTGACCTGCAACAGTGTACTAAGGGAATTTCTCAGCTTAGATGATTCTGAGTATAAGAAACGCATTCAGATGACTTCAAATGTAAATAACCTGATTTATAACGCCTGGCTTTCCAACAGCTATTTTTCAAAGATGGAGGTTTATTCCGATAAAAGGATTTCTAACAATGATGCAGTATTCAAAAAAGCTTCCGATCTGGAAGATAACAGTTGGTATGAAGCGAGTTGGAATAGCGCAGATACTTTGTGGTGGAATGAAAATGGAAAATATTTTATAACACGCAGAATTGCCATGAGCCTTCCAAATCGGGTATATGGCGTTCTCAGAGCAGAAGTAAAGGAAAAAGTTTTTTCTGACAGTATATCCATGTTCTCGGAAATGCCAGTGGACATCCAGGTGAAAAATGGTTCAGCTGTGTTGTTAGAATACAATAATGAGGGGGAAGTTAATGAAAACAGTGCTGGCTATGAAGAGGAAAGAAATCTAAATGACACCGGTTGGAAAATTATTTACAGAATTGATGCTTCTTATTTCTCAAGTGCTTTTCATCCAAGAATCATTGGTTCTGTTGTAATTGTAGTTTTACTGTTGCTGCTTGGATTTATAGGAGTTAATAAAAGTGCCAGATCTTTGCTGCACTATTTGTATCAGATTATTGACCAGGTAAAGAAAGTAAAAGATGGAAATTTTGAGATTCAGATAGCAGAAAGTTCCCAGGATGAAATTGGAGAGCTGGCGGAAAATATTAATAAAATGCTACGGAAAATACAAACGCTTATTGATGAAGTGTATAAGTCGAAACTGGATAAAAAAAGCCTGGAACTGGATCTGCTTCAGTCAAAGATTAACCCGCATTTTCTTTATAACAATCTTTCCGCAATTAATTGGATAGCCATTGAAAAAGGAGAAGACAGAATCTACGAGATAACTACGGAACTGGGTACTTTTTACAGGACTGCTCTTAACAAGGGCATAAACGTAGACCATTTGAATGTAGAAGTGGAAAATATAAAGGCCTATGTGAAACTGCAGCTTATGGCGCACGATGAAGGCTTCGATGTTGAGTATAAAATTGAGCCCTCGCTTTTAGATCAGATGGTTCCAATTTTTATTTTGCAGCCTCTGGTGGAAAATGCAATTGAGCATGGCATTGACTGCATGAGAGAAAAAAGAGGAAAAATATCCATTGAGATTTATGCAGAAAATAATGAACTCTATATGACTGTCAGGGATAATGGACTTGAGTTGTATGAAAAAATTGGTCAGGGAAAAATGTCCCATGAAGAATTTGGTTATGGGGTAAGCAATGTTGACAAGAGAATTCGTATTCTGTGTGGGGAAGGATACGGTGTGGAAATTTTTGCAGGTCCGGGAGGAACTACCTCTATAATCAAATTACGAAGAGATTTTATTACACTGGAACGAAAAGTATAGGATATAAATCTTAAAAATTTGATAATGAGATAAGTTTTTTGTTATTTTTTTCGTATCCTGTGAACGTTATACTTAAAGCAATTTAAAAATAAACGAAAGGGGTAGCAAAAAAATGAAAAAGAAAGTGATTAGCATGTTTCTTACAGCATGCACTGTATCAGTAATGGTAGTTGGAGGCGGTTCCAATCTGGTTATGGCGGATGATGCAGAGACGGTAACCTTGATGGGATGGTATGATGAGGATGACATGAATCCTATTCTGGAAAAGGTAAATGAGCAGATGGATGGGAAGTATGTGATTGAGTACACATATGTTGCAAATACTGATTATAATAATGTACTTAGCACACAGCTTGCATCTGGAGAAGGCCCAGACATTATTATGGATGGAACAAACTATCCAGCCGAAATCAAAGCTGGTAACGTGGAAGACATTTCGGATTATGATTTTGTAAAAGAGTTTAATGAGGCTGGAATGTCGCTTTGCAGTGCTGATGGAAAAATTTATGGAATTCCTTCCTATGGATGGTTTTCCGGAATCTGGTGTAATGCTTCGATTCTTGAGGAATGTGGAGTAGAAATTCCAAAAACATTTGATGAGTTTGTAGCTGCTTGCGAGACTATTAATGAAAAAGGCTATACTGCATATGGTTTTGGGATTGCGGATGACTCAACTGCAACATCCAGCTTACTGGGGTATCTGGAAAATTCTTATTATCATAATAATGAAGAAGCAAACCCTGATGGAACTGATTTCGACACCAAATTTGCTTTGGGTGAAGTAACTATGGACGGACATATTAACGACTGTGTTAATAAATGGTGTACATTAGTTGAAAAAGGACTGATCGCTTCTGAGTCTCTGGGAATTTCCTGCCAGGAAATGCTGAACAGCTTTAAAAATGGAGAAGTGGCATTCCTTCATGGAGGTCCATGGCAGTATACAGAGCTGAAAGAATCCGGAGTTAACTTTAAAATGCTTCCGCAGCTTAGTGAAACAGGAGAAAATGAATATGTTTTAGGCGGACCAGCTGCATGCTTCGGTATTAATGTAAATACGGAAAATCATGATGGTGCAGAAGCTACTTTAACAGCACTGGCTTCCGTTGAAGTTCAGCAGGCATTTGCTGATGCAAATGTTGGCGGAACCAGCTATAGAAGCGGAGTTGAGGCTCAGATGCCTGAAGAATATGAATATGTTGCAGATATTATTAACAATGGAAATATTGCATTCCCATCTGACAGATGGAGTGTAAATCTTCCAAGTCAGTCCTTGTTTGATGAGTTTACTGCTCAGCTTCAGGGTGTTATTTCCGGAGATATCAGTGGAGACGATCTTGTGAAAGCTATTGATACAAAAGCTGACTCAATCAGATATGAGTAAATTGTAATCATTTAACAAATTTAAAATTATCCATAATTTATTAAACCGATCCTGCATTTAGCAAATGAGCTTTTTGCAGGATCTGTTTTTGTGCAATAGAGGTTAATGTTATCAATAGAATTAACAAAAGTAAATGGGATATAAAAAAAACGATAGTCATATAAATTTTTTTGGATTTATAGAGAAAAAGATCAAATTTATAATAGAAACATAAAAAGAAGGAGGGCAAGGAGAGTATGAATGCCAATCATGTAAAACGAAATCTGCCATATATTTTCATGGCAATACCTGCGGTTTCTATATTTTCTGTGTTTTTTATCATTCCGCTTATTTTTACTACAAAATACAGTTTTTATAACTGGACTAATTTTTCGCCGGATATCGTTTTTTCAGGATTGAAAAATTATAAACAGCTTTTGGCAGATGGAATTATTTTGAAAGGATTAAAGAATACCCTGGTATTTGCAATCCTTACAGTATCCATTCAAAGTTTAATTTCTCTTCCTGTATCAGTGCTTCTGAATTCCAAATTAAGAGGAAGAACAATTTACCGAGGAATCTTTTTTGCACCCGCAGTATTAAGCACCTTGGTTGTTGGATATCTTTGGAAATATATCCTGTCTGCAAGTGATTATGGTTTGATAAACCAGGTGCTTTTGAAACTGGGATTTGAAAAAATCAACTTTCTCGGAAATGGAAAAATCGCTATATTTTCCATAATTGCAATTTCAGTGTGGCAGTGGTTTGGATGGTCTATGGTAATTTATATAGGAAGCCTGCAAAGTATCAGTGGAGATCTTTATGAAGCTGCTTCTGTGGACGGAGCTAACAGCTGGCAGCAGTTCTGGCATATTACATTACCAGGGCTTGCACCTGCCATAAAAATTAATTTTGTAACAAGCACGATCTCAGGTCTGAAAGTATTTGATCTTGTCTTGTCAACTACGAACGGAGGTCCGGCACATCAGACAGAAACTATTCTGACATTGATGTACTCAAAATTTTCAGATGGAAATTTCGGTTATGCATCCGCTTTTGGAATTGTATTTCTGTTGATGACAATGGTTGTTTCAGCTGTAATGCTTGGAATATTTAAAAAATGGGAGGAGTATTTAAATTGATGAAAACGAAAAAAAATATTATGGAGATTTTGAAGCATGTTTATTTGCTAATTATCACGTTTATTGTTTTAACTCCTATTTATTATCTGCTTGTTACTACGTTTAAGTCAGGAACTGAAGCGGCTGCAAAGCCGATGGCACTTCCGTCTTCCTGGGATATTACACCATATATCAATGCGTTTGAAAAAATGCAGTATCCAAGAGCGTTTGGAAATACTCTTATTATTACAGTATGTGCGGTATTTGGCATTGTGATGAGCAGTACCATGTGTGGATATGTTTTAAACCGTAAAGAGAAAAGTAAAATTACAAAAATTATTTTTCTGGTAATTCTTTCCGGAATGATGTTTCCATACCAGATGGCAGTTCTTGGTCTGTACAAGCTGGTAAGAAGCCTGGATTTAATGAATACGCTGACAGCAGTTATTTTTATTGATATTGCTATCAATATTCCATTTGCTACTTTTTTAATGAAAAATTCCATTTCTTCAGTTCCTATAGAACTGGAAGAAGCTGCAAGAATTGACGGTGCAGGAGTATTTAGAATTTTTGGTACAATTGTACTTCCATTGCTGAAGCCGATGATCGCTACAATCGTAATTTTAAATACTTTAAATGTATGGAACGATTTTATGGGACCGTTGTATTTTATACAGAAAAGAGAAAAAGATGTTATTTTGCAGGAAGTATATCGCAATATCGGTCAGTTTTCTACAGACTGGACTAGTCTGTTTCCAATGATGGTATTAGGTATATTGCCTCTGCTGGTTTTCTATATATTTATGCAGAAATATATTATCAGTGGTGTAATGGCGGGATCTGTAAAAGGATGATATATGGAGGATTAGGTATGGAATTTATTGTTAAAGAGAATGAAAATCATCAGTTGGAAAGCATTGTAAACAAAAATGACAAATATAAAATGGACTGGGTTGCCACAGGTAAAAAATGGGGAGAAATGTTTCTTCCAGACGGAATTACAGGTAGAATAGAAAGAACGGTATCTACAGAAGGAAAGATAACTGAAAAATATATTTTCGTTAACAATCGGAATTGGGAGTATTTCCCACAAAAAGGAGAAATTGGTATTGCAGTACCATTTCCGGATAATTATACGGCTGCTGAAATCTGTATGCGAGAGCGTTGTCATGCACACATCCGTTGTGGCGAAAGTCAGAGCTATATTGCCGGGATCAGAATGGGAGGAGAAAAACCAAATCTTGGGTTGGTTCTGAAAAAAGGAAAAATAGAAGATTACAGCATTATAAGAAATGAAAAAGAGCTCAGTAATGACCGCGGAACTATTATATTAAATCCGAAAATAAACAACTTAAAACCAGGAGAAAGAACTGTGATTCAATGGGATCTTTTCTGGTATGACAGTCAAAGGGAGTTTGAGGAAAAACTGCTTCATCAGGAAGGACAGCTGCTGATACAGTTGGAGCATGGAATTTATTTCGAGGGTGAAGATTTATGTTTTCACATAAAAGCAGATGAAGAAATATGGCGTGAAAAAGAAATCGAAGTTACTCTTGCAGGAGAAAAAATTTCAGCGGAAAAAACAGAAAATGGTAATTGTATAGATTACAAAGTTAAAATGGATTCTGTAAGTCAAGGAGAACAAGAGTTCTTGATAAAGTGTAAAGAATACAGTACATCCGCTATTATTTTGGTATTGCCAAAGATAGAGAAGCTTGCAGAAAAAAGATGCAGATTTATTGCTGAAAAACAGCAGTATTTTTGCAGTGGAAGCCTTTTGGATGGTGCATTTCTCACCTATGATAATGAAGATAAGCGATTGGTTTATGAAAAAGAATACGATCATAACGGTGGCAGGGAAAGAGTGGGAATGGGGGCACTTCTGGCGCTCTGGCTGCAGAAAAATAAAGATATGAAAGTGGAAAAAGCACTGCAGAAATATACCGAATACATATACAGAGAGCTCTACGACGAGAATACAGGTATTGTATACAATGATGCAGGAAGAGATAATACTTGGAACCGTTTGTACAATTATCCATGGCTCGCAATTTTTTTCATGGAAAGATACAGGTTGTATAATGAGGTTGCTGATCTTAAAAATATGTATAAAATTATGAAATCTTATTATGCACAAGACGGAGCTTCATTCTATGCAATTGGAATCCCTATGCTGGAATCTGTGAAACTGTTGAAATCGGGTGGTATGGAAAGAGAGGCTGAGGAACTTCTGAGATATTATGAAATACATGGCGAAATGCTTATAAAAAACGGATTATGTTATCCACCGCATGAAGTAAAATATGAGCAGAGTATTGTTGCCCCAGCAGTAAATTATCTTTTTCAGTTATACGAACTTACAGGAAAAATATTATATCTGGAAGAAGGAAAGAAACAATTAGCTGTACTGGTACTGTTTAATGGACATCAGCCAGATTTTCATATGTATGAAAATGCGGTTCGTCATTGGGATGGATATTGGTTTGGAAAGTACAAAAACCTTGGAGATACATTTCCACATTACTGGAGTTCTTTAAGTGGTGTTGCTTTTCGGGAATATGAAAAAATAACCGGTGAGAGATCATATGGCGTAAAGGCGGAAAATTCATTGCGAGGTGTACTAAGTATGATAAATAGTGACGGAAGTGCAAGCTGCGCATATGTATATCCTTTTATGGTTAACAACGTAAGATGCCAGTATGCGGATCCATGGGCAAATGATCAGGACTGGGCATTGTACTACTACTTGAAAGAGGGCAAAAATTATGACTGAGTTAGAAAATAAAGGTGGCTTTACATTGCCTGGTGAGGCTGGTTATGAAAAATTGACCTTAGAACTTGCAAAAAAATGGGGAGCAGATGTAATAAGGGATTCTGATGGGACAGAACTGTCTCCGGAGATAACGGAGGCAGGATATGGTATTTATTCTACTATTTGTATTATCCGCGGTCATAATCCCTGGGCTATGGAAAATTTGGACAAATTGCAGCAGACTTTTCTTGTCACAGAACCGAAAACTGCAGTTGAGCATTGTCTGGAACTAGAGCTTTTAAAAGAGTTTTTTCAGGAGCAGTTTAAAATTAATGACAGTGCAGAAGCTTTGGGGTACTGGCAGGTGTATGACCGCACAACTGACAAGGAAGTAAATAAAGAAAACTGGAGCTATGATAAGAAAAAAGGTGTTGTCAGGATTGAAAACTGTGTATTATGGCACAAATATACAGTAAGCTTTCTGGCATATCGAATTTGGGAAGAAATTTCCATGTATAATCATATTACCAATAACTGGGATAAAGAGCATCTTATACCGATAGATCCTGTATACGCTGAAACACAGGTTTATTTAATTAATTGGATGAAAGAATGGTGCGAAGAACATCCTGCAACTACAGTGGTTCGTTTTACCTCTATGTTTTATAATTTTGTCTGGATTTGGGGAAGCGATGCCAGAAAAAGAAATTTATTTACAGACTGGGGCTCCTACGATTTTACAGTAAGTCCTCTTGCTTTACACAATTTCGAACAGAAATATGGATATGCACTTACCGCAGAGGATTTTGTGAATCAGGGGAAATATCAGGTAACCCATATGCCGCCAACAAAAGCAAAAAAAGACTGGATGGAATTTATTAATGATTTTGTAATTTCATTTGGAAAAAAACTAATAAATATTGTGCATGAATATGGAAAA
This sequence comes from Blautia faecis, assembly GCF_020554845.1. Taxonomy (GTDB): domain Bacteria; phylum Bacillota; class Clostridia; order Lachnospirales; family Lachnospiraceae; genus Blautia_A; species Blautia_A faecis. The sequence continues at coordinate 9,423 of NZ_JAJCIA010000043.1, read as the reverse complement.
AAGGCTTATGTATTTTACGATGACAGCTGGGTTGGAATTGAACCATATAATGACAGATTTTCTGAATTTGGTTTTGATGGGATTATTAAATGCGTATTTTCTGGGTATGAAGCACGTCTTTGTGCAGGTGTAGATACAGAAGTTCATGAACTCAGGCTTCATCCTTATCTTTTCCCGGTGGGGCTTGGAGGAGCACCTACATTTACAGAAGGAGGAAATCCTACAAGGGATGCAATGCAGTATTGGAGAAATGTAAGGCGTGCATTGTTGCGTGAACCGATTCAAAGAATTGGATTAGGCGGATATTTACATCTTACGGAGAATTATCCGGATTTTTGCGATTACATTGAAAAAGTTGCAGATGAATTTCGCATGTTGAAGTCTTTCCATGAAAAAGGAAAGCCTTGGACATTGAAAACCAAAGTAGCGGTTTTACATTGTTGGGGCAAATTGCGTTCATGGACTTTGTCTGGACATTTTCATGAAACATATATGCATAATTTGATTCATATAAATGAGGCGCTTTCAGGTTTGCCTGTGGATGTTGATTTTATTGATTTTGAGACAGCCAGAAGCGGAGATTTATCCAGATACAAAGTCATTATTAATGCAGGAAAAGCGGGTGACGCATGGAGTGGCGGTGATAACTGGAAAGACGTGAAAGTTGTTGAGGCAATTACAAAGTGGGTATATGAAGGGGGCTGTTTTATTGGAATTGGCGAGCCATCAGCAACCAGTGGATATGATACGTTTTTCAGATTGGCACAGGTACTGGGCGTAGATGAAGATAATGGGGCAAGGGTATGTCATGGAAAATGGGAGTATGAAGTAAAAGCACCACAAAATCATATATTAGATATACTGGAATGGCCAGTAATGGAACATATATACCTGACAGATAAAAAAACAGAGGTATTGGCAGAGGCTGCAGGTGGGTATCCGGGTATTACCAGACACCAGTTTGGAAAAGGAAGTGGAATTTATATGACGGGATTTGCTTTTTCAGAGGAAAGTACCAGATTATTGTTGCAATTGATATTAGAGGCTGGACGGGAAGAACAGGCAGAATGCATTACAGATAATCTGCATGTGGAATGTGCCTATTATCCAGACGCACAAAAATTAGTTGTTATTAATAATTCAGGAGAGAAACAAACAACAAAGATTGTATGTGAAGGAGCCGTTTGGAGCATGCAGCTTGAAGGATATGAAACGAGGCTACAGAATATATGTGGGATGGGAAACAAAAGGCAGTAACATTTAGCTATGATGATGGAGTTTGCCAGGACAGGAGACTGGTAGCCATGTTCAACTATTATCATGTAAAAGCAACATTCAATATAAACAGTGGAATGCAGAAGGATTAAAAGAATTGTATAAGGGTCATGAAATCGCGGTTCATACATTGACTCATCAAGATTTAACAAAGCTTGATAAAGACACTGTATATAATGAAGTTTTCCTGGATAAACAAAATCTGGAACGGATGTTTGGCTGCCAGATTACCGGTATGGCGTATCCTTATGGAACATATAATGATGAAGTGGTTCAGATACTGAAAAAATGTAAAATTCAATATGCACGGTCAGTTGTGTCTTCCGGAGCATTTAAATTACAAAAGAATTTATTGATATTTAAACCAACTTGTCATCATGCTGACGAAAATATATGGGAACTTCTGGAGAAATTTTTAAAAGAAAAAAGTGAAGAAAAGCAGTTATTTTACATATGGGGACACAGCTATGAGTTTGATGTAAATAATAACTGGAAACGGATGGAAGAAATTTTAGACAGATTAATTGGACATAATAATATCTTTTATGGAACAAACAGGGAAGTGCTTCTTCCCTGTTAATAGAAAACAAAAATCAGACTAGCATTTTATCCAGACATTCTACAATCAGTCTGACATTCTTCAGCGCACCTAAAGTGTCGTCTTTTTGCTCCAGGGAGTGGTTGCAGCCCTCGAAAATTCCGCCGGTTTTATCGGGGAAGTTTCTTGCAGCAGCACGTATCTTGGACTCCGGCATGTATGGATCAGCGGTTCCGGCGAAGAAGAGCCCGTTGATATCGGAGAGATAACGGAGGGTAGAAGGAATTGGAGTCATAAGAAATTGATGGACTTTTCCCTTCAGCTGCAGGGCTGTTTCAAGCTGGCAGGCAATTGTGGTGCCGATGCTTTTGGAAATAAAAATTATATCATCGTATTCAGAAAAAGGAACGTTTTCCAACTGGGGAAGCGTTCTTTTTATTGCCAGTTTTATGATAGGTTCCAGTTCTGCTGGAGTGCGGCCGTGGAAGGTATGAATGTCCTGACCATAGTCAAGGCGGATGATTTCATAACCACGCTCAGCAGCCATGGAAGCAGTATAATAGAGAAGGGGCTTGGTGCAGGTATAACCGACACCTGGGAAAATGATGGCAAGTTTTTTCATGTGGGTACCTCGCTTGAAATCGTAAATTGAGTTATATTGAGGAATAAAATGTAATCTGAAAGTGGTTATTGCGTCCACTTAGTTCTTGTATTTATTAAAGTATGATCCGATCAGCGTCTGTTTGAATTCATATAAGATATGAGCGTCAAAAGACCCTTTGATATAGCATCATTATATACTTCTTTCACAAAAATTGTAAAGAAATGACGGTAAGAAATATGGTGAATTATCTGTGAAGATATGCTAAAATCGTTACTGTTCAATGAAATAAGAAATAGCTTGAAATTATTAGTGATTCAAAAGCAAATTACGAGGAGTGACATTATGAAATTATTGATTGTACGCCATGGTGACCCGGATTATGATATAGATTCCCTTACAGAAAAAGGCTGGAAAGAGGTGGAGTATCTTTCACAGAAGCTTTCCAAATTAGATGTAAAAGCTTTCTATGTATCCCCCCTTGGAAGAGCGAAGGATACTGCGGCTCCGACCTTGAAAAAGATGGGAAGAACAGCTACAGAGTGTGAATGGCTGAAGGAATTTCCCTGTCAGATCTGGCGCCCGGATGTGAAAGATAAGAAGATTATTGCATGGGACTGGCTGCCACAGGACTGGATGGCAGACGAGCGCTTTTTCCAGTATGACCACTGGTTTGAGAATGAGGCTATGCAGGAAGGTCATGTGAAAGAAGAGTATGACCGTGTGATCGGGGAGTTCGACAAGCTTCTCGCGAAGCATGGATATGAGAGGAAAGGTCACTATTATAAAGTAAATGAAGAGAATAATGACACGATTATTTTCTTCTGTCATTTTGGATTGGAGTGTGTACTTCTCAGCCATCTGCTGAATATCTCTCCGATGGTACTTTGGCATGGCTGCGTGGCCGCCCCATCCTCTGTGACAACTTTGACCACAGAAGAACGCCGTCAGGGAATCGCAGCTTTCCGCATGAGCTCTTTCGGTGATATTTCCCACCTTTATGCCAATAACGAACCACCGGCATTCGCTGCAAGATTTTGCGAAGCGTATGGAAATGAGGAACAGAGACACGACTGACATTGTGCATTGAGAAGTGTGGTGTTGTGAAAGGCGTGAACGGTAATCTTCAAAGTACTAACGGATGGTAAGAGTTATGTTCTGAAAGTAGGACACAATGGGAAGAACAGGGACAAAATATACCGCAAAGTGGGGCGTGCGGATTGCGGGAATGATTTTTCAAACACGCTCTAGTTACGAATTAGTTATTTTCATTTTAGAAATTTTATAAAATTATTAGAATTTGGACAAATGCTTTTCACAATTATGAGGTATGATATATACATCTTAAGAGAAAGAACTCTTAAGAAAAACTCTTTCCTTTCCCTAAAAATGTATAAATAAACCACCGTCTGTTGGCAAGAACGCTGACTGGGCGGTGGTTTTACGTTGTGGGAAAATGTGCGAAAGGTGAACTTAAGCATGAGGAAAATCCTGGCTGGACAAGTCTGGAAATATTGTCTATAGTAAATAGGAAACATATATGAGAAGGGGCGGGAATTGGCTCGTGCTTCATGTATGTTTGAATGCCGTAGTGGCTTTACTGCTGAGTGCGGTGAAGATTTAGACAGTAATATCAGTGATTGGCGATATTCATTTTTATAGACAATGGAGGTACTTATGCAATCATCATCCCAGCTGCAGGACATGCTTCATTCCATCAATCGGAAGAGCTATCCTGCATATAAATCCCTGAAAGGGGTATATCAGTTTAAGAAATATGTTTTGTCAATTGATCATGTGCAGGGCGATCCATTTGCGTCACCGTCCCATGTCAGTGTGAAAATTTCCCACAGAGAAGCTGGATTTCCAGCGGAATATTATAAAGATAAACTGACCAGAATTACTCTGGCAGACTATCTTATCAGACAGTTTGAACAGCAGGTGAACCGCTATACTTTTCGGGCAAAAGGCTCTGGAAAAAGCGGACTTATTTCTGTGACAAGATGCGGTCAGGAGGTGCTGGAGCGAACGGCCTGTGAGATTACAGAGCAGGGGATTACCGTCCGGTTTTTTGTAGGATTTCCGGCAAATGGACGTACTATAAATGCGGGAGAGCTGGAGAAAATTTTCTTTGAATTTCTGCCGGTTTGTGTGGAAAAAGCATTTGTATACAGAAATTTAAGTGGAAAAGATCTGGAAAACACTATCTTCCTGGCAGAAGATCAGGCGTATATCAGGGAAGAATTAAAGAAGCGTTCTCTGGTTGCTTTTGTAAATGACGGCGCGATTCTGCCAAGAGAGAGCGGTATTTCATCTAAGCCGATGAAAGGGAGCGTGACATTTTCTTCGCCGGAAAGTCTTCGGGTGACTATGGCGCTTCCCCATAAGGGAAAAATAACCGGAATGGGAATTCCTAAGGGAATCACGTTGATCGTTGGTGGTGGTTATCACGGCAAATCTACCCTTCTGAATGCATTGGAACTGGGCGTGTATAACCACATTCAGGGAGATGGAAGAGAATATGTGATTACGGATCCTACAGCCCAGAAGCTGCGCTCTGAGGATGGCAGATTTGTGAAAGATGTGGATATTTCCCTGTTTATAAATGACCTGCCCAATAAAAAAGATACCACCTGTTTTTCTACGGAAGATGCCAGCGGAAGTACTTCCCAGGCAGCAGGAATCGTGGAGGGAATAGAGGCAGGAAGCAAGGTATTTCTGCTGGATGAAGATACATCTGCTACTAATTTTATGGTGCGAGATGCCTTTATGCAGCATGTGATCAGCCGGGAAAAAGAGCCGATCACCCCATTTCTGGAACGTGCCCGGGATCTGTATGAAAAGGAGGGGATTTCCACAATTCTGGTTGCCGGAAGCTCCGGGGCTTTTTTCCATATTGCAGATACTATGATCCAGATGGACAATTATATGCCAGTAGATATCACGGCAAAAGTCCGGGAACTTTGCAGGGATTATCCTTTAAATGAGAATAAGACAGCTGGATTTAAAGCACCACAAAGCCATCGCATCATGTCAAAAAATACGCCGTTGAACGGTTCCAAGAAGGATTATTACGGTCATTTTAAGGCGCAGGATAAGCCGGAAAGGCTGAAAGTAAAGGTACATGGCAGAGATGGTTTTTCCATTGGAAAACAGGATGTGGATCTGCGATATGTGGAACAGCTGATCGACAGTGAGCAGACGGGAGCTTTAGGCGCATTGCTAAAATATGCAGTGGAAAAGCTGATTGATGGGAAAAGAACACTGCCGGAAATCGTGGAGCTGCTTTGCAGTAAACTGGAAAAAGAAGGGCTGTCTTTTTTGTCAGAAGGCTATACTTCCTGCGGATATGCAGTGCCAAGACGACAGGAAATATATGCATGCTTTAACCGATACAGGAGACCCTGAACCGGATTTGCCCATATCCCAAAAGGCAGTGCAAAGTATTGGACTGCGTGGCAAAAGATTTGTGCAGGAAAACCTATTTGCCGGTAGCTTTTTACCTGGTTATACGCTATAATGAATTTTGGATGAGGAAAACACAGGGATTATTTTCCCTGTGTAAAATGAAAACAGGAGAAAGGTGGATATAGATTATGGAACGTCCAAACGCATGGCTCACATATTCAGATGCTGATATGCAGGATCTGGAAACTGTGGCAAAGAAATATCGTCATTTCTTAAATGTAGGAAAGACAGAACGTGAATGTATCACACAGATTGTGAAAGAGGCTGAGGAAGCAGGCTATGTTTCCCTTGAAGAAAAGGTGAAAAATGGCGAAGCTCTGAAAGCAGGAGATAAAGTTTACCAGGTTGGAATGCAGAAGATCATTGCCCTGTACCATATGGGAGAGGATGATCTGGCACAGGGTATGAATATCCTTTGTGCGCATATTGATTCTCCGAGACTGGATATTAAGCAGAATCCGTTATATGAGGATACGGATCTGGCTTATCTTGACACTCATTACTACGGTGGAGTGAAGAAATATCAGTGGGTTGCTCTTCCAATGGCAATGCATGGCGTAATTGTGAAGAAGGATGGCACTGTTGTAAATGTAACCGTCGGCGAGGATGAGGACGATCCGGTTGTTTACATCACAGACCTTTTGATTCATCTTGCAGGACAGCAGATGGCGAAGAAGGCTTCCGAGGCTGTTGAGGGCGAGAAGCTGGATATCCTGATTGGAAGCCAGCCGCTGAAGGATCTTCCGGATGACAAGAAGAAAGAGGCTGTTAAGGAGAATGTACTTCGTATTTTGAATGAGAAATACGGTGTGGAAGAGGAAGATTTCCTTTCCGCAGAGCTTGAGATCGTTCCCGCTGGCAAGGCTCGTGACTGTGGTCTTGATCGCAGCATGATCGCTGGTTATGGACAGGATGACAGAGTTTGCGCATATACTTCCCTTCTGGCTCTTCTTGAGATGGAAGCACCGAAGCGTACAAGCTGCTGTCTCCTTGTTGATAAGGAAGAGATCGGAAGCGTGGGAGCAACAGGTATGCAGTCTCACTTCTTTGAGAACAGCGTAGCTGAGGTTCTGGATGCAATGGGACAGTATTCAGATCTCAGACTGAGAAAGGCTCTGAAGAATTCCAGCATGCTCTCCTCAGATGTAAGTGCCGGCTATGATCCTGCATTTGCAGAAGCTTTTGAGAAAAAGAACTCTGCTTATCTTGGAAGAGGTATCGTTCTCAACAAGTTTACAGGTGCCCGTGGAAAATCCGGCTCCAATGATGCCAATGCAGAGTATGTGGCAAGAGTCCGCAGGATTTTTGACGACCATAAGGTTTGCTTCCAGACTGCTGAGCTTGGTAAGGTTGACGTTGGCGGCGGCGGAACCATCGCTTTTATCGCAGCTCTTTATGGTATGGAAGTAATTGACAGCGGTGTTTCTGTTCTCAGTATGCATGCACCGTGGGAGGTTACCAGCAAGGCGGATGTTTACGAGGCGAAGAAGGCTTATAAGGCGTTCCTTCTGGATGCGTAAGTAAGAGCTAAAGAAAATTGGAAACGAGACAAAACACGCTCTGCGAGTTTTGATTCGTTATCGCAGCAGTCGCTAAGGTTTCATGCAAGCATGGACTTTGGCTTGTTGATTGTGTAAATTATAAAAATTATCGGGCAGACTTTATATGTCTGTCCGTAATTTTGTTTGCGCGCCATGGGCGCGCTCTAACGGGTGTAAGTCCCGAACACGCCCAGATAGTGGGAAGTGTATAGCTGAACAGCAAGGGTGTCCATCGTGAGGTGGAATCTGAAGGAAGCTGTAAGCAAATCTCTGGTCCGACGGACAGAAATCACATACAAGGCTAGGCTACGAGAGATAAGTTGGCAAAATACAACGAAGTCTAATAACTATCACCTTTGTAGTAGCAGAGTAAATGTGGCGGATATATGGAGAGAAAGAGCGAGCACCTTAAGCGTGGAGGTCTCACAGAGGTTCCATTAGCCTAGTAACAACGAATTGTGAGAAGTCAGCCGAGCCCATAGTAGTGAAGAAGTTTCTGTAATGGAAATGGAGCGAAGGGGTGAACAATCAATAAGTTTGAGTATGTCTCGGATTGCAGAAATGGCAACATCTGCCGTAATCAATCGGGTAAAAGATGGTCAAATCAAGCGAGACGGAAAGGAAAGAACGTATGGACACAAGTAGTCTAATGGAGCAGATTTTATCTAGCGACAATCTCAACAGAGCATATCTGCAAGTCGTACGAAATAAAGGTGCAGAGGGAGTGGACGGAATGAAGTACACGGAACTCAAAGAACATCTTGAAAAGAACGGCGAAATCATCAAGGAACAGTTGGGGACAAGAAAGTATAAACCTCAACCAGTACGAAGAGTGGAGATACCAAAGCCTGATGGCGGTGTCAGAAACCTAGGAGTACCAACAGTAACAGACAGATTCATACAGCAAGCTATTGCACAGGTATTAACACCAATCTACGAGGAACAATTCCATGAACATAGTTACGGATTCAGACCAAATAGATGTGCACAGCAAGCAATCCTAACAGCACTTGACATGATGAATGATGGTAACGATTGGATTGTAGACATTGACTTGGAAAAGTTCTTTGACACGGTAAACCATGACAAGCTTATGACTACAATAGGCAGAACTATTAAAGATGGAGATGTTATCTCTATCATAAGGAAATATCTTGTCAGCGGAATCATGATTGACGACGAATATGAGGATTCTATTGTGGGAACACCGCAAGGAGGAAATCTCTCGCCGTTGTTGGCAAATATTATGCTCAATGAACTTGATAAGGAAATGGAAAAGCGAGGGCTTAACTTTGTACGTTACGCTGATGACTGTATTATCATGGTTGGAAGTGAAATGTCTGCAAATCGGGTAATGAGAAATATATCTCGTTTTATTGAAGAGAAATTAGGGCTTAAGGTCAACATGACTAAGAGCAAAGTAGACAGACCAAGCGGACTGAAATACCTTGGATTTGGATTCTACTATGACACAAGAGCGCATCAGTTTAAGGCGAAACCACATGCACAATCAGTAGCGAAGTTTAAGAACAGAATGAGAAAACTCACTTGCCGTAGTTGGGGCGTTAGCAACAGCTACAAGGTGGAAAAGCTCAATCAGCTTATCAGAGGGTGGATTAACTACTTCAAGATAGGAAGTATGAAAACACTCTGCAAAGAACTTGACAGTAATATCAGGTACAGACTTCGTATGTGCATTTGGAAACATTGGAAAACACCACAAAACCGTGCTGAGAATCTGATAAAACTTGGAATGAATAAAGAAGATGCATACTCGATAGCATACACAGGAGCGAGGATAGCCCATGTATGTAGCGGGGCATTGAATTATGTAATTACCAACAAAAGACTAGCCTCATTTGGATTAGTCTCAATGTTAGATTACTACACCGAAAGGTGTGTCACTTGCTAAGTTGATTGAACCGCCGTGTACCGAACGGTACGCCAGACTGTCTAACAATTCAAAAATTCAGTCTGATGTAGACGGTATTTTTATCTTC
>NZ_JAJCIA010000042.1 GCF_020554845.1 Blautia faecis | reverse complement strand
ACCATTGTCCGAATGCGTCCGCCTTGAACAACTTTCAACACACTAAATAGCAAAACGGTGTTTCAATACCTATGCATTGAAACACCGTATTTTCTATAGTGATTTATGAATTATGAGAGAACCTCGTTCTTCAGCTCATCTCCATTGATATAAGCCTGCGCATTCTCCATAGTTGTCTCTGCAATATTGGTGAGTGCTTCTTCTGTAAAGAATCCCTGATGGGAGGTCATGGTTACGTTCGGGAAGGAGAGAAGCCTCTGGATCAAGGAAGTCTGCATGATGCTCTCAGACAGATCCTCGAATACGTAATCAGATTCCTCCTCATAAACATCCAGACCAACTGCGAAGAACTTGTGGTCGCGGATACCGGAAATCAGATCCTCCGTCTTGATAAGACCGCCACGGGAAGTGTTTACAAGGATAACTCCATCCTTCATCTGGGCAATTGTCTTTTCGTTGATAATATGTTTGGTTTCGTCAGTAAGCGGGCAGTGCAGGCTGATCAGATCACTGGTAGCCAGCAACTCATCAAGAGAAACGTATTCCAGGAAGTCAAGATTCTTGTTTGGGAAAAGATCATATGCAATGACCCGCATTCCAAATCCCTTGCAGATTCTTGCCATAGCCTGACCAATTTTACCAGTACCGATAATACCAGCTGTTTTCTTGTAAAGGTTCACGCCCATAAGACCGCTTAAAGTAAAGTTGTTCTCACGGCATTTGATGTAAGCCTTGTGAGTGTGACGGTTAGCTGTAAGCGCCAGCGCCATTGCGTGCTCTGCAACAGCCTCGGGAGAGTAACCTGGTACACGCAGAACTTTCATGCCATATTTGTGGGCTGTCTTAAGATCCACGTTATTGTAACCAGCGCAGCGCATAAGGATCAGTTTTACACCCTGCTGATGTAATTCTTCAATAACAGGAGCGCCAAGGTCTGCATTTACAAAAGCACAGATTGCTTCATAACCTTTTGCAAGAGAAGCGGTCTCCTCATGGATATTTGCTTCAATAAATTTAATCTTAATATCTGGAAATTCAGGTAAAAGTTTTTCAAAAAACTGCTCGTCATAATTTTTGGTTCCGTAAAATAAAATTTTCATTATTTCTGGCTCCTTTCTTGTGGCAGCCGCTCTTTTGTCTGGGCTGTTCACCTTCGCTTTGTTTGTTTTAGTGTTCCTCAACTTACAGTGGGATTATACGTTATTTTTTTGAAGAAAAAAAGAGGAAAACGGAAAGTTTTTTAACTTCGTCGAAATCGTTAAAAAAATATCAATATAGAAATGAGATTAAAACGAATTTTAAAATTGCACAGAAATTAATACATGGTAAAATGTGCAATATGTATATTTTAAAAGAAAATACAAGCATATAGTCTGGCAAAATATGACAGTTACACTAAACTAACATTGACTATTATTTAACATAAAATAATAGGAATGCACATCTAAAAAGGCAAAAAAACAGGAACCTAAATGGAAAAATGGTTATTGCTCACTCCGTTCACAGTAACGAAAAATGTTCTCATTTAAGTTCCTGCGGTTCAGATTATTCTCCTAACCGATACAGATCCTCATAAAATTCCGGATAAGAAATCTTCACACAATCTCCACCCTTAATAGAGAGCGGTCCATCACAGAGCAGTCCTGCAACAGCGAAAGACATAGCCACTCTGTGGTCCAGATAAGAATCAATCTCTGCGCCGTGAAGCGGCTTGCCTCCATGTATGATCATTCCGTCCTCTGTAGGTGTAATGTCCGCACCCATGCGGGAAAGATTCTCTGCCATAACCAGAATTCGGTCTGATTCTTTTACTTTAAGTTCTTTTGCATCCTTGATCACAGTAGTTCCCTCGGCGAAAGCAGCCATAACTGCAATCATCGGAATCTCGTCAATAAGAGTCGGAATGATTTCCCCGCCCACTGTTGTACCGTGAAGAGAACTGGTGCGAACAAGAAGATCAGCGGTAGGCTCTCCTTCCATATTTACATTTAAGAGCGTAATGTCAGCTCCCATATCCTTGCACACACGGAGCAGTCCGTCTCTTGTGGGATTGATTCCCACATTCTTCAGAAGAATCTCACTGCCTGGCACCAGAAGTCCGGCAGCGATGAAATAAGCAGCAGAAGAAATATCCCCAGGTACTGTAATTTCTCTGGCAAAAAGAGATGGTTCCGGAGCAATGGAAGCGGTAGTTCCCTCAGAAGTTACCTGAGCTCCAAAGTAGTTCAACATGATTTCTGTATGGTTCCTGGAAAGAACCGGTTCGGTGACACTGGTAATTCCGTCAGAATACATTCCGGCCAGAAGTACACAGGATTTTACCTGAGCAGAAGCAACTGGGGAATCATAGTGAATGGCCTTCAGAGGATGACCTATGATCCGAAGAGGAACACAGTTATTTCCCTTTATGCTTGCAATATCAGCGCCCATGGAAAGGAGAGGCGTCATGATCCGTTTCATGGGACGGCTCTGGATAGAGTCATCGCCGGTAAGCTCCGATACAAAATTTTGTCCTGCAAGAATACCGGAAATCAGGCGGGTAGTTGTGCCACTGTTTCCGACATCCAGAATATCAACAGGGGCAGATAATCCGTGGAGTCCTTTTCCATGAACCAGGATTTCTCCGCTGTTATTCTCAATATCAATGCCCATTTTGCGGAAACAGGAGATGGTGGAAAGGCAGTCAGCTCCTTCCAGAAAATGGGTGATCTTTGTGGTTCCTTTGGCAAGGGAACCGAACATGACGGCACGGTGGGAGATGGATTTGTCGCCTGGAACTGTAAGTTCTCCGTGGAGATTTGTAAGTTTTTTTATTTCCATAATAATCGTTCCTTAAATATAAAGTTTCATACAGCAAAAACAGGTATCGACTATATTGCTTATAAAGAATTAGACGAGTCAATATGGCGTTTACTTCATATTTGCTGTATTGATACAGAGTTTGTCTGAAAAAATAATTGTAATGTATCCAATAAACAACTGTCGGTGCGCAGGTTATCGCTCATAAACAATATAATTGCGCTTTTTCAAAAGTGCAATGGCCCGTTCCATAGCGTCTTCTTCATAAAATTCGATTTTCAGAACGCCCTGCTCGAATTCGCGGTTGTGGATGATGCCGATGTTTTTAATGCTGATCTTGTCCATGGCAAGGATGGTGGCAATGGTAGCGATTCCGCCGGCCTCATCTGCAATATCCAGATAAAGCACATAAGCCTTGCGGATAGGACCATTATCCACAACATCAATGGAATCACGGTAATCCCTGGAGCTTGCAAACATCTGATAAATAGCATCTGCCTCCTTACCATCTGTAGCACAGTTGTCTACAGAACAGCGGATCTGGATCAGCATGCGGATGTAGTCGTCCAGAACATTGGAAATGTTTTCATGATTTTCCATGCAGATCTGCTGCCACATAACAGGAGAAGAAGAGGCAATCCTTGTAATATCGCGGAAACCGCCTGCTGCGATGGTCTTCATGTATTCGGCATCGTTGTCCAGGGTTTTTACCAGATTTACAAGGGCGGAAGCAATAATATGGGGCAGATGGCTTACACCTGCTGTAATAAAATCATGTTCTTCAGCTGTAAGCACCATAGGGATAGCACCAAGAGAACTGATCAGCTCTGTAAAATCTGAAATATATTCCAGTCCCACTTCCCCGCCAGGGGTAAGAATATAGTATGCATTTTCCAGAATGCGCTCGTTGGAATGGTCAAAACCGGTTTTCTCAGAACCGGCCATAGGGTGACCGCCGATAAAGCAGTCTGTCATTCCCAGCTCATCCACTTTCTGATGGATGATTCCCTTTACACTTCCCACGTCTGTGATAATGCAGCCTGGCTGGCGGATCTCTTTCAGATATGCAAGGCACTCCAGGTTGATCTCTACCGGAGCACATAAAAATACATAATCACAGGATCCAAAGCGTGGATCCTTCATTTCCTCACAGACACCATCTATAATGCCGGTGCTGATGGCAGAGGCAAGTGCTTCCTTACTGCGGTTATAGGCCAGAATGTGGTAATCCGGATGGTACTTCCGGATGGCCTTGGCGATAGAGCCGCCAATCAGACCGAGACCGATAAAACCGATTGTCTTCATAATATAATGTCGTTTCCTTTCCTTCGTTAAAGTGAAAAATTATCTTATGATATTGTACGAGATTCCTCGCAAATTGTCAATTCCTACAGAAATGACAAAATAATCTAAACTTTTTTGAAAAAAGACCGTCAAAATCCCAGAAAATACTTGAAATTCTTCTGAATATTTAGTAAAATATGAACATATTAGACAAACAGGGAGGTATTACATATGGACGTTTTTAGAACTGACCGAATCAGAAATGTAGTGCTGTTAGGACACGGCGGTGCTGGAAAGACAACTCTGGCAGAAGCAATGGCATATCTTGCCGGCTTGACCAACCGTTTAGGCCGTGTAGAAGATGGCAATACAGTCAGTGATTATGATAAAGAAGAAATCAAACGACATTTCTCTATCACTACATCTCTGATTCCGGTCCCGTGGCAGAAGAACAAGGTAAACATTCTGGACACTCCCGGATATTTTGACTTCGTAGGAGAAGTTGAGGAAGCTGTCAGCGCTGCAGACGCAGCAATCATCGTAGTATCAGGTAAGGCAGGGGTACAGGTTGGTACCCAGAAGGCATGGAATCTCTGCGAGAAGTATAAACTTCCGCGAATGATTTTCGTTACCGATATGGACGTGGACGATGTAAGTTACCGTAAGGTAGTAGATCAGCTTACCGAGCTTTATGGCAAGAAGATTGCCCCGCTGCATTTCCCGATCCGTGAGGATGGCAAGTTCGTGGGATATGTTAACGTTGTGAAGCAGGCCGGAAGAAAATATATCGACAAGGGACAGAAGGAAGAGTGCGAGATTCCTTCTTATCTGGATGAGTACCTTGAGAAGTATCATGATATCCTGATGGAATCTGTAGCAGAGACCAGCGAGGAATTCATGGATCGTTATTTTGAGGGAGACGAGTTCTCCGTTACAGAAGTTTCCGCAGCACTTGCCGCCAATGTACAGGATGCAAGCATTGTTCCGGTATGCATGGGATCCCCGATCAATCTTCGCGGCGTATCCAACCTTCTGGACGACATCTGCGGATATTTCCCAAGCCCGGACAAACGTTCCTGCAACGGTATTTCCCAGAAGACCAACGAGATTTTTGAAGCAAATTACGATTTCGCCAAAGCAAAATCTGCATATGTATGGAAATCCATCGTGGATCCATTCCTTGGCAAGTATTCCCTGATCAAGGTTTGCTCCGGTGTTATCAAATCTGATGATACCCTTCTCAATGTTGAGAAAGGCACAGAAGAGCGTCTTAACAAATTATATGTTCTTCAGGGTTCCAAGCCTATCGAAGTTCCAGAGCTCCATGCAGGTGATATCGGTGCAATTGCCAAATTAGTCAGTGTTCAGACTGGTGACAGCCTTGCCACCAAGGCGAATCCGGTTCTTTATCCGAAAGCAATTCTTTCCACACCTTATACCTATAAGAGATTTAAGGCTGTGAACAAGGGCGATGAGGATAAGATTTCCCAGGCTCTTGCCAAGATCATGAGCGAAGACAGGACTGTTCGTGTTGAGAACGATGGTGCTAACCGTCAGAGTCTGATCTATGGTATGGGCGATCAGCATCTTGATGTTATTGTCAGCATGCTGAAAGAGCGTTATAAAGTTGATGTAGAGCTTTCCAAACCGAAGGTTCCATTCCGTGAGACCATCCGCAAGAATTCTGACGTAGAAGGCAAACATAAGAAACAGTCCGGCGGACATGGACAGTATGGACATGTTAAGATGCGTTTTGAGCCGTCTGGCGATATGGAGACTCCATACGTATTTGAGCAGGTTGTTGTTGGTGGTGCAGTTCCGAAGAACTACTTCCCGGCAGTCGAGAAGGGCCTTCAGGAATGTGTTCAGAAAGGACCTCTTGCAGCATATCCGGTAGTTGGTGTAAAGGCTACTCTTTATGATGGATCTTATCATCCGGTAGATTCCTCAGAGATGGCGTTTAAGATGGCTACCATCCTTGCATTCAAGAAAGGCTTCATGGATGCTTCTCCGGTACTGTTAGAGCCAATCGTTTCCATGAAGGTTACAGTTCCGGATAAATATACAGGTGACGTTATGGGCGATCTGAATAAGCGCCGCGGCCGTGTTCTTGGAATGAATCCGGATCATAACGGAAATACCATTATTGAAGCTGACGTTCCTCTTCTTGAGATTTATGGATATTCCACAGATCTTCGTTCCATGACTGGTGGAAGTGGTGACTTCTCCTACGAGTTTGCCCGCTATGAGCAGGCTCCTGGTGATATCCAGCAGAAAGAGATCGAAGCAAGGGCAAGTAAGGTTGACGCTGCTGATGAATAAGTAGTATAATGAGACGGAGAATTTCTTGAAGAAGTTCTCCGTCTTTTATGATGGAAGTTCATATGAGGAAAGAAGGAGGAATATTATGAACAGAAAAGGAATCAAAAAGATTATGCTGTTTTTACTTGCTTTTATGCTTGTATTTCCGGTTTATTCATTTGGAAAAGCAGAGGCGGTTCAGGCAGCAGCATTAAAAGCACCGAAGCTTTCCAAGGTGGTACGTGTAAACAAAAGTGTTAAAATTACCTGGAAAAAGAGTAAAGGCGCTTCCGGCTACTATGTTATGCGTAAGACAGAAAATAGTTCCTGGAAAAAAATCAAAACTGTGAAAGGCGGTTCCAAAACATCTTACACAGATAAAAAAGTGAAGAGTGGAACTACATACTACTACACAGTAAAAGCCTACAAAGGAAAGAAAGTAAGTTCCTATAACAAAAAAGGACTGAAAATCGTTTATAAGGTGCCAACCACAACGAAACCGGATACTGCCGGCGGAAATACCACGGCAACAGGTTCCACTGTTGCAAATACAGCTTCCGAATATACCATTGAAACGGATATGGTACTTTCTGGTTCCGGTTCCGGTTACCATGCGAAGCTGGTTGCCTGCACGGCGACCTCTGCAGTAAGCTTTGGTATCCAGTATGACAAGCATGCAAGAGCTCCCTATACAGGTAAGGCATGGTTCATGATCGAGAATGTAGCCCACAATGGTGCAGGCGGTCAGAACTATATCTGGGTTCAGGAAGCGGCCAGAGATAAGACTTACCATGTAATGCTGACTGTGAAAAAAGACGGAACCTGCAGCTGCTACATCAACGGCAAACTTGCCAAAACAGTTAAAAACAGCAGTCTTGCAAACACAACTGTCTATCTTCGCGTAGAGGGTTCTGCAAGATTAAACGGAGATTCTGTAAATGCCACATTCAGCAATATTGAATTGAAGGCTGACGGCAAATATTATGCAGATAAGATCTGGGGTACGCATGATTTCACAACCAATAAGGGAATCAAGGCAGATGCTTCCGGATATGCGGCTTCCAAGCGAGTAACGATCAAGGGAAAAGTAAAAGGACTGGCAAGTGGTCAGGACTGGGATAGTGCATACGAGCAGGTATCCGGAATCATTCAGTTTGTGAACTGATAGATTGAAATGTAACAGAATGCATAAATCCTTCATATATGGTGATGCCGCCGACAGGTGACACGTCTGTTTAGTAAAGGAAATAAAAACAGCATCCAGACAGAAGTATAAAAAATATATTCTGTCTGGATGCTGTTTTGCTTATAAAATAATAATCTTAGTATAGCATTTACAGGATCTTAGTTGTCCATTTACTGCAGTCCCACACCTGTGAAACCACATCCTGATAAAATTCCGGCTCATGGCAGATGAGAAGCACACTTCCGCGGTATTCCTTTAGTGCCTCCTTCAGAGCCTCTTTTGCATCCACATCCAGGTGGTTGGTAGGCTCGTCAAGAAGAAGGACATTTGTCTCTTTGTTTACCAGCTTGCAAAGGCGGACCTTGGCCTGCTCACCGCCGGAAAGCACACGGACCTGACTCTCAATATGCTTGGTGGTGAGACCGCATTTTGCAAGTGCGGAGCGGACTTCATACTGGGTATAAGATGGGAATTCTGCCCAGATCTCATCAATACAGGTAGTTTTGTTGTCACCTTTTACCTCCTGCTCAAAATATCCGATCTGCAGATTGTCCCCTAATTCCCTGGTTCCCTTCAATGATGGGATCAGACCAAGAATGCTTTTCAGAAGAGTTGTTTTTCCAATTCCGTTGACACCTACAAGCGCGATTTTCTGGCCTCTTTCCATGGAAAGGGTGAGAGGGCGGGAAAGGGGCTCGTTATATCCGATCACAAGATCCTTTGTCTCGAAGATGTATTTGCCAGGGGTGCGTCCCTGTTTGAAATGAAACTCCGGCTTTGGTTTCTCGGCAGCCAGTTCGATCACGTCCATTTTGTCCAGCTTTTTCTGGCGGGACATTGCCATATTTCTGGTGGAAACCCGGGCCTTGTTTCTGGCAACGAAATCCTTCAGTTCGCTGATTTCCTGCTGCTGGCGGCGATAAGCCGCCTCTAACTGAGCTTTTTTCACTTCATAGACTTCCAGAAAGTGGTCATAATCGCCTACATAACGGTTCAGCTCCTGATTTTCCATATGATAAACGATATTGATTACATCATTGAGAAACGGAATATCATGGGAAATAAGGATAAAAGCATTCTCATATTCCTGAAGATAGCGTTTCAGCCATGCAATGTGCTCTTCATCCAGATAGTTGGTGGGCTCATCCAGAAGAAGAATATCTGGTTTCTCCAGAAGCAGCTTGGCAAGGAGCACCTTGGTACGCTGTCCGCCGCTGAGATCTGTGACATCACGGTCAAGCCCAAGATCCAGAAGACCAAGTGCCCGGGCAACCTCTTCTACCTTGGAATCAATTACGTAGAAGTCGTGCATGGTCAGGGTATCCTGGATAGTTCCCAGTTCCTCCATAAGAACTTCCATTTCTTCCGGGGAGGCTTCACCAAGGGAATCACAGATGGTATTCATTCGTTCTTCCAGTTCAAAAAGCCAGGAAAAAGCAGATTTCAGCACGTCGCGGATGGTCATGCCAGGAGCGAGGACAGAATGCTGGTCCAGATAACCTACGCGGACATTTTTTGCCCACTGGATCCTGCCCTCATCCGGCATCAGTTTGTCAGTTACAATATTGAAGAAGGTGGATTTTCCCTCTCCGTTGGCGCCTACCAGGCCAATATGTTCTCCTTTTAAAAGACGGAAGGAAACATCATGGAAAATGGCTCTGTCACCAAAGCCGTGGGTAAGGTGTTCAACATTTAAAATACTCATAGATAACTCCTGTTCTTAAATCAGAGCGTGCTTGAAACAGGCTCCGGTATATATAGATAGCAGCTTGCGGTTTGCAGAGCAGCCGTTTTGCAAATTTAGGGCTGTATGCAAAATGCAAAGAGGGAAAAACGGTTACAATCAGGATAACTGCTGGATTCCTGCAATATCTGGTGAAGCCATCAGAGAATAGTTTGTATAATAAACTACAAATCCCGGTTTGGCTCCAGCCGGCTTTTTCACATTCTTTTTCTGGAGATAATCAATCTCTACCTTTGGTGCAGTGCGTCCCTTGGAATAAAAGGCTGCAAGATTTCCTGCTTCTTCAAAGGTGCGGTCCGGAAGTGTGCCGTCTTTTGTCTTTACCACAACATGGGAGCCCGGCATCTTTTTGGCATGGAACCACCAGTCATTTCCTGTGGCAAATTTAAAGGTCAGCTCATCATTCTGGTAGTTGTTTTTTCCTACATAAATATCGTAGCCATCACTGGAAACATAATGGAAGGGTTTGGATTTCACCTGCATTTTGGCACCTTTTTTGTTTCCGTAGTGGCGCTTCACATAGCCGTATTCCATAAGCTCTTCCTTGATCTGGGAAAGGTCGCTCTCCTCAGCGGCAATGTCCAGGGCATTGGAGATGGATTCCAGATGTTCGATCTCGCTGGTGGTATCTGCAATCTGAACCTCCAGAGCTTCCTGGGTACGCTTCAGCTTACCGTAACGATCGAAATACTTCTTGGAATTCTCCTGAGGAGTCAGGGTAGGATCAAGAGGAATGGTGATTTCTTCTCCATTATAATAGTTCACAGCCTTAAAGGATTTACAGCCTTCTTCCAGACCGTAGCCGTAGGTGTTGATCAATTCGCCGTAAACCTTGTATTTGTCCTTTTTTTCAGTATCTTTCATCTGCTTCTGCTGAAGGCTTAATTTTTTGCGGTTGCGGTCAAGGGCAGTCTGGACGATCTTTCGGAGGTCCGCAGATTTCTGACGGATACGGGTGATCACGTCGCGGGAGGCATAATAGGTTTCCAGCATCTCTGACACAGATTCAAAGGTCCGGGTGGTGAAGCCTTCTCCATATTGGGAAAAAGGAAGAACACCGTACTCAACCGGCTCGTCCCCTTTGAAAACAATAACCGGGGTAAATTCTTCCCTCCGGATCTGTTCCATTAAACGGGTGAATTCTGTATAAAGCTGCTCTCTGGTATTCTCATCTAATGTCTGGACATCATCATTTCCATCAATGGAAGCGCGATAGCAAAGCTCCTGAGCCATTACCGGGCTGAAACCGGTAAGCGTCTGATAGAGAGCTTTGGAGACAGCATTGGATCTGCCACATACTTTTTCCATGAAATCCTCTCTGGAAATGGTAAGAGGATCCAGCTTGTCCTGAGTGTGGGGGATGAAATAAGGACGTCCTGGCAGAACTTCACGTACAGAACTTACGTTGCAGGATACGTGCTTGATACTATCCAGGATCATATTATTATCATCACAGAAGATAATGTTGCTGTGCTTTCCCATCAGTTCCATAATGAGAACCTTATGGCATACATCACCAAGTTCGTTCAGGTGCTCCAGCTCAAATTCTACAACACGCTCCAGACCAGGCTGGCGTATCGCAGTGATCCTGGCGCTTCCGATGTGCTTGCGGAGAAGCATGCAAAAATTAGGAGCAGTCAAAGGGCTGATCCGGTTTTTGCCTGTAAAATAGATCAGAGGCAGGGAGGCGCTGGCGGAGAGAAGCAGACGCTTCTGACCATTTGCACCTTTTCCGGTGATCAGCAGTTCGTCACTTTCCGGCTGGGCAATTTTGTTAATGCGTCCCCCGGAGAGATTTTTATTTAATTCAGAAACCATTGCAGCAATGGTAATTCCGTCAAAAGCCATAAAAAACTCCTTTCTGTTGACAGGTTACCGGTCGCTCCGTGACCAGTAACCGTGACATGCAGACTTTATTATAACAGCAAAAAAAGGATTTGACTAGGGTTTTAGAATGAACTATAATAAATCTGTATGCGTAGGCAACTGTGAACGGTAACCTGCGTAGAGTTATTGCCTGAATATCAGAGACGATTCTGTTATGCGGAATGGTACTCTTTTCAGACAGTATTCGGAATAAAAATAAAGAAAGAGATTACTATGATAAAAAGTATGACCGGCTTTGGAAGGGCCGAGGTGATTACAAAAGAGCGGAAAATCACCGTTGAGTTAAAATCCGTCAATCACAGATATCTGGATCTGAGTATCAAAATGCCAAGGAAGCTGGTTTTCCTTGAGGGCGCGATCCGGAATCTTATGAAGACCTATATGCAGCGTGGTAAAGTGGATGTGTTTATCACATATGAGGACTACACCTTAAGCTGTGGCGCACTGAAGTATAATAAGGAGCTTGCAGGAGAATATCTTGCATATATCCGTCAGATGGCAGAGGAATTTGGCCTTGAGAACGATGTGAAGGCAGGAGCTCTTTCCCGTTATCCGGACGTGCTGACTATGGAGGAGCAGTCTGTAGATGAGGACGCATTATGGGCAGTTCTGGAAGCACCGCTTCGTGAGGCCTGCGAGAAATTTGCCCAGTCCCGTGCAAGAGAGGGAGAGAATCTGAAGAACGACCTGATCGCCAAGCTGGATGCTCTTGATGAGAAGGTAAGTCAGGTAGAAGCCCGCTCTCCGGAGGTTGTGGATTCTTACAGAGAGAAGCTGGAAGCCAAGGTTCATGAGCTTCTGGAGGATTCTCAGATCGAAGATTCCCGTATTGCAGCAGAAGTTGTCCTGTTCTCCGACAAGATCTGCAACGATGAGGAGACTGTTCGTCTCCACAGCCATATCCAGGGAATGAAGAAGATGCTGGAGGAGAAGGAAGGCATCGGACGCAAGCTTGATTTTATGGCACAGGAGATGAACCGTGAGGCAAATACCATTTTGTCGAAATCAAGTGATCTGATTATCTCCAATATAGCAATTGATCTGAAGACAGAGATTGAGAAGATCAGAGAACAGGTTCAGAATGTGGAGTAACCTAGTACATCGTTTTCGAAATAACTATACCACTCACTTGTCTGTGAATCCGATTGCACAGGTATAAAAGCCTCGGCGTAGCCCGCTACGCCTGCGTTTTTATACCTGCACACTCGAATCCACATCCTACGTGATTGGTATAGTTATTTACGAAGCGATGTACTAGAGAATCAAAGACGTAAGCTTTCCATATTGACAGAAGGGTGAAAACATGGCAAAATTAATCAATATCGGATTCGGCAATGTGGTGAATTCCCAGAAAATCGTAGCTGTGGTAAACCCGGATGCCGCTCCGGTGAAACGAATGGTTCAGAGTGTGAAGGGTTCCAATTCCCTTGTGGATGCCACTCAGGGAAGAAAGACCAAGTCTGTGATCGTTACCTCAGACCACATTCTGATATTATCTGCGATCCAGCCGGACACGATCGCTCGCAGATTTGCAGAAGTTATAGAAAATAAGGGAGAGGGCCATGAGTAGAGGAGTTTTGGCAGTTGTTTCCGGATTTTCCGGAGCAGGAAAAGGCACCATTATGAAAAGCCTGATGGCGAAGTACGACAATTACGCATTGTCTGTATCTGCCACCACCAGAAACCCCAGACCAGGGGAAGAAGACGGAAGAGAATACTTTTTCCGCACAAAAGAAGAATTTGAGGAAATGATCCGTCAGGATCAGCTGATCGAATATGCCCGGTACGTGGAGAATTACTACGGCACACCTAAGGCTTATGTGGAGGAGCAGTTGTCAGCAGGCCGGGATGTGATCCTGGAGATCGAGATTCAGGGAGCCCGCAAGATCAAGAAGAAATTCCCGGAAGCTGTGCTGGTATTTGTAACAGCGCCCTCCATGGAGGAACTGAAAGAGCGTCTTGTTGGAAGAGGCACTGAGACTGCGGAAGTGATCCACCAGCGTCTTGCAAGAGCTGCACAGGAGGCAGAAGGAGTTGACGAGTACGACTATCTGCTGGTGAATGACCAGCTGGAGGATGCTGTAGACAGGCTTCATAATATTATTCAGAGCGAACATTTCGCCATGAGGCGAAACCTTGGTTTTATCCATGAGATCCAGGCACAGGCAGCAAAGTTTGTGGAAGAATAATCCAAATAAAGAGCAGATGAAACTGCCATAAAATGAAATATCGATTTGCGACTTTATTCGCGAAAATACAGTTTGAAGCTGCGAATCTTTATAAAAATTATAACAATAATCACAATTTTTGAAAGGAGTATATATATGATCCATCCATCTTATTCTGAGTTAATCGAAGCAATCAATACCAACAATGAGGACGACGATGAGAGCATGGTGCTCAACAGCCGTTATTCCCTGATTCTTGCTACAAGCAAGCGTGCGCGTCAGCTGATCGGCGGTGCAAAGCCGTTGGCAGATAATGTTAAAGGCAAGAAACCTCTTTCTATCGCAATTGACGAGTTATATCACGGAAAGGTTAAGATCCTTCCAGGTAAACATGAGGAAGAGGATTTAGCAGAGATCGCAGGACATTCTGCAGAGGAGATTGCTGCTGAAGAACCTGCAGCTGCAGTTGATCCTGCTGAGTCTGAGGAGAGTGCAGAATAATATGAAATTACTGTTCATTTCCCTTGGATGTGATAAGAATCTGGTAGATTCTGAGGAAATGCTTGGAATGCTTGCTGCAGACGGACATGAGATCGTTGATGATGAGGACGAAGCAGAGGTCATTATTGTCAATACCTGCTGTTTTATCGGTGATGCCAAAGAAGAAAGTGTAAATACCATTCTTGAAATGGCAGAGAAGAAAAAGGCAGGTACCTGCAAGGTGCTGATCGTTACCGGCTGCATGGCACAGCGTTACAAGAAAGAAATTTCAGAGGAAATACCTGAAGTGGATGCTATTCTTGGTACAACCTCTTACGGCGATATCAGCAAGGCTGTAAAGGAAGCCCAGGCAGGCAGACACTTTGAAGAGTACAAGAGCATTGATTTTCTTCCGGATATTTCCGGTAAGCGTATGTTGACCACAGGTGGACATTTTGCATATCTGAAAATTGCAGAAGGCTGTGACAAGCATTGTACCTACTGTATTATCCCAAGACTCCGGGGCGGCTACAGAAGCGTGCCTATGGAGCAACTCGTAAAAGAAGCCCGGTCTCTTGCTGAAAAAGGGGTGAAAGAGCTGATTCTGGTTGCCCAGGAGACTACTGTATATGGTAAGGACATCTATGGAAAGAAATCTCTTCATGTCCTTTTAAAGGAGCTTTGCAAAATAAAGGGAATCCGCTGGATCCGTATTTTGTATTGTTACCCGGAAGAGATTTATGATGAGCTGATTCAGACTATGAAGGAAGAGAAGAAGATCTGTCATTATCTGGATCTTCCGATCCAGCATGCAAGTGACCGTGTGCTGAAACGCATGGGCCGCCGTACCACCAAGCAGGAGCTGGTGGATATTATTGGCAGGCTGCGCCGGGAGATCCCGGATATTTTCCTTCGTACAACCCTGATCAGTGGTTTTCCTGGAGAGACACAAGAAGACCACGAAGAACTGATGGAGTTTGTGGATGAGATCGAGTTTGACCGCCTTGGTGTTTTCCCATATTCTGCTGAGGAGGATACCCCGGCAGCCACTATGGAAGATCAGATTCCGGAGGAGGTCAAGGAAGCCAGACGCGATGAGATCATGGAACTTCAGCAGGAAATTTCTCTTGAAAAGGGTGAGAGCCGCGTTGGTCAGGTGCTGACTGTTATGATCGAGGGCAAAGTATCTGGAGAGAGTGCGTACATTGGACGTACTTACGGAGATGCGCCGAAGGTCGATGGATATATTTTTGTACAGACTGGCGAACTTCTCATGACAGGAGATTTTGCGAGAGTCCGGGTTACCGGAGCTCTGGAGTATGATTTGATAGGAGAGCTGGAAGATGAATACACCGAATAAACTGACTATTGCCAGAATGATCCTGGTACCGTTTTTTGTATTATTTATTCTGACTGGCTGGGGCGGAGATGCCAACCGCTATATCTGCCTTGCTATTTTTGTAGTGGCAAGTATTACGGACTGGTTTGACGGTCATCTTGCCCGCAAGAATAATCTGGTTACCAATTTTGGTAAATTCATGGATCCTCTTGCTGACAAGCTTCTTGTTTGTTCTGCACTGATCTGCATGATCGAGCTTGACCGCCTGCCGGCATGGTTCGTGATCATTATCATTGCAAGAGAATTTATTATCAGTGGCTTCAGACTGATTGCTGCCGAGAACGGCGTTGTCATCGCTGCAAACTACTGGGGCAAATTTAAAACTGCATCCCAGATGGTCATGATCATTCTTCTGATCCTGAACTTTGGGGGAGCTTTTGAAATACTGACACAGGTTTTTGTATGGGCATCACTTGCTCTGACGGTGATCTCTCTGATCACTTATATTGTGCAGAATAAGAATGTAATTTCCATGCAGGAATAAAATAGCTGCTGCCCGCGAAACGTTTTTGCGTGCAGAGAGTGAGAATATCTGAATGTAAATCAGCCAGCATCTTTGTGAGCAGAGATCTTGGCTGATTTCAAACATGCTCTGGAAAAGAGGTATATATATGATTGCAGAACTTGTAGCTGTAGGAACTGAGATTTTGTTGGGAAATATTGTAAACACCAACAGCGCATATCTTTCTGAGAAATGTGCCCAGCTGGGACTTTCTGTTTACTATGAGTCTGTTGTGGGAGATAATCGCGACCGAATGAAAGCTGTGATTGCATCTGCCCTTGACAGATCTGACGTGGTAATTCTTTCAGGAGGTCTCGGACCAACTGAGGATGATCTGACTAAGGAAGTATGTGCTGAGGTAATGGGACTTCCTCTTTCTGAAGATCCTCATTCCCGTAAGCGTATTGAGCGTTATATGAAGGAATATAAGAAGAATCATCCGGACAGACGTGTGACCTCCAATAATTATAAGCAGGCGCAGGTTCCGGAAGGCGCTATTGTGCTTGATAACCACAACGGTACAGCACCTGGTCTGATCCTTGAGAAAAATGGCAAGACTGCCATTCTTCTTCCGGGACCGCCTAACGAGCTGATCCCTATGTTTGAGGAGTCTGTTTTCTCATATCTTCGCAAGAAACAGCCGGAGATCATCTGCTCCCAGGTTGTGAAGATCTGTGGAATCGGTGAGAGCCAGGTGGCTGCCGATATCCAGGATATGATCGAGGCCCAGACAAATCCAACTCTTGCCCCATATGCAAAGACAGGAGAGGTTCATCTCCGTATTACAGCCAAGGGTGAGGATGAGAAATCCTGCAAGAAGCTGATCAAACCTGTAGTAAAGGAACTTCAAAAGCGATTCGGCAAAAATGTATTTGCCCTGGATGCGGACAAAACGCTGGAAGAATCTGTTGTGGATCTGCTGAAGGAGAAAAAATTAACTCTGTCTCTTGCAGAATCCTGTACAGGTGGTGCCATTGCTGCCCGCATTGTAAATGTTCCAGGTGCTTCCCAGGTGTTTACCCATGGATTTGTTACTTACAGCAACCGTGCCAAGAGAGAATGCCTTGGGGTGAAGAAATCCACGTTGAAAACAGTAGGAGCTGTTTCTGCAAAATGTGCCAGACAGATGGCAAAGGGCGGCTGCGCAGCTTCAGGAGCTGATATCTGTCTTTCTGTTACCGGCCTTGCAGGCCCGGATGGCGGAACCAGTGAGACTCCTGTTGGAACCGTGTTTATGGGTTGCTGCTGCAATGGACATACGATTACCCGGGAATATCATTTTACCGGAAACAGAACCAAGATCCGTCAGCAGGCTGTTGCCAGTGCACTGGTGCTGCTTCGCGAGTGCATGATGGGAGAAGTTGAGGAGTAAGTTTTCTTAAGCGCAGAAAATGCTTTACTTTATCATCTTCATCAGGTTTACCACTTTATCAAGCTTTGCACGTTCCCGGGGGCTTTTTCCCATTTTCAAAACCTCAATGATGGTATTGATTTCATTACTGTTAAAGTTCAGACCGGCATTTCTCCCCTGGGAAGCTGCATTCATAATAAATGGCAGCAGATCAGAGGGAGATTTTCCGGCTCCTTGCCGGGCCATCTGCTGGAGCATGTCAAGCTTGTTTTTGTCGATACCTGCAAGCTTTGGATTATCCTGCCAGTTGTCATCCATATGGAATCATTCCTTTCTTATATAGTAATGCTGCCAATTGGCGACATGTCCGTTTTGAATGAAATTTTTCTGTTTTTACTGTCGTTCTTCTTCGCAATTATCTTCTGGAGATGGTTCATTCATCATCCTCAGCATTTCTGCCATGGTCATCATATTGGTGATCTGATCCAGAGTCTTTCGTATATCTCCAAAACAGTAGCGGCGCAGGTCGTTTATGACTTCAAGAGGCTGGGCAGGGGCTGCTGCAGCCTGTATCTGCATGGCTTCTGACGGCTTTGTAAAAAGAGCGACTGTATTGGAAAGTTCCCTGGCTTTTGCAAAAACGGACAGAAACTGTTGCTGCCTGGGTGGAAAATAGGGGATGAGAGCTTTTAACAGCTGTCCCTGGTCAGTTCCCACCATCTGATCCAGAGCTGTCTGGGCAATATATTCCTGATCCATAAAAATCCCTTTTCTATATCTATGTTGTTGTTATTAAAATATGACGACGGTTTGAAAACGGTGAAATCTTCTGCAAATTGTGACGCACATTCTGCAGAAAGCATTTTTCAAACACGCTCTGACATCTGTAACATATTCTATAGCAGGGGGATGTATGAATTTCCCGCAAAGTCAGGAGGGAAAGTTATGAGAAGAGAAAATGAAAAGCTTATTATAGATGGAAATGCCATATACGAGCTGGATCTGGAATGTGTGCGAAAGAAGCAAGGAAAACAGGAAGGAAATGGCAGGTGTGTGGAGCAGTCAGAAGAAAGAAGGCAGTCCGCAAACCATACCGGGGATTAAAGACAATTTGCAGGAGAGAGTTTCTACCCAGAGCGTGGTTGAAAAAGAAACAAGGAAACGTAAGAATGCTTTTAGAATATGCCTGAAAAAGGGGACAGGGGAAAATTCCCGCTGTCCCGATTTTTTTGAAAAGGACTGAGAAGACAGCCCTTTTTCATATGTGGGAAACTCAGATCAGCAGCCGCAGCCATTCCCCCATCCACCGCAGAGAAGCAGAAGGATGATAATGATCCAGCAGCAGTCACCATTTCCGTTGCCACAGCTGTTGTTGCAGCCAATACCGTTGCCGCCGCATGCGCAAAGAAGAATGATGATCCAGAGAATATTGCATCCACAGGAGCCGTTCCCAAAGGAAAGCCCACATCCATTGTCACATCCGCAGCCATTATTACAACCGCAGTTACCACATCCGCAACCGGATCTTTCCTCGCCGCAGCCACAGTTTGTAGCAGCTAAATCACTCATGCTGTTACCTCCAGAAAATGTTTACAGTTCATCATATGGAGGGGACAGGGGGTGTGTGACAAAGCAGTTGACAGAAAAGAGAAATTTGGCTATAATAAACTGAAACGTAATATTTCTGTAATCTTTGAAAAGAATTCGACATAAAATATATAAAACAAGGATTGATTTGTTAAGAATTAAGTCTGCGAAGCAAACGCTGTTTTTTGTGAACAAAGTTCACAGAAAACCCGAGAATCTCAGCGCGAAATCATGCGAATGCATGATTTCTGTGCATCGCGAAGCGTGTTACTGGTCACGGAGTAAACAGTAACTGTTTGTGAAAAGCAGAGGTGGGAAAGCTTCGGAATTAGTCAGGTCAAAGAGAGGAAAATGCTATGATAAAAGAAGAGAGAAACAGAAAGCAAAGTCTGGCTCTGGTGCTGCTTGTGATTGCCACATTATGTACGGTTTTTCTGATGACAAGGGATGTTCAGGCTGCGAAAGCCGGATTTAAGACTATAAACGGCAAGACCTACTACATAACAGCCAGCGGAGCCAAGCAGAAAGGCTGGCTGACTCTGAAAGGCAAGAAATACTATTTTAATAAAAAAACAGGCGTACAGTTAAAAGGCTGGCAAAAAGACAGTAAGGGCAGAAACATCCGGTATTTTACCAAGGGAAAAGGTGTGATGGCCACCGGTTTTCTGAAGAGCGGAACCGTAACCCGTTATTTCAGACCTTCCAATGGTAAGCTTGTCCGCGGCTGGCTGACCTTAAAGGGTAAGAAATATTATTTTACCAGCGGAACCGGCGCTATGGTAAAGGGCTGGCAGACCACAGCTAAGAAAGAGAAACGTTATTTCAAGAGCAATGGTCAGATGCTTACCGGCTGGTTCACGGATTCTAAGGGATATACCCGCTATTTTAATACCAGCACAGGTATTATGTATACCGGACTTAAGACTGTAGATGGAAATATCTATTATTTTTCCAAGACCAGCGGAGTCCGTTATCAGAAAGGCTTTGGCAAGGTTGGAAGCAAGCGGTATTATTTTAGTACCACAGATGGCAAAGCGCAGACCGGCTGGCTGAGTCTGGATGGAAACAGCTATTATTTTGGAACAACAGGCGTGATGTACGTAAACACTACAGCTTCCATTGGAGGAAAGACATACGCGTTTGATTCCAATGGTGTTGCTTCCGAGAAACAGGATTCAGGAAAGGATGACAATGACAGCAGTATTACCTTTACCTGGTATGATGAGAAACGTGGCCGCAATTTTACTATTATGAAGGAGCTTAAGAGTCATCCGGGAGTTGCAGATGGAACCAAGTCTGATCTTGATATTCTGGCAGCTGTCTGCGAGGCTGAGGCAGGAGACCAGGGAATTGCAGGTATGAAGGCAGTTGCTCTCTGCCTTTTGAACAGAACTCTGGACAAGGAGTTTCCGTCCAGTGTCCGTTATGTGCTTTACCAGGGAACTACCTTCCCCCAGTATTCAGTCGTGACAAACAACCAGCTGCTGAAACGTCTGAATGGTCAGTTTATTGACCGTGCAAGCGCTTATGAAGCTGCCCAGCAGGCACTTGACAGTTTTAATGCTTATGTGCTGAATGGTACACCGCGTACAGTAAGCGGAATCAAGGCCAAAGATTTTAATTATAAGTATTTTATGATGACTTCTGCATTCTGGAAACAGCCATTGAATTTTAAAAAGGTTGTATATGAGACATACAAGGATCATACATTTTTTGTGGACTGGGTATAAAGGTAGCTATACAGATGTAGAAACAGTATAAATGATAATAGCAAACTTTACTGCGGTGAGTTGCTAAAATACAAAGCTAAAATCCTTGACAAAAACAGACAGCCTTTGTATACTTGCAAGTATTAAATGAGAAAGGCTTTGAAGGGAACAAGTAGCTTTGGAAAGAGCACACAGAGAGCTGCCGGATGGTGAGAGGCGCGTGCAGAGATCCATTGTGAATACATCCCGGAGCTTTGCACCGAACGGTTTTGAAGCGGTAGAGACAGCAGCGGACAGGCGCTTGTGATCGCTTGCAGAAATCCAGTAGGCTGTGACGGGGTGGCATACGTTATCATGCCGGGGTGATAATTCTGAAGAGTATTCGAAGATATTTATTTTTGGACAGTATTGTCTGTGTGGATAATCGTCTGGAAGAATTTTTCAGTATGGTCACTTATCGAGGCAGAAAGTGCGAGCTTTCTGTAAATTTAGGTGGTAACGCGGGACCCGGTTCTCGTCCTAAAGGGACATGAGAACCGGGCTTTTTATATCTGCAGCGGCTTTTTCGTAAAGAGAGAATAAGCAGCTCACATTTCTATTTTACAGGAGGAAAATAAAATGACAGTTTGGGAAGAACTGAAAGCCAGAGGCCTGATCGCCCAGGTAACAGACGAAGATGAAATCAAAGAAATGGTAAATAACGGAAAGGCAACTTTTTATATTGGATTTGACCCAACCGCAGACAGCCTTCATGTAGGACATTTCATGGCACTTTGTCTGATGAAACGTCTGCAGATGGCAGGAAACAGACCGATCGCCCTTCTCGGCGGAGGAACTGGTATGATCGGTGACCCTTCCGGAAGAACCGATATGCGTCAGATGCTGACAAAGGAGACAATCCAGCACAACATTGATTGTTTCAAAAAACAGATGGAGCGTTTCATCGATTTTTCTGATGGAAAAGCTCTTATGGTAAATAATGCAGAGTGGCTGATGAATCTGAATTATGTAGAGCTTTTGCGTGAGGTCGGAGCACATTTTTCTGTAAACCGTATGCTTACAGCTGAGTGTTACAAACAGCGTATGGAGAGAGGTTTAAGCTTTCTGGAGTTCAATTACATGATCATGCAGAGCTACGATTTCTATATGCTGTACCAGAAATACGGCTGCAACATGCAGTTCGGCGGCGATGACCAGTGGAGTAACATGCTTGGCGGTACAGAGCTGATCCGTCGTAAACTTGGAAAAGACGCTTACGCTATGACCATCACCCTTCTTCTGAACTCTGAGGGCAAGAAAATGGGTAAAACACAGTCAGGAGCTGTATGGCTGGATCCGAATAAGACCTCTCCATTCGATTTCTACCAGTACTGGAGAAATGTAGATGATGCAGATGTTATCAAATGCATGAAACTTCTTACCTTCCTTCCATTAGAAGAGATCCAGGAGATGGAGAAATGGGAAGGCAGCCAGCTGAACAAGGCAAAGGAGATCCTTGCATTTCAGCTTACTGAGCTTGTTCATGGAACAGAGGAAGCCAAGAAAGCAGAAACAGGTGCAAAAGCACTTTTCGCAGGCGGAGCAGATACCGCGCATATGCCAACTACTGAGCTTGCAGCAGAAGATTTCGACGAGGAGGGCAACATTGACCTGATCAGCCTTCTTGTAAAATCCGCTCTTGTTACAACCCGTTCCGAGGGAAGAAGAGCCATCGAACAGGGCGGCGTTTCCGTTGACGGCGAGAAAGTGCTGGATATCAAGCATGTACTTTCCAAAGATGTTCTCACAGGTGACGGCGTTGTCCTGAAGAGAGGAAAGAAGAAATTCAATAAGATATTTGTAAAATAAGAAGATAAAAGGGGACCAGGGTTAAGGCAATTCACGATGAGGTGAAAAGGCAGCGGCCTTGGTCCCTGAATCCATAATAGTGAAAAAATATTTTGACCGTAATAAAGATATATGATATCATATAGACCATGCAAGCATTCCAATAAGAGGAATGCAGGTTACTGTTCAATCCGTTCACAAAAACACCTCGCGGAATATTACCGGTGAACAGTAACAAAAGAACTTCTTTATTGCGTAGGAGGAGAATTGAAATGAAGAAATACGGAGTAAACGAACTTCGAAAAATGTTTCTGGATTTCATGGAGAGCAAGGGACATCTTGTTATGAAAAGCTTTCCATTGGTTCCACAGGGCGATAAAAGTGTCCTGCTGATCAATGCAGGAATGACACCACTGAAACCATATTTTACAGGAGCAGAGAAACCACCCCGTACAAGGGTCAGCACATGCCAGAAATGTATCCGTACAGGTGATATTGAGAATGTAGGTAAGACCGCACGTCACGGTACATTCTTTGAAATGCTTGGTAACTTCTCTTTTGGAGATTACTTTAAAAGAGAAGCCATTCACTGGTCATGGGAGTTCCTGACTGAGGTAGTAGGTCTGGATGCCAGCCGTCTTTATCCGTCTGTATACCTGGAAGATGATGAGGCTTTCGATATCTGGAATAAAGAGATCGGAATTCCGGCAGAGCGTATTTTCAAATTTGGCAAAGAAGACAACTTCTGGGAGCACGGCGCAGGTCCCTGCGGTCCATGTTCTGAAATCTATTATGACCGTGGAGAGAAATATGGCTGCGGTAAGCCTGGCTGTACAGTTGGCTGCGACTGCGACCGTTACATGGAAGTATGGAACAACGTCTTTACCCAGTTTGAGAACGACGGTAATGGCAATTATACAACCCTGAAACAGAAGAACATTGATACCGGTATGGGACTTGAGCGTCTGGCTGTTGTTGTGCAGGACGTAGATTCTATTTTCGATGTTGATACCATCTGTTCCCTTCGCAACCTGGTAAGTAAGATTTCCGGCAAACCGTATGGGGTACATCATGAGGACGATGTTTCCATCCGCCTGATCACAGACCATATCCGTTCTGCAACATTCATGATCTCCGATGGTATCATGCCGACCAACGAAGGCCGTGGATATGTACTTCGCCGTCTGATCCGCCGTGCTGCAAGACACGGAAGACTTCTTGGAATTGAGGGCAACTTCCTTGCTATCTTGAGTGCAGAAGTAATTGACGGCTCCAAGGATGGATATCCGGAACTGGAAGAGAAGAAGGAATTTATCTTCAACGTTCTCACCAACGAGGAGAACCAGTTCGGTAAGACGATCGACCAGGGACTTCGTATCCTGGCTGATATGGAAGAGGCTATGAATGCAGCTGGAGAGAAGACCCTTTCCGGTGAAAACGCATTTAAATTATATGATACCTACGGATTTCCTCTTGATCTGACCAAGGAAATCCTTGAGGAGAAGGGCTACGAGATCGACGAGGATGGCTTCAAGGCTGCTATGGATGAGCAGAGAGAGAAAGCACGTTCCTCACGTGAGGTAACCAACTATATGGGAGCTGACGCCACTGTATATGACCAGATCGATACCGCTGTTACTACAGAGTTCGTTGGATATGATCATCTTTCCTTCGAGTCCCCGGTCACCGTTCTTACCACAGAGACTGAGATCGTAGATTCCCTGATGGAAGGACAGAAGGGCACCATTTTCGTAGAGAAAACACCTTTTTACGCAACCATGGGTGGTCAGGTTGGAGATACCGGTGTGATCGAAACTGCAAATGGTAAATTTATTGTAGAAGATACCATCAAGCTTCGCGGTGGCAAATTCGGTCATGTAGGACATATGGAATCCGGCATGCTCTCCAAGGGAGAAACTGTTTCCCTGAAAGTGAATGTTACAGCAAGAAAAGATATCGAGAAGAACCACAGTGCTACACATCTTCTTCAGAAAGCCCTGAAAGAAGTTCTTGGTTCCCACGTAGAGCAGAAGGGATCTCTTGTAACTGCTGACAGACTTCGTTTTGACTTTGCCCACTTTACAGCTATGACCGCTGAAGAGATTGAGAAAGCAGAGCAGATCGTGAATGAGCAGATCCAGGCAGCACTTGATGTTCACACCGATATCATGGATGTAGAGGAAGCTAAGAAATCCGGTGCTATGGCACTGTTCGGTGAGAAATATTCCCAGAAGGTACGTGTGGTATCCATGGGCGGCTTCTCTAAAGAGCTTTGCGGTGGTACCCACGTTGCAAATACAAGCTCCATCATGCTGTTTAAGATCGTTTCTGAGTCTGGTATTGCAGCAGGTGTCCGTCGTATTGAGGCACTGACCGGAAAAGGAGTTCTGGAATACTATAAGAAGCAGGAAGCCCTTCTTCATGAGGCTGCCAAGGCCCTGAAGACCAATCCTTCTGAGATGGTAGAGAAGATCGCACATCTTCAGGGTGAGGTGAAGACTCTTGCAAGCGAGAACGAGTCTCTGAAGAGCAAACTGGCTCAGGGTGCTCTTGGGGATGTTATGAATCAGGTTGTAGAAGTAAAAGGTGTGAAACTCCTTGCTGCCAAGGTAGAGGGCGTTGACATGAACGGACTTCGTGATCTTGGCGACCAGCTGAAGGAGAAGCTTGGCGATGGTGTCGTTGTCCTTGCAGCAGTAAATGAGGGCAAGGTAAACCTTCTTGCAATGGCTACTGATTCTGCACAGAAAGCAGGAGCACATGCTGGTAACCTGATCAAGGCTGTGGCTGCAATCGTTGGCGGCGGCGGTGGTGGACGCCCGAACATGGCTCAGGCTGGTGGAAAGAATCCAGAGAAGGCTGGCGAGGCAATCGAAGCAGTAGCTGGAATCCTGGAAGGACAGATTCACTAAAAAACACTCAAAATTTTGTCAAAAATTTTTGTAAAATTAAACCAAAAGATGTTGACGAACCCCGAGTGCATGATATATAATAATGTTCGTGCAAGAAAAATACCCAGACAGTTGTATTTTAGCACAATCTACAACTGGAGGGAGGTTAGGTGTGAGTCTATGTCAAACGTTATCGTAAAAGAAAACGAGACTTTAGATAGCGCTCTTCGCAGATTCAAGAGAAGCTGTGCAAAAGCAGGTATCCAGCAGGAAATCCGCAAAAGAGAGCATTACGAGAAACCAAGCGTTCGTCGTAAGAAAAAATCTGAAGCCGCAAGAAAACGTAAATATAATTAATTGTGCGCAAAAATCCCTGGCTGCATTCAGTCAGGGATTTTTAAATCCCGCAATATCTTCAAATTTGGCTCATTGTCTTCAGGGAAGAACTGATTTTTATATATGGTGATATCGCTGGCTGACCACATGTCCGTTTTGTTGCTGACCGGTGTATGAAGGAGAAAATATAAACTTATGATGATTTTGAAAAAAATAGCCAAGCTTCTGTTTAACCGGGTATTTTATGTAATATTTGCCATGGCGGTGCAGCTTGGCTGGCTGTTGACTATATTTCTGCGTCTTGCAGGATATTCCAGATATATGTCTTTTATTCTGGATGTTATCAGTATTCTGGTTGTTCTGAAAATTGTGAATCGAAAGATAAACCCCTCGTATAAACTGGCATGGACGATGTTGATCCTGTGCCTGCCAATTTTTGGCCTTGTTTTGTATCTTGTATTTGGACGTTCCAGAATTGCTGCTTATATGCAGGATCGATTTAATGAGATGCTGATGAAGTCCGGTAATCTTTTACAGACAGATCCTGAAATACATGATCTTCTGGAGGCAGAAGATATATCTGCATGCAACCAGTCGGATTATATATATCATAATGCAGGTTATCCTATTCACGGAAATACTACCGCAGAATATTTCCAGGTTGGAGATGACATGTTCCCGGTTCTTGTAAGGGAACTGGAGCAAGCACAGCATTATATTTTTATTGAGTATTTTATAATCCATGATGGAGTAATGTGGAGAACCATACTGGATATACTGGAGAGGAAGGTTCAGGAAGGTGTGGATGTCCGTCTGATTTATGATGACATGGGATGTCTTACCACGCTCCCTCATAAATATTATGAAACCATGAGATCCAAAGGAATCAAGTGTCAGGTCTTTAATCCTTTCCGTCCGATCTTGAATATTATCCAGAATAACCGTGATCATCGGAAATTCTGTATTATTGATGGATATGTGGGATTTACCGGTGGTGTAAATCTGGCAGATGAGTATATCAACCAGAAGGAGCGCTTTGGACACTGGAAGGACACTGCGGTTATGCTGAAGGGGGAAGCTGTCTGGAACATGACTGCCATGTTCCTTCATATGTGGAATGTGATTACCAATAACCGTGAGGATCATTCACTTGAGAAATATCTGCCTCATGTATGGCATCCGGAGGCATTTGAAGGGGATGGATATATTCAGCCGTTTTGTGATTCTCCGCTGGATAACGAGACTGTTGGAGAGAATGTTTATCTGAATATTATCAATCGTGCAAAAAGGTATGTGTATATCTGTACACCCTATCTTGTTATTGACAATGAGATGATGACTGCTCTTTGTCTCGCAGCAAAAAGTGGTGTGGATGTCCGTCTGATGACACCTGGGATTCCAGACAAAAAATTGGTATTTCTTCTTACCCAGTCTTACTACGAGCAGCTTCTGGAAGCAGGAGTGAAAATCTATGAATATCAGCCGGGATTTTTACATGCCAAGTCCTTTGTATGTGATGACGAGATCGCTGTTGTGGGAACCATCAATCTGGACTACCGGAGCTTGTATCTTCACTTTGAGGATGGTGTATGGATCTATCGGAATCAGGTGATTTATGATATTAAAAAGGATTTCACAGATACCCTGGAATATTGTAATCCGGTATCTTTGGAATTCTGTCGTGGAAGAAATATTGCAGTGCGGGCGATGCAGAGTATTCTAAGGTTATTTGCACCGATGCTGTAGAGCGTGTTCAAAAAGGGGTTTCTGCAAATTGAGGCGTATAGATTGCGGAAATGATTTTTCAAACACGCTCTAAACCTTATGCAGAATGAGTATATAGATGATGCCCCTTACCTGCGGCATTGCCATATATAAATCAGGAGGTCAGATATGAGAAAAGAGATAAAGAAACAGCTTCAGACGATTATGGATCAGGCAGTAAAGGATAATCAGATTGCCGGTATGAATATGATGGTAATAAAGGACGGTCAGGAGGAAGCCTATCTTCAGTGTGGCTATGCGGATAAAGCAAATGGGAGAATGATTGAACGGGATACCATATTCCGTCTTTTTTCCATGACGAAACCGATTACAGCGGCAGCGGCCATGATTTTATTTGAAAGAGGAGTAATTGATCTGGCAGATCCGGTTTCCAGATATATTCCGGGATTTGCAGACCAGATGGTGTCTGTACCTGGCGGACTGGCACCAGTATGGCATAATGTAACGGTTTATCATTTGTTGTCTATGACCAGTGGTTTGACTTATGGCGGAAACAGCAGTGCTGCCGAGTTTGCCGTTGGAAATGTGATGGAAGAAATACATGCACGTCTGAATACAGAGCATCCCATGACAACACTGGAATTTGCAGATAAGATCGGCAGATGTCCTTTGGAGTTTCAGCCCGGAGAACGCTGGAAGTATGGGGTATCCGCAGATATTCTGGCAGCAGTGGTGGAGAAGGCTTCCGGCATGAAATACGGTGAATTTCTTAAGAAAGAGCTTTTTGTGCCTTTGGGAATGAAAGATACAGATTTCTATGTTCCAGGTGAGAAGCTGGACAGACTGGCCATGACTTATGAGCAGACTGCCGGTGAAATGAAAGAATTCCGTGACAACAGTCTGGGAATCCGTCTTTCCATGGACGTACCGCCTGCTTATGAAGCCGGAGGGGCAGGGCTTGTTTCCACCATTGAGGATTATTCCAGATTTGCGGCTATGCTGATAAATAAAGGCAGCTTCCAGGGCAGACAGATCCTTAAGCCTGCTTCTGTGGAATATATGACCACCCACAAGCTTATACCATGTCAGCAGGAGTGGTTTGAAAAATGGTGGGAGATGAATGGATATTCTTATGGAAATCTGATGCGTGTGATGACGGATCCGTGGAAGGCACCCTTTGCATGCTGTGAGGGTGAATATGGCTGGGATGGCTGGCTTGGCTGCTATTTCGCCAATTTTCCCAAGGAGAATATGATGATTCTTATGATGATGCAGAAGAAAGATGCAGGGACATTTGATCTTACAAGGAAGCTGAGAAATGTGCTGCTTCTTGGAATGTAATATAAAGAGGAATTTGAGTTATGCCTAGAATTTATGCGGACAATGCAGCAACCACAAAAATAAGTCAGACAGCAATGAAGGCTATGATTTCTGCAATGGAGAATAGTTACGGAAATCCGTCCAGTATTCATCAGATTGGGATGGCAGCAAATGATGCCTTACAGACGGCGAGAGAGCAGATCGCACGTTGCCTTGGCTGTATGCCGAAAGAGATTTTTTTTACATCAGGTGGGACAGAATCAGATAATCAGGCAATTATGTCAGCGGCTATGCTTGGGGCGAAACAGAATAAGAGGCATATTATTTCTACTGCGTTTGAGCATCATGCGGTGCTTCATACTCTGAGAAGGCTGAAGGAGCAGGGATTTGAGATTCAGCTTCTGGATGTGGGTGCAGAGGGGAATATTACAGCTGCTCAGGTGGAAGAAGCAATTCGGCCGGATACCTGTCTGGTTACGGTTATGTTTGCCAATAATGAAATTGGCTCTGTTCTTCCTATAGCGGAAATTGGAGAAGCCTGCCGTGCTCACGGGGTGCTTTTTCATACAGATGCAGTGCAGGCAGCAGGACATATCCCGGTAAATGTGAAGAAACAGAATATTGATATGTTATCTCTTTCCGCACATAAATTTCATGGCCCAAGAGGAATCGGTGCATTGTATGTGAAACGGGGGATTGAACTGACTTCTCTTATGGAGGGCGGCGGCCAGGAGCGTGGAAAACGGCCAGGCACAGAGAATTTACCGGCAATTATGGGAATGGCAGCTGCTCTGAAAGAAGAGTGCACTTTGATGGAACAAAATGAAGCCAAGGTTACCGCCATGCGAGATCGTTTGATTCAGGGGCTTTCGCAGATTCCTTATAGTATACTGAATGGTTCCAGGGAGAAACGCTTGCCTGGTAATGTGAATTTCTGCTTTGAAGGTGTATCCGGTGAAAGCCTGCTGCTTCTTCTGGATAGCAGGGGAATCTGTGCTTCTTCCGGTTCTGCCTGCGCATCAGGTGCCTTGGATCCAAGCCATGTACTTCTTTCTCTTGGTCTCGCTCCTGAAATCGCCCAGGGCTCCCTCAGAATCAGCCTTGACATTTCCAATACTGAGGAAGAAATCGATTATATGCTGGAAGTGATTCCCCAGGTGGTGGAACAACTCCGCGGAATGTCAGATGATTGGCGGAAAAAGCATTGCGAGGATTAAAAGAATCGTGTATGATACAAGATATGATTATTAGAATAGATTGCTATTTAGTTGATTAAAAGTTCTTCAATGCGGACGCATTTGGACAATGTGT
>NZ_JAJCIA010000041.1 GCF_020554845.1 Blautia faecis | reverse complement strand
CTGTGAACTTTGTTCACAAAAAACGCCTCGCGGAACGTTACCAGTGAACAGTAACTGAAATATACCTCTCCCAAAAGGAATGGGTTTGTGTTATACTCTAACAGATGATTTTCAGATAGAAAAGTAACTGAAAGTTAGTTTATGGATGATCCGGAAGGAGGATTTATGGAATATATTGAAGAAATACAGGAGCAGGTGATTCT
The DNA here is from genome assembly GCF_020554845.1 of Blautia faecis. Lineage (GTDB taxonomy): Bacteria > Bacillota > Clostridia > Lachnospirales > Lachnospiraceae > Blautia_A > Blautia_A faecis. Next base: position 32,208 of record NZ_JAJCIA010000041.1, on the reverse strand, counting down.
GGTTGGCGTTCAGCTGGACGAGAACGACAATGTGAAAGAATCCTTGGATGAACTGGAGGAGCTTGCAGATACTGCCGGAGCCCAGACAGTGGGAAAAATTATCCAGAACCGTGAGACTGTACATCCTGGAACTTATATTGGAAAAGGAAAGATCGAGGAGGTACGTGCTCTTATGCTGGCCACGGATGCTACAGGAATCATCTGTGACGATGAACTTTCCCCGGCACAGATGAACAATCTGGAGCATGAGCTGGAATGTAAGGTAATGGACAGAACTCTTCTGATCCTTGACATTTTTGCAAAACATGCCACTACCAACGAGGGAAAGATTCAGGTTGAGCTTGCACAGCTCCGTTACAGAGCATCCAGACTGGTAGGACTAGGTGCGTCTTTGTCCAGACTTGGAGGAGGAATCGGAACCCGAGGTCCTGGAGAGAAGAAGCTGGAGAGCGACCGACGTCTGATCCGAAAGAGAATCACAGCGCTGAAGGAAGAGCTTTCCCAGGTAGAGAAGCACAGAGAGCTGCTCCGTACCGGACGTACCCGGGGAAAGATGAAGACTGTTGCTATTGTAGGTTATACCAATGCAGGTAAATCTACATTGTTAAATACCCTCACTGGAGCCGGAGTGCTTTCAGAGGATAAGCTGTTTGCCACATTGGATCCTACAACCAGAGCATTGACATTAGATGACGGACAGCAGATCCTGCTTACAGATACTGTTGGGTTTATCCGTAAGCTGCCGCATAATCTGGTTGAAGCTTTTAAGAGTACCCTGGAGGAAGCGAAATATGCAGATTATATTATACATGTGGTAGACTGCTCGAATCCTCAGGCGGTACAGCAGATGGAGGTTGTTTATGATACCCTGCAGGAGCTTGGTGTCCAGGGCAAAAAGACGATTACTTTATTTAACAAGGTCGATGTGGGTGCAGCAATCCGCCTGCGCGACAGTATGGCAGACCATACTCTTAAGGTTTCGGCCAAAACAGGGGAAGGTCTGGAGGATTTAAAGCAGCTTCTGGGGAAAATCCTTTCTGAAGAGCAGATTTATGTGGAAAAGCTTTTTACCTACCAGGAGGCTGGCAAGATCCAGCTGATTCGGGAATATGGGCAGCTGCTTTCGGAGGAGTACACAGATACTGGAATTCTGGTGAAAGCCAGAGTGCCGCAGGAAATTCATGGGAAGCTTATGTGACGCAGCCAGACCAGTGGAATTGGCAAAAAGTATGGGTTTATAAAGTTATCACATTTGAGGATAATAAGTAAATATAATGATATGAGTGTCAAAAGGTCTTTTGACACTCATTTGATACCCAGATTGCTACGCAGCTACGCTGCTCCCGCAATCCTCCAAATATTCGAAATCCGCTGATTTACTGCGTAAATCGCTACTTTCTCATATTTGGCGTGTCCCAAGTTCAAAAGCCTTATCGTGCAAGCACGAACAGCTTTTTGACCTTTTGACACTGGTATCATATAATGTTATCGCTTAAAAGTAATTTCTGTGAGGCGCATTGCTATACAGAAAGTGAAGAACGATAGGTAAGAAGACTAAAATTTGTAAAAAACAGGAGAGAATATCATGGGAAAATACACAGATTACATTATGAAAACAGCACAGGATCTGCTTTCAGTGCCAAGTCCAAGTGGTTTTACCCACATGGCAGCAGATTTTGTAAAAAAAGAATTTGAAAAGCTGGGCTATGAGCCGCAGATCACCCAGAAGGGCGCTGTGCTTGTAAAGCTTGGGGGAAAGGACGATAAGAACGCAGTAGTTCTGGCTGCCCACATGGATACACTGGGCGGAATGGTTTGCCAGATCATGGATAACGGTCATTTGAAGCTGACTAATATTGGCGGTATGAATCCAAACAATGCAGAGGCTGAGAATTGTAAGGTTTATACAAAGTCCGGCAAAGTATATGATGCAACTTTCCAGCTGGAGAATGCGTCTGTTCATGTAAACGGCGAGTATAGCGATACCAAACGTACTTATGAGACGATGGAGGCCATTCTTGATGAGCCAGTGAAGAATAAAGAGGATGTGAAAAAACTTGGAATCATGACAGGCGATTTTGTCTGCTTTGATCCAAGGACAGTTGTGACTGAGAGCGGATACATCAAGAGCCGTTTCCTTGATGATAAATTCAGCACTGCCATTCTTCTCGGCTATGCTAAATATCTGAAAGAGAAAGAAATTCAGACAGAGCGTACCATTTATGTACTGATCACTTCTTATGAGGAAGTGGGACATGGTGGATGTGCCGCTATCCCAGATGGAGTGACAGAGATGATCTCCGTAGATATGGGATGTGTTGGAAAAGGCCTGGAATGTGATGAAACCATGGTTTCAATCTGCGCTAAGGACAGTATGGGACCATATGATTACCAGGTGGTTTCCGGTCTGATCAAGGCTGCACAGGAGAATGACATTGCGTTTGCTGTGGATGTGTATCCTCATTATGGCTCTGATGTGGATGCGGCACTGAAAGCAGGCTATGATATGAAGCATGGTCTGATCGGACCGGGAGTTTACGCATCTCATGGATACGAGCGGTCACACAGGGATGGAGCGAAGAATACACTGAAATTACTGAAGGCATATTTAGGATAAAAGTCCTGCGCGGTAGCGCTAAAGGCGCGGAACAATCGACTTTCATTTGGGGTGATGTCTGCGCAGGCAGACATGTCCGTTTAGAAGAAAAAATTGATTAAAAATGTATAAAATCTTAATAATAGAAGATGACGAAATTATTGTACAGATAGTAAAGCGACATTTGGAATCCTGGGGATATGAGGTCTTTCAGATCGAAGATTTCACTCATGTGATTCAGGAGTTTGTGCAAAAAGATCCACAGCTGGTGCTGCTGGATTTGAAACTGCCGTTTTTTAACGGTTTTCATTGGTGTGAGGAAATCCGCAAAATTTCACAGGTACCAGTGATGTTTCTGTCTTCAGCGGCTGACAATATGAATATGGTAATGGCCATGAGCCGGGGTGCAGATGATTTTATCGCGAAACCTTTTGATCTGGATGTGTTAACTGCGAAGGTGCAGGCTGTGCTTCGCAGAACCTATGCCTTTGGTCAGAACAACAGTCTTCTGGAAAGGGGCGGCGTAGTGCTGAATCCTGGAAATGGGACGATTTCAGTGGATGGAAAGCTTGCAGACCTGACGAAAAACGAATTGAAGATATTGCAGATACTATTTGAACATCAGGGGCATGTTGTATCCAGAGAGTCGATTATGACAAAACTGTGGGAGAGCGACAGCTTTGTGGATGACAATACTTTGACAGTAAACATCACAAGAATCCGTCGGAAGCTGGAAGGTCTGGGTGTAGAGAACTTCATTATCACCAAAAAAGGCCTGGGGTACATGGTATGATTAAATATCTGAAAACCAGATGGAAAACAGGTGTTTTGGCTTTACTTATGGTAGCGGTAACGGCTGGAATCCTTTTTCTGTATGATATTCCGCTGGAGCCTGTAGGTTATGTGGCGGTTTTTGAAATGCTGCTGACAGGCCTGGGGCTTATGTGGGATTACCATAAATACCGGAAAAAGCAGGAAAGTCTGCTTTACATAAGAGACTGCGGCAATTTTTCAGAAGAATATCTGGAGGCTCCGGAGAATGAAAATGAGGCTATTTACCGGGAAATCTGCCGTAGTCTGGATGAGAAGAGAATAGAGGCTGAAAATCAGAGAAGTGCTTTTGGTACAGAATTGACAGACTTTTATACGCTGTGGGTCCACCAGATCAAAACACCTATTGCTGCAGCAAGATTGCTTCTTCAGGAAGAGAAGCCCAGACCTCAGGAGATTCAGAATGAGCTTTTTAAGGTGGAGCAGTATGTGGAGATGGTGCTGGGGTATCTTCGAACGGAGGATATGGCTTCAGACATCCGCTTTGAGGAAGTGGATATGGATTCTCTGATTCGTGAGCAGATTCACAAATTTGCCAGAATATTTATTGGGAAAAAGCTTTCTCTGGAGTATCAAGAGGTATCGGAAACGGTGCTTACAGATGAAAAATGGCTTGGCTTTGTGTTGGGACAAATTTTATCAAATGCACTGAAATACACAAAAAAAGGAAAAATATCCATCTATATGAGCAAATCCAGGCCGCATACGTTGGTGATCGAAGATACTGGAATCGGAATCCGTGCCGAAGATTTGCCCCGGGTTTTTGAAAAGGGGTTTACTGGCTATAATGGACGTGAAGAGAACAGGTCTACTGGAATTGGACTTTATCTTTGCGGAAAGATTATGAAAAGGCTGGATCACGGAATCAGGATAGAGTCGGAGCTTGGAAAAGGGACGAAGGTATTTCTGGAACTGGGAAGGAAGAAGATGGATCTATATTAGAGCGTGTTCGGAAAAAACAATCTCGCAGTCAGCATGCCCCACTTTTCGGTGTATTTTGCAGATTGCAAGATTAATTTTTTACATGCTTTAGATGGTGGGGACAAGGAGAGAGTATGAAAGCGATAAAGAAGGTTTTAAACAATATTTTTATTGATGGTTTAAGCGGAATGGCTTTGGGGTTGTTTTCTACTTTGATCATCGGAACTATTTTGAAACAGATCGGTGATTTGATGGGCGGTACATATGGCACTTATTTAAGTGCATTTGCAGTGGTTGCCCAGAGGCTTACAGGTGCCGGAATCGGCATCGGTGTTGCGTATAAATTCCGGGAATCTACTTATGTGCTGTTGTCGGCTGCGGCAGCAGGAATGATCGGGGCTTATGCATCAAACCTTATTGCAGGAACCCTGTTGTCTGATACAGGGGCATTAGTGTTATCCGGTCCTGGCGAGCCTCTTGGAGCATTTGTGGCTGCATATGTGGGAATTACGATTGGGAGGCTGGTTGCCGGAAAAACAAAACTGGATCTTCTTATTACACCAGCAATCACCATCCTTTCCGGTGGTGCTGTAGGGATACTGGTAGGACCGGGAGTATCAAGCTTCATGATATGGCTTGGCAACCTGGTAAACTGGGGAACTGAGCAGCAGCCAATCCTGATGGGAATTGTGGTTTCTGTCATCATGGGAATGGTACTGACTTTGCCAATTAGTTCTGCTGCTCTTGGAATTATTCTGGGGCTGAATGGCGTGGCAGCGGGTGCGGCAACGATCGGATGCTGCTGTCAGATGATTGGATTTGCAGTGACAAGTTTTAAGGATAATGGTGTGGGCGGTCTTTTTGCCCAGGGAATCGGAACCTCCATGCTGCAGATCCCTAATATTATGAAGCGTCCGCTGATCTGGCTGCCTCCTACACTGGCATCTGCTATTTTAGGCCCAATTGCCATTATCGGGCCTTTCCATATGACAAACAATGCGACAGGCTCCGGAATGGGAACCTCAGGTCTGGTTGGACAGATCATGACTTACCAGACTATGGTGGCAACAGAATCACCGGTGCTGGTAATTCTGAAAATTGTATTGTTCCACTTCCTGCTTCCGGGACTGTTATCCTATGTGATTTACCGCGGAATGCGAAATATGGGATATATTAAAGACGGACAGATGAAGCTGAATGTGTAAGGAATATAAAATAAATATTGACATCTAATGAATGTTAGAATATACTAACAACATAAAGGAGCTTATAGGTAATCTGAAAGGAGTATCATATGGGAACAGTAGTTGTAGGTGCTATCGTAGTCGTAATAGCAGGTCTGGCAGTGAGAAGCATTGTGAAGGATAAAAAAAGCGGAAAAGGCTGCAATGGTAATTGTGGAAGCTGCGGCGGACACTGCCACTAAGATGTGAATGAGGCACTGGTATTTTACATAGCTGGTAAATAAGAAGATGAGGAAACTGCTGTATTGGAGAAATCTGATATGGCAGTTTTTTTATTGATAAAAAACAGAATGTGACAAACCCGCGAAAGAATTGCGCACACATTTTGGCACAGATTGTAAATGGGTATAAACTGTTATAAAATCAAAAATGTATATATATATTGTATTCTGTAATGTCCATATCATGAAGGGAGTGTTGAAAATGAAAAAGTCACTAAAAAAAATAATAATGGTTGTTCTGACATTTGCTATGATGTTTGCAATGACCGTGCCTGCTTACGCAAAAGAGGCATTTAAAATTCCTGTCAAGGAAAATGCAACTATTTATTCTTCTAAAACTATGGAAAATCGCAGATGCTACAATCCGGATGAACGTATTGCCTACATTGGAAAAAGAAAAGTTGCTGTGAGATCCAGTAATACTAAAGTTGCAACTGTAAAGATAAAGGATAATGCTATTTGGGCTACGCCCAAAAAGGCTGGTACAACAACCATTACTGTGAAAACCGGACAGGAAACTTACAAATGTACATTTACCGTGTATAAATATGTAAATCCTGTTTCTTCTGCAAAGGTGGGAAAGCTCACAATTAAAGGAACTGCCTTTAAAAAGAATGCAATTTATAATCTGCGTTATTCCAAATATAAAAATAAGAGTATCGCATTTAAATTTAATCTGAAAAAAGGTTGGAAACTCAGAGGGGGAATATCGTATGCAAGAAGTAACTGGGGTGTAGCGAAGATGTCACCAAATGGCAGCAAAATAAAAGTTGCAGGAGGATCTGGATTTCTTGCTGTTGCATTGGCTGAAAATATCAAGACGGGGCAGAGAGAAAGAATACACATATATTTCAAATAAATTGATAACTTTCAACGTATGGCACTGAACTGCTATATAATTTGTGTGGAGATATAATTTGAAAAGCGTTTTCCGAAATCAAAATATGAAAATCGGAAAACGCTTTTTGTTTAATCTGGTATCTTAATAAAAACAACGAAAAACCACAAAAACAAACCAAAAACACCAACTAAAACAACAAAACTAGTGTTGAATTATGTTGACATCGCATAGTGAATGACGTATAATGAGCATAGAAAACTATGTCATGGAACAACGGACATTTATGTTGCCGACAGAGAGAATATTGTGTTTTGGAGATACAGAATATTATTTCATATGCCGGGACATCCATGAGAAAGGAGAACCATGGAAAAATACAATTCAAGTGAGATTCCCAAATCTTCCAGAATTACCCGTCTGGTAGATCATCTCTATGCCAAGATGCCGGAAATCGAATCTTACAGAGCGAAGCTGATCACAGAGTCCTATAAGGAGACCGAAGACCAGCCGATCATTACCAGAAGAGCGAAAGCTTTTGCCCACATTTTACATAATATTCCGATCATCATCCGTGATGAGGAACTGATCGTGGGAAGTAACTCCATTGCACCAAGAGGATGTCAGACATTCCCGGAATTCTCATTCCAGTGGCTGGAAGACGAGCTGGATACGGTTGCTACCAGAACTGCCGATCCGTTCTATATCTCAGAGCAGGCCAAGGCAGACCTTCGGGAAGCTCATAAATACTGGAAGGGCAAAACCACCAGTGAGCTGGCAACTGCTTACATGGCACCGGAAGCAATTCGCGCGATCGACCATAATATCTTCACCCCGGGTAACTATTTCTATAATGGTGTAGGACATGTTACCGTAAAATACTGGGAAGTTCTTGAAATCGGATACGAAGGCATTATGGCGAAAGCACAGGCTGAGCTGGATAAATGCAATGTGGGGGATGGAGATTACGCAGAGCGTTCCCGTTTCCTGGAAGCAGTTATCATGAGCTGCCAGGCAGTGATTGATTATGCAGACAGATATGCAAAGCTTGCCCTTGAAATGGCAGAGAAATGTACAGATCCACAGCGTAAAGCAGAGCTTCTTGTGATTGCATCCAATTGCAGCAAGGTTCCGGCGAAGGGAGCTACCAATTTCTGGGAGGCGTGTCAGTCTTTCTGGTTTGTGCAGCAGCTTCTCCAGATGGAGTCTAGCGGACATTCCATTTCCCCAGGACGTTTCGACCAGTATATGTATCCTTATTATAAGAAAGATATTGAGAGCGGCGCGATTACCAGAACAGCAGCCCAGGAGCTTCTTGATTGCATCTGGGTAAAATTAAATGACCTGAATAAAGTCCGTGATGCTGCTTCCGCAGAAGGATTCGCAGGCTACAGTCTGTTCCAGAACCTGATCGTAGGAGGTCAGGATAAAGATGGCAATGATGTGACCAATGACCTTTCCTTTATGTGTATTGAGGCATCCATGCATGTACATCTTCCGGCTCCGTCCCTTTCCATCCGTGTATGGAATGGTTCTCCTCATGACCTTCTGATCAAGGCAGCAGAGCTTACCAGAACGGGTATCGGACTTCCGGCTTATTATAACGACGAGGTAATCATCCCGGCACTGCAGAACAGAGGACTTTCCCTTGCAGATGCCCGTGAGTATAATATCATCGGTTGCGTAGAGCCACAGAAAGCAGGTAAGACAGAGGGATGGCATGATGCAGCATTCTTTAATATGTGCCGTCCGCTGGAACTTGTATTTGGCAATGGTATGGATCAGGGTGAGATGGTTGGTATTCCTACCGGCGATGTTACCCGGATGGAAACCTTCGATGAGTTTTACGATGCTTACAAGAAACAGATGGAATACTGCATCTCCCTTCTTGTAAATGCAGATAATGCCATCGACGTAGCACATGCAAAGCGTTGCCCGCTTCCATTCCTTTCCAGTATGATCGATGACTGTATCGCCCGTGGAAAGACTGTACAGGAAGGCGGCGCAGTTTATAACTTTACCGGTCCCCAGGGATTTGGTATTGCAAACATGGCAGATTCCCTCTATGCGATTCGCCAGCTGGTTTACCAGGAGAAGAAGTTTACAATGGAGGAGCTGAAAGAAGCTCTTGCATGGAACTATGGTAAAGGCCTGGATGAGCAGTCTGTGAAAGAGATCACAACCGGCATCCTAAGAGAGATGACCGAGAGCGGTGCCAAGGTTGATGCGGATACAGCAGCTGCAGTTTTGAAATCTGTTATGAATGCCCAGATGGCACCTGAGAAGATGGCAAGATATCAGGAAATCCACGATATGATCGCAGAAGTTCCGAAATTCGGAAATGACATTCCGGAGGTTGACTACTTCGCAAGAGACGTAGCTTACACATACACAAGACCGTTACAGAATTTTAAGAACCCAAGAGGCGGACAGTACCAGGCAGGACTTTATCCGGTATCTGCAAACGTACCCCTTGGCGGACAGACTGGTGCTACACCAGATGGAAGATATGCACATACTCCGGTTGCAGATGGTGTTTCCCCATCCGCAGGCAAGGATGTGAACGGACCTACTGCAGCAGCAAGCTCTGTTGCAAAACTGGATCACTTTATCGTATCCAATGGTACTTTGTTCAATCAGAAATTCCATCCGTCAGCACTTTCCGGACGTGAGGGCCTTGAGAAGTTTGTTGCACTGATTCGTTCCTATTTCGATCAGAAGGGAATGCATATGCAGTTCAATGTTGTAAGCAGAGAGACCCTGCTCGATGCACAGGCACATCCGGAGAACTATAAGCATCTGGTTGTACGTGTGGCTGGTTACAGTGCACTGTTTACCACACTTTCCAAATCTCTGCAGGATGACATTATCAGAAGAACTGAGCAGGGATTCTAAAACGAAAGTCAGCAGACTCTTATGCAGGAGAGTTATAATTGCCCCATAGCTCACTTCTTAGCGAGATGATAAGTGTGGCTGTGAATGGAAACTTTCTGCGAAAAATATAAATGGAATTGCTGGTGGCTTCGTTAAGAGAAGTCTGCTGACACTTCCGTATAATGGAGATATCTATGGAATATTTAGACACTACAGGGCGTATTTTCGACGTCCAGCGTTATTCCATCCATGACGGTCCTGGAATCCGTACCATTGTGTTTTTGAAAGGCTGTGTGCTCAGATGCCAGTGGTGCTGCAATCCGGAATCCCAGGAATATAAGATCCAGACAATGAAAACTCCAGACGGCGTGAAGACCATGGGACGAGACGTAACTGTCCGCGAGATGATCGAACTGGTAGAGAAGGATCGTCCATATTACTACCGCTCCGGCGGTGGAATGACACTTTCCGGTGGCGAATGTCTTTGCCAGCCGGAATTTGCCCGTGACCTTCTTCGCGCAGCGAAAGAGCGTGGAATTAATACAGCTATCGAGAGTATGGCTTGTGTTCCCTGGAAAAATATAGAGATGGTACTGCCTTATCTGGATACTTACCTGATGGATATCAAGCATACCAATCAGGAGAAGCATAAGCAGTTTACAGGCAAGCCCAATGGACTGGCTCTGGAGAACGCCAGAAAGGTAGCTCTTTCTGGCCAGACCAATCTGGTGATTCGTGTACCTGTCGTTCCAACGTTCAATGACAGTGTGGAGGAAATCAAGTCTATTGCTTCCTTTGCATCTACATTGCCAGGTGTGAAGAAGATTCACCTTCTTCCTTATCACCGTCTGGGACAGGATAAGTACGACTGGCTTGGAAGAGAATACAAGCTGCCGGAGATACTTCCTCCAGAACCAGAGCATATGGAACTTTTGAAAAAAGCAGTACATTCTGTCTGTGATCTGGATTGCCAGATAGGTGGATGAAATACTATTTTATGTGAAAATTTTGAAGAAAGACATTGTGTGGAGAAATCTGTACAGTGTCTTTTTTTGCGTGCATTTCTTATTTAATGTGTTGGGAGGGTGAAAAGTTCTTCAGGAGGGACACATTTGAACAACTTTCAACACACTAAAAGAAAGCCTTTTTCATACATGCTCCAGGAAAAGAAATTGGAAAAAGATTTGCTTAAATTATAATTTTTTTGTATGATAGGTGGTATAATAAATACTTGATGAATTTATATCAACTATTTAAAAAAGCGGAGAAAGAAAACTTTATAAAGACAGTTAGATTGATTGCGGTAAAATCTGGCTGGTGCAAAATACTACAGCATAAGGAGAAAAAGAATGAGAGGACTATACTCATCAAAGACAAAAATCAGACACCAGATTTTTACTGAAATTGCCCGGCTTGCCTATGAGGGCGACATTGAGAAAGAGATGGATGATCTTCCGTACAAAATTCTTCCAGGAGAGATTGCAACATATCGTGACAGTATTTTTCTGGAGAGAGCTATCGTAGGAGAGAGACTGCGTGTGGCAATGGGACTGCCTCTTCGAAACATTTCCGAGCATGCGCCAATTTCCAAGGGCGTAGAAGCCAGCTTGATCGAAGAGAAATATTATGAGCCGCCCCTTATCAATATTATTAAATTCGCCTGCAACTCCTGTCCGGAGAAGCGTGTGATTGTCACAGAGGGCTGCCAGGGCTGTCTGGAACATCCTTGTCAGGAGGTCTGTCCCAAGCAGGCTATCCACATGGAAAACGGGCGGTCTGTGATCAATCAGGAGAAATGCATCAAATGTGGAAAGTGTCTGGAATCCTGTCCATATAATGCCATTATCAAGCAGGAGCGTCCGTGTGCCAAGGCCTGTGGAATGAATGCCATCCATTCAGACGAGTATGGCAGAGCAGAGATCGACTATGACAAGTGTGTTTCCTGTGGAATGTGCCTGGTAAGCTGTCCGTTCAGTGCCATTGTAGATAAGGGACAGATTTATCAGACCATTATGGCATTAAAAAGTGATACACCAGTTTATGCCATTGTAGCGCCGGCTGTGGCAGGTCAGTTTGAACCGGAATTGAAGAATACCCAGCTTCGGGGAGCTTTTAAGGCGCTTGGATTTACGGATATTAAGGAAGTGGCTGTGGGTGCAGATCTTTGCACCATTGAGGAGGCTAAGGACTTCATGAAGGAAGTGCCGGAGAAAATTCCGTTTATGGGAACCTCCTGTTGCCCGGCATGGTCTGTTATGGCAAAAAAGACGGTTCCACAGCTTGCCAACTGCATTTCCATGGCGCTTACTCCCATGGTACTGACTGCCAGACTTCTGAAGCAGGAAGAGCCAGACTGCAAGATCGTGTTTGTAGGACCATGTGCAGCCAAGAAGCTGGAGGCAAGCCGTAAATCGGTTCGAAGCTATGTGGACTTCGTTCTCACCTTTGAAGAGGTGAAAGGCATGTTTGATGCCAAGGGCGTTGATTTCGCCAGCCTTCCGGAGGAAGAGCCTCTTACCCAGGCCAGTAGTGACGGTCGTGGCTTCGCTGTTAGCGGCGGTGTGGCAGCCGCAGTTGTGAAAGCTGTAAAGCGAATGGATCCGGATCGCGAGGTGAAGGTAGTCAGTGCTAACGGACTTCAGGAGTGTAAAAAGATGCTGATGGCAGCCAAAGCAGGGAAATACAACGGATATCTGCTGGAAGGCATGGCGTGTCCTGGCGGCTGCATAGCAGGTGCCGGAACGGTGCAGACTGTAAAGAAGGCGGGAGTGGCACTGGAGAAGATGAAGAAGGAAGCGTCTTTTGAAGAATGTATGGATACTTCATTTGGCGGGGAACTGGAGAAACTGGAAGAGCTGTAAAATTATTTAGCCGAGCTGCTTGAAAATAAAGAATACATGAGAAGGAGAAAAGCAAAAATGCGTGCATACGAACGTTTATTAAATTATGTGAAAGTATATACCACAAGCGAGGATGAGCAGGAGAACGTGCCATCCACCAGCCGTCAGTTTGACCTGGGAAACCAGCTGGCAGAGGAACTGAAAAAAATAGGGGTTCAGGACGTGCGCATTGATGACAAGTGCTATGTTTATGGCGTGATCCCGGCTACAGAAGGCTTGGAAGAGAAACCAGCCATCGGCTTTATCGCACATATGGACACAGCACCTGATTTCTCCGGAGAAAACGTAAATCCACAGATCATCCCGGAGTACGACGGCGGTGATGTAAAGTTGGGAGACAGTGAATATGCTCTTACCTTGAAAGATTTCCCACATCTGGCATCTTTAAAAGGAAGAACCCTGATCACCACCGACGGAAGCACCCTTCTTGGTGCAGATGACAAGGCTGGTGTGGCTGAGATCATGACTATGGCAGAGCAGGTGATCACAGAGAACATTCCTCATGGAAAAATCTGTATCGGCTTTACCCCGGATGAAGAAGTGGGCCGCGGCGCAGACTTCTTCGATGTAGAAGACTTTGGAGCAGATTTTGCCTATACTGTAGATGGCGGTGCGGAGAATGAGATCGAGTATGAGAACTTCAATGCCGCAGGTGCGAAAGTAAAGATCAAAGGCTTTTCTGTACACCCGGGCAGCAGTAAGAACACCATGATCAATGCAGCCCTGGTTGCCATGGAGTTCAATAACATGCTTCCGGCAGGAGATACCCCAGCGAACACAGAAGAGTATGAGGGATTTTTCCATCTCTGTGAAATGAGCGGAGATGTGTCTTCTGCAAGCCTTGACTACATTATCCGTGACCACGACAGCGCCATGTTCGCCTGCCGCCAGGAGCTGATGAGACATATCGTCAAGCTTCTCAACGAGAAATACGGCGAAGGTACCGTAACCCTCATCATCAAAGAACAGTACCGCAACATGAAAGAGAAGATCGAGCCTTGCATGCACCTGATCGATAACGCCAAGAAAGCCGTCCAGCAGTCCGGGCTGAATCCTAAGACAGTTGCAATCCGCGGCGGCACAGATGGCGCAAGGCTTTCCTTCATGGGACTGCCCTGTCCGAACCTTGGAACCGGCGGCTATGCCTTCCACGGACCATGCGAACACATTACCGTTGAAGGAATGGATTATGCTGTGGAGAATCTGAAGAATATTGTGAAGCTGTACGCCTGCTGATTCGGGTAGGAAAAAAGCATTGGTGAGATATATAATTTTTTAAACATGCTTTAGAAAAAAGCATCTGTCGAATCGTAACTGACAGATGCTTTCTTCTTCTCAAATTTAAACAAAATTTTACATGTCCGAGACAACAACCTGCTTTTTTTTCCTTATAATTATCTTGAGAAAAAAGCTAAAAAGGAGAACTGATCTACTTGAAGTACCAGAAAATTGTAAATAATAAGGAAATTAATGCATATCTGAAAAAGGGAGACGCCAATCTGGGGACAATGGGATTTACAGAAGTAACCTACATAAAATCATACAAAACAGAGCCCCTATATTTATGCAATATGTAGAAGCCCCAAAATAATGATAAAAATTTAAAAAAATAGTTGTTAAAAGATTGTCATTGTGGTATCTTAATGAGAGCGGAGAAAACCAATATTTTATGCGGAGACGAAGAGGGAAAAGTCCTTTTGTTGAGAATTGTTTGTCAAGAAACACATAGTGACATGACTTGAACCAGGAAAACAGGAAGAAAATTCTCTGTGTTTCTGGTTTAGGCCATGTCACAAGGCAGAAAATAAAGTTTTTACCCGCTTTTTTTCTAACTGTGATTGTTAAAAAATAAACAAGAAACAAAGGACATCACACAGGGAAAACCAACCAATCCCACGAAAAAGTGACAAAACAGAGGGAAAAGTTGACAAAATTCCACAACCCCCATGAAAGGAGTTTTTTATGAGCAGCAAAATTACCATTATCGGAGCTGGAAGCGTTGGCTCCACTATCGCTTACACACTGGCACACGATGAGATCGCTTCCGAGATTGTTCTGATCGACATCAACAAGGAGAAGGTTGAAGGAGAGGTTATGGACATTGAGCAGGGAACCTGCTTTAGAAGCCCTGTATCTCTGGTGGCCGGAGATTACGCAGATGCCAAAGATTCAGACATCGTGATCATTACTTCCGGAATCGCCCGTAAACCAGGACAGACACGAATTGAGCTTACTCAGACAAACGTAAACATTTTGAAGAGCATCACTCCTCAGATCGTAAAAGAAGCTCCAGACGCAAAGTATATTATCGTAAGCAACCCGGTAGATATTATGACCTATGTATTTACCAAGATTTCCGGTCTTCCGGAGAATCAGATCATGGGATCCGGAACTATTCTTGATACAGCAAGACTTCGCTATGGACTTTCCGAGCACTTCAAAGTAGCCCAGGGAAATATCCACGCTTATGTTTTTGGCGAGCACGGAGACACCTCCTTCATTCCATGGACAGGCGCTTACATTTCCGGTCTCAGCACAGATGAGTATTATGAAGAAATGAAAGCTCACGGCAAGGATGTGAAACCTCTGGATAAAGAAGCCATGCTGGAATATGTACAGAAATCCGGCGGAAAAGTTATTGCAAAGAAAGGTGCAACCTTCTACGCAGTATCTGCTACCGTTTGCCAGCTGGTAGGTCTGATCCTGGCAGCTTCCGATTCCCTTGCAACTGTATCCTCCATGCTTCACGGTGAGTATGGGATTGAAGATGTGTGCCTGAGTACCCTTACTCTTGTAGGACCAAATGGAATCCAGGGAAAAGTTCAGATGCGTATGAATAAAGAAGAAGTTGCACTGCTGAAAAAGAGTGCTGATGCCCTGAAAGAAGTAATCGCACAGATCGAACTGTAAGGACCAGGTTTTGTTGTCTGCATTTTACCAGAAAAATCAATTCCCAGTGCAGAGCACAAGACTTTATATTTAACTATACCAGCAAAGACATCCCGGCTTCTATCGTGGAAAGCGGTAAGTCGGGTTCCACTTTGCGAAAGCAACCCAAATAGCTGCTGTTTACATATGTGAATTTAGAAAAGCACATTTAGTGAACAGTGACAAGAAAGGAACAAGAAGCATGAAGTACAGTTATTATCCAGGATGTACCCTGAAGAATAAGGCAAAAGATCTGGATGCCTATGCCAGAGCTTCTGCAAAAGCACTGGGCTTCGAAATGGAAGAGATAGAAGACTGGCAGTGCTGCGGCGGCGTATATCCTCTTGGCAGCGATGAGATTGCCACCAAACTTTCTTCCATCCGGGCTTTAAATGACGCAAAAGAAAAAGGACAGGATCTGATCACAGTCTGTTCAGCCTGTCATCATGTGCTCAAACGTGTGAACGACGACATGAAAAACGTGGACGACATCCGCACCAGAGCAAATAATTATCTGAAACTGGATACTCCATATGAAGGAGAGACAAATGTCCTTCATTATCTGGAAGTACTCCGTGATGAAGTTGGATTTGATGAGATCAAAAAGAAAGTGGTAAATCCTTTAACTGGCAAAAAAATCGGTGCATATTATGGCTGCCTTCTTTTAAGACCAGGAAAGATCATGGCATTTGATAATCCGGAGAATCCCACCATTATGGAAGACTTCATCCGTGCCCTTGGCGCAGAGCCTGTGGTATACCCATACCGCAATGAGTGCTGCGGCGGCTACATTTCCCTGAAAGAAAAAGAAATGGCACAGAATATGTGTGAAAAGATCATGGACAGTGCAAAGGGCTTTGAAGCAGATATGCTGATCACAGCCTGTCCACTTTGCATGTATAACCTGAAAAAGAACGGAAACGGCGATCTTCCTGTTTACTATTTTACAGAACTTCTTGCAGAAGCTCTCGGAGTAAAAGAGGAGGTGGCGAAGTAATGGCTTATACATATGGAAATACCCAGAATGCAGCAGAGCGAATCAAAGAAATTTCCGGAGTAAATCCCCTGAAATGTATGAAATGCGGCAAATGCTCCGCAACCTGTCCTGCATTTAACGAGATGGATATCAAGCCTCACCAGTTTGTAACTTATGTACAGAACGGCGACATTGAAGCTCTTGCACAGTCAAAATCCTTATGGAAATGCCTCTCCTGCTTTGCATGTGTAGAACGCTGTCCAAGAGATGTTAAACCGGGAAAACTGATCGATGCAGCCAGACAGCTGGTTGTCCGCGAGCGTGGGCAGAACTATCTGACCGCAGACGAAATTCCGGAGCTGCTTGATGAAGACACACCGCAGCAGCTGCTGGTAAGTGCATTCAGAAGATACAGGAGGTGAAAAACAGGTGCAGAGAATAGGTGTATTCGTATGTCATTGTGGTACCAATATTGCAGCCACAGTTGATGTAAAAAAAGTAGTAGAGATGGCAGCAAAAGAGCCAGGCGTTGTTCATGCGGAAGATTATCAGTACATGTGCTCCGAAGCAGGACAGGCCAAGATCATTAACGCCATCCATGAAAAAAATCTGACAGGAATCGTAGTCTGTTCCTGTTCCCCGCGTATGCATGAGGCTACCTTTAGAAAGGCAGCACAGAAAGCGGGATTAAACCCATATATGGTAGAGATTGCCAATATCCGTGAGCATTGCTCCTGGATCCACAAGGATATGGAAGAGGCTACCTTAAAGGCAGTGATCCTTGCAAGAGCCGCAATCGCAAAAGTAAATCTGGATGCTCCTCTTCAGCCAGGCGAGAGCCTTGTAACCAAACGTGCTCTTGTAATCGGCGGAGGTATTGCCGGAATCCAGTCAGCCCTTGACATTGCAGAGGCTGGTTATGAGGTTGATATTGTGGAGAAGCTTCCAAGTATCGGTGGAAGAATGTCCCAGCTGGACAAGACCTTCCCAACTCTGGACTGCTCCGCATGTATCCTTACACCGAAAATGGTAGAGGCAGCAGCACATGAGAAAATCAACATCTATACATACAGTGAAGTTGAGAAGGTAAGCGGCTTTGTAGGTGACTTCACCGTTGATATCCGCAAGAAAGCAAGAAGCGTGGATATGAGCAAATGTACCGGATGCGGCGTTTGTTCTGAGAAATGTCCGTCCAAGAAAAATCCAAACGAATTTAACCGCGGTCTGAACAACAGAAGTGCTATCTACATTCCGTTCGCTCAGGCTATCCCAAATGTTCCGGTAATCGACCGCGAGCATTGTACCAAATTTAAAACCGGAAAATGCGGTGTCTGCTCCAAGGTTTGTGCCGCAGGTGCAATTGATTATGAGCAGAAGGATGAGATCGTTACACAGAAATATGGTGCAATCGTGGTTGCAACCGGTTTTGACGTGATTCCGCTGGATAAATATGATGAGTACGCTTACAGCCAGAGTAAGGACGTTATCACCTCTCTTGAGCTTGAGCGTATCATGAATGCAGCAGGACCTACAAAGGGGCATCTTGAGAGACTTTCCGATGGAAAAGCTCCGAAAAACATTGTATTTGTACAGTGTGTGGGAAGCCGTTGCTCTGATGAAAGAGGAAAGAGCTACTGCTCCAAGATCTGCTGTATGTACACTGCAAAACATGCAATGCTGATCCGTGACAAATACCCGGATACAAATGTAACTGTTTTCTACATTGACGTTCGTACTCCAGGCAAAAACTTCGATGAGTTCTACAGAAGAGCTGTTGAAGATTACGGTGTAAATTATGTAAAAGGCCAGGTTGGAAAGGTAATCCCACAGCCAGATGGAACTCTTATGGTTCAGGCTTCTGACCTGCTTGAAAATAAACAGATTCTTATGGAGGCTGATATGGTAGTTCTTGCAGCTGCCATCGAGCCAAACAAGGATGTAAGAAAAATTGCAACTATGCTTACCGCAAGTATTGATACCAACAACTTCCTCACAGAAGCACATGCAAAGCTTCGTCCGGTAGAGTCCCCTACAGCTGGTATTTTCCTTTCCGGTGTCTGCCAGGGACCAAAGGATATTCCGGAGACAGTTGCACAGGCTGGCGCAGCAGCAGTAAAGGCAATCGGCCTTCTTGCAAAAGACAAGCTGACCACCAACCCATGTACCGCACATTCTGACGAGCTTCTTTGCAACGGATGCTCCCAGTGTGCAAATGTGTGTCCGTATGGTGCGATTTCCTATGAGGAAAAACAGGTAAATGACCACGGAATCCGTGAGACAAGAAGAATTGCTGTTGTAAACAATGCTCTTTGCCAGGGCTGTGGTGCATGTACCGTAACCTGCCCGTCCGGAGCAATGGATCTCCAGGGATTCTCCAACAGACAGATTTTAGCGGAGGTAGATGCAATATGTCGATAGAAGCAAAAGAAGAATTCAGACCGAAGATCGTGGCATTCTGCTGTAACTGGTGCAGCTACGCAGGTGCAGACCTTGCAGGAAGCAGCCGTCTTTCTTATCCGGCTGATGTAAAGATCATCCGCGTACCATGCTCCTGCCGTGTAAATCCAATGTTCATCCTCCGTGCCTTCGAAAAAGGTGCTGACGGCGTGATCATGTGCGGCTGCCATCCGGGAGACTGCCACTACACAACCGGAAACTATTATGCGAGAAGACGTATGACACTTCTTTTCTCCATGCTGGACTTCATTGGTGTGGAAAATGGCCGTACCCGTGTTGAGTGGGTATCTGCCGCAGAAGGTGTAAAATTCTCCCAGACCATGAATGAATTTGTGGAAAAAATCCATTCTCTGGGTAAAAACGTCAGATTGGAGGATTTAAGATGCAGGAACTGATCGCTCGTGCAAAAGAACTGCTGGCTGATGGAACCGTAACACGTGTTCTTGGCTGGAAAGCCGGAGACCTGCCTTACAATCCGGAAGCAGCATATTTCGAAACTGCAGAAAGCCTGGACGAATTTGTCTACAATGGTTTCTGCGGACAGAATTTAAGTAAAATGATGATCGAGGCTTCCAAATTAGAGGGAAAAACTCTTGTCTGTCTGAAGCCTTGTGATACCTACAGCTTCAACCAGCTGATCAAGGAGCACCGTGTAGACCGTGAAAAAGCCTACATTATCGGTGTTGGCTGTAAAGGCAAGCTGGATGTGGAGAAGCTTCGTAAAATGGGCATCAAGGGAATCCAGAGCATTTCCGGCGCTGAGCTTACCGATGATTGTGAAGAACTTAACATTTCCACAATCTATGGTGACAAAACAGTCGCTTACAAGGATGCAATGCTGGAGCGCTGCCATGTATGCAAAGGAAAAGAGCACATGATCTACGACGAGATCATCGGCGAATCCAAGGATACAAAGGATGCAGACCGTTTTGCAGAGGTGGAGAAAATTGAGAAGATGAGCCCGGAAGAGCGCTTCGCATTTTTCCAGAAGGAGCTTAGTAAATGTATCCGCTGTAATGCATGCCGTAATGCATGTCCGGCCTGCAGCTGCCGTAAATGTGTGTTCGACAGCACCAAGTTTGACAGTGCACAGAAGGCAAATGTGGATTCCTTTGAAGAAAAAATGTTCCACATTATCCGTGCATTCCACGTTGCAGGAAGATGTACAGACTGCGGTGAGTGCAGCCGTGTCTGCCCGCAGGGGATTCCGCTTCATCTGTTTAACCGTAAGTTCATCAAAGATATTGATACCTTCTACGGTGAATATCAGGCAGGAGCTGATGCAGAGTCTAAAGGCCCGCTGACCAGCTTTACATTTGATGATGTAGAGCCAGGTGTAGTGGCAGAAAGGGGATAATGTATGTATAAGATTGAAAAAGAAAATCTGGAAGCATTATTCCGGAAAATCGCAGAAAGCCAGGATCTGATCCTTCCGATCAAAAAGGCAGGACAGACCAACTTCGGCCTTTGGAATGAAGGAGAAGAGGCAGACCTTGAGACATTGAAAACCGTAAAATCCGGCAAAGATGCCTTTTTCCCACAGAGCGAAACACTTTACACCTGTGTTCGTGATGGAAAGAAGCTGACCGTAGAGCCGGAAGAGCTGAGAAGCCGTCCGTTCGTTGTATTTGGCATGAAGGCCTGCGATGTAAAAGGGGTTGCAGTTCTGGATAAGGTTTTTCTTGCTGATCCTGTTGATACTTTCTATGCAGCAAGAAGAGACCATGGAACTATCGTTGCCCTGGCTTGTCATGAGCCGGAGGAATCCTGTTTCTGTAAGGTTTTTGGAACAGATGCAGCAGATCCGGAAGCAGATGCCGACGTAAAAGGCATTGCCGATGTAGCAGCCTGGATGGTGGAGGGAAGCCTTTACTGGAAAGCTCTTACTGAAAAAGGAGAGGCTCTTACAGAAGCAGTAAAAGAACTTCTTATCCCGGCCGACGACGATCAGGTAAAAGTGGATGCGGAAAAAGAGGCAATCAGAGCCATTGTGGAAAAACTTCCATACACCCATCTTTCCCTGGAAGGCTGGGATGGAAACGCCACAGATGAGAAGTTTAATTCTCCTGTCTGGGAGACCTTATATAAACCATGTCTGGCATGCGGAACCTGTACCTTTGTATGTCCGACCTGCCAGTGCTACGACATTAAGGATTACGACACAGGACACGGTGTAAAGCGTTACCGCTGCTGGGATTCCTGTATGTATTCCGATTTCACAATGATGGCTCACGGAAATAACCGTACCAGCCAGATGCAGAGATTCCGTCAGAGATTTATGCACAAGCTTGTATATTTCCCTGCTAATAACGACGGTATGTACTCTTGTGTAGGCTGTGGCCGCTGCGTGGAAAAATGTCCGTCATCTTTAAATATCGTAAAGGTGATCAAGGCTTTTGAAAAGCATGGAGGTGAAAAGTAATGAGCGAGTGTACCTGTCATAAAAATTATACTCTGGATACTCTGATCCCGCAGGTTGGCGTGATCACAGATATTCATGAGGAGACTCCGGATGTAAAAACATTCTGTGTAACAGCACCGGATGGAGGAAAGCTTTTTGAACATATGCCTGGACAGTGTGCCATGGTTTGTGCTCCTGGTGTAAGCGAAGGTATGTTTTCCATTACTTCCTCTCCTACAAATAAAGAGTATCAGGAATTCAGTATTAAGAAATGTGGTGAGCTGACCTCTTATCTTCACAGCCTTCAGGTGGGAGATGAGATCACAGTCCGTGGACCATACGGAAACCATTTCCCGGTAGAGGATAAGTTGAAAGGCAAAAATCTTCTCTTTATCGCCGGAGGTATCGGTCTTGCACCACTTCGTTCCGTGATCAATTACGTGCTGGACAACCGTGATGACTACGGCACTGTAGACATCCTCTACGGTTCCCGTTCCGCAGACGATCTTGTAAAATTAAAAGAGATCCAGGAAGTGTGGATGAATGCAAAAGACGTAAACGTCTATCTGACCATCGACCGTGAGCAGGAAGGCTGGGACGGACATGTAGGTTTCGTACCGACTTATTTAAAAGAAATCGGCTTTGATACCAACAAAGTCGCATTAGTCTGTGGACCGCCGATCATGATCAAATTCGTACTTCAGGGCCTTGAGGAGCTTGGATTTACAAGAACTCAGGTTTATACAACACTGGAGCTTCGTATGAAGTGCGGTATTGGTAAATGCGGACGTTGTAATATCGGATCTAAGTACGTATGTAAAGATGGTCCGGTTTTTAGAATGGACGAGATCGATCAATTACCTGACGAGTACTAAACTTTTTAATCTTAAGAAACTTTCGAATAAATGAATCAGTTATTGCCAGTACACAGACTTGGGGAATGGGTATCTCGCTAAGATGCCCATTTCAGGAGCGGTTTTAGCGGCGCTGAAATCCAGCGCTTACGAAGACTTAGGAGTGAAGGCTCTCCTGAACTCCTTAGTCGCAGTTAGCGATTAGTTCAGCAGAGCGTTGCGACGGGCACATGCGGGATACCCATTTCACAAGTCGTACGGGTTGAATAAGTAGAAGAAAGGACCCCACAACATGGAAAATATGGTAAACGTATATTTCTTCGGTAAAAAATACACCGTACCAGCTGACCTGACCATTATGACGGCCATGGAATACGCCGGATACACTTTAAAACGCGGCTGCGGCTGCCGTCACGGCTTCTGCGGCGCCTGCGCCACAATCTACAGAATCAAAGGCGACAACGAACTGAAAACCTGTCTTGCCTGTCAGACACAGGTACAGGAAGGCATGTATGTAGCAAGCATCCCGTTCTTCCCTACAGACAAGAGACTCTACAACATCGAAGACCTTCAGCCAAACCAGCAGGTCATGATGGAGCTCTACCCGGAAATTTACAGCTGCATCGGCTGTAACGCGTGTACAAAAGCATGTACCCAGGGCTTAAATGTAATGCAGTACATCGCATATGCGCAGAGAGGTGAGCTTGAGAAATGCGCAGAAGAATCCTTTGACTGCGTAAGCTGCGGATGCTGTTCCGTAAGATGTCCGGCAGGTATCTCCCATCCGATGGTAGGCCTTCTTGCAAGACGTCTCACAGGAAAATACATTGCTCCTAAGAGTGAGCATCTTGAAAAACGTGTAGAAGAGATTCATGAAGGTAAATATGATGACCTGATCGAGCAGATCATGCAGAAACCGATCACAGACATGGAAGAACTTTACAACAACAGAGAAATTGAGAAATAAGGAGGGCATAAAAACATGTACGCACCATATCCAGAAAATATGATGGAATCCATCAAAAAGGTAGAGGCTACAAGAGCACAGCGTATGGCAACAGAGCCAAGACGTCTGAGCGCTGATGAGAAAGATGCTCTTCTTAAGAAATTCCATCCAGACTATAACCCGGATGCATTTGCAGAAATCAAAGTAGGACCAAACAAAGGACAGAAGGCACCACTGGAGCTGGCAGAAATGCTTCACTCCGAAAGCCGTCTTCTGAATGAAAAAATTGACCTTAACAAAATCGATTATGATGTAGATGTACTTGTAATCGGCGGCGGCGGTGCAGGCTCATCCTGTGCCATCGAAGCACACAATGCAGGTGCCAACGTAATGATCGTGACCAAGCTTCGTATCGGTGATGCCAACACCATGATGGCAGAAGGCGGAATCCAGGCAGCTGACAAAGAAAACGATTCTCCTGTACAGCATTATCTGGACTGCTTCGGCGGCGGACATTTTGCTGCAAAACCAGAGCTGGTAAAGAGACTTGTAATGGAAGCTCCGGATGCAATTAAATGGCTGAATGATCTTGGCGTTGAGTTCGATAAAGAAGACGATGGAACCATGATCACCACACACGGTGGCGGAACCTCCAGAAAGAGAATGCATGCTGCAAAGGATTATTCCGGATCTGAAATCATGCGTACTATCCGTGACGAGGTTCTGAACCTTGGCATTCCGGTAGTAGAATTTACTTCTGCTGTAGAACTTCTGAAAGATGAAAAAGGACAGACTGCAGGTGCTGTTCTTCTTAACATGGAAACCGGCGATTACTCCGTTGCAAGAGCAAAAACCGTTGTCATTGCAACCGGCGGAGCAGGAAGAATGCACTATCAGGGATTCCCTACCTCTAACCACTACGGCGCAACCGCAGATGGTCTTGTACTTGGTTACAGAGCAGGTGCTTCCCTTCTTTATCAGGATTCCATCCAGTACCATCCGACTGGTGCCATTTATCCGTCACAGATCCTTGGCGCGCTGGTAACAGAGAAGGTCCGTTCTGTTGGCGCACAGCTTGTAAATGCAAACGGAGAAGCCTATATTCACCCTTTGGAAACCCGTGATGTCAATGCTTCCGGTGTTATCCGTGAGTGTGAGGAAGGCCGTGGCGTAGAAGTTCCTGGCGGATTGAAAGGTGTATGGCTGGATACTCCGATGATCGAGATCCTTGGAGGCGAGGGAACTATTGAGAAGAGAATTCCGGCAATGTTCCGTATGTACATGAACTACGGCGTTGACATGAGAAAAGTGCCGATCGTGATCTATCCTACTCTTCACTACCAGAACGGTGGTCTGGAAATTGATGGAGACGGATTTACAAAAGAAATCCCGAACCTTCTGGTTGCAGGAGAAGCTGCAGGCGGAATCCACGGAAGAAACAGACTGATGGGCAACTCTCTTCTGGACGTAATCGTATTCGGAAGAAATGCCGGTAAAAAGGCTGCTGCAAAATGCAAAGAGGTAGAGCTTGGAGAAATGAACCTGGATCATATTTACGCATATGAGAAAGAGTTAAAAGCAGCAGGAGCAGAGACCGATAAAGTATCTCCATTACTGCTTCCAAACTACGCCCGCCACGAGCAGAGATAAAAATGAAATAAATATTATAAAAGAAGGGAGCTTACCAAAATGCGTGAAGTAGAAGTAAGCAGACTTACAGACGTCATCGAAAAACTCTGTATCGAAGCAAACGAACATCTTCCGGAAGACGTAAAATGCGCTATCAAAACATGCCGCGCATGCGAAGACGGAGAGATTGCCAAGGGTATTCTTGACAATATTATCGAGAATTTTGATATTGCAGATAACGAAAATGTACCGATCTGCCAGGATACAGGAATGGCATGTGTGTTCCTTGAAATTGGACAGGATGTGCACTTTGTTGGCGGAGATCTTACTGATGCCATCAATGAAGGTGTACGCCGCGGATATACAAACGGATATCTTCGCAAATCTGTTGTAAAAGATCCTGTACGCCGTGGAAATACAGGAGACAATACACCGGCTATGATCTATACAGAAATCGTTCCTGGTGATAAAGTAAAGATCACAGTTGGCCCGAAGGGCTTCGGAAGTGAGAACATGAGTATGATCCGTATGTTCAAGCCATCTGCAGGACTTCAGGGAATCAAGGATTTCATTCTGGAAGTCGTTGAGACAGCAGGTCCGAACCCATGCCCTCCTATGGTTGTAGGTGTTGGAATCGGCGGAACTTTTGACAAATGTGCTCTTCTTGCAAAGAAGGCACTGATGCGTCCTCTGGATTCCCACAATCCGGATCCATACTATGCAGAGCTGGAAGACGAAATGCTGGAGAAAGTAAACAAGCTTGGAATCGGACCACAGGGCTTTGGAGGAAAGACCACAGCCATCGGCCTGAATATTGAGACAATGCCTACTCACATTGCGGGAATGCCATGTGCAGTCAACATCAACTGCCACGTTACCCGCCACAAAACGGAGGTGATCTGATCATGGAAAGAAGACATATTACACTGCCTCTGACGGAAGAACTGGCAAAAACCCTTCACGCAGGAGATCAGGTTCTCCTTACCGGAACCATCTACACATCCCGTGACGCAGGTCACAAGCGTATGTGTGAGGCTCTTGCAAAAGGCGAAAAGATTCCTTTTGATCCAACAGATGCAACTATTTATTATGTAGGTCCAACTCCTGCAAAACCAGGTCAGGTCATCGGATCTGCCGGACCAACTACCAGCGGCCGTATGGATGCCTACGCACCAACCATGATGTCTGTAGGAGCCCGCGGAATGATCGGCAAAGGAGCGCGTCTGCTTGAAGTAGTAGAAGCCATGAAAAAATATCACGGTGTTTACTTCGGAGCCATCGGCGGTGCCGGCGCCCTTCTTGCCAAATGTATCAAAAAAGCGGAGCTTATCGCATACGAGGATCTGGGTGCAGAAGCTCTCCGTAAGCTTTACGTAGAAGATATGCCCCTTGTAGTCATTATTGACAGCGAAGGCAACAATCTTTATGAAGAGGGAAGAAAAGAGTATCTGGAAGCACATAAAGAAAACTAATAATTGTGACGGAAATCCTGCAGAAAGTCTTTTTCAAATACGCTCCAGGCATATAAGATATATATACTCCACATATCAAAATAGATGTTTACAGAAAGCATTATTTATTCTATAATCTGAAGATATGTATACGAAAGACAAAAGACGAAAGAAGGAGCTTATTATGGACCATCATAAAAGGGTACAGACCTCAGAAGCATTCATAAACAGTGCATTCCTTGCAGTGTCAGGAGGATTTCAGGATGCCTATACCTATTTTACCCGCGATGGCGTTTTCTCCAACGCCCAGACCGGAAACGTGGTACTGATGAGTGAGCGGTTTATGAACGGCGAAGTGAAAGCAGGATTGCATTATCTCATTCCCCTGACCGCATTCTTTCTTGGAGTTCTGTTAGCGGAACGCATTCAGGAAAAATTCCGCTATGCCAGACGCCTTCACTGGCGCCAGGGAATCCTTCTGGTAGAGATCATCCTGCTGTTTCTGGTTGGCTTCATCCCAGGGAACCTGAACGTGCTTGCCACCACCCTGGTATCCTTCTCCTGCGCCCTTCAGGTGCAGACCTTCCGAAAGGTTGAAGGAAATGCCTATGCCAGCACCATGTGTATCGGAAATCTGAGAAGCGGCACTGCCGCTCTTTCCGCTTACATGCGTGAAAGAAAGCCACGCCTGCTTCGTCAGGCCTTATGCTACTTCGCCATTATTTTCCTGTTTGCCATTGGCGCAGGAATTGGCGGCAGACTTTCAATGGCTTACGGCGAAAGAGCCATCTGGGTATCCAGCATCCTGCTTCTCATCAGCTTCCTTTTAATGTTTATTGAGGAAATCGAAGAGGCAGAACACCGCTGGCAGTGAGAAACTAATAAAGCTTCAGTATCTAAACAATTACAAATTATAAAAACATCCAGTCTCCATACAACGATGGCAGGCTGGATGTTTTTTGCGCAATATAAGCTTTCCAAAATTGTGAGGCACATCTTGCAAAAAGCCTTTCTCAAACGTGCTTTGCAGTTTAAGATAAAATCCCTGTAGATTGTAAAAACAGAATAAACATCATAACCGGCGCAACAAAGCGGATCATGACGCGGTACAATTTTTTCCTACGGAACTTATCCCCGCTTCTTTCCATTTCGCTAATCACATAATCCGGCGTTACGACCCAGCCGATGAGAATCGTGGAAAGCAGTGCAATAAACGGCATCATAACACTGTTGCTGATGTAATCCATAATATCAAGAAGCTGTCCTACAGAACCGTTCGGAAGCTTCACTTCCACATAGAAAATACTGTATCCCAAAGCGATAACTGCGGAAGCTGCAAGGTAGATCACAGATAAAACAAGAACTGTTTTTTTACGGCTGGTATGAAAAATTTCCATGCAGTTTGCAGTAATAGATTCCAGTACGGAAATACAGGAAGACAAGGTTGCAAAAATAGCAGTTACGAAAAACAGGATTCCTACGAAGGTACCAGCTTTTCCCATTGCAGAAAATACCTTTGGCAGGGAAATAAACATCAGGCTTGGTCCGGCACCCATTCCCTCAGTGCCGGAAAACACATATACAGCCGGGATGATCATGGCACCTGCAAGAAAGGCAACACCTGTGTCAAAAATTTCAATCTGATTGATCGCTTTGTTTAGGTTCACTTCAGGTTTTACATAGGAGCCGTAGGTGATCATAATTCCCATGGATACACTGAGTGAAAAGAACAGCTGGCTCATGGCATCCAGCAGAATCTGCAGAAAACGCTGCACAGTCAGTCCTTCAAGGTCAGGCGTCAGGTAGTAAAGAAATCCCTGTAAGCCGGTGCGAAGCTGACCGGAAGCATCCGTATGTGAAATCGTAAGAGAATACACTGCAATCACTACGACCAGAACTAGCAGGACCGGCATCATCCATTTGGATACTTTTTCAATCCCCTTTTCCACGCCATTGTATACAATGAAAGCAGTAACACCCATGAAAAGCAGTGCGAAGATCACCGGTGAAGTGGAAGAGGTGATAAAGGCTGTAAAATAGTCATCTGAGGCAGCTGCCTGTGCCTGACCGGTTATGTATACCACTGCATATTTGGTGATCCATCCGCCGATGACCGCGTAATAGGTCATAATAAGCACTGGTACAAGGAAGGTAAGGATTCCCAGGAACTTCCATCTGGGACGCATCTGGGTATAGGCTCCGATGGCACTCTTCTGTGTATGCCGTCCGATCGCAATATCAGAGGTGAGAAGGGCAAATCCGAAGGTTAGTACCAGAATTAGGTAGATAATTAAAAATAAGCCGCCTCCGTCCTTTGCGGCAAGGTATGGGAATCTCCACAAATTTCCCACTCCTACAGCACTTCCGGCTGCAGCCAGGACAAAACCAAGCTGTCCTGAAAAATGGTTTGATTTCTTTTCCATTACATTTGTTTCCCCCTTAATGTTGTAAGAATAGGATAACATATGACAAGATAATAGTAAAACAAATACTTAAATTTTTAGCAAGCAGAAAGGAGTATAAGTTATTGTCCACTTCGTTCACAGCAACACGCTCCGCGATGGCATTGAACATGGCGATACAGATAAGACCATCGAGAGCTTCACGAAAATTCATTCGTTAAGCGATAGCCCCCCTTCAATTAAGTTGATAAAATTTAACAAAGTATATCGAGAATATTTCTCTGTATTTACTACAGTGAAAATGGGGCTTACAAATGGAAAAATGAATTAAAGTACATAATATAGGACTTATATATAGGGAAATCCATTTTTTACCAGATAAATTGTACTTTATTAAAAGCATTCCCCAAACCGATTGACTAAGAAATAACAATCTCGTATACTACAATCGTTAAACTAATAACAATTCTTCAATATACGCGGAGAACTATAAAATAAAGAAAGAGGTACAAGAATGAAAGATTTTGCACAGTGGGAAGGCTTCGAAGGAAATCGTTGGAAAGAACAGATTAACGTTCGTGATTTTATCCGTCACAATTATACCCCTTATGACGGAGACGATTCTTTCCTGGAAGGCCCGACCGAGGCTACTGACAAACTGTGGGGAAAGCTGCAGGAGCTGCAGAAAGCAGAGCGTGCCAACAATGGTGTGCTTGACATGGAGACAAAGGTTGTCACAGGCCTGACCGCATACGGACCAGGATATATTGCTGAAGACCTAAAGAATCTTGAGAAGGTTGTAGGACTTCAGACAGACAAGCCTCTGAAACGTGCATTTATGCCATACGGCGGAATCAAAATGGCTGAGCAGGCATGCGAAATGTACGGCTACAAGGTAGATCCTCAGATCCACGATATGTTTACAAAATATGAGTTCAAAACACATAACCAGGGCGTTTTTGACATTTATACACCAGAAATGAAAAGAGCACGTCACAGCCACATCCTTACCGGACTTCCGGATACTTATGGACGTGGACGTATAGTTGGCGATTACAGACGTGTGGCTCTGTACGGTATTGACGCTCTGATCGCAGGCAAGGAGAAAGACTTTGCAGACAGCGACCGCCAGGGTATGAGACGTTATGATTTCCAGCTTCGTGAGGAAATCGCAGATCAGATCCGCGCTCTTAAAGGAATGAAAGAGATGGCAAAGGTCTATGGTTATGATATTTCAGAGCCTGCAAAGAATGCTCATGAGGCATTCCAGTGGCTGTACTTTGGATATCTTGCAGCAATTAAGACCCAGAATGGTGCTGCAATGAGTGTTGGACGTATCTCCACATTCCTTGATATCTATATTGAAAGAGACCTTAAGAATGGCGTGATCACTGAGAAAGAGGCACAGGAGCTTGTTGACCACATGGTAATGAAATTCCGTATGGTTAAATTTGCAAGAATTGAGTCCTACAACCAGCTGTTCTCCGGTGACCCGGTATGGGCAACTCTTGAGGTTGCAGGTATTGGTGTTGACGGACGCCACATGGTTACCAAGAATGACTATCGTTTCCTTCATACTCTTGAGGATATGGGACCGGCTCCGGAGCCAAACCTTACTGTTCTTTATTCTTCCAAGCTGCCGGAAAACTTCAAGAAATATGCTGCTAATATTTCTGTTACAACAAGTTCTATCCAGTATGAGAACGATGATGTTATGCGTCCGGTATGGGGCGATGATTATTCCATCTGCTGCTGTGTATCTGCTACTGAGACTGGTAAGGAAATGCAGTTCTTTGGAGCTCGTGCAAACCTTGCGAAATGCCTCCTTTATGCGATCAACGGTGGTGTGGATGAGAAGTTAAAGACTCAGGTAGGACCGGAGTACAAGCCGATCACTTCCGAGTATCTTGATTATGATGAGGTTATGCAGAAATATGACCAGATGATGGACTGGCTGGCTCATCTGTATGTAGGAACTCTGAACATGATCCACTATATGCATGATAAATATTACTATGAGGCAGCTGAGATGGCGCTTATCGATACCAAGGTTGAGCGTTCTTTTGCAACAGGTATTGCTGGATTTTCACATGTAGTAGATTCTCTGTCTGCTATTAAGTATGCGAAGGTAAAAGCTATCCGTGATGAGGATGGAATTACCACTGATTTCCAGGTTGAGGGTGATTTCCCACGCTATGGTAATGATGATGACAGAGCAGATGAGATTGCAAGAAATCTGCTTTCCACCTTCATGGATAAACTGAAACACATCCATACCTACCGTGATTCCAAGCCAACCACTTCTATTCTTACCATTACTTCTAACGTTGTTTATGGTAAAGCTACCGGAGCTCTTCCGGATGGAAGAAAGGCTGGAGAGCCTCTGGCACCTGGAGCAAACCCATCTTACGGAGCAGAGCAGAACGGACTTCTTGCTTCCCTGAACTCTGTTGCAAAGCTTGACTATGAGGATGCACTGGATGGAATTTCCAATACACAGACCATTAATCCGGAAGCTCTTGGACATAGTGATGAAGAGCGTACAGATAATCTGGTACATGTACTGGACGGATATTTCAACCAGGGTGCACATCACCTGAACGTAAATGTATTTGGCAAAGAGAAACTGATCGATGCTATGGAGCATCCGGAAAAAGAGGAGTATGCAAACTTCACTATCCGTGTTTCCGGTTATGCAGTTAAGTTTATCGATCTGACAAGAGAGCAGCAGTTGGATGTTATTGCCAGAACCTGCCACGACAGAATGTAAGTCTGATATTTTAAAATAGTATCGGCGAAACAAAAGGGCATGCAATACAATATATGTTAGAGGTTGCATGTCCTTTTTATAAATATGAATGCAAAGGAATTAGAAATGTTAAAAGGCTATGTTCATTCTCTGGAGAGCTTCGGGTCTGTGGACGGACCTGGAGTGAGATATGTGATTTTTCTTTCTGGCTGTGCTATGCGTTGCCAGTTCTGCCATAATCCGGATACCTGGAATATGACAGATGGAAAAGAGTACACTACGGATCAGCTTTTGAAGACAGCACTTCGGTTTAAGTCTTACTGGGGAGATAAGGGTGGTATCACGGTGAGCGGCGGGGAACCACTTTTGCAGATGGATTTTCTCACAGAGCTTTTCCGTAAGGCAAAGGAAGCGGGAGTCCATACTACTTTGGATACCAGCGGAAATCCTTATACGACTAAGGTGCCGTGGCATTCTAAGTGGCTGGAGCTGATGAAGTATACAGATCTTCTGCTTCTGGATATCAAGCAGATCAATGAGCAGGAGCATGTGAAGCTTACCGGGCAGACCAATACGAATATTCTTGCCATGGCCCGTGAGCTTTCGGATATGGGTAAGCCTGTTTGGATCCGGCATGTGTTAGTACCGGGGGGCAGTGACAAGGATGAGTATCTGCACCAGCTGGCGGATTTTATCCATACACTGAAAAACGTTGAGCGCGTGGAAGTTCTTCCGTATCATACTCTTGGCATTTTTAAATGGGAAAAGCTGGGGATTCCTTATCCGCTGGAGGGCGTGAAACCTCCAACGCAGGAGAGGATTGATAATGCCAGACGGATTCTTGGGGCGATTTAAGAGCGTGAAAGAAAGTAAATAAAACTCCTTAAGGGGAGGCCGTTGCGGACTGGAAATGAGTTCGCAATGGCCTCTTTTAAGTTGCTATTTAGTGTGTTGAAAGTTGTTCAAGGCGGACGCATTCGGACAATGGTG
>NZ_JAJCIA010000040.1 GCF_020554845.1 Blautia faecis | reverse complement strand
TCTCCCACTCGTTTTCCGTCCTGGTTGTTGCTGTCGTCCCAGCTCTTGCTTACCGAAATGTCTACCATCTCTGGTGTACGTTTATTCGTAACTACAAATCCCTTAGTTGCATCTCCTGTAACATCAGGTTTCGGATAATAATTCACTTCAATTTCCTTAATTCCATAGGAAATTAAATCACCGGCACTATCAAATTTGTCAAGTTTACTAAATTCACCCTTCCAATCATTATCAGCAGTAAGTTCTAACGTCGTCTTTGTTTCCGTTCCATTTTTTATTAATACTACTGTAATTTTAGATGGTCTGAATCCTTCTTTATTATTAGCATCATCCCAACGCTTTTCTACTGGAATACTTATTTTTTCAGTAAGATCCTTTTCGTCTGAAACATAAATATATCCACCATTGCTTCCCAATGCTTTTGATTCATCAAAACCTGTTGGTTTGTATGATACACTACTGCTTGCCTCTTTCAAGTAAATATAAATTGGTTCAGATGCACATTTATAATTATTTGGCGCTTTAATTTCTGTTAAACGGTATGCATAGTTATATTTCATAACAATTTTACCGTTAATCTCTTCCCCAAGCTGGACAACACCATTTTTATCAGTTGTATAATTTTCACCGACTGTTACCCATTTAGTTCCATTATATTTTTCCAGCTTGTAAACTGCTCCCTCTAAGAAAAGCGCAGCATTTTGAGAATCTCGTTTTACTAATGTAAGCATTGTACTCTCTGTGTTTGCAATTACATCGCTTCCCTGATCTTTCAGCTGAGTAGACACTGTGGATGTCCATTTCTTATTTGCTTCTCCTGAAACAACTGCTGTATTAGAAATCAAATAGTCCTTTCGACTAATATTTTTGTACTCAAACAAATATTTATATTCCAAAATACATGCAGTTTTATCTGGAACACTTGCTACTAAAGTACAAATTCCATTTGCATCTGTTACTGAAATCCATCCTCCATTAGGAGTTATATCCTCTCCTTTAGATCCATCCGCATTTCTTCGATAAAGTTTTGCAGAACCTGGAATTAAAGAAATTCCCTTTATGTCATTTACATGATCTGTATAATTTAACGTATCTGTAACAGTCAAATTATTTCCGTCCAGCACCTCTTCACCAGCAGGGTTAATTGTAACAGCATAACTAATTGTATTAGTATCATCATGATAGCCTGCAGAAGATTTACTTACTTTACTCATTTCTACAGTCGCTGTTGCAGAAGAAGAATCACTTTTTCCGCCTGATGATACGGTACCATTATTGGTTATAACACAATCATTTCGATCAGTAAGACCCACACTGTTCAGATCATAATCAATTGCATAATAAAGTACAAGTTTAGGTCTCTCGCCATACGGAGCAAACCAATTGCCATTACTATGAATACCAATAGCATCCTTATCAACGGTTATTGTAAAAGATCCTGTTTTTGATTCGGTGACATCCATTCTACTCGCTGCATAATAATCAAAGCCTAAATTACCAAATACTCCTCGCAAATTATCAGCTTCTGTAGTATCCGATAGATACCGAACAATAATGCCCTTCCTTGAGTTATTTGAGTCGCATTCTTTCCCATCGTATTTCCAGTCTGAAGTAACTAATGTACCATAATTCGGAAACACATCCTCATAAACAATATTCTCAGTTAAACTTTCTGTATCAATTACAACACGATAATATATTCTTATCTTTTTACTATTATCACAGCTATAAAATGCATCCTTTACAGAACCATCCTCTGTTAAATTTTCCTTGTCAACTTTTGGACCGGTTGACTCTTTAGAATATAATCCTTTTCCTTTATCTGTCGTTTGCTTTCCGTCCTGCGTAAATTTAGCCTCATTAACAAACTCTTTCTTCTCTCCAGCTTTTAAATTTCCTACATAACCAGTTGAAGAATAACTAAGACTAATCTGTTTCACCTCAGAATAAGAAATTGCTTTATTAAATGTAATTTTAAATCCCTTGAAATAATTCGCATTATTTTCAGTTTGAATATAAGTAATTATATAATCGCTCTTATTTATTCCTGTTACCGTCATGCTATCTAATTGTTCTTTTGTAAACCAACTGCCTAATTTAGGTTCAGAACCGCTCCATGGGTTTTCCAGATAATCTTCAAAATAAGAACCCACTTTTATTCCATCAGCAGGAATTGTTATAGAAGTTGTCCATGCCAGATTAACTGCATCAGAATCCTTATTCTCAGTTACAATAGCATCATCCTTTGTTACTATTGGTTTAATGGCATCAACATCTTTTTTGGATTCTCCTTTATTTTCCCCTCCTTTTTCAATATTAGCCGTATTATTATATTTAACATAATAATTATTATCATCTGGTACCATGGTAGAATATTCAATTTTTATAAAATCTCTAATTGTATATAATTCAGTCACCTTACCGGCAGCATCTTCCATACATGGTTTTCCATTACTATCAGTATAAAATTTTATAGGTAACTTTACATCATCTACCAGCTTAACATCCAGCCATCCAGTTTTCTGAATCGTAACCTTTGCTATAATATCAGCATTCTGCTGAATGTCATTTTGTAATAATATATCACTAACTTCATATCCTTCAAGGCTAGCAAAATTATTATTTACCTCAATAGTCCAATTTACCTTATTGTTTTCAGCATCATAATTTCCATTTTTATTTAAATTAGGAATACCATAATAAATTGTCGGCTCTGATGAGTGCTCATCTTTAACTTTTTCAGTTACCTTGGCATACGCTGTATTTTTTCCATTTGCTGTAAAATTGCTTTCGGTAAATCCACTTTCTTCTACCTGATACGTAATTTCATAAGATTCACCAGCATTAAGCGCTGGCAATTTTCCAGACACTGCAATGGAATCCGCTTTAAGCAATTCATCACCTGAAACCTTCAGATAATTTTCCGACGTAACATTTATACCATCAGGTGCTGTATTTGTTTTTTTCTTAACAGACAAGGAATCTGATTTAACCTTACGACTTGTACCTTTTGCATCACT
Organism: Blautia faecis; assembly: GCF_020554845.1. Classification (GTDB taxonomy): domain Bacteria; phylum Bacillota; class Clostridia; order Lachnospirales; family Lachnospiraceae; genus Blautia_A; species Blautia_A faecis. The sequence continues at coordinate 30,016 of NZ_JAJCIA010000040.1, read as the reverse complement.
CTTTAATTGATCTTTAAAGTCAATTTCATCCCCAGTGCCATGTGGTGAAGAAACTGTTACTGTATAAGTCCATGTAATCTTTCCATCATCGCCTTGAACTCCAGTTCCTTTTTTATCAACTACAACATCTTTATAATCTTTGCTTGTATAATTAACCTCCGGATTGCTTTTGGCTTCTACTTCTATTAAATCCTCCAGTTTTCCTGATGGATTCGTCTTTGCTTTTGCAGTATTATTCTCTGAAAACTTGCCATTTACTGGTTCATTGAATTTTTCCGTAATTTTATACGTAATAGTATAAAATTCACCTACTGATAAACAAGGCAATGTTCCTGATATAGTTTTATTTTCCGTAGATATAGTTAAACAATCCGATGCTACACTAACAAGTGGATCATTACATTCTATAGTTAAACTGCTCCAACTAAGATTCGCGTCTGAAGACCATTTTTCCAGTTTATCTACAAAATCAATTGATTTTACCGTTCCTGTAGGAGATGACACTTTAACTGTGTATGTATACGTAATCTCATTATTCTCATAATTTACTACAGGTACTTCAGCAACTTTCTTTATTTCCAACTGTTCTTTTTTAATTACGCGAATTGTAACATTATTTTCAACCTTATCATTAAACTTTAATGTTACATCTCCAGTAGTAGTTATGTCTGTGCAATCTAAATATGCCCAACAGGTAAAATTGCCTCCAACTGCTGTTCCATGACCTAATTTGTCCTTATCAAATTCCATACTGACAAATCCGTCGGTTGTTATTCTATAATTTCCAATAACTTCGTTACTACCATTTTTTATCGTACCAGACGTCGGTTCTTCAAGTTTAATTTTGTCCTGTTCAGGAATCTGATATTCCACTTTCCAGCCATGCTTTTCAAGTTCATCTACTGGAATATTTCCAAAATATCCAACTAAATTAAATGATTCAGTTCTTTTACTTTCTGTAGTCGTCTCTGTAAGAGATGTAATAGTCTGCTGGTTAGCATCCTGTATTATTACATTAGTAATATAAGCATCTAACTTTAATGCATTTTCACTGTTTCCTTCGCCTCCAGATGTTTCAACATCATAAGTCGTCACGCCACCCACAATTGAAAAACTATCCTGCGTAAAACCCATAGAGGTGATCTCGCCGTCTGCGTTTGTGTTTACGTATTCGGTTACAACTTCGGCCTGTCCATCATTGTCCAGGTGGACAACATTTTTATTTACGACGTCGCCGTCAACGGTGCTTTCCTGAATTTTCTTGAAGCTCATATCTACTTTTACATTTCCGCTTTCAGGTTCAATTCTGCTTCCGTCGGCGGTCAGGAAATATACATCGTAAAGTACGTACTCAGCTTCCGTATTCTCAGCGTCCAGTCCCAACTGGCTGCTCAGCTGGCTGTTGAATGCTGCTACTGCTGCATTGTAGCGATCGGTGCCAGGTGCGATGTAGTCAGCTTTGATTTCTGCATCCTGTTGAAGGTTTGCATCTTCCGGAGCTGTTGCTGTAATCACTACACGACTGTCTTCGTATCTGAAAGAAGTCTTCGGTGCTTCTGTCGGAGTCGGTGTCTCACTTGGGGACGCGCTGACTTCCGGTGTCGGAGTTGCAGTTGCCTCGGCAGCTGGTGTTGCTGTAGCTTCCGGTGCTGCAGGAGCTTCCGTCACTTCTGCTGCTGGTGCCGCTGTAGGCTCTGTTGCAGGTGTTTCTGTCGGAGCTGCTGCAGGCGCCTCTGTTGGCTGCTCTGCTGGTGCTTCTGTCGGCTGCTCTGCTGGTGCTTCCGTCGGCTGCTCTGTTGGCGCTTCTGTTGGCTGCTCGGCAGGTGCTTCCGTTGGCTCCTGAGCTTGTTCCGCAGCAGGAGTTTCCTGCATTTGCTGAGGTTCTTCCTGTTTCTCAGCAACCGGTTCCGTTCCCTCTGTTGCGTATGCTTCTGCTTCGCTTTCAGACGGAGTCGGTGTTGCCGTCGCGTCCTCAACGTAGGTATCGTCTGTTGCCAGAACAGTCAGACTGGACTGCTGGAATATCATAGATACCGCCAAAAGTATGGCAAAAAACGATTTCAGCCTTGAATTCTTTTTCATGTTACAACCTCCTTTTTAAGATCGGGTTTTCCTTTTTTCAGTGTGGTTTTGCAGGCAGAAGTAGCCCAAAATCCATTTTCATCATCATATCACACTGATTTTAAAGGAGCAATAATTTATAATCACCTGAAAAATCCCTGTTTTCTGCCGTTTCACTAAGAAATCTGGCACGATTCGGTCTTCATTTTCGTATTTTTATAATGTGTATTTTGGTGTACTGTAGTTATTTTCGACTTTTAATTGAAAAAAGCACACAAATTCTTATTTTTTCTGCTTTCACAGGGCAAAAAAGCTACATGTTTACTCCATTTTCCCCTGTCTGAATTTCAGCATATTGCACAATTTCACGCCCTGTTTTCTAAACTATATTCGCTCCGATTTTCGTATTTACTCATGGTGTATCTTGATGTACATTCTTTCGTGTGGTATAATAACTGCCAGAAAACCAATGCACTTATACAATTGGCAAACAAGGATTACGCACCATCTTCATTTTCAAATGATAAAGCATACAGGAGGACCCCTATGTTTCTCAAAAAGACCCCTAAGGCAAAGGGAACTTACCTTGCCATCACCGAATCCTACTATGATAAAGAGAAGAAAGCCACTCGTCAGAAAACCATTATGGGGTTGGGATATCTGGAAGATTTAAAGAAGGATTACCCGGATCCCATCAGCCATTTCGAGAAGGTTGTCGCTGATATGAACCAGGAACGAGAAGCCAAAAAGAACTCTGTGGTATATGTTGACCTTACTACTGCTCTCTCACCGGGAGAACACTCTCTGAAAAATGTAGGCTACGGCATTCTGAAATACCTTTATAAGGAGCTTCAGCTGGACATTTTCTGGCGTACCAGGACCTGGAATCTATCTCTCTCCTATAATATAGAAGAACTTTTCCGATATATGGTCATTTCCCGTGCGCTTTACCCAAATTGCACCTGGAATGAAGCTATTGAAAAAGGAATCTACTTCGAAGAATCCGGAAGCATCTCAGACGAAGACCTGGATTCTGCCTTTCATGTTATCGTGAAACTGCAAAAAGATCTGCAGAAGTGGATTTATGAGCATTCCGGCAGCATCCTTTCCAGAGATACCACTTCTGCTTTTTTGGATCACACCAGCTATAATTTTTCCATTCCGGGAAGCATGCCCTCTGACACGCAGCCCAATGCCAAACGTACAGATTCCACCCTTCACCTGGATCTTCTCACGGACAGAAATGGAATTCCCATTGCATATGACCTGTCTACCAGTGGTACTGTGTTGAACCAGTCTGTTTTTAATGCCGTAAAGCAATTAAAGAGAGAGAATCCCAGAACCCGCTTTTATAATACTGCACCTGTGCGTCCGGAGGAGGAGCCTTTTATTTGCAATGGAGTTCCAGCAGACGGATATATTTATGGTCTGCCGGTACATACTGCGAATGCAGAATTTAAGGATTGGGTACTGAAGGATGGTTATCAGGAAATGAAAATTCTGAATGAAAAGCATCAGACTATCCCTCTTCTTTATAAAGAGCGGATTTTTGAGGATAGGGAAAAACAATTTGTATACTACCATGAGCTTCAGGCCAGACAGCAGCGCCTTGCCAGGGAGTCTTCCGGAAGGCGTACCGGATTGAAGCTGGACGGATATACTGCCATTGCTACTGATAATCTGGAGGTGGATAATCTTGCCCCTTATCGTCTTTTCAGCGGACTTCGTCATATGGAGAAAATTTTCCTTGATTCCAAAAGCCAGTATGACTCCTCTGCTACCTTCATCTGGACACCGGATAAGATCAATGCCCATTTTGTGATTGGGTTTGTGTCCTTTACCTTAATGCGTATGCTGCAGGCGAAGCTTGATTTCCAGTTTTCCATGGAACAGATTGGGATTTCTTTGCAGCGGTATAATTGTGTACAGATTGCAGGTAATATTTATCAGTTTACCTATTATGATGTGATTCTGGATGCATGTGAGAAGGCGCTGGAACTGGAGCTGCATAATAAATACCGCAGCCAGCTCCAGATTCGGAGACTGCTGCGGTATTAAGGACTTTATAATTTTATATCTTTTTATACATGTCAGGCTTTTTCGCCTGACATGTTATCTGTCTGCTCCCAGGCTTCCCTCTCCTGGAAAATGCAGTTCGTACATTTCCCGGGCGGCGCGGGTGACGATTCCAAGCTCTTCTTCCATCTTCAATGTCTGCGGAAGCACCACGGCAGTATCATAAATATCCGCTTTCAGCTTGTCCTTGGCACGCTCACTGCTCATTTTCATAATTCCAAACAGCGTGCTGTTATAAGCCTTATCAGACTCACTAAGCTCCATATACGTCTTCACCATATGGCAGCACTCCCTGTAAAGAAGCTCTTCATAATCCTTACCCTTGGCGCAGATTTCCTGGAATTTCATTTTATTCAGCTGTTTCATGATCTCCTTACGTCCGCCGCGGACTCCCATAAAGCGCTTGCCGCTGTCCTTATTAAACTCCATCAGCATCCACAGTGCGATCAAACCGTCAGCCCGGGTATCACCGCCAAGCTCAGACGGATCCTGATAACGGATGTCCCAAAGCTCCCTGCGGATCTGATTCAGCTCCGGCTCCTCTCCTGCCTCAATTGACATATTCAAAAGTGCCAGACGTCTGGCCGGGTCCGATTCTCTGTAGTATTGTGTAATAGTCGGGGTATCCATAGTATTCTCCTTTATACTTCTTCGTAGGTCAGCTCGGTCTCAGCCATATTAAGAGCTTCCTCGATTACTTTATCCATATCCATATAGCGGTACATGCCCAGTCGTCCGCCGAAGAGTACATTCTTCTCTTCTAATGCACGGCGCTCATACTTGTCAAAGAGCTCGTCATTCTTCGGATCATTAATGGGATAATACGGCTCTTTTCCCTTCTCCCATGCTGCCGGATATTCTCTTGTGATAACAGTCTTCGGCTGTGTCCCAAATTCGAAGTGCTTATGCTCAATAATACGGGTATATGGCACTTCATAATCGGTATAGTTCACAACCGCATTTCCCTGATAGTTCCCCATATCAAGCACTTCTGTCTCAAAACGCAGGGAACGGTACTCCAGCTCACCATAGCAGTAATCGTAAAATTCATCGATCATACCGGTAAAAAGGATCTTATCTGCCTGTGCAGTGAGCTCTTCTCTGTTTGCAAAGAAATCCGTCTTCAGGCAAACCTGGACACCCTCCAGAAGCTTCTTGATAATGCGGGTATAGCCGCCCTTCGGAATACCCTGATAGGGATCCTTAAAATAGTTATTATCATAGGTATAACGAAGAGGAAGTCTCTTGATAATAAAGGACGGAAGGTCCTTACACTCTCTTCCCCACTGCTTGCGGGTATAGCCCTCTACCAGCTTCTCATACACATCCTGTCCCACCAGCGCCAGCGCCTGCTCTTCCAGGTTCTTCGGGTGTGTGATGTGCATGCGGCTGATCTGCTCCTGAATCTTCGCCTTCGCCTCTGCCGGAGTCCGAACTCCCCAGAGCTGGTGGAATGTATTCATATTAAACGGAAGATTATACAGTTCATCCTTATACACAGCAATAGGTGAATTTACAAAGTGGTTAAATTCTGTAAACTGGTTCACATAGTCCCAGATTTCCTTCTTAGAGGTATGGAAAATATGTGCGCCATACTTGTGGACCTGGATGCCTTCTACTTCCTCTGTGTAAATATTACCGCCGATATGATCACGCTTGTCGATCACCAGGCAGGTCTTGCCCTTCTTAGTAGCTTCGTGAGCGAATACAGCTCCAAAAAGTCCGGCTCCTACAATTAAATAATCATATTTTTTCATCTTGTGTTGCCCCTTTCTGTTATGGGAATGCAGATTTATTACGTCCGTTTTCTGCCAGACACTGATATACAATGTCTTTCATTCCCGGATAAAGATGTTATTATTATAACAAATTTTCAGAAAAAAAGGTAGCCCTTTCCATATAAGGACTACCTTTTTTATAAAACTTTCTTAATGGTCGCATCGCAACCTATAACACGCATCACAATGCACAACGATCATACAACCGCATTATTTCGCAGCAACTCTGTCAAACTCATCTGTGATTTCTTTGGATGGAGCCTTCGTCACAAGGCTGACGATCACGATCATCACCAGACTGAGCAGGAAACCAACTGCCAGGGAATAAAGTCCGGTATAGGTTCCCAGTGTCTGTCCTCCAACTAATGGAATATAGTCCCAGATAATAACGGTAAGTCCGCCAGTCACCATACCTGCAATGGCACCTGGAAGATTGGTTCTTCTCCAGAACAGGGACATTACCACGATCGGTCCAAATGCAGAACCAAGTCCTGCCCATGCATTGGAAACCAGTCCCATAATACTGCTGTCCGGATTCCATGCAATGACAAATGCAATCACTGCGATCACAATAACCGTGATGCGGCTTACTTTCAGAATTTCCTCTGTATCAGCATCCTTCTTGACAAAGCTGTGATACAAGTCCTCTGATACTGCAGAAGCCGTTACCAGAAGCTGGGAATCCGCTGTGGACATGATCGCTGCAAGGATTCCGCAGAGGAACAGTCCACCGATAAAGGGAAGCGCAAGCTCTGAGGTAAACACCTTGCGGATCATCTCAATAAATACGCTCTCAGAAGAAGCAGCTCCGTTCTCCCCAAGAATAACAGGAAGCAGATAAGCTCTTCCGATCACAGCGATTGCAAATGCAGCTGTCAGGGAAAGAAGATCCCATACAATGGCAATCGCCCAGGATTTTTTCAGTTCCTTCTCGTTCTTAACTGCCATAAATCTTACCAGTACGTGAGGCATTCCACAGTATCCAAAGCCCCATGCCAGCTGGGAAAAGATCTCTATAAAGGTATATGGTCTGTCTCCATTCATAAATGGGTTCAGATAAGCACCTGCACCGCCGGTCACGCCGCTCTGGGAGATCAGGTCTGTAAGATTGCCTGGAAGCAGGAAATATGCCACCAGCGGAACTACAAGCAGTCCGATAAGCATCAGGGTTCCCTGTACAAAGTCTGTTACACAGACCGCCATAAAGCCGCCCATGAAAGTATAGCAAAGAATAACCGCTGCTCCAATGGCAAGTGCTATGTGATAATCAAGTCCAAATACGGTATTGAACAGCTTACCGCCTGCTGCCAGCGCAGAAGCTGTATACACCAGGAAAAAGATTACGATTACCACTGATGAGATCAGAAGTAGGATCTTTTTCTTATCACGGTAACGGTTCTCGAAAAATGCCGGGATGGTCATGGAATTGTTTGCTGCGATGGTGTATTTACGAAGTCTTCCGGAAATACAAACCCAGTTGAGAACAGTTCCGATAAAAAGTCCTACCGCGATCCAGATCTGTCCGGATCCAAAGGAATAAATAGCTCCGGGAAGACCCATCAGAAGCCATCCGCTCATATCAGAAGCCTGTGCTGAAAGGGCTGCCACCCATCCGTTCAGTCCTCGTCCTCCAAGGAAATAATCCTCTGAGCTGGAGGTCTTTTTCATGTAAACCGCGCCGATGACGATCATCATGGCAAGGTAAAACACAAAAGCAATCAGAATTATCACTGTTGTACCACTCAATTTTTTCTCCTCCTCTGTTATAAAATCTGCCGTCCCCAAATCATCCGGACAGCAAAATAACATATTTCATACTTTACCACAGAAGAGTATGAAAGTGCAAGTGATATTATATATTTTTTTGAAAGTATGCGTTTTATAAACACAGAATATGAAACTACTTCTCTTTCCCTTTCAGATAAACATGCTTAATATACCACAAAGCCTTTTCTTCCCCTTTGTCATTGAGGATCCGAAGCAGCCCCTCTAACTCTTTTTTGGTCTGGGGATGTACAAACCACAGCTTCGGCTTGCTTTTCAGAAAATATTCCAGCGGCTTGTGATTGTCATATGCGTCCCCAAGATACGTCCTGGAGGCACTGATCCGGTCCATCACCATCTCTGCCACATATCTGCGAGGCATTTTCGCCCCCATGATCACATGCTCCGGATCATTTATGGAATAATCCACCCAATGCTCATAATGATGCTTATTGCGCCCTTTATGATGAAGCCAGGCGGTAGACACGCCAGTAGCCTCACGTTCTGCGTTATTTGGACTTCTGTTTCCCTGATAATATTTGCAGCCCACCAGAAATTCCGATGGAGTATATTTGGAAAGGTCATGGAGAAGCCCTTGCTTGTAAAGTCCGATTCGGAAGCAATAGTGCATGACCATCAGCTTATGCTTTGTGATTGTTTTAAAGTGAAGCCATGGATGCATTGTCACCGGACCTCCTTTCCTTATTCTCAGCTTCTGTCACAGTATTGTCTGAAGCTGCAGTTTTCTTCGCTTTTGCGACTGGCAGTTTTTCATTCTTTTTTCCTTTGCCAGTATGCTTTCTTTCAGGCTCCGGTTTCTTCACACCCTGAAGTACAACCACTGTACGCGGTCCCACCTCCACGGCTCTTTCATAGACCTGGCCATTTTCCCCATAAAATCCATCACAGGTCAGATCTCCGGTATCCATCACTTTCTTCCACTCCATCCCCTCTGGCAGATTAGGAAGCGCGATATTCCTGGTTTCCCAGTGAAAATTATAGCCTGTATAAAGGAAATCATCCTCACTTCCGTCCGGCAGCTTTGCATATGCCCCGCACAGCATCATGCCGATCATGCGGCTGGTATTTTCCATGTTGCAGAACCATGCACGTTCCCCATGAAAAGACATATCCGGGAATCCCTTGCCAAGGTAATCTGCTTCTTTCATGCTCTCACTCATATGAAGGACAGGATGAGCCTTCCGAAGTGCAACTGCCTTTTTTACAAAGGCGAGCATACTGGCATTTCGCCGCAGTCCCCGCCAGTCAATCCAGCCAATGGGATTATCCTGACAGTAAGCATTGTTATTTCCCTCCTGGGAATTGCCGATCTCATCACCGCCATAGATCATGGGCACTCCCTGGGAAAACAGCAGCATGGCAAAAGCAGCACGCATCTGGCGCTCCCTCATCTGACGGATCCACTGCTTCCTGCTTGGTCCTTCAATACCGCAATTCCAGGAATAATTATAGCTGCAGCCGTCGTTATTGCCTTCCCCATTTGCCTCATTGTGCTTATAATTGTAGGAAACAAGGTCATTTAAAGTAAAACCGTCCTGGCAGGTGATATAATTGATCACTCCATGGTCATCCGGGTTATGACGGATGCGGTACTGCACAGCCGGAACCATATCCTCATCGCTTTTCAGGAATCTGCGCATATCCTGCAAAAAGCCCAGATTATATTCCGCAAAGCAACGCTTTCCTGATCTGCGGTTCTTATAAAGAGCAGCCGTATCCATTCCTTCTGCCATGATCTTCGTCCCTGCAAGCAGGCCGTCCTTCATGATCAGGTCAAGAGGTGCCCCTTCTCCCAGAATATGAAAGCCGTCCACATGATAATTCTGTTTCCAGAACTGCACTGCACGAAGTGCCATTAAAGGATTAACTTCTGCCGGAAAATACATTTCCATGATACAGCCAATCCCTGCTTTGTGAAAAGCCCTGATCATGTCACAAAATTCCCTGTGGGGATCCCGGGTAGCGCAATAAGCACTCTTTGGCGCGAAATAAAGACCATTTCCATATCCCCAGTAATTTACCTCGTCCTTTTTCCCCTTCTGGGAAACCAGACCGTCTGGCTCCTTTGGCGGAACCACCTCCATAAATTCATAGGCCGGCATAAGCTCTACTGTATTAATGCCAAGCTCCTGCCAGTATGGGATCATCTGTACCAGACCGGAAAAAGTGCCCCGAAGTCCTGCCGGCAGCTTAGCCTGCCTGGTATATCCACGGACATGTACTTTATAGAGGATCATATCTCCAAAGTCTGTTTCCGGTGCTTTCTCATCCCCCCAGTCATAACCATTGCCTGACCAGAAGCCGCATCGCACCTTGTGGGGATCCTCCTCCCACGCTGCCCCAAAGTGCTCTCTTCCGCTGATTCTGCTGGCACAGGGATCCAGATAGATTTCCCCGTTTATCTTAAAATTGTATTCCAGATTGGTTACATTTAATTTTTTCATAAAGACAGAAAAAATCCGTCCTGTACGATATTTTTCATCCAGAAGAAGTTCATAAAAGGGCTCTCTTCCCCTCTTCCTGTAAAGAAGCAGGTAAACCTCAGAATCCTCTTCCGCTTCCACTGCAAAATTATATCCATCTGCCATCTGGGTTACCCCAAGTAAAAGAGGATAACCGTATGTCACAACCACGCTCTTATTTCCCGGTATTGGCACTTTATAAGCCCTCCTGTCTTTGTCTGCTGTCTCGTCTGTAGCCATTTTTGTACACAGAGCACGTTTCCCAAAAGGAATCTGCATAATGCAATCTTTCTTATGAAATAAAATCATCCGATGCTATCTGTTTATCCCCAGATCCTGCCATACAGGACTCCCTATGGTCTAAAATTTCAGATCCAGCTCTACAGGACAATGGTCGGATCCCATTATCTCGCTGTGAATCTTCGCATCCTCCAGATTCTCTTTCAAGGACGGAGAGGTGATGAAATAGTCAATTCTCCATCCGGCGTTCTTCTCTCTTGCCTTAAATCGGTAAGACCACCAGGAGTAGGCACCCTCAAGCTCCGGATAAAAGTAACGGAATGTGTCAATAAATCCAGCTTCCAGAGTTCTGGTAAAGCAGGCTCTCTCTTCATCTGTGAAGCCTGCGTTCATCCGGTTAGTCTTAGGATTCTTCAGGTCAATTTCCTGATGTGCCACATTCATGTCTCCACAGCAGATCACAGGCTTTTTCTCCTGAAGCTTCAGAAGATAAGCCAGGAAATCTCTTTCCCATTCCATGCGGTATTCCAGTCTTCGAAGCTCGGACTGGGAATTGGGCGTATATACGGTAACCAGATAAAAATCGTCCATCTCTGCAGTGATCACACGGCCTTCTTTATCGTGTTCCTCTATTCCAAGTCCGTAAGTCACGGACAACGGCTCTTTTTTCGTAAAAACAGCTGTTCCGGAATATCCCTTGCGGTTCGCGTAATTCCAATATTGATAATAACCTGGAAGCTCCAGCTTCACCTGGTTCTCCTGACATTTGGTCTCCTGAAGGCAGAAAATGTCTGCGTCCAGCTTCGCAAAGCTTTCTTCAAAGCCCTTGGTAATACAGGCACGGATTCCATTTACGTTCCATGATACAAGCTTCATGTTGTTCTCCAATCTGTAAAAATTTATATAATGCACAAAAATCCTTCTGTACATGATTTTGCCCATTTTTTCAAAGTTTCCAGTGAACTTCATTCACAAAAAACCTCTCATAGGATATTGCCTGTGAATATTCAATATATTCTAACACTTTCTTCATTATAACACAGATTTCCCTATTCACAAAACCCTATTTTTCTGGTACAATCTAAATATTGTCCGGGCATACCGTTACCAGTGAAAATGAAGCTAAAGAAGTCCCGGTGTTACCTTGTTTTACAGCATGAACATGCTTTTTCACAGGTAACATATAAATACAAATTTTTTATAAAGTGAGGTATTTTTAATGAGTGATTCAGATATGACAAACTCCTGCAGCAGCTGTGGAAGCAGCTCATCCTGCGGCGGTTCCGACTGCTCCACATGCGGTGGATGCAGCACTGACGCAAACCAGCACAGCACCATTACTCTTACCATGGAGGATGATACTGAGGTAGAATGCGCCATCCTTACCATTTTCCCGGTAGATGCAAAGGAATATATTGCGCTTCTTCCTCTTGACGAAGAGGGCCAGAATCATGACGGTGAAGTTTATCTGTATTCCTTCACCCGCACTGCAGAGGGTGCTCCCATGCTTTCCAACATTGAGAGCGACGAAGAGTACAATAAGGCTGCTATCGCATTTGACACTGTTTTACAGAATGCACGAGAAGCAGAAGCTGCCGGAACACCTTTAGAGTAATCTCTCCGGTGGTCTTTAAAGAAATTTCCTGCGGGAGCATCAGAGTAATCTTCCCGGTGGTCTTTAAAGAGATTTCCTGCGGGAGCCTGTTTGAAAAAGGCTTTCTGCAAAATTTGAAAAAAACTTAAGCACAATAAAAGCAGGTATCTGTGATTGATAAATTCATCACATTTACCTGCTTTTGTATTTCCCATAAAACTGCGAGGGCGCCGCAGCGGGTTACTTCGTCGTACTTCCAAACCCGCCATTTCTCACATCTGTCACATCATCATCTACGGTAATCCCGTACTCAACGAAGATTCCCTGCATAAAGCCTGTATCTGCCTTCAATTCTACCACTTTATTCTCATTGGTATCATTTGTCAGCTTGGCAAAAATATGGCCTTCATTGTCAGAATAAAAATAATCGCTGTCAATAATCCCCACCGTATTATTCAGCTGCAGACGGAATTTGAATCCCAGGCCGCTTCTTGGATAGCATTTCAGCACCCATTCCTGATCCATCTCCACACAGATCCCGGTCGGAATCTTGATGGTCTCGCCTGGCTTGATGGTAAAATCAGCCGGGGAAAAGAAATCATAGCCTGCGCTTCCGGCAGTAGCCCGTCTTGGAAGACGGATTCCCTCATAAATCTTCTCTGCCTCGTCAGCAGACACGCCTTCAAAAGCATCCATCCAGTCTGCCACAAAGCGCTCTTTACTTACTTTATGAAATTTTGCAATTCTCTTCATGTTTCCTCCTGTTTATCCCGTGCAGACGCATTTTCCAAAGCTCCGGCTCTGCAGCGGATATAAAGAATGCCGGGCACATCTGTCCGGCATCCCCCAAGCTGTCACTGTGCTTTTCCTACACAGTGGCCTTGCATTTTATTCTTATTTTGCCTCTGCCGGAACATCCTTGATGCTGAAGCTCATTCTTCCCATCTTGTCTTTTCCAAGGCATACAACAGTCACTTTATCTCCAAGTGTAAGAACATCCTCTACGCGGTTGATTCTCTCCTTGCAGATCTTGGAAATGTGAACCATTCCCTCTTTGCCAGGTGCGAACTCAACAAATGCGCCAAACTCCTTGATGCTTACAACCTGTCCGGTAAGGATCTGTCCCTGCTCGAAGTCAGAAGCAATGATCTCAACCATACGCTTTGCTTCCTGCATGTTCTTATCATCTACGCCGCAGATAGATACAGCACCCTCATCTGTGATGTCGATCTTAACGCCTGTGCGCTCAATGATGGTGTTGATGGTCTTACCTCTCTGGCCAACAACATCACCGATCTTCTGAGGATCGATCTGGATCTGGATGATCTTCGGAGCATATTTTCCAACAGTTGTACGAGGTGCAGGGATACATTTCTCAATAACTTCGTTAAGGATGTACTCTCTTGCTTCCTTAGTACGTCTGATTGCTTCTTCTACGATCTGTCTTGTAAGACCGTGGATCTTAATATCCATCTGAATCGCTGTGATACCGTCATGAGTTCCGGCTACCTTGAAGTCCATGTCGCCAAAGAAGTCCTCAAGTCCCTGGATATCAGTAAGAACGATATAATCATCATCTGTGTCACCTGTTACAAGACCACAGGAAATACCTGCAACCGGCTTCTTAATCGGTACACCGGCAGCCTCAAGAGACATGGTGGATGCACAGATACTTGCCTGGGAGGTAGATCCGTTTGACTCAAAGGTCTCGGATACAGTACGGATTGCATATGGGAATTCTTCTACGCTTGGAAGAACCGGTACAAGTGCTCTCTCAGCAAGTGCTCCATGACCGATCTCACGGCGTCCCGGTCCTCTGGATGGCTTTGTCTCACCTACAGAATAGGACGGGAAATTGTAGTGATGCATATATCTCTTGCTTGTCTCAAACTCGTCAAGTCCGTCAATTCTCTGTGCCTCTGCAAGAGGTGCCAGAGTAGTAATCGTACAGATCTGAGTCTGTCCACGGGTGAACATAGCGGAGCCATGTACTCTCGGGATGATATCAACCTCTGCTGCCAGAGGACGGATCTGTGTGATCGCACGGCCGTCCGGACGTTTGTGATCTTTCAGGATCATCTTACGAACGGTCTTCTTCTGATACTGGTAAACAGCCTCACCAAGAACAGCAAGCCACTCCTCTTTCTCTGCGAAAGCTTCTTTCAGCTTGTCTGTGATCTCTGCAATGTTGTTCTCTCTTGTCTGCTTGTCATCAGAGAATACGGCAACTTCCATTTCTTCCGGAGGAACGATCTCCTTGATGGCATCAAACAGCTCCTGAGGAACTGCACAGGACTCATAGCTGTGTTTCTCTTTCCCGCACTCAGCGATGATCTGATCGAAGAATCTGATGATTTCCTGGTTTACTTCATGTGCTTTATAAATAGCCTCGATCATCTGATCCTCCGGAACCTCGTTGGCACCGGCCTCGATCATGATAACCTTATCTCTTGTGGAAGCTACTGTCAGCTGAAGGTCAGAAATATCCTTCTGAGCCAGTGTAGGGTTCACAACATACTCTCCATTGATCAGGCCGATCTGTGTCGTTGCACATGGGCCATCAAATGGAATATCAGAAATACAGGTAGCAAGGGAAGAACCAAGCATAGCCGGGATTTCCGGGTTGCACTCCGGATCTACAGACATAACCATGTCTACCAGTGTTACGTCGTTTCTGTAATCCTTCGGGAACAGAGGACGCATAGGTCTGTCGATAACACGGGAGGTAAGGATTGCGTGCTCGCTTGCCTTTCCCTCTCTCTTATTGAAACCGCCCGGGATCTTTCCTACGGCGTACATTTTCTCTTCATATTCAACGCTTAACGGGAAAAAGTCGATTCCCTCTCTTGGCTCCTTGGATGCAGTTGCTGTAGCAAGTACAGTGGTATCACCATAATGCATAAGTGCTGCGCCATTGGCCTGTTTCGCAACACGTCCGATATCTACGGTAAGTGTTCTTCCAGCTAATTCCATGGAATAACTTTTGTACATGTCTTCTCTCCTTTTTCATATAAAATATTGATCTGAAGCCACCTTACACTTCTGCAGAAACTGTGAAAACCAGTTCTGACCAACGTATATTGCAGCTCTCTTTGCCTCTGTCACAACAGAAGTCCGAAACGACTGAAAAACACATTTGATATTGCTGTAGACAGGTTTCTTCAAATGTCCTTTTCAGAAGTCTCGGAAATCTTTATCTGTCAGGTCGCCCTTACAGACAATAGTGCCTCTATTGTGACACTTGTCACTATCCACAAAAGCTCCGGTGCGGAGCTTGTCTGTGAACAATCATAGCTTTCCTTACATCTTAAAATAGGGCGGATGGATATCCGCCCCTTCCGCATACTAATTATTTTCTTAAACCTAATTTCTCAATCAGTGCACGGTATCTTTCGATGTCTGTTTTCTTTAAGTAAGCTAACAGTCCACGTCTCTGACCTACCATTTTCAGCAGACCACGTCTGGAATGATGATCCTTGTGGTTGTTCTGTAAATGCTCAGTAAGCTCCTGGATTCTTGCAGTAAGAACAGCTACCTGTACCTCTGGTGAACCAGTATCTCCCTCACATCTTGCATACTCTTTCATAATTGCTGTTTTCTTTTCTTTTGAAATCATCTTGATTTCCTCCTTATTATTCTTAATGGTCTCCCATGCAGGTATTCCTGTGGGGACGTAATCGCCGCATATTAAGAGACGGTCGGAGTGTCCAACCCCTGAATATGGGCTGTCTGATATGTGAACGCAAGGACTAAACCTGCTCACACCTTGCCTAGTATAGCATACCCGCCAAATTCTGTAAACTGTTTTTTTCGTTTTTCTTCCCGATATTATTTCTCAGTTTTCTCAAAATATCTCCGGCCATCCTCTGCATCCGCCAGAAGTCTGCTCTTCAGCGCCTCAAGAGAGGGAAATTTCCGTTCCGGCCTCAAAAACTTTTTGAAATCCACCCGGCATTCCTCTCCGTAGAGATCTTCCTTACAGTCAAAAAGATAGGTTTCCACCCCTATAAAGCTCTCACCAACCGTAGGCTTACAGCCAATGTTGGTAATTCCGTGGTATATCTTATCCCCGAAATAAGAGCTTGTCACATACACACCGTTTGGCGGCAGGATCTTGGTCCTGGGAGGCACGAGATTGGTAGTGGGAAGCAGAACCTTATGTCCCATTCCCCTGCCATGTACCACCTGGCCTTCCACAAAATAATCCCTTCCCATAAGGGAAGTGACTTTCTCCATATTTCCTTTTTTCAGTTCTTCTCTGATATAGGTACTGCTGATCTTCCTGTGCCCATCCATTTCTTTGGAAAGGATTTCCACATCAAAGCCATACTTTTCTCCAAATTCCATAAGAAGCCGGGGCGTACCCTTCCGCTCGAAGCCAAACCGGTTGTCCTCTCCCACTACTACGTAGGATGCCCCAAGATCTCCCATAAGAATCTCTTTTATAAAATTCTCAGCCTTCATATGCCGGATCCTGTCATTTAACTGGCATTCTACCAGCACATCCACGCCAAGCTTTTCAAGAAGGGAAGCCCGTTCCTGGCTGGTAAGGATCATATTGCTGGAAGCATCAATGGCAAAAAGGACAGCCTGTTCTCCAAGTGTCTTCCGCTCCCTGATCTTCTCAACCAGTTTCCTGTGGCCACGGTGGATCCCGTCAAATTTTCCCATTGTTACTGCACAGTTGGCAAGTTTTGGAAACTCACCCTCTATCTTCAGGTATTCCATAATCTCTCCTGTCAAACCAGTTTATGTCTGATCGGTAACTGTTCAGCACCTGCTGAATCGTCACTTTATTATTCAGAACATTTTCACCGGATAATATTTCTTCTTCCCTGCATCCCACTGAAAAATACCTGTAAAAGTTCCGTCACTGGCGTACATGCGCACCCAGCCCTCTTTGTGCTGGGGACGAACCAGATTGTCGGACAGCGGATTTCCATTTGCCAGAAGCCTGTCCCCGTAAGAATCCGCATAAAGAGCGGGGTACTCCGCCAGAACTGCTTCCACCGGGTCGATCATATCCTGGACAGTTCCATCTGCCACGGCAGCTTCCACCTGGGCAAGCGTATGGCTCTCAAAGAGAGAATACCGACCAACCCTTGACCGGAGCAGTTCTTCCATACAGCCACCACAGCCAAGCTTCTCGCCAATATCATGGCACAAAGTGCGGATATAGGTTCCCTTACTGCAGGTCACTCTTATTTTCACCAGCGGAAGATGAAATTCCAGAGGCTCTATCTCGTAGAAACACACTGGCCTGGCTTTTCGCTCAACCGTTTTGCCCTCTCTAGCCAGCTCGTAAAGTTTCTTTCCATTTACCTTCAGAGCAGAATACATAGGCGGAACCTGAAGCTGCTCCCCTACAAAGCTTTTCAGTACCTTTCGCACTTCCTCCTCGGTCACATTCACCGGCTTCTCTTCCAGAACTGTTCCAGACATATCCTGGGTATCCGTGTCGATTCCCAGATGAAGCACTGCCTCATACGTTTTTTCCTTATCTGTAAGAAGATCCACCAGCTTGGTGCCCTTTCCAAGAGCTACCGGCAAAACACCGGTAGCATCCGGGTCAAGAGTCCCTGTATGTCCTATTTTTTTCATATGGAGAATTCCCCGAAGCTTGGCTACCACATCATGGGAGGTAAAGCCTTTTTCCTTGTGAATTACAATGATTCCCTGAAAATCTGCCATTATTTATCCTGTCCTAAAAGCTGTTTTTCGATCTGCTCTGAAATATTATTGATAACATCGTACATGGAACCGGCCAGATCGCAGCCTGCTGCTTTCACATGTCCGCCTCCTCCGAAATAGGAAGCGATCTTGCTTACATCTACAGAACCTTTGGAACGGAGTGATACCTTGAATACCTGGCTTTCATGCTCGTAAATAAACATTGCCACTTCCACACCTTTCGTAAGACGGAGCTGGCTTACGATTCCATCCAGGTCTGACGGCTTTACCCCATAGAAATCCATGTCTCTCAGCTTCATGTAGCCAACGATACATTTGCCATCCAGAAGCATAATGCTCTCTGCCAGAACACGTCCCATGACCTGATTCTGAATGTAGCTTTTCTGATAGAAGGATTCGTCAATAATATTGGAAAAATCAACACCCTTTTCCATCAGGTCACCGGCAATACGCATGGTGTCCGGAGATGTGGAGGAATACTGGAATACACCTGTATCGTGGATCATTCCGGTATAAATAGCAGTTGCAATATCCAGATTGATTTTTTCTTTGTCAAGAAGCTTATACAGAACCTCGCTGGCAGAGCTGATCTCACCATGTACGTGGTTCACATCTGCAAATCCCGGATTGCTCACATGATGGTCAATGCAGACGGTCTTTTTCGCAGAAGCGAAATAATCAGACGCTACTGCCAGACGGTCAGGAGCGCTTACATCACAGGTCACAAAAAGATCATACTCTCTGGGCTCGCCTGCTTCATAATGCACCTCGTCCATGCATGCAATATGTCCGAATACCGGTTTCGGCTTCTCCAGATAGATATCTGCCTTGATTTCAGGATACCATTTCTTTATATACAGATAAAGTGCCATGCAGGAACCTACACAGTCACCATCCGGGCGAACATGTCCCCCAATTCCCATGGTCTTTACGCCATCCAGAATTTCTTCGATTCTCTCCATTCCCTTCACCTCGATTTTTACTCTTCGTCTTCAGTTTCTGCTGTATCCTGTTTTTCCCCGTCCTCACTCTCAGTGCCCTTCGAATGGTCGTGTTCGATCACGTCATCAATGAGTCTGGACATATTTACGCCATATTCAATGGACTCATCCAGAATGAAGCGGATTTCCGGCGTATTGCGAAGATTCAGGTTCTTCGCAAGCTGACGGCGGATATAGCCTTCTGCACTTTTCAGCCCTTTAATTGTGGACTGCTTGGATTCCTCGCTGCCAAGGACACTGATAAATGCCTTGCAGGTCTTAAGATCCGGTGCAACCTCCACAGCCATGACAGATGTCATGGGATGGATGCGGGGATCCTTGATCTCACCGCGGATAATGTTGCTCAGTTCTTTCTGAACTTCTGCATTGATCCTTGTATTTTTAATGCTGTTTTTTCTCATTTTTTGGTCTCCTATATGAGTGCAGGCTCTGGACAACGGAAAATTGGGGGCAATGAGCTTGCCCCCAACTGACACCTGCGATTACTACGCTCTAGCGCGGCACCTCAACCATAATATATGCTTCAACTTTATCTTCTTCTTTAACGTCATTGAAATCCTGGAATACAAGACCACACTCATAGCCTGCACGAACTTCTTTGACATCATCTTTAAATCTCTTAAGGGAAGCCAGCTCACCTTCGTAGATCTGCTCCTCGTCTCTGGTGATGCGTACCTTGCATCCTCTCTGGAAGGTACCGTCAAGCACATAGCTTCCTGCGATAGTACCGATACCGGAAGCCTTGAACAGCTGACGAACCTCTGCATGACCGATTACCTTCTCCTCAAATACCGGATCCAGCATACCCTTCATGGCAGCTTCCACGTCCTCAATTGCCTGGTAGATAACACGGTACAGACGAAGGTCAACGCCTTCCTGCTCTGCCAGCTGTTTCGCTGTGGTATCAGGACGAACGTTAAATCCGATGATGATCGCATTTGATGTAGCAGCAAGGCTGACATCAGACTCATTGACAGCACCAACGCCGCCATGGATCACTCTTACAACAACCTCATCATTGGAAAGTTTTACAAGACTCTGTTTTACAGCCTCTACAGAACCCTGCACATCGGCTTTGACAATAATCGGGAGCTCCTTAAGGTCGCTTGCCTGAATCTGGTCAAACAGATTATCCAGGGAAAGTTTACCCTTAGTTTCCTCAAGAAGACGGTTCTTATTCTCGGAAACAAATGCTGCTGCAAAATTCTTAGCCTCTTTATCATTCTCAAAGGACATAAGAACCTCTCCGGCATTCGGAACATCGCCAAGACCAAGGATCTCTACAGGAGTAGACGGACCAGCCTGTTTTACACGGCGTCCCTTATCATCCATCATGGCACGTACTTTACCATTGCATGCTCCGGCTGCGATAAAATCTCCAACATGAAGAGTACCCTTCTGTACAAGGATCGTAGCAACCGGTCCTTTGCCTTTATCCAGCTGAGCCTCGATCACAAGACCTCTTGCTGCACGGTTCGGGTTTGCCTTCAGCTCAGAAACCTCTGCTGTTAAAAGGATCATTTCAAGAAGATCATCAATGCCCTCTCCTGTCTTGGCAGATACCGGAACGAACGGAGTTGTACCGCCCCAGTCCTCAGGAATCAGCTCATACTCGGAAAGCTCCTGTTTTACACGTTCAATGTTTGCACTTGGCTTATCGATCTTGTTGATGGCAACGATGATCTCAACACCAGCAGCCTTTGCATGGCTGATAGCTTCTACTGTCTGCGGCATAACACCATCGTCAGCTGCAACTACAAGAACAGCGATATCTGTGGAGTTTGCTCCACGCATACGCATGGCAGTGAATGCCTCATGTCCCGGTGTATCAAGGAAGGTGATCTTCTGTCCGTTGATATCAACTACATAAGCACCGATATGCTGTGTGATTCCACCAGCCTCGCCTCTTGTTACGTTTGTCTTACGGATTGCATCCAGAAGAGAAGTTTTACCATGGTCAACGTGTCCCATTACACAGACTACCGGTGGTCTTGAAACCATTGTGGATTCGTCTTCCTCTTCCTCTTTCAGAAGTTCCTCAATTACATCTACTTTTTCTTCTTTTTCTGCAATAATGTCAAATCCAAGAGCAATCTCTTCTGCCTGCTCGAAATCGATCTCGTGGTTTACCGTTACCATCTGACCTTCCATGAACAGCTTCTTAACAATTGCAGATGGCTGCATCTTCATCGCTTCTGCAAGCTCGCGGATGGTAAGCTTCTCCGGAATTGTGATCTCCTTGATCTCCGGTTTCTTCTCTTCCTGTTTCTGCTGCGGAGCAGGCTTCTGAAGTGCTTTCGGGATTCTGGACATCTGGTTTCTGCCACCCTGGTTTGGTCTGTGTCCGCCACCTGATGTCTTATCGAAATCTTTCTTCTTATTCTTGTTCTCTCTGTCACGCTCACGCTTGCTGTCCTTGGATGTCTTGGTCAGCTCTGGTGTAAAGATTGCGTCAGATCCGCCGCCGCTTCTTCTTGCACCGCCGGAGCGCTGTCCACCCTGGTGGTTCTGTCCGCCAAAGCGTCCTTCACTACGGTTATCTCCGTCTTTTCCTCCGAAACGTCCCTGTCCGCCCTGTGGTCTTCCCTGGCCAAATCTGCTGCCATTTCCGTTTCCATTTCTATTGTCTCTGTTGTCACCGCCCTGACGGAATCCACGTCCGTTTCCATCACCCTGGCGCGGTCCTCTGTTCTGGGAATCTCCCTGTCTTACAGGTCTTCCCTGACCATCATTATTTCTGTTTCCGCGGAATCCACCCTGGCCGCCATTGCCGCCCTGTGGTCTTCCCTGGCCAAATCTGCCTCCATTTCTGTCACCACGATTGTTGTCTCCGCGATTATTGTCGCGGCCCTCGCCCTGACGGAAATTACGGTTGCCCTGGCCATTTCCCTGACGCTGCTGTCCTTCGTTTCTGTTCTGCTGTGCAGCTGGTCTCTGGGATTCTGTCCTTGGAGCTTCTGCTTTTGGTGCAGTCTGAACCGGTTTTGCCGGCTCTGTCTTCGGTGCACTTACCGGTGCGCTCTTTGGTGCTGTCTCAGCTTTTGGTGCTTCTGCCTTTGGTGCCTCAGCTTTTGGTGCTTCTGTCTTAGGAGCCTCAGCCTTCGGTGCACTTACCGGCTTCGGTGCTTCTGTCTTAGGAGCTTCTGTCTTCGGTGCTGCCTTTACAGGTGCCTCCGCTTTCGCTGCCGGCTGTGCCTGTGCTGCAGGACGTGTGCCCTGTGGACGTGCTTTTCTCTCTCCAACTGGTTTCTTTCTGTTCTTCCCGCCGTCACTTGCATTCTGTGCATGATATACGCGGATAATATTTTTTTTCTTCTTCGGTGCCTCTGCACCGTCGCCTTCTTTCTTTACTGACACTTTCTGCTCTTCTGTCTTAGGAGTCTCCAATGTTATTCCTTTCTCCTTTCCCGTATCTATAACTTTTTTCACTCTGTTTTTATTCTCTCTGTTTTGCTTATTTCTGTCTTTGGCAGGCTCATGTGACTTTATCACCATATGCCATTCTCCCTTCACCAGTACGAGCCAGGATACGCTTTCATAAGTCTTTCGCAGCTCGTATCATCAAAAATCATTTCCCGGGAACATTTAAAAGCATTCCCTGGAACGCTTTTTCCTCTTTGGTTCAGGTCGTTTTCTCAGACAACAGTGGTATGCTCTAAAGCTCCTTCCCCTCATCCTGCAGCACCTTCATAATAGCTTCTGCAAAATTCCAGTCCTGTACAGCCAGGCTGGCACGGAATTCCTTACCCATGGCATGCCCTAACGTTTCTTTATCTGAAAGGATATACAAGGGCACTTCGTAAAATTCACACATGTTCCGGAATTTCTTCTTGGTGTTATCAGAAGAATCTCCGGCTACGATTGCCAGATATCCTTTGCCGGTCTTAATGGATTTCTCAGTGGAAAACTCTCCGCTGACTGTCTTTCCGGCCTTTGTTGCAAGTCCGATCAGGGACAGTGCTTTATTATTCTTCAATACTATCAAACTCCTTCTCAAGGCTATCATAAACCTCATCCGGGATAGCTGCTTTCAAAGAACGCTCCAGTCCGTGATTTTTTCTGGCTTTCTCCAGGCACTCACGGCTCTTGCAGATGTAGGCTCCGCGACCGTTTTTCCTGCCTGTAGCATCCAGAACGATCTCATCCTCTGCGGTTTTCAACACCCTGATCATTTCTTTTTTATTCTTCATTTCTCTGCAGCCAGTACACTGGCGCATGGGAATTTTATTCTTCGTCTTCATTCTCTACCGCATCCTCAGTCTCTTCAGACTCTTCACCGGCAGCTGTTTCTTCGCTATCCTGAGAAATTTCTTCTGTAGCGGACTCCTCAGACTCTTCGTACTCGTCATCCTCATAGTACTCATCGTCATCCTCGTCATAATCATAGAAGTCGCCGGACTCTCTTGCCTGGGTTTCACTCTTGATATCAATCTTAAATCCAGTCAGACGTGCTGCAAGACGTGCATTCTGTCCTTCTTTACCGATTGCAAGGGAAAGCTGGTAATCCGGAACCACAACAAGTGCAGTCTTCTCATCCGGATCTGCCATAACAGCGATTACCTTCGCCGGGCTTAATGCATTCTCGATCAGGATTGCAGGATTCTCATCCCAGTTGATGATATCAATCTTCTCACCGCGGAGCTCATTTACAATCGCACTTACACGGGCACCATTTACACCAACACATGCTCCAACCGGATCTACATCAGGATCGTTGCTCCATACTGCCAGCTTGGTACGGGAACCTGCCTCACGGGCAATACTCTTGATCTCAACAGTTCCGTCCTTCACCTCAGCAACCTCAGACTCAAAGAGGCGTTTTACAAGGCCAGGATGTGTTCTGGAAACAAGGATACGAGGTCCCTTCGGTGTATCCTTTACCTCAAGAATATACACTTTGATTCTCTCAGTAGGCTTGAAGGTCTCACCCTTCACCTGCTCATTCTCAGCAAGGATTGCATCTGCCTTGCCAAGATTTACGCTTACATTATGTCCTACCACACGCTGTACAATGCCGGTAACAACCTCTTTCTCATTGCCGTGATACTGGTCAAACAGAACTTTACGCTCTTCCTCACGGATTTTCTGAAGGATTACGTTCTTTGCATTCTGTGTTGCAATACGGCCAAATTTGTCAGAGTGAACCGGTACCTTCAGGATATCGCCAACCTCTGCATTGGTATTCTGCTTCTGTGCTTCTACAAGAGAAACCTCTTCAGCAGGATCTTCTACGAATTCTACAACCTTGCGGTCTGCATATACACTGAAATCGCCTGTTTCTCTGTTAATGGTAACATGTACATTGTCAGCTTTTCCAAAATGATTCTTGTATGCCTGGATCAGGGACTGCTCAATGGCATCCAGCAAAGTTTCCTTGCTGATATTTTTCTCGCGTTCCAGTTCGTCCAGAGCACCCATTAACTCCTTGTTCATTTTTCTTATTTCCTCCTTTTTGCTTTCCAGCATAATCGCTTATTTCTTAAATCGGACATGTCGCCTACTGGCAGCATCTTCCTATATGAAAGTCAGCTGTTCCGCGCCTGTGGTACTCCCACAGCTGCCGGCCCGGACTTTCATGGTAACTTAAAAATCAATTGCCAGACGCACCAGTGCGATATCTTTCTTATCGAAAGTGCGTGGAGTTCCCTCCTCATCAATGGTCACACTGTTATTATCATATGCTGTCAGTTCACCACAAAATTCTTTCTGTTTCTCGATTGGCCGGTAGGTTCTGATTTCTACCAGTTTGCCAATGCTTCTGGCAAAATCTTTTTCTTTCTTCAGAGGTCTGTCAAGTCCCGGAGAGCTGATCTCCATGATGTAGCTGTCCTCGATGAAATCATCTTCGTCAAGCCTGTCGCTGAAAGCCCTGCTTACTGTCTCGCAGTCATTCACTGTGATTCCACCTGGTTTGTCAATGTAGCCGCGAAGATACCAGTTTCCTGCTTCCTTGACATATTCCACATCTACCAGTTCGAATCCATTGCTTTCTACGATCGGAGATAACAATGCTTCTGCTTTCTGTTCATACTCTTCTTTTCTGCTCATTTTTCCCACCTGCCTCTCTAGAGCCTTTTTCAAACACGCTCTAATCCGGTATTCGCGGTTATCACCTGCGAATGCCGCTCTGGTCCTTATCATCAAAAAGAGTGGGCTCACGCCCACTCCTTTGTCAACAAGTTCTGATTTCTTGTATTATTCTAACACCTTTAAATCCAAATTGCAAGGGCTTTTTCTTATAAATGCCCATTTTACAAGGTTTTAACCCATTTTGACAGTATTGTTAAGCTTGTTTCACCAGCAACAGCTTTTACTCTCAGCTCTTTTGAGCTTCCGCTACACAACCTGTATAACAGCCTTTTCTTCATAATCTGCTGCTTAGATTCTGGGCTTCATACCCTTGGTATCACGTTTGGCCAGCTTTACCTTGTTCAATGCATACGGCTTGTCGTGATACTGAATGGTGTACTCCTGTCTCGGTTCCACCAGATAGGCATGCTCAAGAACATCCCCGTCCCCCAGCTTCATTCCTCTTACACCAACAGAGGTCTTCTTCATAGTAGAAACATCCGTTTTCAGGATACGGAGAAAATAGCCATTCTGACTCTGGAACACCACCTGTTCCATTTCATCTGCAGGACCTACAAATATCAGCTGATCCTCTTCTCCCAGCTTGGTAGATGCAATCGTTCTCTTTGCCACATCGAATTCCTCACCTGCGACAAGCTTGCACATGGAGGTCTTAGTCACGAACAACAGGGTGGATAATTTCACCTGTCCTACAGGTGCCACATAAAGGATCTGCTCTTGGCTGCTGTCGTAGTTACTCAGGTTATCAGCCGGAGTTCCCTTGTCACGGAAGCGCACCAGCGGAATGTCTGCCACTTTGATGGAATGCATGCGTCCCATATCTGTGAAAATGCAGATCTTGTCTGTATTCATACAGGTAAAAATAAATTTATTCTCTGCATGGGCAGCCTCTTTGTTTCTCTCATAAGCATTCTTATCAATAAGGCGCATATAGCCGAAGCGGTCCATAAGGAAGCAGACCTCTGTCTCTTCCATCTTCTTTTCTTCGTAAACTGCCTCTTCTGCGTTCTCGATCACAGTTCTTCTCTTGGTGCTGTATTCTTTTTTGATTCCGTCAAGTTCTTCAATAATTACTTCACACATGGAATCATAGTTGTTCAGAATATCTTCATAAGAAGCAATATTTTTCATAGTCTGGTCATACTCTGCCTGAAGTGCCTCAATTTCCAGTCCGATCAGACGATACAGACGCATTTCCAGAATGGCTGTAGCCTGATTCTCCGTAAATTTCAGATTCTTTGCAGCTTTCTCACTGGCTTTTGACTTGAATCTGATTCCCTCTGTGATACCCTCTACCAGACACTTTTTAACCTGGTCACGGCTCTTGCTGCCTCGAAGGATCTCAATGATCAGATCGATTACATCACAGGCTTTGATAAGGCCTTCCTGAATTTCCTTTTTCTCAAGCTCTTTTCCCAGAAGAGTCTTGTACTTGCGGGTAGTTACTTCGAACACAAAATCCACATGGTGCTCAATCACCTGCTTCAGGCTTAAGGTTTCCGGACGTCCGTCTGCAACAGCCAGCATATTGACTCCGAAGGTGTCTTCCAGTCTGGTTTTCTTGTAGAGCATGTTGGTGAGATTCTCTACATCTGCATCCTTTTTCAGTTCCAGTACAATACGGATTCCTTCCTTGGAGGACTGGTTGGAAATATCCACAATATCTGTGGTTTTCTTGGTTTCTACAAGGGAGGCTACGTCGTTAAGGAATTTTCCAATATTGGCACCGATCATGGTGTACGGAATCTCGGTGATCACCAGCTGCTGGCGACCGCCTTTTACTTTTTCCACTTCCACTTTACCGCGGAGACGGAGCTTGCCGCTTCCGGTCTCATAAATATTCAGAAGATCATCTTTATTTACAACCAGACCGCCTGTAGGGAAATCCGGTCCTTTCAGATAACGCATCAGGCCTTTCACACTGATGTCGTTGTTCTTTATATAAGCCTTCACTGCATCCACAACCTCCCCAAGGTTATGAGGCGGAATGCTGGTGGCCATACCTACGGCGATACCATCTGCACCGTTTACCAGAAGGTTGGGAATCTTCACCGGAAGCACCTGAGGCTCCTTCTCTGTCTCGTCGAAGTTTGGCATAAAGTCCACTACATTTTTGTCAAGGTCTGCCAGAAAAACCTCCTGGGTCAGTTTCTCCAGTCTTGCCTCTGTATATCGCATGGCAGCGGCACCGTCTCCCTCAATGGAGCCGAAGTTTCCATGACCGTCTACCAGGATTTTGCCCTTCTTGAAATCCTGCGCCATTACAACCAGTGCTTCATAAATAGAGCTGTCCCCGTGAGGGTGATATTTACCCATGGTATCTCCAACGATACGGGCGCACTTACGATATGGACGGTCGTAACGGATCCCAAGCTCGTACATATCATACAGGGTTCTTCGCTGTACCGGCTTCAGACCATCGCGGACATCCGGAAGTGCCCTGGAAATGATAACGCTCATGGCATAATCTATATAGGATTTTTGCATCACGTCCGCATAGTCCGTGGCAATTACATTCTCCTGCTTTGTTTCCATAATCTGTTTTCCTTTCAAACACGCTCTAAGCTAAAATCTGAGGTTCTCTTCTTGCAAAATACTCTTCTATATTACGTTCAGACCATATTCTGCTTTTTCGTCCGAAAAATCCTGCTCTTTCGGATTTCAGCCTTCTTAAATATCCAGTTCTGCATCAGTTGCATGCTCGTAAATAAATGCCTTTCTTGGCGGCACGTCGCTTCCCATCAGGATCTCTGTCACGCTGGAAGCCATACGGGCATCCTCGATTTCCACCCGCTTCATTCTCCGGGTTTCCGGATTTAAGGTTGTCTCCCAAAGCTGCTGGGCATCCATCTCTCCAAGACCTTTGTATCTCTGGAGGGTAAAGCTTCCCGGCTTGTGACTGCGGCGGTATTTTTCCAGTGCCTTATCATCATACAGGTACTCTTCGGCACCCTTCTTCGGCATTACTTTGTAAAGAGGGGGCATGGCAATATAAACATGTCCCTCATAGATCAGTTCCGGCATAAAACGATAGAATAAAGTAAGTAAAAGTGTGGAAATATGAGCACCATCCACATCCGCATCGGCCATAATCACGATCTTGTCGTAACGAAGTTTGGTGATATCAAAGTCGTTTCCATAGCCTTCGGAAAATCCGCATCCAAATGCATTGATCATAGTCTTGATTTCTGCGTTTGCAAGCACCTTGTCAATGGTGGCTTTCTCCACATTCAGAATCTTACCGCGGATCGGAAGGATTGCCTGGTAATTACGATCTCTGGCAGTCTTTGCAGAGCCACCAGCGGAATCTCCCTCTACGATAAAGATTTCACAAAGTGAAGGATCTTTTTTCTCGCAGTTGGCAAGCTTTCCATTGGAATCGAAGGAATATTTCTGCTTGGTGAGAAGGTTGGTCTTGGCACGCTCCTCTGTCTTACGGATCTTGGCAGCTTTTTCCGCACAGGACAAAATGGTCTTCAAGGTTTCCAGGTTTCGGTCAAAATAGAGTACCAGCTGCTCAGACATTACTTTTCCCGTGGCACGGGCTGCATCCTGATTGTCCAGCTTGGTCTTGGTCTGCCCCTCAAAGCGTGGCTCCGGGTGCTTGATGGAAACAACCGCTGTCATTCCATTACGGATATCCGCTCCTGTGAAATTAGCATCTTTTTCCTTCAGAATACCGATCTCACGGGCGTAAGTATTCATCACCGTTGTAAAGGTTGTTTTAAATCCGGTAAGATGAGTGCCGCCTTCTGCATTGTAAATATTATTGCAGAAGCCAAGTACGTTCTCACGGAATTCGTTGGTGTACTGAAATGCTGCTTCTACCTGGATTCCGTCGGCTTCTCCTTTCAGATAAATCGGTTCGTGGAGAGCTTCGGAATTGTGATTCAGGTCTTTGATATATCCCACGATTCCATCTGGCTCATGATAAGTGATATCTTCAGGCGTATCACCACGAAGATCCATGAAATGAATGGTAAGGTTGGGATTCAGGTATGCAGTCTCATGGAGACGGCTCTTTACTTCTGTGGATGAAAATCTTGTTTTCTCAAAAATCTCCGGGTCTGGAAGAAAATTCACGCAGGTTCCGGTCTGTCTGGTCTTGCCAAGCCTGGGGAGAAGTCCCTCTTCCAGTTCAATCGTGGGAATACCTCTCTCATAATGATCGTGATGTACAAATCCGTCACGGCTGATCTTAATATCCAGATATGTGGACAGGGCATTTACAACGGAAGAACCAACGCCATGAAGTCCACCGCTTGTCTTATAAGCAGAGTTGTCAAATTTACCGCCTGCATGGAGGGTGGTAAATACAAGACGCTCTGCAGATACCCCTTTCGCATGCATATCTACCGGAATACCGCGTCCATTATCAGTGACCGTACAGGAGCCGTCTTTCTCCAATGTTACTTCAATTTCAGAACAGTAACCGGCCAGATGCTCATCTACCGCATTGTCCACGATCTCATAGATCAGGTGGTTCAGGCCTTTTCTGGATACGCTTCCGATGTACATTCCCGGACGTTTCCGAACAGCTTCTAATCCTTCCAGGACAGAAATACTACCCGCGTCGTAAGTGTCTTTCTTTGCCATGGTGTTAATTCCTTTCTTACTATCATTCAGACTGTTACCAGTGAACAGTAACTTCAGGCTCTGCTGTCCCATATTCTTCTTTTATGCATCCAGTGTACCGACAGGATTGTTCGAGGAATCAACTTGTAAGTGCACGAAACAACTGCTCATTTCATTTACAGCTCTACATTTCATGATGCACTGTCTGGGCTTCAGCATTTATTCCAATGGTTGTGAAAAGCGGACAATACGTCCGCTTCTTTTCCATTCTTATCTTCTGTTCAAACATTCGTTCTATATCATACCCCAGTTTATGGTATTTTTGCAAGTAAAATTTGGTTTTTCTATTTTGTTCAAAATTTTTTTGACACCGCGAACCCGCTTATTTCCTGGCTTTTTTCGGAGTTTTTCAATTTTTCGCAAAAAAAATAAAAAAAGTGCTTGCATTCTCCTGCAAAGTAAGATATACTAAGCGAGTCGGTTGACAAGGCCAGTTGGTCAAGGGGTTAAGACGTCGCCCTCTCACGGCGAAAACACGAGTTCGATTCTCGTACTGGCTGCTCTATTTTCTACAAATTGAATATATATGTTAAGCATACCGCTTACATGGCCAGTTGGTCAAGGGGTTAAGACGTCGCCCTCTCACGGCGAAAACACGAGTTC
>NZ_JAJCIA010000004.1 GCF_020554845.1 Blautia faecis | reverse complement strand
ACACCGCGGGTATGAACCGCGTGCTCTAGCCAACTGAGCTATCTCGCCATATTCATTTCATAAGTATGGGGCCTACAGGGCTCGAACCTGTGACCCTCTGCTTGTAAGGCAGATGCTCTCCCAGCTGAGCTAAGACCCCATATACAAACTGTGAAGTATCTTCTCTTCCGCAGCTCGCTTTGCTATTATACTATTAACTGTCGCAAATTGTCAACAACTTTTTTTAATTTTTTCAAAAAAATTTAGAATTATATTTTTTTACTATTTTATTGGAAAAAAAGAAAACTAGAGCCTTTCTTAAACATGCTCTGGAAACAGAAATTTTTATTTTGGGTCCTTATTTGCAAAAAGCGGAAAACAATTTGGCAAGTAAGGTTCTTTCCAAAATGAGAATTGATGTTATACTGAGTCTGTAAACAAGAAGAGCAAACAAAAGCATACCGGATACCTGCAAGAAGAAAAAGAACGGACGCAGTGTATTCGTATGGTCTCATAAAAAAGAGCTCACAAACATGCCCTGAGATCATAATTGCGATCAGCTGACAATTGTTTTTCCTATTAGGAAACGTCAGTTGGCGATACGAAAAATAGAAGAGGAGAAGATGGTATGAAGATTTTAGATTCCAAATTTATGAAGGGCTTTATCAAAATGGCAGACGATGGTTTCCAGCAGGGCTGGCATGAGAGAAACGGCGGAAACTTAAGCTATCGTCTGAAAGCAGAAGAAGTAGAAATGATCCGTCCACGTCTGAATGCACCAGGCGAGTGGCAGCCTATCGGCACAGAGGTGCCGGGACTTGCAGGAGAGTTTTTCCTGGTAACCGGAAGCGGCAAATATTTCAGAAACATAGCAGTTGACCCGGAAGCATGTCTTGCAATCATTGAACTGGATGATAAAGGTGTTAATTACAGAATCCGCTGGGGACTGGTAGAAGGCGGCCGCCCGACCAGCGAGCTTCCAACCCACCTTATGAATCATGAGGTAAAAAAGAAGCTTACAAACGGCAGACATCGTGTTATTTATCATGCACATACAACCAACACCATCGCATTAACCTTTGTCCTTCCATTGGATGACAAGGTATTTACAAGAGAGCTTTGGGAGTCTGCAACAGAATGCCCGGTTGTTTTTCCAGACGGTGTAGGTGTTGTAGGCTGGATGGTACCAGGCGGAAGAGAAATTGCAGTAAAAACAGCTGAGTTGATGAAGAAATATGATGTTGTTATCTGGGCACATCACGGAATGTTCTGCTCTGGTGAAGACTTCGACCTGACCTTTGGTCTTCTTCACACTGTAGAGAAATCTGCAGAAATCCTTGTAAAAGTCATGTCCATGGCTCCACGCAAGCTGCAGACCATTACACCAGATGATTTCCGCGCAGTAGCAAAGGACTTCCACGTTACCCTGCCGGAAGAATTCCTTTATGAAAAAGAACAGTGATTAATAGGAAAAAGAAAGACCTGTCAGTTAAGAAAAAGTTTCTGACAGGTCTTTCTGGCAGAAAAATACAGGATTGGAATTTTGCCAATTAAGAAATTTAGAATTCATTCTGCTGTTTTATGTTTTTGTCGGTAAGTTTTTGGATTGTCGCCCATATAGCGTTTGAAAATTTTGGTAAAATAAGAATAATTGCCATAACCTACACTGTCTGCGACGGTAACAATGGGAAAATTGGTTTCCACCAGAAGCTCTGCTGCCATAGTGACACGTTCATTTGTAATATATTCCAGAATTGTCATGCCGGTCTCTTTTTTGAACAGCCGCATCAGGTATTGCTCATTGAGGTGGACTTGGTTGGCAATTGCTTCCACATAGATCGTTTCCTGAATATGCTCCAGGATAAACTGTTTTGCATCACGGATCATCTGATCCTGCTCCGTATGTACATTCTGGGAAATTAGCTTCTGCATGATCTCATCTGGGATTTTTTCTATCTTTTCGGTATTTTCGGTTGCCTTGTCCAGACGTTTCACAAGCTCACACAAAACCTCATCCAGTTCCTCATAGTCAATAGGCTTCAGTATATAATCTGCACTTCCAAGCTTCAGTGCCTTCCGTATATATTTATATTCCGGGTGGCAGGTAACGTAAACACATTCCGTAAGGGGATAATAGATTTTTACCCACTCGAATAATTCCAGACCGCTGCCGTTTGGCATTTCGATGTCACAGAGCATGAAATCAATCTTTTGCTGCCGGAATATTTCCTGGGCTTCCTGCATGGATTGTGCGGTAAAAACCTGATCCACATGATATCTGGACCAGTCTACCCTTCGTTTTAATGCGTTCACAGCAACGATTTCATCATCTATAAGTAATGCCTGCATGTCTTATTCTCCCATTTTTGTAATATTTTTTAAATCCTTCAGTGAAAGGCTCAATCCTCGTCCTCGTCCTCAGCATGATGAATCGGAAGGATGATCGAAATTCGGGTTCCGTGTGGCTCATCCCTGCCAATTTCAAAACTGGTATTCAGCCCATAAAGAACCTTCAATCTCTCAATTGCATTCTGGATTCCGATGCCAAGCCCCGGCTGATGTTCGCCTGTTTCCTGGAAAAGTTTTATCTTTTTCAGTGTTGTTTCATTAATCCCTTCACCGGTATCCAGCATCCGGATTCGAAGGTGCTCTTCATCATATTTTTGAGCGATTACGAAAATATCAATGTGATTGCCGATCCGGATGGAATGCTTAATAGAATTTTCTGCAAAATTCTGGATCAGAAGAGGTGGTACCAGGCAATCCTCGATTTCCTCAGCATATTCTACCATGGCAAAAAAAGTTTCCGGATAGCGTACCTGCTGAATATCAAAATAATTCCGGATATGATCCATTTCTTCCTTCAACGTTACAAAATCTGAATTGGCGTTGACAATATAACGGAAATACCGGGAGAGTAGAAGAATCATTTTCTGGATCAGCGGATATTCCTCCTGCTCATAGCTGTACAGGATATTCAGGGTGTTCAGGATAAAATGAGGCTGGATCTGCTGACTGAGAAATTTCATTTTGATTTGCTGCTTTTCCAGCTGAACCTCATATACATGAATTTTTAAGTCTGAAACCTGATCCATCATGCGGTTAAAGCTTTTGTTGATCTGGGTAAACTCCATGCTTTTGCAGTTTTCCTCGATACGGTAATCAAGATCGCCTTTTTCAATGATTTCGATGGCACCAGTAAGTCGTTTAAGAGGGTGAATGAGCCATCTCCTTTCAAAAAACAAAAGAATTGGCATGGATAAAAATACCAGGATCAGGGAAATGACTTCAAGAACCCGGATAGGAACAGGAAGACTGCCAAAGGTACTTTCCCGTTTGTTTATTTCTACCATTGTAACACCAAAGTCATCTATTGGTGACAGATAAACCTGGTAATCCCGGGAATTTTTCAGCTGCTCAAGGCTAAGACCTGTATCGGAAAAAAAGTCTGTTCCTTCCTGGGAAAAAATGGTTTCTTCGGTATTGGTGAAAAAGACAATTTTACCGCCTTTATTTTCGGACTGCCCAAGCTTTGGCAAGGTACGTTCCAGATTCAGAAGAATGCCACAGTGGATTTTGTTCCAGGTTGCAGAACCGTACAATACCATTGTGTCATCAAGGGTATCAACAGACCATTGCATACCTTTTCCTTTGCCGGGATCGTAGACACTGTCAATCAGTTCCCGATAGGCATCGCTTTGGATACCAGGTGCTCCACTGGTGACAACATAACCGTTTTGGGGAAAAGAAAACCATACCAGGTCAGCTATGGAATGCTCCTGGCGGAGGTCATCCGCATCCTGCACCACTTTCCGGATAAGGTTTCCCTTTTTTACATTATTGAGGGAATCAAGTGCTGTGGATAATTCCTGAAATTCTGAATTTTCGGAATTTATGCACAAATATATTTCACGTCGGCTGACGTTCTGAAGCTGCTGGGTAAAATTAAATACGTTCATATCCAGTGCATTTTGAATTTCTTTTTCTACCTGTCTCTGTGCATTGCTGACTGTCATGCGCATCAGAACGATTGTGATGACATTAAATGGCATCAGCAATGCGATGATAAGCAGGATGATTCGGACAGCAGTGGATTGAAGAAAAAGCTGCTTTTTAAATGAAAATTTTTTCATGGCCTGGTTCCCCTTTGATAAACATTCGTAATTATAATCATAATATAATTTTTTTGACTATGCAATGCCAGATTGCTAGTAGAAAATCTGAAGTCCTTATGCTAAACTTAAATGGTTGACCGAATTAATCAATGCATATCAGGAGTTATATACTATGAAAAAAGAAATACATAAGACAATTCTGAAAATAGGGCTGCTTGCTGTACTTACCGCTGGTACAGGATTAAAGGAAGCTAATGCAGCTATCCAGACAGATAAGGCTAAAGAGCCATATGAAGTGGCGGTCCAGATGGTTGTTCTGCCTGGAACAGAGATTCAGAATGAAGCAGATATTGAGGAAGCGATTGATGCAATCACACTGCCTGCCATAAACTGTACTGTAGATCTGCAGTTCATCTGGATCAGCGAGCTTCCAAATACAACCAATCTAGCAATTGCAGGAAATGAAAAAATCGACCTGATTCATGTGGGAACAGTGCAGCCTTTATCCTCACTGGTCGGAGCAGATATTTTGTATGACATGAATACAGATGATCTGTTACAAAAGCATGGTCAGGAATTGGTATCGCTGTATGGAAAGCTGCTTGAAAGTGGGAATGTAAATGGAAGACAGCTGGCAATTCCGGCAAAGCAGTTTAATTCTGAGAAAAAAGGCTTTTATTATAATAAAACCATTGCAGATAAGCTTGGAATCACAGTCCCGGATAAAGGGACACTGGATGATTTTGAAAAGGTGCTCTATCAGGTAAAGGCGTCTGGAGAAGACATCATGTGCTATTTTGTTGGTGGAGGAGATATAAATCTCATGGCATGGATGGTGCCATATGAAGCATATGGAAATGAAGCTGCATATGGGGCGGTCATGGATTCTTCGAAAGATACGGTGGTTGAGAATCTGTATGCTACAGAAGAATACCGGGATTATGTTTTGCGAATGTATAAATGGCGTCAGGACGGAATCATAGAAAAAGATCCGGCAGATACTACCAGTGGCAATGAATATCAGTATACACAGCGCTTGTTTTGCGGCGTTGGTAACTACAGCCCCATCCAGATGAATGAAAACCAGCACATTGCGGCTGAAAACGGTTTTGAATATGGCTACATGACAATGGTGGAGGCACAGGTTACCAATTCTTCAGTGGCGGAAAGTATGTGGGGAATTGCGCGAAATAGTGAAAGACCAGACAAAGCCATGGAATTTTTGAATCTTCTGTACAGTAATGCAGAGGTTGCCAATATTATGAAATATGGTCTGGAGGGAGAAAATTATAATTTTGTAGAGGGCTCTGATGATATTATTGAACGAAATAATTCCTATTTTCCCATGTTTTATGTAGGTGGGAACCAGAGAGAAATGTATTTACAGACTCCGGCCGGGGAAGATTTTATAGAACAGTGCGAGGCACAGGAAAAGGAGGCGAAGGTATCTCCACTTTTAGGGTATACCTTTGACGATACCAATTATCAGACAGAGGCTGCTGTTATTGGCAGCGTGATCTCAGAGTATACTCCTATTTTGCAGAACGGGCTTTGTGGGAGCGAGGAAGAAACCAAGGAATATCTGGATGAATTTCTGGCTGCCCTGGATGCTGCCGGAATGAACGAAGTAATTGAGGCAAATCAGGCTCAGCTGGATGCTTGGCTGACAGACAATTCCATTCCATCTGTCCATAAGTGAGGTGCTAGAGCGAAAGCCTTTTTTAAACATGCTCCAGAAATAAGAGAATAAAACAACAGCATAAATTTAACAACAGGTCATAATAGTACAATTTTAAGGTTAGAATTGTACTATTTTTTTTATGCCCAGATAACTAAAATTGTACTTGTAATTAAACAGACCGAAAAATAAAAAAGGAGGAAAGAGCAATGAAAAAATGGTTATGTATGTTGCTTTGTATGGCAATGACAACATCAGCATCACCAGTCTGGGCAGCCGGGAATACGGAGGAGGACAAAGCAACCGAAGCAGCTGCAGGAGATGAAACGGCATTTGTAAAATCCATAACTGCAGATTGTGAATTAGCCCCTTATGGTTACCGTGTTACATCTTTTGTTCTGACTGTTGATTCAACAGCAGATCTGATGAATTTAAAGGCAGATGATTTCCAGATGAACAACTGTGTAATGGATCAGATGGCCCACGAGGTGAGAAACATTCCTGCGAAACAGGTTTCATTCACAGAAAATCAGGTTTTGATTGAGGTGGAACCTTTTTACCTGAAAATCAGTGGTGGTGGTTACGGTGATCCATTTACCATGACCTGTACCAATGAGAATCTGGACTTCGGATATGATGAGGCAATGGCCGGAATTAAATGTGATACAGTTGATGCATTTGACCTGCTGGAATCTACATCCGGCTCCACAACTGTTCCATATTGGCTGTATTCCCCGGAAACACAGGATGAAGCCCTTCCACTGGTAATTTTCAACCATGGTGGAATGAATGATGCCGGAGAAGTAGCTGCAATTGATGCGGCACCGTTTATTGTTTCATTTGCAGAAGAGGAAAGCCAGAAAAAACTTCCGTGTTATGTAATG
This sequence comes from Blautia faecis, assembly GCF_020554845.1. Lineage (GTDB taxonomy): Bacteria > Bacillota > Clostridia > Lachnospirales > Lachnospiraceae > Blautia_A > Blautia_A faecis. The sequence continues at coordinate 158,275 of NZ_JAJCIA010000004.1, read as the reverse complement.
GCTTCTGTTCGTGACAATGATGTAGATACCCAGGAAACCTGTGCAGCGATCAAAGGTGCTATAGACGGTTTGGTAGAGAGCGGAAAAGTAGATCCGAATCGTGTTTATATGACAGGAGAGTCAGCTGGTGCTATGGCTACTATGACATTTGCAAATCAGTATCCGGGTTACTTAGCAGCAATCGTACTTCTTAACGGTGGTCCTTTCGATGTATCTCTTGACAATACACTGGAAGAGGCAACTGCAATGGATCTTAACGCACCATATTCCGATGCTGAACTGGAAACATTTGCAAATTCAGGAACTTCTGTAATGTTTGTACAGAGCCTTGGCGATATTCTTTCCGTGCCGATCCGTTTCGCTACAGTTTATAACAAACTGCTGAATCTGGGAATGAAGCCTGGAGATAATCTTGTATGGCACAGCTATACAGCAGAGCAATATAATTACCTGCTTGGAGATGGAACTGTGGTTCTTCCAGATAATGAATCCTACACAGCTGTGGACAATATTACCGGAAAAACAACTTATTCAAGCTCTACCGGAAAATTACATTCTTCTTCCTGCGGAGCATCCAATGACAGCTTTATTAAGATGTGGCTTGTAGATCAGACTCTTGCAGATCCTGTTGAATATGTGCCATATGAAGTTGAGGGTGAAGATTACACACAGATTCCGGAAGGCTACACAAAATACCAGAACTATAAGGCAACAGTAGTTGGCAGTGCAGTGGATGTTCTTTGTGCAATGAACGATGACGAGACAGAGTTTTACCTGTACTTCTTTACATTTAATGATGACCAGGTATTAAAAGGAAAAATTAATGAAGACGGTACGGTACAGGTATTGTACGACCTGACCGGATTTATGGCAGGAGAAGCAGAAAATGCATTGGCTGGTATCGATGAATCAGCATGGCAGCCAGTAGAATAAAATATCAGGAGGAATATTTAAATGAAGAAAAAAATAATCAGTACAGTATTAACAGCCTGCATGATGGCAGGTATGCTGACAGGCACAGGCGCGTATTCTGTTGCAGCAGATTCATCCGTGATCAACATGGATGAGGATCCTTATCAGGTGGCAATTCAGATGGTAGTGCTTCCTGGTACAGAGGTTGCCGACGAAGCGGCTATGGAAGATGCAATCAATGCGATCACACTTCCGGCAATCAACTGCACCGTAGATCTTCAGTATGTATGGATCAGTGAATTGCAGAACACAACAAGCCTGGCAATCGCCGGAAATGAAAAGATCGATCTGGTACATGTAGGAACTGTCCAGTCATTATCCTCTCTGGTTGGCTCTGATATCCTGTATGACATGAATACAGATGATCTTCTGCAGACACATGGACCGGAACTTGTTTCCTTATTTGGTGATCTTCTGAATAGTGGAAATGTGGGCGGTAAACAGCTGGCAGTTCCGGCAAGACAGTATTGTGCAGTAAAGAAAGGCTTCTACTATAACAAAACGATCGCTGATAAGCTTGGTATTACCGTTCCGGAAAAAGGAACTCTTGATGATCTGGAAAAGGTTCTTTATGAGGTAAAAGATTCCGGAGAAGACATCATGTGCCATTTCGTAGGCGGCGGTGATATGAACCTGATGGCATGGATGGTTCCATATGAAGCATTTGGAAGTGAAGCTGCTTATGGTGCAGTTATGGATTCCTCCAAAGATCTTACCGTCGAAAACCTGTATGCAACAGATACTTATAAAGATTACATCCTGAGAATGTATAAATGGAGACAGGACGGAATTATTGCAAAGGATGCTACAGATACCTCCAGCAGCACTGATTATCAGTATTCCCAGCAGCTGTTCTGCGGACAGGGCGATTACACACCACAGCAGATGAACGATAACCAGGTTGTTGCAGCACAGAACGGATTTGAATATGGTTATATGACACTGGTTGATTCCAGCATCACAAACTCCACAGCAACGGAATACATGTGGGGAATTGCAACAAACAGTGAAAGACCTGACAAGGCAATGGATTTCCTGAACTTCCTGTACAGCAATGCAGATGTTGCCAACATCATGAAATATGGTCTGGAAGGCACCAACTATAATTTTGCAGAAGGCTCCACCGATATCATCGAAAGCAACGGTTCTTATCTGCCACTGTTTTATCAGGGTGGAAATCAGAAGGATATGTATATAAAAGCTCCTGCCGGCGAAGATTATATCGCGCAGTGCGAGGCACAGGAAGCAGAAGCAACCGTATCTCCATTGTTAGGCTACATGTTTGATGACACTGATTTCCAGACAGAAGCATCTGTAATCAGCAGTGTAATTTCAGAATACACACCTACCTTACAGAATGGACTTTGCGGAAGTGAAGAAGAAACCCTGGCATATCTGGATGAATTTGTGAATGCTCTGGATGCAGCAGGAATGAATGATGCAATTGCAGCAAACCAGGAACAGCTTGATGCGTGGCTTGCAGCGAAATAAAGATGAGTAAGAAACGGCGGGGAAAAGATAACAGATTCCCCACCGTTTTTTAGAAAGTGTGAGTGAATATGAAGAAAAAGAAAATCAACTGGAAACACTGGCTGCCCTTTTACATTATGTTTATACCTGGGCTGATCTATATGATCGTAAACAATTATATGCCACTTTACGGAATGCAGCTGGCATTTAAATCCTTCAGCTATTCGAAAGGAATTGCAGGCAGCAAATGGATTGGATTTAAGAATTTTAAATTCCTGTTCGCAACAAAGGACGCATTCATTATGGTCCGGAATACTCTTTTGTATAACATTCTGTGGATCTTTGTAGGAGCCGTTTTTGGAATTACGGTGGCAATTCTGTTCAATGAGATCCAGAACAAAATTGCAAAGAAATTTTATCAGACAGCAATCCTTCTTCCTTATCTGATTTCTATTGTTGTAGTTGCATATCTTGTATATGCATTTCTTGCAACAGATACAGGCCTTGTCAACAATGCTATTGTGAAGGGACTTCTTGGGAAAAAAGAAGGAGTTGCCTGGTATATGGAATCGAAATTCTGGCCGTTTATCCTGACCTTTGTACAGCAGTGGAAACAGATTGGATTTGGAATGCTTTTGTATCTGGCAAGTATTCTGGGAATCGACAAAACCTATTATGAAGCAGCAATGCTGGATGGTGCAACAAAATGGCAGCAGATAAAAAGTATTACCCTGCCCCTGTTAAAGCCAACGATCATTATGCTGGTAATCCTGAATCTTGGACAGATCTTCCGCTCTGATTTCGGACTTTTCTATCAGGTTCCAATGAATCAGGGTGCACTTTATTCCACCACACAGACCATTGATACATATGTGTATCGTGCCTTGATGGTGAACAACAATGTGGGAATGTCAGCAGCTGCAAGCTTTTTGCAATCTGTAGTAGGATTTATTTTTATTGTAACTGCCAATGCAATCGTAAATCATTTTGATAAAGACAGTTCATTATTTTAGGAGGCGGGAATATGGTATCAAAAGACGAAAAAAGATGGAGGGCAGCGGCACATATTGTGATGATTGTGTTGTCCGCACTGGCAATTCTGCCATTTATTCTGCTGATCATTGCATCTTTTACAGATGAAGATGTGGCATTGAAGTATGGTTACAGTTATTTTCCGCAAAAATTATCCCTAGATGCGTATCGGTATATTGCTGAAAATGGTGCTACATTTTTCAGGGCTTATGGAATGACCATTTTGGTTACGGCGATTGGAACGGCGTCCTGTATTGTGCTGACAGCCCTGACAGCCTATGTACTTTCCAAAAGCAACCTTCCAGGTGTAAAAATTATGAACCTGATCATTGTTATCACCATGCTTTTTAATGGAGGTCTGGTAGCAACTTATATCAGCTATGTAACGATTTTCCATGTGAAAAATACGATCTTTGGATTAATCGTGCCGAATCTGTTGATGAACGTATTTAATATTATGCTGGTAAGAAATTACTTTTCACACAGTATACCAGAGGAAATCTATGAGTCTGCCAGAATTGATGGTGCAAGCGAATTCGTGATTTTCTTCAAACTGGTTCTTCCATTGTCTGTGCCGATTCTGGCCACAGTTGGACTGATGAGTGGCATCGCATACTGGAATGACTGGCAGAATGCCCTGTATTATATTGACGATAAATCCTTATATACAGTTCAGGCAGTGCTGAACGCGATCAATGAAAGTGTGGCTATGCTGGCATCTTTGGGAGGCACCGCCGGTGCATCTGCAGCTGACCTGCCATCAACCACGATCCGTATGGCAGTGGCAGTGGTTGGAATTTTCCCGGTGCTGGTGGCATATCCTTTCTTCCAGAAATATTTCGCAGCAGGTCTTATGGCTGGTTCTGTAAAAGGATGATTTGTGAAACGCAGGTAACTGCTCAGATAAAAAGGATGATAACAGGAGGAAACTATGAGCTTTTTTGGAGATATCCCACATGGAAAAACTAATCTCCCGCAGCTGCTTGCAATGAAAGCACCGGAATTTAATATTGAAGATGTAGACGGCGCAGAATATATGCTGGATCACAGAATGGAAGGATGCTTCTGTTTCGTCTGCACAAAAAAGATCGGCAGTATGGAAAATGCCAGAGCCCTGTTGAGAGAGGGTGACAAAAATATAAGAATTATCAGTGAAATCTGTAATGTAGGCCCATTTAGGGAAACAATCGTAGGTCTTTGCCTGCAGCCAGTGCTGACAGAGTATGATAAAGATTATCACATCCTGATTCAGGGAATCGTAGATGAGGATGGAAATGAAATGCAGCCAATGGAGTATTGCCTCCACACCCGTCCAAAGGCTGGAGAAGAACCGCGATATGAGAAAAGAGATCAGGTGACACTTAAGGTTGCCAGAGAGGGAATCGTGCTTTTAAAAAATGAGAAGCATGTGCTCCCCTTTGCACAAGAGGCAAAAATCAATGTTTTTGGAAGTGGTTTTGCAAAATTCCGTATCGGGGCATCCGGTGCAGGAAGAATTAATCCAAGATATCAGATCCGGTTGTTTGAGGGCATTGAAAATTATACATCTTTGAAGATAAATCCGGAGCTACGTAAATTTTATGCAGAAGCAACAGACACTCTTCCAGAGGAAGACGTGCTGAAAAGAGCAGTAGATTATGCGGATACCGCAATACTTGCACTGACCCGCGGTACAAGTGAGAATTTCGATAATCTTGCATTTAAAGGTGAATTTTATCTGACGGACGAAGAAGAAAGGCTGATCGAAAAGGTCAGCAGAACTTTTTCCCATACAGTTCTGTTGTTAAATACAGGATACCCTGTGGATGGCCGTTGTGTGGAAAAATATGGAATTGATGCAGTACTCTGGACCGGGCTTTGCGGAATGAACGGCGGCAGGGCAGTGGCAGAGATTCTTGCAGGAACAGTAAATCCATCTGGAAAGCTTCCGGATACCTGGAGCCTGACATGGGAAGAAATCCCGTCTTCCCGGAATTTCTATCAGCCGGAAACCCCACAGGAGCGGATAAGTGGCGGTTGTGAAAAGTATATTGACTCGTTATATGAAGAAGGCTTGTATATAGGCTACCGTTATTTTGACACATTCAAAAAGAAAACAGCGTACAGCTTTGGACATGGACTTAGCTATACCACATTTGAACTTTCTGCCAGGGACGTGAAGTGGAGCAAGCCTGCTACGCTGGATGAGGCTGCCGTACAGATTTGCGTGTCTGTTACCAATACAGGGGACAGAGCCGGAAAAGAAGTGGTACAGCTGTATGCACAGCTTCCGGAGAAAAAACTGGAGCAGCCTTTCCGCAGACTGGCTGGTTTTGCAAAAACAAAATTGCTTCAGCCAGGTGAATGTCAGGAACTGAAGCTTACCATAAATGGACGGGAACTGGCATCCTTTGATGTGGAAAATGCGTCCTGGATCTGCGAAGAAGGGGAATACAGACTTTTTGCAGGAGATTCACTGGAAAACAGCGTGGAGGTTTCCTGCTGGCAGCTGGATGAAGAGGTGACTTTATACCAGAGCAGGAATTATATGGCACTTCCGGAAGAATATGAGCTACGTATTCTTTCCAAAAAACAGGAAGAGCAGACCTATCCGAGTGGAAAAAATACCAGAATGACAGGTCTGGAAGGATTTTCATTCCAGGGGAAGCAGGTCTGGAAGGAAAACGAAAGCGATGTAGAAGTGATTGCAAATCAAAATAAAGAGCGAACAGATAGAAAAATGATTACCTGGGACATGGTAAAAGCAGATGAAAGCTTACTTGGAGCCTTTATTGGCCAGCTTTCCACCTATGACCTGGCGCGCATGGCAGTATGTGCCAAAAACGGCTGGGGAATGGATCAGAAGGGAGAAGCCGGAAGAATTTTCGTTATGGAGAAATACGGCACACCGGAATTTGTATTTGCAGATGGAAATAACGGAGTAAACCTGAATGAGAAAAACATTGGTTTCCCTTGTTCAGTGACTGTATGTGCAACTTTTAATGAAGAACTGGCTTATGAGACCGGAGCTGCAATTGCAGATGAAGCGAAGGAAAAAGAAGTAAATGTGATTCTTGCGCCGGCGGCGAATCTTCACAGGAATCCGCTGGGAGGAAGAAATGCAGAATATTTCAGTGAGGATCCTTTCCTTGCAGGAAAAATGGCAGGAAATCACGGAAAAGGACTGGAAGATCATGGGGTAGCAAGTTGTATGAAACATATTGTGGCGAACAACTGCGAATCCTCAAGACTTAGAAATGACAGTATTATTGACGAAAGAACACTTCGGGAATTGTATTTAAAAGTATTTGAAGAAGCATTTACCGTTTACAAGCCAGCTTCTTTGATGACCGCCTATAACGGTGTAAACGGAGTTTTCTGTGCAGAAAACGGAGATATGTTACAGGGAATTTTTGAAAAAGAATTTGGATTTGATGGTTTCGTGATGACAGACTGGACCTCTTCTGATACCTGCGACATTGTAAAGGCAGTGGATGCAGGAAACGGCTGGATCACACCAGGCGGTATGGAAGATACACAGCCTATGCAGATTGTAAAAGGAGTGGAGGACGGCAAGATTGACCGGAAACGTCTTGAAAAAAGTGTATACAGAATGTTCCGGACAGTTTTGAAATTTTCCTGAAAAATGAAATTGAAGCAACATAAAGATAGCTAAAATAACGAAAAAGGTGATATTTATGTACGACGCATTTTATCCGGGGCAGGTGTGGCTGGACACGGAAGGAAAAAGAATCCAGGCACATGGAGGCTCGGTTATCTATATAGACGATACTTATTACTGGTATGGGGAAAACAAAGAAAAAACAGATGGAAAGAACGGAATCTGGCATTGGGGAGTACGCTGCTACAGCTCGAAAGACCTTTACAACTGGAAGGATGAGGGGCTGATCATTCCTCCGGAACCGGATGATCCTGATTCCAGTCTGCACCCTTCTGCGTGCATGGACAGACCTCATATTCTCTACAACCAGCAGACGCAAAAATATGTCTGCTGGCTGAAAATCATGAATAAAGATGGTACGCAGTCAGAAACAATTCTGACTGCAGACCACATACTGGGACCATATAAGAAAATCCGGGAAGGTCTTCGGCCACTTGGAATGAATGCAGGGGATTTTGATCTGGCAACAGCGCCAGATGGCAAGGCATATTATTACTTTGAAAGGGTTCATACGGAAACCATCTGTGCGGATCTCACGGAAGATTACACAGATGTGACCGGCTACTACAGCACCCATTTTCCAAGAATCAGTCCACCCTATGTAAGAGAAGGAATCGCACATTTTATGCGAAAAGGAAAACATTATCTGCTAAGTTCCGGAACTACCGGATATCTGCCTAATCCCTCTGAAATCGCAGTAGGAGATTCCTGGCATGGACCATACCAGGTTCTTGGTGATCCGCACATGGAAGATCCAAGCCACACCTCTTTTCACAGTCAGATTTCCTGTGTACTGAAGGTTCCAGGGAAAAAAGATTTGTATATTGCCTGTGCTGACCGCTGGCTTCCAAAAAGAACTTATCTGAATTATCTGGATTATGCAGATAATTTTGAGGCAATCTTTAATCCGGAATCTGGAAAAGTACCAGACTGGTCTGTAGTGGAGCGAAAGGATAAAGAACATGGAATCCAGGCAGGTGCGGAAAATACCGACATTGCTGATTATGTATGGCTTCCCATCATATTCGAGAATGACAGGCCCGTAATCCGCTGGAGAGATTCCTGGAAACTGGAAGAGTTTGAATAACAAGGGGAGAAGAAGAATGAAGAAAACAAAATTTAACGAAGGATGGAAATATTGGACCGGAAGCGATGCCTTTGCCCTTGTATGGGGAATTGCAGGGGATGCCCGGGAAGTGACACTTCCCCATGATATTATGCAGGAAAAACCTGCCTATGCAGAAAGTAAAAATGGAGGGAATACCGGATTTAGGGACGGCGATATCTATAATTATGTGAAATTCTTTTTTGCAGATCCGTCTATGGAGCAGGAGACTGTAATGCTGAAATTTGATGGTATTTATATGAATTCTATGATTTACATAAATGGAGCACTAGCTGCAAAATGCCCTTATGGTTACAGTGGATTTTATGTACCTTTGAATTCCTATCTGAAATATGGGCAGGAAAATGAAATCCGTGTGATCGTACGCAATGGTGCCATGCCAAACAGCAGATGGTACAGCGGCGGTGGTATTTACCAGGATGTGTGGCTGCTTCGGGGGCCAATGACCTATCTGGCTCCGGAAGGTGTGCAGGCAGTAACAGAGAGCTTGGATGAGATTGCTGTGGTAAAAGTTCAGACAACCATTTGGAACCGCAGCACAGGTACACACAGACTGCGCCTTATAACGGAAATTCTGGAAAAAGATGGACAACTGGCAGCCGTACAGGAGGTTCCTCTGACAGTATTTGAAGGCGAAAAACGGAAAATGACAGACCGCATTGTAGTGAAAAATCCAATGCCCTGGTCGGTGGATACTCCTTATCTCTATCAGATGAGAAGTCGTCTGTATGAAGGAGAAGAACTTCTGGACGAAAATGTGGAGACTTTTGGCATTCGTACCCTTGCACTGGACGCCGTTCACGGTCTGCGTGTAAATGGAAAAAGTGTGAAATTAAAAGGTGCTTGTATTCACCATGACAGTGGAATTCTTGGCGCTGCCACATTTTTGGATGCAGAGTACCGCCGGATTGACAGGATGAAAAAAGCAGGTTTTAATGCCATCCGTATGGCACATCATCCGGCTGCACCTGCACTTCTTAAGGCATGCGATGAGCTTGGCATGTATGTAATGGATGAAGTCAGCGATATGTGGACCCGCAGCAAAACTGATTATGATTATGGAATGTTCTTTTTGGAATGGTGGGAAAAGGATGTGGAAGCCATGGTGCGAAAAGACTTTAATCATCCCAGTGTGATCATGTATTCCGTGGGAAATGAGATTCCGGAAATTGGGACAGATCATGGGGCAAAGTTATGCCATGAGATATGTGAAAAGATCAAAGAACTGGATCCCATACGTTATACCCTGGCCTCCATTAATGGTGTATTTGCATCAGGAGATAAGATTCCGCAGATATTGGATGATCTGAAAACATCGGGAAAATTAGATGGAAATGTAAATGACTTTATGACATTTATGGCAACCCAGGAAGGAAAGCTTGATAAAATCGTTACCAACAAAATCGTGGGAGAACGAATCAATATGGCATGTGCCAATACGGATATTGCCGGATACAATTATATGACTGCCCGTTATGAAATGGATGGGAAAGAACATCCGGACAGAGTGATCGTAGGCAGTGAAACCAACCCGCCGGATATTGCAGATAACTGGGAATATGTAAAACGCCTCAGCTATGTGATCGGTGATTTTACCTGGACAGGATGGGATTATATTGGAGAAGCAGGAATAGGAATCCCGGCTTACCCACAGGAGGAAGGCGGCTTCAAAGCAGGATTTCCATGCCAGCTGGCATATTGCGGAGACATAGATATTACAGGCTTCAGACGACCGCTTTCTTATTTCCGTGAGATTGTATTTGGTGAAAGAAAAGTGCCTTATATTGCTGTTCAGAATCCAGAAAAATACGGTCAGCCATTATTCAAAACGCCATGGGTAATGAGTGATACACTTTCTTCCTGGACCTATCCGGGAATGGAGAAAAAGCCTGTGATCGTGGAGGTTTATGCACCTGGCGACCAGGTGGAGCTGTTTCTGAATGGAACAAGCCTTGGGAAAAAAGCCAGTGGAAGCAAGGCGGGATTTAGAACCCTGTTTGAAACTGTTTATGAGCCGGGAACCCTGGAAGCTGTTGCTTATGAAGGGGAAAAAGAGCTTGGGAGAATGGTATTACAGACCGCTGGAAATGAGGAGATTTTAGAGGCTGATATTCAGAATGGAAAAGCTGGGGAACTTGTATTTGTGGAAATTTCAAATCGTGATAAGAATGGAATCGCGATTGAAAATCATGAGTGCAACCTGACATGTGAGACCTCTGATGATGTGAAATTCTGGTTCGGAAGCGGAAATCCTAAGACGAAATATCCATACATTACAAACGAAACCAGCACCTGGCATGGAAGAGCCTTACTTGTTGTAAGAAAAACGAAAAAGGACGATCCTGTCAATCTGAAGGTGCGCTCAGAAAACAAAACATTGGAGATTACCGTCTGAGAGTTCTGAAATAGCTACACCAATCACTTGTCTGGGAATCCGACTGTACAGGTGAAAAATGGGAAATCCCCAAAAAAGGAAAATACAGGAAGAAAGAGGACATCAGAATATGAAAGTTTCAGGCTTAAAAATAAATGGTATTACAGATCCAGTAGGATTTTCTTTTGACCGTATCTTATGCTCCTGGAAGGTAACCGACACCAGTGCAAAGCGTCAGCAAAGGGTACGCATCCAGATCAGTGCAACGGAAGATTTTTCCGGAATCCTGTATGAGAAAGAGGGCAGTGAGCTCTGCTCAAACGAAACAAAGCTGGACTTTTTCCCAGAGCCATGCACCAGATATTACTGGCGTGTGACTGTGACAGCTGATAATGGGGAAACTGCTTCCAGTAAACCTGCATTTTTTGAAACTGGAAAAATGAATCAGCCCTGGACTGCCAGGTGGATTGGTGCTTCCAGGGAAGACACCTTTCATCCGGTTCTGACAAAGCAGTTTTCCATTGGAAAAAGAATAAAAAAAGCCCGTCTGTATATTTGCGGGCTTGGTCTGTATGAAGCCTATGTGAATGGAAAAAAGGCTGGAAATGAATATCTGGCTCCGTTTTTAAATGATTATGAAGCATGCTACCAGTATCAGACTTACGATGTCACCAGGCTTTTGAAGGATTTTGCCGCAGGGGAAAAGAAGTGTGAAAACCAGGAACTGGAAGAGGAAAATACAATTGAGATTTTACTTGGAAAAGGATGGTACATGGGAACTTTCGGACTGAAAAACCAGTCCTGCCTTTTCGGGGATGAGATGAAAGCGATTGCAGAGCTTCATGTGGATTATGAGGACGGAAGCCAGGAAGTGATCGGTACAGATGAAAGCTGGAAGTATCGTGGAAGTGACATTGAAGACAGTGGAATCTACATGGGTGAGATCTATAACCACAGTCTCTGGGAAAAACGTGAGAACCCTTGGAAAAAGGTGGAAATAAAGACCGCACCAGGCAGACTGACAGAACGTTACAGTCTTCCGGTTGTGGCGAAAGAAGAGCTTCATCCAAAGGAAATCATCCATACACCTGCAGGAGAAACTGTGGTGGATTTCGGCCAGAATCATGCCGGATTCATGGAATTTGAGGCAGATTTTCCAAAGGGAACCAGAATCGTCATTGAATGCGGTGAGGTCCTGCAAAATGGCAATTTCTATCACGACAATTACAGAGATGCCAAAGCAGAATTTGTCTACGTTTCGGATGGCAGAAAAGAAAAGGTAAGACCACATTTCACTTATTTTGGCTATCGGTATCTGAAAATAAGTGGCTGGCCATTTGAAGTTACGAGGACCTCTATCGTATCGAAGGTGATTTATTCCGATATGGAACGTACCGGTTATTTTGTAACTTCAAATCCAAAGATCAACAGGCTTTATGAAAACTGTCTGTGGGGAATGAAATCGAATTTCATTGATCTTCCCACAGACTGTCCACAGCGAAGCGAACGCCTGGGCTGGACTGGTGATGCACAGGTCTTTGCGCCTACCGCATCCTACCATATGGATACCAGGGCTTTTTACAGGAAATTTCTGAAAGACCTGCACAGTGAACAGCAAAGGGCTGATGGGGCGATTCCCAATTATATTCCGTCTAAAGGGGATTTTGGAACTGCCAGTGTGTGGGGCGATGCAGGTACCTTTATTCCGGCACTTTTGTATCGGGATTTCGGCAGTCTGGAAGAGTTGCGGGAATTTTACCCCATGATGCGTGAATGGGTGGATTATATGCACCGGGTAGACATAAGAAACGGCGAGACCGGCTTTTTCAGAAATGGTTTTCAGTTTGGCGACTGGCTTGCATTAGACGGTCCTACGGAGCAGAGCTTTAAAGGCAGTACAGATGACGATTATATTGGCACCGTCTACTATTACCAGTCAGTTTCTCTGACTGCACAGGCTGCGAGAGAACTGGGATATGAAGAAGAGGCAGAAAAGTATGAGAAACTGGCAGGGAAGATTAGAAACGCGGTTCTGGATGAGTATTTTACAGCTACAGGAAGATTTGCACTGGATACCCAGGCCTCTTACATTATTGCCCTGAAATTTGGACTGTATAGAGATAAGGAAAGGCTGATCCGTCAGTTCCAGGAACGTCTGAAAAAGGATGCCTACAAAATACGGTGTGGATTCGTTGGTGCTCCACTTTTGTGCATGACACTTGGAGAAAATAAAATGGAAAAGCTGGCTTATGATTTCATTTTCCAGGAGGAGTTCCCAAGCTGGCTCTATTGTGTAAATCTGGGGGCTACCACCATATGGGAAAGATGGAATTCTCTTTTGCCGGATGGAAGCATCAGCGGTACAGGGATGAATTCCCTGAACCATTATGCATATGGCTCTGTGGTAGAATTTTTCTATGCATATATTGCAGGAATCCGCCCGGCAGAACCAGGATACAAAAAAGCCATAATCGCACCTGTACCGGACATGCGTCTCCATTTTTGCAAATGTTGTTATCATTCTGCCTGTGGAAACTATGTTTCAGAGTGGAAAATTGATAATAATGGAATATTTCATCTTCATGTGGAAATTCCATTTGGTTGTGAAGCCCAGGTACAGCTTCCGAGAAGCGGAGGACGAAAAGAGCAGCTTTTTGCAGGAAGCTATGACTTTTCCTACCAGTCTGACCAGGATTTCCGCAAGATCTATGATGAAAATACAAGACTGAGCCAGATTGCAAAGGATTCTGAAGTGCTGGATATTCTAAAAGAAGACCTGCCAGCAGCCTATCAGATGGTAATGAGCCGAAATCCGGAGCATATGGAACGGAGCCTGAATGAACTAAAAGATTTATTTTTTATGGGAATCACACCAGAAGCAGCAGATAAGGCAATTAAAAAAATAAGTTCTTTGGAGAGATGGGAGATATAGTCTTAGAATAGGTGATTTTACATGAAAACGGGGGATTTAGCATGAAATCAGAAGTGATTTATTTATATAAAGACAGAACAGATGTTACTTTGACAACTTATGTACTGGATGATTCCAGAGAGATGCTGAATGGTGGAAAAAGACCGGCAGTTCTGATCTGTCCTGGCGGTGCTTACCTGTCCTGCTCAGACAGGGAAGGAGAGCCGGTAGCAATGGCATTTGCCGCAATGGGCTATCATGCTTTCGTACTGCGGTATTCCACCTATGGGGAAGAAGCATTTAAAACCGGATTCCGTGACATGGTCCGGAAACCGGAATGCGAGCATCCCATGCAAATGAGAGAAATCGGCCTGGCAATTTTGAAAATCAGAGAAAAAGCACAGGAATGGCTGGTGGATACAGATAAGATTGTTTTGTGCGGCTTTTCAGCAGGTGCACACAACTGTGCCATGTATATCACAAACTGGCACCGTCCGGTGATCACGGAATATTTTGGTAAACCAGCCAGCTTTTTCCGTCCGGCAGCATGCATTCTTGGATACTGTCTCAGTGATTATCTGTACATGAAAGAAAATACAACAGATAAGGCATTTTTTGATGGTTCCAACCAGGCATTTCTTGGAACTGCCAATGCATCGGATGAGATTCTGCGCGAAGTCAGCCCGGCCCTTAATGTGACAGAAAACACACCGCCAGTGTATCTGTGGGCAACGGCTGCAGATCCTATGGTTCCGGTGCAGCACAGCCTGAGAATGGCACATGCCCTGGCAGACCACAAAATTCCATTTGAGCTTCATATCTTTGAAGAAGGACCACATGGCTTAAGTCTTTCCACCCAGGCCAGTGCACAGGCACGCTCCCAGATTTATCCCGATGCTGCGAAATGGGTGCCGCTTGCTTCTGCCTGGATGCAAAAGCATTTTGCATTGGAGTTGGAAGAAATAACGCCATTTGAGGCAATGATGATGGCAGGAGGAATGCCGGTATGAAGCTGAATGAAAAGCCATTTTATCTTTCTGAAAAAGATATTGAATGGGTAAAAGAAACCTTAGCATCCATGTCCGTGGAGGAAAAAATCGGCCAGCTGTTCTGCCTTACAGACATGATTACAGATGAGGAACAATTAAAGGAAATGATCAGGAAATATAAGCCGGGCGGATTTATGTACCGCTCCGGAAATGCCCTGGAAATCCAGAATGCCCAGCGTGTTATGCAGGAAACAAGCAGGATTCCCCTTTTGTTATCCTGCAATCTGGAAAGCGGTGGAAACGGCGTGGCTGATTCCGGAACCTTCTTTGGCAGACAGCTTCAGGTGGCTGCAACAGATGAAAAAGAGCAGGCGAAAAGACTGGGCATGATCTGTGGATGGGAAGGTGGAGCCACTGGGTGTAACTGGGCTTTTGCTCCTATCGTGGATATTGATTTTAACTGGAGAAATCCCATCACAAACGTGAGAACCTACGGTTCAGATCCAGAGCGGGTGCTGACTATGGCAGATGCCTATATTGACGGTATCCGGGAAGCAGATCCCGGTATGGCTGCATGTATCAAGCATTTTCCAGGAGACGGAGTGGATGAAAGAGACCAGCATCTGCTTCCTACAGTAAATTCTTTATCTGTGGAAAAATGGGAATCCACATATGGAAGGGTATATGGAAAGCTGATTGAAAAAGGGGTAAAAACTGTAATGGTGGGACATATTCTCCAACCGGAAATGACAAGGAAAATGTGTCCGGGAATAAAGGATGAAGAAATCCTTCCGGCATCTGTGAACCGCTATCTGATGACAGACCTGTTAAGAGGTCAGCTTGGCTTTGAAGGGCTGATTACTACGGATGCAACTCCGATGGTAGGTTTCACTGGTATGATGTCCCGAAAAGAAGCACTTGCTAAGGCTTTGATGGGTGGTGCCGATGTACTTTTGTTCTGCAAAAACATAGATGAGGATTATGCCGGAATCAGGGAATATCTGGAAAAAGGAAGGATCACCATGGAGCGTATTGACGAAGCAGTTATGCGGCAGCTGGCACTAAAAGCCAGCTTAAAGCTCCATGAAAAACAGAAAAACAACACACTTGTACCCGAAAAGGAAGCTCTTTTGGTAATTGGCTGTAAGGAGCACGCTGACTGGGCAAAAGAATGTGCGGATAAAGCAATTACTTTGGTAAAAGACAACCAGAAGCTTCTTCCCATTTCCCCAGCCAGAACAAAAAGAATCCGTCTTACCATTCTGGGAGAGGAAAAAAGTGGTGCATTTGGAGATGGTGGAACGGTAGGGGAGTTATTAAAAAATGCGCTGTCCAAGGCTGGTTTTACCGTATCCATGTATGACTATGCAACTATGGAACGAGGCGAAATTTTTACCGCTGGAATCGAAGAGATGAAGGAAAAATTTGATCTTTCCATCGTAGCTGCAAACGTTGCAACCGGCTCCAACCACACCACAAGAAGGGTTGAATGGATTGATCTGATGGCGGCAAATGAGCCCTGGTATACAAAAGAAATCCCCACCATGTTTATCAGCTTCTGTAATCCCTATCATATGATAGACGTTCCGTTTATCAGTACATTTATTAACTGCTATTCTTCCAGCTCTTACTGTGTTGATGCGGTTGTAGAGAAAATAATCGGAAAGAGCAGCTTCAATGGAAAAAGCCCTGTGGATCCCTGGTGCCAGGAGGTGTGGGGAGCACGGTTTATGTGACGAGAGGTGAAAAAAATATGCACAAAGGACTGTTATTTGATCTGGATGGGGTAATCGTAGATACTGCCAGATATCATTATCTTGCTTGGAAAGAACTGGCGCAGGAGCTGGGAATCCCTTTTACCAGAGAAGACAATGAACGGTTGAAGGGAGTCAGCCGGAACCGTTCATTTGAGATCATTCTGGAAATTGGAAACAGGCAGATGGAGGAAGCCCAGAAAGAGTATTACTGTACCCGCAAAAACGGAATATATCTGGAATATCTTCAGACATTAAGTGAAAAGGATATTCTTCCAGGTGTCCAGGAATTTCTGGAAGCTGCCAGAGCAAAAGGGTATCGTACAGCACTTGGCTCAGCAAGTAAAAATGCGGTTTTCATATTGGAAAAACTGAAACTGTCTGAGAGCTTTGATGCAGTCATAGATGGAAACAAGGTATCCAAGGCAAAGCCGGATCCAGAGGTATTTCTGAATGGAGCTGCTGCTTTGGGGCTTGCAGGCTGTGACTGTATTGTATTTGAGGATGCAGCAGCAGGTATAAAGGCAGCCCATGCCGGTGGGATGAGAGCAGTTGGTATCGGGAAACCAGAGATCCTTTCAGAAGCTGACTATGTGATCAGGGGATTTGAGAAAATCACAATTGAAGAGATTGAGCAGGAAATAATATGAGAAATCGTAAAAAAAATAATTTCCTAAAAAGGAAAGTTTTACGAAAAATGCTTGACAATTTAATTCTGATATGCTATTTATATAAAAAATCAATTTAACAAACTAAACCGTTGAAGCGGAAATAAAAACAATCGTGCACCCACAGAGAGTCCGGGAGGCTGAGAACCGGATGGTAATGCAGTTTGTAAGAGCTATTTGGAAGAGGCTGTAGAGAAGAAGCAGTGGTTCCCATAGCTCGATAAATGGGCCGCTGAGGGCGCATGGAACGGCTGATAAGCCAAGTATGATGCGACGTAAGACATACGTCAGTTGTCAGGAATATGATGGTATTCCGTTAAGAGCACGATTTTTGTATCGTGAATCAAGGTGGCACCGCGGGTGGATTATCCAGACCCGTCCTTGACAGACATAGAAGTTCTGTCATGGACGGGTCTTTTTACGTAATAAGAAATTTCGTTAGAGCCTTCTATTACATAAAAGACACTTCGTGCCAAGGCATATTCTTTGGGACAAAGTTACGGCAGGACATATAAAGGAAGTTTGTATGACAATTCTTGCTTTTAACCATCATGTTTTTGCATGCATGGCAAAGTGAGTCGCTGTGAACTTGGTGAATCGTAAAAGTTCAGAAAAAACGGGAGGTGCTCTATGTATCCAGCATTTGATAAGATCAGGGAAATGGCAGCAGCGGGAGATTACAAAAGAATTCCCATCTGCAAAGAGTTATATGCAGACAGTTACACACCGGTAGAGATGATGAGAATCTTGCAAAAGGCAAGTCACCACTGCTATCTGCTGGAAAGTGCCAGTCAGAACGAGGTGTGGGGCAGATATTCTTTTCTTGGATATGACCCTTCTATGGAAATTACCTGTACAGATGGGACACTGCGAATCCGACGGACGGATGAATTGTTTGAAAAGAAAACGGATGCTTTGGAAACTGGAAAAGCGGAAACGAACAAAGCGGAAACGAACAAAGCGGATGCCCTTCATATTGGAAAAAAACAGTCAGAAGCGGTCATGCAGGTTACTCATCCAGGTGACGCTATCCGGAAAATCATCCAGCAGTATAAAAGCCCTGTGATGGACAACATGCCTACCTTCACCGGTGGTCTGGTGGGCTATTTCTCCTATGATTACATCAAATACAGCGAACCAAAGCTGGATCTGACCGATGAAGAACTGCAGGATTTCCGGGATCTGGACCTGATGCTGTTTAACGAAGTAATCGCATTTGACCATTACCGCCAGAAGGTACTTCTGATCACAGGAGTAATGACAGACAATCTGGATAAGTCCTATAAACAGGCCTGTGAAAAACTGGAAGAAATGACAAAGCTTATAAAAAAAGGTGAGAAAAAAGAGTTCCCACCAATCCGTCTCCAGTCAGAAATCAAACCACAGTTTCCAAAAGAGAAATATTGTGAAATGGTGGAAAAAGCCAAGCATTATATTCATGAGGGGGATATCTTCCAGGTTGTTTTATCAAATCCCATGCGTGCAAAAGCCACAGGCAGCCTGTTTGACACCTACAGAGTGCTTAGAGCTACGAACCCATCCCCATATATGTTTTATTTTTCCAGCGATGACATCGAAATCGCCGGAGCATCACCGGAAACCCTGGCGAAGCTGGAGCATGGTAAGCTGAGTACTTTTCCCCTTGCAGGAACAAGGCCACGTGGAAAAACTCCACAGGAGGACAAGGCTCTGGAAGCAGATCTTCTCCAGGATGAAAAAGAGCTTGCCGAGCACAACATGCTGGTGGATCTTGGAAGGAATGACATTGGAAAAATCAGCAGGCTTGGAAGCGTAAAAGTGGAAAAATACCTGACCGTGGAGCGTTATTCCTGCGTTATGCATCTTGGCTCCACCGTTACCGGAACCATTGCAGATGGCAAGGATGCCCTTGATGCTGTGGATGCAATCTTACCGGCAGGAACCCTGTCAGGAGCACCGAAATTCAGAGCCTGCCAGATCATTCAGGAACTGGAGCAGAGTAAACGAGGCATTTACGGAGGAGCCATCGGATATGTGGACTTCACTGGAAACCTGGATGTGTGCATTGCAATCCGGCTTGTGTATAAGAAAAAAGACGAAATCTGCATCCGGTCGGGAGCCGGAATCGTGGCAGACAGCGTACCGGAAAAAGAATTTGAAGAGTGCCAGAACAAGGCAAGAGCGGTGGTAAGGGCCATCAGCCAGGCAGAGGAGGGATTAGAATGATTTTACTGATTGATAATTACGACAGCTTTTCCTATAACCTGTATCAGCTGATCGGGTCCGTTAATCCGGATATTCAGGTGGTTCGAAATGACGAAATTTCCCTGGGAGAAATAGAGAAGCTGGCACCAGAAGCAATTGTTCTTTCCCCGGGTCCTGGAAGACCGGAGGAGGCAGGCATCTGTATTCCGGTGATCAAAGAGTTCGCTGGAAAAATCCCAATTCTGGGTGTGTGTCTGGGACATCAGAGCATCTGCGAAGCCTTTGGCGGAGTGGTTTCCTATGCAAAAGAACTGAAGCATGGGAAAAGAGATGAGATGATCCAGTGCGGTTCCAATGTCCTGTTTAAAGGACTTCCGGAAAAGTTCCCGGCAGCAAGATATCATTCCCTGGCAGCAATAGAAGAGACTCTTCCGGAGGAGCTGGTTGTGACAGCCAGAGCAGAAGATGGAGAAATCATGGCAGTGGAGCATAAGGAATATCCGGTTTACGGTGTGCAGTTTCATCCGGAGTCTGTTATGACTCCCGATGGAAGGAAGATGATTGAGAATTTTCTAGAGCGTGTTTGAAAAAGGCTTTCTGCAAGATGTGCGTCACAATTTGTGGGAGATTTTGTCCGGATGAGGGCGCCGTAGCGGGCTACGGCAACCGAATTCGGGCAAAATATACCGCAAAGTGGGGCGTGCAGATTGCGGGAATGATTTTTCAAACACGCTCTGGAAGCGCAAGTCAGATTTGACAATTTATAAAGGACAACATCAGAGAGGAGCAGAAAAAATGATCAGAGAAAGTATTATCAAATTATCGAAGAAACAGAACTTAACCTATCTGGAAGCAGAAGAGGTAATGGACGAGATTATGAGCGGAAAAGCTACTCCGGTACAAATGTCAGCCTATCTGACTGCTCTGGCGTTGAAAGGGGAAACTATTGATGAGATTACCGCTTCCGCGGCAGGCATGAGAGCACACTGCATCAAGCTGCTTCATGACATGGATGTACTGGAAATCGTAGGTACTGGTGGAGACGGCTCCAATTCCTTTAACATTTCCACCACTGCCTCCCTTGTGATCGCAGCAGGAGGTGTACCGGTAGCAAAGCATGGAAACAGAGCTGCTTCTTCAAAATCCGGAGCCGCAGATGTGCTGGAAGCTCTGGGCGTTAAGATCACAATTCCACCGGAAAAAAGCCAGGAACTTCTGGAAAAAATCGGAATCTGCTTCCTGTTTGCACAGAACTATCACATTGCAATGAAGTATGTGGCTCCAATCCGTAAAGAGCTGGGAATCCGTACTGTATTTAATATTCTTGGACCGTTAAGCAACCCGGCTGGCGCCAATATGGAGCTGATGGGTGTTTATGATGAAGCCCTTGTTGAGCCTCTTGCGCAGGTCATGGCAAATCTTGGAGTAACAAGAGGAATGGTTGTCTTCGGACAGGACAGTCTGGATGAAATTTCCATGAGTGCACCGACTTCTGTATGCGAGATCAAAGATGGCAAATTTACATCCTATGTACTCACTCCGGAGCAGTTTGGTTATGAGCGCTGCACAAAAGAGGAGCTTCAGGGAGGAACCCCGCAGGAGAACGCCGAAATCACAAAAGCAATTCTGGAAGGCAAAGAGACAGGTGCGAAACGTCATGCAGTTTGCTTGAATGCTGGTGCCGCACTTTATATTGCAGGCAAAGCAGCTTCCATTGAAGCAGGTGTGAAGATGGCAGAGCAGCTGATTGACAGCGGGGCTGCCCTGAAGAAACTGGAAGAATTTATACAAAAGAGTAATCAGGAGTGAAAAATAAACACAAATAATAACAAAAATAACAATAATCACATCACAAAACAAAATAGCACTGAAAAAAATAACAATATAACTCATTTGGATAAAGATGACGACAAGAGAGAATGACATCACAGAGAGTTTTACAGGAGATAGAATGAGTATTTTAAACGAGATAGCAGCGCGCACAAAAGAGCGTATTGCGGAGGAAAAATTTAAATTCCCATTAAGGGAACTTATCTCACAGCAGAATTCCGATCTGGCGAAACATGCCGAGGAAAAAATCTCTTTTCTGGAGGCATTAAAAAAGCCGGGAATGTCTTACATCTGTGAAGTAAAAAAAGCATCTCCTTCAAAAGGATTGATCGCACCAGATTTTCCTTATCTGGACATTGCAAAGGAATATGAGCAGGCCGGTGCTTCTGCAATCTCCTGCCTCACAGAGCCCTTTTATTTCCAGGGCGCAGACAGGTATTTGCAGGAAATTTCCCAGGCAGTGAATATTCCGGTGCTTCGAAAGGATTTTACAGTAGATGAGTACATGCTCTACCAGGCAAAAGCATTTGGGGCTTCCGCTGTACTTCTGATTTGTGCGATTCTTGATAACAGCCAGTTAAAAGCCTTTGGGGAACTGGCACAGGAGCTGGGACTGGATGCTCTGGTAGAAGCTCATGATCAGTGGGAAGTGGACCGTGCTTTGAATCTTGGAGCAAAAATCGTGGGAGTGAACAACCGGAATCTCCATGATTTTACCGTTGATATGGGAAACAGTATCAGACTGCGGAACATGGCACCGGCTGATACGGTGTTTGTTTCCGAAAGTGGTATTAAGACAGCGGAGGATATCCGTATATTATATGAAAACAAAGTAGATGCAGTCCTGATCGGGGAGACCTTAATGCGCAGCCCTGACAAGAAAGCGGCACTTGGGGCATTAAATGCAGGGATTGTCTGAGCTGACTCATGGTGATAAGTGATATTCCATGCACGCTCTGGCAATCTAAGATGTACAATGTGCTGATAAAATAGTTGGAAAATAAAAAATTAAAGAAAAGGAACGAAACAGTATGGCAAAATTAAAAATTTGCGGCCTGACCTGCAAAGAGGATATTGAAGCTGTAAATGGAGCAAAACCGGATTTTGCGGGATTCATAATTGAAGTTCCAGGAAGAAGACGAAGCCTTACGGCAGAACAGGTCAAAGTCCTGGTTAAGGGACTGGACAAGGAAATCCTTCCCGTAGGTGTATTCGTAAACGCTGCCCCGGAACTCCCCATTTCCTTATTAAGAGATGGCACCCTATGGGCAGCCCAGCTTCACGGGGATGAAGACGAAGACTATATCGAAAAAATCCAGAATATGACCGGAAAGCCTGTAATCAAGGCCTTTTCCATAAAAACACCCGAAGATGTACAGCGGGCCCTTCGAAGCCCTGCCGACTACATCCTCTTAGACCATGGCGCAGGAGGAACCGGCGAACCTTTCGACTGGACCCTGGTTCCCCCAGTCCGCCGCCCATTCTTCCTTGCCGGAGGAATCGGTCCCGAAAACCTCCGCAGCGCCATCGGAACCTTACACCCATGGGCTGTAGACCTGAGCAGCAGCCTGGAAACCGATGGAAGAAAAGACCGGTCGAAAATACAGCAGATTGCCCGTATGCTGAAGCAGATTAATACACTGGAAGCATATAGAAAAGAGCGAGAAGCAGATTTAGAGTGAAAAAAGTAATTCATATACAAAACAGCGAAACGAAAGGAACCAACACTATGTCAAACGGAAGATTTGGAATCCACGGCGGCCAGTATATTCCCGAAACCCTGATGAACGCGGTGATCGAACTGGAAGAAGCCTACAACCACTATAAAGACGATCCGGAATTCAACCGGGAGCTTACAGAACTTTTAAATGAATACGCAGGAAGACCATCCCGTCTCTACTACGCAGCTCACATGACCGAAGACCTTGGCGGCGCAAAGGTTTATTTAAAAAGAGAAGACTTAAACCACACCGGCGCCCACAAGATCAACAACGTCTTAGGTCAGGTGCTTCTTGCAAAAAAAATGGGCAAAACCCGTGTTATCGCGGAAACCGGAGCCGGACAGCACGGTGTAGCCACAGCCACAGCAGCAGCCCTTATGGGAATGGAATGCGAGGTATTCATGGGAAAAGAAGATACCGAGCGCCAGGCATTAAATGTATATAAGATGCGTCTCCTTGGAGCAAAAGTTCATCCTGTAACCTCCGGAACTGCCACCCTGAAAGATGCCGTATCCGAGACCATGCGTGAATGGACCAACCGTATAGCAGATACCCATTATGTACTGGGCTCCGTTATGGGTCCTCACCCTTTCCCAACCATTGTCCGCGATTTCCAGGCAGTTATCTCCAAAGAAATCAAAGAACAGATGCTGGAAAAAGAAGGCAGGCTTCCAGATGCAGTCCTTGCCTGTGTAGGCGGCGGCTCCAATGCCATCGGAACCTTTTACCACTTTATTGAAGACAAAGATGTACAGCTGATCGGCTGCGAGGCAGCAGGCCGCGGCGTAAACACTGCAGAGACCGCAGCCACCATTGCCACTGGCAGACTTGGAATCTTCCATGGAATGAAATCCTATTTCTGCCAGGACGAGTACGGACAGATCGCGCCGGTTTACTCTATTTCCGCAGGACTGGATTATCCGGGAATCGGACCGGAGCATGCCCACCTTTACGACACTGGCCGTGCCCAGTATGTACCTGTAACAGATGAAGAAGCAGTAGAAGCCTTTGAATATCTTTCCAAAACAGAAGGAATCATTCCTGCCATTGAAAGCGCCCACGCTGTTGCCTATGCAAGAAAAATCGTGCCGCAGATGGGCAAGGATCAGTGCGTAGTCATTACCATTTCCGGCAGGGGTGACAAAGACTGTGCAGCAATTGCAAGATACAGAGGGGAGGATATCCATGAGTAACCGAGTTTCAGAAGCATTTGCAAAAGGAAAAGCATTTATCCCATTTATTACCTGCGGAGATCCATCTCTGGAGATCACTGAGCAGCTTGTCTATGCAATGGAGGAAGCAGGCGCAGACCTTATCGAGCTTGGAATCCCGTTTTCCGACCCGACAGCAGAAGGTCCTGTGATCCAGGAAG
This sequence comes from Blautia faecis, assembly GCF_020554845.1. Lineage (GTDB taxonomy): Bacteria > Bacillota > Clostridia > Lachnospirales > Lachnospiraceae > Blautia_A > Blautia_A faecis. Next base: position 134,211 of record NZ_JAJCIA010000004.1, on the reverse strand, counting down.
CCAATGTGCGTGCACTGAGCGGCGGAGTAACCACAGACAAGATCTTTGACATGGTGGTAAAAATCCGTAAAAAAACCAGTATCCCAATGGTATTTATGACTTACGCAAACGTTGTTTTTTCCTATGGAACAGAGCGTTTCATCAGGAAAGCAGCAGAAATTGGAATGGATGGACTGATTCTTCCTGATGTACCTTTTGAGGAAAAAGAGGAGTTCGATGTGGTCTGCAAACAGTATGGTCTGGAGCTGATTTCCCTGATCGCACCCACATCCCACGACCGGATCACCCGGATTGCAAAAGAGGCAAATGGCTTCGTATACTGCGTTTCCTCCCTTGGCGTAACCGGAACCAGAACCCAGATCACCACCGATATCGGAGCGATGGTGAAGCTGGTAAAAGCTGCAAAGGACATTCCCTGTGCAGTAGGCTTCGGCATCTCCACCCCGGAGCAGGCAAAGAAAATGGCTGCCCAGTCCGACGGTGCGATTGTAGGCTCCGCCATTGTGAAAATTTGTGCCGCACATGGAGAAAACTGCGTCCCATATGTAAAGGATTATGTAAAGTCTATGAAAGACGCTGTGCGTGAGGCTTAAGCAGGAAGAATATAAAAAATGGAAAAGAAATGCTTCAGTTTTTCCAAAAATAAGCAGAACAGACCAAAAAAATTTAGCTTGTTTTAATTCTAAAAAGACTATAAAAGAGGGCAAAAGCGTTGACATTTTGCCCTCTTTTTTTTATAGTATCATATGTGAATTGATTTTATGTGTAAAATAAATGGTAATGAAAAAGAGGAATGAAGTTGGAGAAAAAACTGGTATTTATTTTTAATCCCAAAGCAGGGAAGGGCAAGATCAAGACATCTCTGATGGATATAGTAGATATCTTTAATAAAGGCGGTTATGAGGTGATCATCCGCGCAACTCAGGCCCCGAAGGATGCCTATGAACAGGTGAAGAAATATGCGGACAAGGTGGATCTGATCGTCTGCAGCGGCGGTGACGGCACGCTGGATGAAGTGGTTACAGGAATTACCGAGGTGGGAAGCAAGGTTCCGGTCGGATACATACCGGCAGGAAGCACCAATGACTTTGCCAACAGCCTTTTCATGCCGAAGAATATGCTGGATGCGGCATCTATGATCATGAAGGAAGAGATTTACAGATGCGATGTAGGCAGATTCAACAGCCAGACCTTTGCTTATGTAGCTGCTTTTGGTCTTTTTACAGATGTGTCTTATGAGACAAGTCAGGATCTGAAGAACATTCTGGGTCATCTCGCTTATGTCCTGGAAGGTGCCAAGAGACTTCTGGATATCAAGGCTTACCATATGAAAGTGACAACAGAGAATGGTGTGATTGAAGATAATTTTATCTACGGAATGATCACCAATTCCAGGTCTGTGGGCGGATTTAAGAATCTGACCAAGGATGTGGATATGAACGACGGCCTTTTTGAGGTCACTTTGATCGTACAGCCTAAGAACCCGCTGGAAATGCAGGAGATTGTCCGGAATCTTCTCAACATGGAGGACAATTCTGACCTGATCTATTCTTTCAAGGCACGAAAGCTTACAGTTGAAGCAGAGGAAGAAGTAGCATGGACGCTGGACGGAGAATACGGCGGAAGCCCAAGGCTGGTAGAGATTGAGAACCTGCAGCAGGCACTGAACCTTTGCCTGAAGAGCGACAAGTAAACAGGGTGAGACCGGCTGGTATCACCAGAGAGAATTTTTGCGCGTTTTTTGCCTTGCACCTGTGAAAGCATAGAGTGCTTACATGTGAAAAAATAAGAACCAGTAATGTGTGATGAATCGTTGTTTATGGAGAGAAGGTACCGCAGATAAATGGCAGCCTGGGGAAATAAGCAGCGAGATGAACGAGAGGAGAGGAACAATGGGAGATTATGTTAATGTGAAGGAATTATTCGGATGTGATGTATTCAATGATTCCGTCATGCAGGACCGTCTGCCGAAGAAGGTTTACAAAGAGCTGAAGAAAACCATTGAAGAGGGCAAGGAGCTTTCCATGGAGGTTGCAGATGTGGTTGCCCACGAGATGAAGGAATGGGCCATCGAGAAGGGTGCCACTCATTACAGTCACTGGTTTCAGCCCCTTACAGGCGTAACTGCAGAGAAGCACGATGCATTTATCACCGCACCTATGGAGAATGGAAAAGTCCTTCAGAGCTTTTCCGGTAAAGAGCTGATCAAGGGAGAGCCGGATGCATCTTCTTTTCCATCTGGCGGACTTCGTGCCACCTTTGAGGCAAGAGGCTATACAACATGGGATTGTACCTCACCGGCTTTTGTAAGACATGATGCAGCAGGTGGAACCTTATGCATTCCTACCGCTTTCTGTTCCTATACAGGAGAAGCGCTGGATCAGAAGACACCGCTTCTTCGTTCTATGGAAGCCATCAATACACAGGCATTAAGACTTCTCAGACTTTTCGGAAATACGACCTCCAAACGGGTGACACCATCTGTTGGTGCAGAGCAGGAGTATTTCCTTGTTGATAAAGAGAAATATATGCAGAGAAAGGATCTGGTTTACACCGGACGCACTCTTTTTGGAGCCATGCCTCCGAAAGGACAGGAGATGGATGACCATTATTTCGGAACCATCCGTCAGAGAGTTTCCGCATATATGAAAGAAGTAAATGAAGAGTGCTGGAAGCTGGGAGTTACAGCCAAGACCCAGCACAATGAGGTTGCACCGGCACAGCATGAGCTTGCGCCGATCTATGCACCTGTTAATATTGCAGCAGATCACAACCAGATCATGATGCGTATCCTGAAAAAGGTGGCAAGCCGTCACGGCATGCGCTGTCTGCTTCACGAGAAACCTTTTGCAGGCTTGAATGGTTCCGGTAAGCACAATAACTGGTCCCTGACTACTGATGACGGAATTAATCTTCTGGAGCCGGGGAAGACACCACATGAGAACATTCAGTTCCTTCTGGTTCTGACCTGTATCCTGAAAGCAGTTGACAAGCATGCAGATCTTCTTCGTGAGTCCGCTGCAGATGTTGGAAATGACCAGCGCCTTGGCGGTCATGAGGCTCCGCCAGCTGTTATTTCGGTTTTCCTTGGAGAGCAGCTTGAGGATGTGCTGGAGCAGCTGATCAGCACTGGTACTGCTACAAGAAGTAAGACCGGGGAGAAAATGGATACAGGCGTTAAGACGCTTCCGGATTTCATGAAGGATGCGACAGACCGTAACCGTACTTCACCCTTTGCCTTTACCGGCAATAAATTCGAGTTCCGTATGGTTGGTTCCAAGGATTCCATTTCCGCATGCAATGTGGTGCTGAATACCATTACTGCTGAGGCGTTTAAGGAAGCCTGCAATGTTCTGGAGAGCGCAGAAGACTTTGATCTGGCAGTCCATGATCTGATCAAGGAATATGCTACCCAGCATCAGAGAATCGTATTTAACGGCAATGGCTACGCTCCTGAATGGGAAAAAGAGGCACGCCGCCGTGGACTTCCTGTTCTGACATCTATGGTAGATGCCATTCCGGCACTTACTACAGATAAGGCTGTAGAACTGTTTGGAGAATTTGGAGTATTTACAAAGACTGAACTGGAGTCCAGAGCGGAGATCCAGTATGAGATTTATGCGAAAGCAATTAACATCGAAGCGAAAACCATGGTGGACATGGCAACCAAGCAGATCATTCCGGCAGTCATCAAGTATACAACTGTACTGGCAGAGTCCATCAATCAAGTGAAGGCAGTTGGACCAATTGACGTGAGTGTTCAGATGGATCTTCTGAAGAAAGCAAGCAAGCTTCTGAAAGAAGTGAACAGTACCATGAATAAGCTGAGCAAGCTGATAGATCAGATCGAGACGCATCCGGAAGGACGTGACAGAGCAGTGTTCTGCAGAGAGAAACTGGTTCCGGCAATGGAGAAATTAAGAGAGCCGGTTGACGAACTGGAAATGTTAGTGGATAAAGATATGTGGCCGATGCCATCTTATGGAGATCTGGTGTTTGAGCCGTAAAGTGATCAGGAGGACTGCAGCCGCAGTCCTCTTTTCTATTAAAGAGGTAAAGTGAAAGCAGGAAAAATAAAGAGGTAAAGTGAAAGCAGGAATAAGATGAGTGAATTTGATTTTTTAGAGGAACAGGGTGTCAGTGCGGCGCTTATTAAGGCGGCGGAAGAGTTTCGACAGGAATATGGCGTTTCAGAGGAAGCGAAGCATAGACGGATAAAGCCGGCGCTGCCATTTTATGGGAAGGAAACATTGGAGATGGCCATGGCAGCGGTGCTGGAGCAGGAGAATCTGCTTCTGGCAGGACCGAAGGCTACGGGAAAGAATGTGCTGGCAGAGAATCTGGCATATATTTTCGGGAGACCGGTGTATAACGTGTCCTTCCATGTGAATACAAACAGCGGTGACCTGATTGGAACAGATACTTTCGTGGATAATCAGGTGAAGCTGCGTAAGGGAAGTATTTACCAGTGCGCAGAGGAAGGCGGATTCGGTATTCTGGATGAGATCAATATGGCGAAGAATGATGCGGTTTCTGTACTTCACGCCACATTGGATTACCGCCGGTCCATTGATGTGCCAGGATATGACAAAATAGACCTTCACCCGGCGGCAAGATTTATTGGAACCATGAATTACGGGTATGCCGGAACAAAGGAGCTGAATGAGGCTCTGGTTTCCCGTTTCCTGGTGATCGACATGCCGGCGCAGAATGAGGAAACGCTTGGTTTTATTTTCAACAGGATGTTCCCGGATGCAAAGAAAGAGGCTGTGGAGCAGTTTATGGGAGTATTTCTGGATCTGCAGCAGAAATCCATGAACAGTGAGATTTCCACAAAGCCACTGGATCTTCGCGGCCTGCTTGCTGCCATGAAGATCGTGCGTACCGGGCTTTCCCCATGGCAGGCGGTACGCATGGGCATTGTTAATAAAACATTTGATGTGTTTGAGAAGGAAATCGTGGAGGATGTGGTGCGAACCAGAATTCCACAGGGCTGGACACGGGAAGATGTTTATGGAGAATAAAGAAAACGAATCTTTAAAAATTTCTGCCAAATTGGTTGATCTTGAAGATGCAGAGGAATTTTTGAAGAAATCAGCTATTGGGAAAGAAAAAATTAAAATTGCAGCTGGGGATAAGAAATCAGAAAAAGTTTCAATGGAAGTACCTGTAGCGGAGAAAAGCGAAAATTTTCAGGCAAGAGAGGATAACTGTGAAGAACTGAATCTCCAGGATTATCAATTAGAGCAGGAAAACCGTATCCGAAATCTGCTCTGGACCATCAGTGGGGACTACACCCAGCAGATGAAGCCGGATGTTTCCCTGTTCCTCAGGTCAAAGGATATTGCATTGTATGATGGAATTAAGCAGGGCGCATTGGCGAAATTCTTCGATAAAGATTTTCTGGGAATGTATCTGGTGAAAAAAATCTTCATGGGCGCGGATGAAGCTGTGCTTACCTTTGTTTCGCAGCTCTGTATTGAAGAAGCCATCGGAGAACGGATCTGTGAACAGCGCCCTGGGATCTGGGAGATGCAGAGGAAAGCCTGCGAGGACATACTGGATCAGGAATATGAGACTATGCCGTCGGCAGCAGATAAGCTGGGCTATCTGAGAGTGAATCTGCTGAGAAGGCGGATTGACAGAGGTGAAAATACTTCTTTGAAAAAGAAGAATCCGCCGGATGATTCCGGAAATGAGGAAAAATCGGCGGATAGTGTGGAAAATGCGGGCATATTAAATGGAATAATAACAGGAAATGCGGATGCATCGAATGGAAGAATAGCAGGAAATGCGTATGTATCAAATAAAACTATAACAAATATAACAGAAAACAAACAAAAAGATAGAAAACACAAAGGAATCTATCACTATATTGACTTAATTTCTGGCGCAGCAGAGACTACGGATACAATGTCTTTAATCCGCATCATAGACACAGTATACAATGAAGTCGCTGACCCCGACTTTTCCCAAAAGGCAACCCTTGAGCAGGTGCTTGCTGTCACTATGGAAGATCTGACGGAGTTTGACTGGCACGACTATCTTTCCGAAGAAATGTATGAGGATGCATTGGAAAGCTATATGGAGCAGCTTACCTCCAATGTGGCGGGTATGGAGAATGCGGATGTCACCCGGGAGATGGAAGAGGAACGGCAATCGAAACAGAAAATTACAGTTCTGCCTCCGGAGGCTTTGGAAAAAGCCCACACCTATGTGGAACTGAATTTTGGAAAAACTTATCTGAGCGAGCTGGAAGAGAAGCGGATGAACCAGCTGATGTGCCGTGACATTCACAGCGACTGCAGCCTGTATTTTACTGAGGGAATTCTGAAAAGTCCGGTAAAACGAAATTACCAGTATGAATATGCAAAAAGGTTGAAAAATAAGAATATCTGGCTTTATCATGACAAACACCGCATTGTGAAGCGGAATATCGCCCTTCTCACAGAAATGCTGAAAAAGTCACTGGTCATCAAAAGTGAAAATCAGGAGATTCTTTCAGACAGAGGAATGATTGTTCCATCAAGGCTGTGGCGGCTTGGAAGAAGCAGTGATGCACAGGTTTTTAGGCGGGAATTGAAGGGGGATTCTTCTGATTTTGTGGTGGATGTGCTGATCGATGCCAGTGGTTCCCAGATGAGCCGCCAGGGCGAGGTAGCGCTGCAGGCCTACATTATCAGCGAGGCACTTAGCAATGCAGAGCTGCCCCACAGAGTGATGAGCTACTGCACCTTCTGGGACTATACCATTCTCCACCGCTTCAGAGAATATGACGACCAAAGAAGTGCAAATGAAAATATATTTAACTATGTAACATCATCCAACAACCGTGACGGACTTGCCATCCGGGCAGCAGGATACGGCCTTCTGAACCGGGAGGAAGAGAAAAAGATTCTGATCATTCTCAGTGATGGACGTCCTTACGATGTTATTGTCAATCGTCCCAATGCGAAGAATCCGGCACCGTATCATGGGAAGTATGCAATTACCGACACTGCAGCCCAGATCCGTAAGCTGCGCAGCCAGGGAGTGAGCGTGCTGGGTGTTTTCGCCGGGGAAGAGAAAGATCTGGCGACGGAGAAGAAGATTTTTGGAAAGGATTTTGCATATATCCGGAATATTACCGGATTTTCCAAAATCGTTGGAAGATATCTTACAAAGCAATTGGAGGATGATGAATAAGAAAGCAGAATACGGAGGTAACGCCATGTTTCAAAATAACAAAAAAGCTGCCTTCCTGGATTATCTGATGATCATTGTTGGTACAGCCCTTATGGCAACTGCCATAAACAGTGTTTTCGATATGTCCGGTATGGTAACCGGAGGCTTTTCCGGTATTGCGATCCTGGTAAAAGAGTGGACAGAGGGAGTCGTGCCGGGAGGCATCCCACTGTGGATCACGAACTTAAGTCTGAATATCCCGCTGTTTCTGATTGGAATGAAGCTTAGTGGATTCCAGTTTGTGAAAAGGGCACTGGTGGGAGAAATCTGCCTGTCATTCTGGCTGGCGGTTCTTCCGGCATTTGACATTGCAGGAAATGATCTTTTGCTGGCAGCCGTTTATGGTGGTGTGATCCAGGGAATTGGAATCGGACTTGTGTTTCTTGGAAGAGGAACTACCGGGGGCACAGACATGATGGCGGCACTGCTTCAGCGGAAGCTCCGCCATTACTCCATTGCCCAGATTATGCAGTTTATTGACGGAGCCATTGTACTTGTAGGTATGTATGTGTTCGGTGTGCAGAAAGCACTTTATGCCATCATCGCCGTTTACCTTGTGACAAAGGTATCTGACAGCATGATCGAAGGTTTGAAATTTTCCAAACAGGCGTATATCATTACCAGCAAGCCTGACGAGATTTCCAGAGAAATTATGGACAAACTGGATCGCGGCGTGACCGGAATCCACGGAAAGGGAATGTACTCCGGCCAGGACAAGCTGCTTCTTTACTGCGTTGTGGGACGCAAGGAGATCGTGGCATTGAAAGAGCTGGTGGACCATATTGACCCAGATGCTTTTGTGATCGTGTCTGACGTGCGTGAAGTCCATGGTGAGGGATTTATTGAACGTAAGTAAAAAGGAAAACTTTACCAAAGCCTTTTGCGCACCGCAAAAAAAGGGGAAAATAGGGCTTGAAATTGGAGTGATATAGAAAAAGTTAAAAAAATATGCTGGAAATTTGTAAATTTTTTCTACTTTCCTCTTCCTTTTTTGGTGATTTTGTATTAAAATAGGTTCATGAATTTTTGGAATCAGTAGATTTTCCTAAGACTGTCTGAGGTTTTGTGCAATATTACAGATTTGAGACCGCGAATTTTGGCACTAATGGACAGCGATTCATGCCGGGTATACCGGCGAACATATAATGTTACTGCTCTCTTTGACAATGTTTTCACTATCCTGGAATACATTGACAGCTGTGAGACCAGTAGCCCTATAATTTACAAGAAGGGACGGAAGGGTAATGATATCAAATCAGGTACTGCAGAATACACTTGAGGGGCTCAGGGAGATATCCAGGACGGAGTTTTGCATTATTGACACAGATGGCAAGACACTGGCGTCCACCTACAGTGAATTTGAGATTCAGCCACAGGATATTCAGGCATTTGTGGAATCCCAGGCTGCCAGCCAGCTTGTGAAAGGTTATCAGTATTTCAAGGTCTGTGATGATTACCAGCTGGAATACATTCTGGTCGCCCACGGAGAAGATGAAGATACTTATATGGTAGGAAAGCTTGCCGCTTTCCAGATCCAGAGCCTGATCGTTGCATATAAGGAGCGTTTTGACAAGGACAGCTTCATTAAGAACCTGCTTCTTGATAACCTGCTTCTGGTAGATATTTATAATCGTGCGAAGAAGCTTCATATTGATGCTGATGTTCGACGGGTGGTTATGATCCTGGAGCTTGAGCAGGAGAGAGAGCACAGCTCCATGGAGAGCGTGAAGAGTCTGTTCGGCGGCAAGAGCAAGGACTTTATCACAGCTGTTGATGAGAAGAGCATTATCATTGTCAAGGAACTTGAGGAGAACGAAGGATACGAGGAGATGGACAAGCTTGCCCAGACCATCCTTGATACCTTAGGACTTGAGAAAGAGAATACTACACATATTGCATACGGAACTATCGTAAGCGAGCTGAAGGAAGTTTCCCGTTCCTACAAGGAAGCCAGAATGGCTCTTGATGTAGGCAAGATTTTCTCACCTGAGAAGGACGTTATTGCTTACAGCTCTCTTGGAATAGGCCGTCTGATCTATCAGCTTCCGATCCCGCTGTGCAAGATGTTCATTAAGGAGATCTTCGGCGGCAAGTCCCCGGATGATTTCGACGAGGAGACTCTGGTTACCATCGACAAGTTCTTTGAGAACAGCCTGAATGTATCCGAGACCTCCAGACAGCTTTACATTCACCGTAATACTCTGGTTTATCGTCTGGACAAGCTCCAGAAGAGCACCGGACTTGACCTTCGTGTATTCGAGGATGCGATCACATTCAAGATCGCGCTGATGGTTGTAAGATACATGAAGTATATGGAGACTCTGGAGTATTAAGTTTCATATTTGTAATTTCTGTGCCTGCTGCATTTGTTTGTGGCAGGCATTTTTCATCTTTGTGCTGGACTAGAGCCTGTTTGAAAAATCATTCCTGGACCTGCTTTGTGTTTCCTTTGTGAAATCTATTGCGTTCTTGGTTTTCTCTGGTATAATAAGGTACTGCAAAAAATAAGGTTGCATTTTTACCAGACATATATTACAATAATGTTACATAAAAATTAAGCAAACTGCTGAATTGAATTTTTACATGAAAAATTTAGGAGGATATCATGATTGATCTGATAGATGTGAGCAAGTCCTATGGACCGGGACTGCCGGCAGTGAATCACGCCAATCTCCATGTAGATAAAGGTGAATTCGTATTTATAGTAGGAAATAGCGGTTCCGGTAAATCCACGCTGATCAAACTGCTTTTGAAGGAACTGGATTCCACATCCGGTACGATTATCGTAAGCGGAGAGAAGCTTGAGGGAATGAAGCACCGCCGTGTGGCCAAATACCGCCGTAAGCTTGGCGTCGTATTCCAGGACTTCCGTCTTCTGAAGGACAGGGATGTGTATGAGAATGTAGCTTTTGCACAGCGTGTTGTGAACCGTCCCACCAGAGTTATCCGCAAGAGAGTTCCGGAGGTACTTCAGGAGGTTGGACTTGCAGGGAAATACAAGGCGTACCCGGACGAGCTGTCAGGTGGAGAGCAGCAGAGAGTTGCCCTTGCCAGGGCGATTGTAAACCGCCCGGACATCCTTCTTGCAGACGAGCCTACTGGTAATCTTGATCCGAAGACATCCGAGGAGATCATGAAGCTCCTTGAGGAGATCAACCAGCGTGGAACCACCGTTCTGGTAGTAACCCACAATAAAGAGATTGTCAATTCCATGAAGAAGCGTGTACTGACCATGCATAATGGAGTGATCATCAGCGACGAGAAAGAGGGAGAATATTATGAGGCCTAGTACCATCTGGTATACTCTGAAGCAGGGTATCAAGAACATCAAGAGAAATTTCATGTTTTCCATTGCTTCTATTATTACGATGGCAGCATGTATTTTTCTTTTCGGAATTTTCTTTTCCATTGTAAATAATGTGAATACGCTGGCGCATAAGGTTGAGGAAGATGTGCCGATCACAGTGCTTTTTAATGAAGGAACCACACAGGAGCAGATGGATGCAGTTGGAGAACTGATCAGGCAGCGCCCGGAGGTTTCCAAGATTGAGTTTGAGTCCGGTGATGAAGCCTGGGAGAAGATGAAGCAGGAATACTTCGGTGATGACTCTGAGGCAGCAGACGGTTTCAAGGATGATAACCCGCTGGCAAATTCATCCAACTACCGTGTGTATATGAACAACATTGAGAAACAGTCTGAATTGGTTGCCTATATCAAGACACTGGATAATGTACGAGAGGTTAATCAGTCTGAGCAGGCTGCCAAGACTCTTGGTTCCATTAACCGTATTGTTTCCTATGTATCTGTGGCAGTGATCGTGATCCTGCTGTTGATTGCCATTTTCCTGATCAGCAATACCATTTCCGTTGGTATTACAGTTCGTAAGGATGAGATCGGAATTATGAAATATATTGGTGCTACCGATAGTTTTGTACGTGCTCCGTTCCTTCTGGAGGGTATGATCCTGGGACTGATCGGTGCGGGAATTCCACTGATCATTTTGTATTTCTGTTACAATAATGTGGTAACCTATGTATATACCAAGTTCAGCGTACTTCTGGGTGTTGTAGATTTCATTCCGGTTGGACAGATCTACCAGACACTGGTTCCGGTGGCGCTGGCACTGGGAATTGGAATTGGTCTTGTGGGAAGCTTTATTACTACAAGAAAACACTTGAAGGTGTGAGAGTTCTGTTTTACAATAAGGGCGGTTATTCGCATTCCGCCAGAATATGAGAAGAGGATATGGGGGCTGCTGGAGAGATCTGGCAGTCCTTTTGTATAAAGAGATAGAGAGGGTATTCAGGGCGGACGCATTTGGGCAAATGATATTCCACGCAAGTCGGTGCAACGCTCCGGCGAGCTAGCTGGTAACTGCGACTAAGACGCTCGGGAGAGCCCTCGCGTCTAAGTCTTCGTAACCATCGGATCTCACCTGCGCTAAGGGCGCACCTGAAATGACTTGCTTAGGAATATCAGTTGCCCAAATGCTGCTGGTTGGATAGAACTTGTATAGCGAAAATAAGGAGAAATATAGATGGCAGATAAACAATTTTTAAAGGGAGCCATAACTGGTGTACTTTGCGCATCCCTGGTGCTGGGCGGGGGATATGTGGGGCTTCAGAAAGCGGGACGTGCGGGAAGTAATGTACTGTCGGATGTGGCAGTTACCCAGAAGATTAAGTATCTGGAAGATATTATAGATCAGAATTATCTGGAAGATGTGGATGAGGATTCGCTGAAGGAGGGGATTTATACCGGGCTTCTTTATGGGCTGGGGGATCCGTATTCCAGATATTATACGGAGGAAGAATACGAGGAGGAGATGAGAGACACCGAGGGCTCTTACTCTGGAATCGGCGTGAGCATTACCCAAAATACGGAGGGTGGTATTCTGGTGGTGGATTGTTATGAGGGCAGTCCGGCAGATGAGGCCGGGCTGAAGGCGAATGATGTGATCACGGCTGTGAACGGAACGGATGTAACGGAAATGACGCCTGCTGAGGTCTCAAAGATGATACGGGAAAAGGAGGACGGTACTTCTATTCTGACCGTTTATCATCAGGAGGCAGATGAACCGGAAGAAATTACAGTGACTTTGAGCGATGTGGAGCTGCCCACTGTTTCTTATGAAATGCTGGAGGATTCTATAGGGTATTTGCGAATTACAGAGTTTACCATGGTGACACCCCAGCAGTTTGAGGATGCTTACAAAGATCTTCAGGCAAAAGGCATGGAGAAGCTGATCGTGGATCTTCGTGACAATCCAGGTGGGGTGCTTTCTTCTGTGTGCGATGTGTTGCGCCAGATTCTGCCCGAAGGACTGATCGTGTATACAGAGGACAAATATGGGGAAAAACAGGAGATGAAGTGTGACGGAGACACCCCGATCGACATTCCTCTGGCAGTGCTGGTAAATGAGAACAGCGCCAGTGCATCGGAGATTTTTGCCGGAGCTGTGAAGGATTATGAGATTGGAACGATTGTGGGAACCACCACTTATGGAAAGGGAATCGTTCAGAGCATCCGCCAGCTCTCTGATGGAAGTGCGGTGAAGCTGACTACAGCGAAATATTTTACCCCCAAGGGCAATGATATCCACAAGGTGGGAATCACACCGGATGTGGAGGTAAAACTGGATGCCAGCCTTTTAAACCGGACGGATTATACCCATGACGAGGATAATCAGCTTCAGGCCGCAATAGAGGCGGTTTCTCGTTGACAAAACCACTATGTTGGATTAGAATGGTAAAAGGATTTTTGCAAAATAACGTGCCTGATCTGCGCGATAAACAGGCAGATCAGCCGACGGTTATTTTGTTGACAGGCAATAGCTGTGAAGGTATTAAACAGTTATGATAGGCAATAACTGTGAAGGCATTGAACAGTTATGACAGGCACAATAAATGTGGAGGAACCATCAATGAAACACAATTTTAAGAAAATTGAGCCGAAATGGCAGAAAAAGTGGGAAGAGCAGCAGGCATTTAAAGCTGTTGACGGAAGTGATAAACCGAAATTCTACGGCCTTGTAGAGTTCCCATACCCAAGTGGTGCGGGAATGCACGTTGGACATATTAAGGCATATTCCAGTATCGAGGTACTTTCCAGAAAGAGAAGAATGCAGGGATACAATGTACTGTTCCCCATCGGATTCGATGCATTCGGACTTCCTACTGAGAATTATGCGATTAAGACGAATACACATCCTCGTGAGATCACAGACCAGAACATTGCGAAATTCACTAATCAGCTGAAGAGTGTTGGATTCTCCTTTGACTGGAGCCGTGTGATCGATACCACACAGGAAGATTTCTATAAATGGACCCAGTGGATTTTCCTGAAAATGTTTGAGAACGGACTTGTTTTCCGTGATAAGACATTAGTTAACTATTGCCCATCCTGTAAGGTTGTTCTTTCCAATGAGGACAGTCAGGGCGGCAAATGCGATATCTGCCACAGCGACGTTATCCAGAAGTCCAAGGATGTCTGGTATTTAAGAATCACCCAGTATGCAGACAAGCTTCTTGAGGGACTGGAGGATGTGGATTATCCGGCGAACATCAAGCAGCAGCAGGTAAACTGGATCGGTAAATCCACAGGTGCTTTCGTAAACTTTGCAGTTGACGGAATTGATGAGACACTGCAGATTTACACCACCAGACCAGATACCCTGTTTGGTGTAACCTTCATGGTTATCGCACCGGAGCATCCGCTGATCGACAAATATGCTGACCGCATTACCAACATGGATGAGATCAAGGCTTACCGTGAAGAGTGTGCGAAGAAGACTGAGTTCGAGAGAACCCAGCTTGTAAAAGAGAAAACAGGTGTATGCATCCAGGGACTTGAGGGCGTAAATCCTGTAAATGGCAAGAAGATCCCAATCTACATTGCAGACTATGTAATGATGGGATATGGTACCGGCGCGATCATGGCGGTACCAGCACATGACCAGAGAGACTATGATTTCGCCAAGAAATTTGGTATTGACATTATCCAGGTTATCAAGGGCGGCGACATTGAGAAAGAAGCCTACACAGGTGACGGTGAGATGATCAACTCCGATTTCCTGAATGGCTATACAAATAAGAAGGATTCCATCAAGCGCATGCTGGAAGAGCTTGAGAAGAAGGGCATTGGTAAAGCTGGCGTTCAGTATAAGATGAAAGACTGGGCATTTAACCGTCAGAGATACTGGGGCGAGCCAATCCCGATCGTTCATTGTCCGAAATGTGGTGATGTAGCAGTTCCATATGAGGAGCTTCCGCTTCGTCTGCCGAAGATCAAAGACTTCCAGCCAGGTGAGGACGGACAGTCTCCACTTGCAAAGATCGATTCCTTCGTAAACTGCAAATGCCCGAAATGCGGCGGCGATGCCAAGAGAGAGACTGATACCATGCCACAGTGGGCTGGATCTTCCTGGTATTTCCTTCGTTATGTGGATCCACACAATACAGAAGCTCTTGCAGACCGCAAGAAGATGGAATACTGGATGCCGGTTGACTGGTACAACGGCGGTATGGAGCATGTAACCAGACATATGATCTACTCCAGATTCTGGCATCATTTCCTGTATGACATGGGAATTGTCAATACTCCGGAGCCATATGCGAAACGTTCTGCACAGGGTATGATCCTTGGTTCAGACGGCGACAAGATGAGTAAATCCAAGGGCAACGTTGTTGATCCGCTTGATATTGTAAATGAGTATGGTGCAGATGCACTTCGTACCTACGTTCTCTTCATGGGTGACTACGGCGCAGCTGCTCCGTGGAACGACAGCTCCGTAAGAGGCTGCAAGCGTTTCCTTGAGAGAGTTGCAGGACTGACCGATATCATGACAGAGGAGCCGGCAGCCAAGGATATGGAGGTTAAGATCCATAAGGCAATCAAGAAGGTATCCTCCGATATCGAGGCTATGAAGTTCAACACTGCAATTGCCTGCCTGATGACTCTTATCAACGAGATTTATGCAGTTGGCAAGATCAGCAAGGATGACCTTGTGATCTTCATCAAGCTCCTTTGCCCGTTTGCACCTCATCTTTGCGAGGAAATCTGGGAGACCATCGGCGGAGAAGGCTTACTTTCCCTTTCCCAGTGGCCGGAATATGAAGAGAGCAAGACTGTAGAGGACTCCATAGAAATCGGTGTCCAGGTCAATGGTAAGGTTCGTGGAACCATCGTAATCCCGAACGGCTGTGCGAAAGAGGAAGCTCTTGAGCTGGCGAAGAAGGACGAGAGAGTAGCTTCCTTCTTGGAAGGCAAGACTCTTGTAAAAGAGATTTATGTACCGAATAAGATCGTAAACTTTGTTGCGAAATAAAGATTACTGGAATAGAGAAACTCTCCACTGAATGATCGGTGGGGAGTTTTTTGAGATAGTCCACTGCTGGCTATAGAAGTATATAGAAAATGCATAAAACGATTATGACTGTTTTAAGAAATTAAACGCTTGCTCATAATGGAGAATGCGGTTTTTTTGATTTTCCAATAAGGTGGTTCGCTTTAATTCAATGGCAATTGTGTAATCTACAAGTTCTTTTCCAGTGCAGTCAAGAAGACGATATTTCTCGATAAGCTGCTGTTCGGAGAGGGATTGAACATCGACAGCTGTAGTCGCTCTTTCTTCCGTTAATCCTAACAGGTAATCGGTAGAGACGTGAAAAAACTGCGATATCTTTATAAGAAATGGAAAGCCAGGTTCCCGAATGTCCATTTCGTAATTGCGCAAAGTGTTGGCGGGAATGCCAAGCTCAGCCGCGAAAGTGTCGCGATTGCGATAACCATGTTCTTTACGCAGCTGCATAAGTCTTTTTCCAAAAGTCATGATAAAAATCCCTCCATTTTCTATTATTGATTGACAAAATCATATAGAATAGATATAATATACTCACCAGAACAGCTGGAAGGTAGATGCTCTCTACCCATCCCTGGTACTTATTTTGAAGATGGAATAGCCGTTCGTAACTTTCTCAGGGTCAGGACGGCTATTTCTTATGTATGGCAAATTCCAGAATAGAAACAAGTAAAATACCTGCGGTTAAAATAACCATAAATTCTTCGTATGTTGACATAATAATCACCCCCTTCCGTAAAAACTCGGACGGGTGAGAGCACGTCCCCCAGCTGCTCGGGAAAATATATTAAATTTAAAAACTTAATTGACAATATAGTATAGAATAGATATAATATACTCACCAGAACAGTTGGAAGGTAGATGCTCTCTACCTGATCCTGTTATATTGGGTGTTGACTATTGAGATAGCCGTTCCGCAACTTTTCCAGGGTTAGGACGGCTATTTCTTATGTATGGCGAATTCCAGAACCTGTTTGAAAAAACATTCCTGCAATCTGCACGCAAATTGTGACGCACATCTTGCAGAAAGCCTTTTTCAAACATGCTCTGGAATCGAAACAAGTAAAATACCTGCGGTTAAAATAACCATAAATTCCTCATAGGTTGACATAAGTATCACCTCCTCCATAAAAACTCGGATGGGTGAGAGCACGTCCCCCAACTGCTCGGGAAAATATATTAAATTTGAAATACATATATTTATTATATAGAATAATTCGAATTACGTCAATAAAAAATATCCAAAAAAGGAATAGAATATATAAATACACTCAAAATGAGTAAAGAATAAGGAGCTGAAAAACGATGAACGGTCTCAGCCGAAAAATATATCTCGAACTCCCCCTCCCAACCGAAGACGATCCCCGCTCAGACCAGCAACGGATCCTGGATAGCCTGGCGGCAGCAGGTGTGGAAGAGCGAGTTCATATACCTGTCCACATTTTGCGGAAGTTATACCCCTTGCTGGACAACGCAAAGTGGAAAATAACGGTTTCCCTTGCCTGGAATGGGGAAAACTGGGAAATGTTGGAGATTGAGGAAGGAGATACCACCGCGCAGCATTATGGTCTGGCGGTGGATTTGGGAAGCACCACTGTGGTGGCGAGACTTCTGGACTGCAACAGTGGAGAGATTTTGAAAGAGGTCAGCTGCTTCAATAAGCAGATCCAGTGGGGGACTGATATTCTGTCCAGGATTTTTTACTGTAAAGATAATAGGGAAAAGCTGGAAGAAGTGCGGCGGGCTACGGTGGAATCCATTTGTGAATGCATGGATAAGCTGGATGCAAGTCTGGAAATGCAAGGTACACCTTCTGAACAAAAGACAGAAAATAACGGTGTGAGCGAATCGTGTGACGACAGAGGGGCGAAAAATGCTGCCCAAAAAGCAAGAAGTATTTCACGCAGCGCGCTCTCCATGGTAATCGCAGGCAACACCACCATGATTCACTTCCTTCTGGGAATGGATGCATTCTGCGTTTTCTACACACCGCACGCAGTCCATGCCGACTGCCCCGGCTTCCAGCTGGCACGCGATCTGGACATTCCGCTGAAAGGCTACGTTTATTGTTATCCTGCCAAGTCAAACTACCTTGGCGGCGATATTATCAGCGGCATGATCGACACTGAATTATACAAGAAAAACGAGATCAGTGTTTTCTTCGATATCGGAACCAACGGCGAGCTGGTGATCGGAAATAAAGAATTTCTTCTCTGCGGCGCAGGCGCAGCAGGACCGGCACTGGAGGGAGGCGTGGTGCGCACTGGAATGCGGGCAGACGTAGGGGCAGTAGATGAAGTGAAGATAAGGGATGGAAACATCTTTGTGCATGTAATTGGAAAACAGGCAGAATGCTTTGAAGTTATGCATGGAGAGAGAAAAAAACAGAAAAATATCACAGATTCAGTACAATCTAACACTGAAAAAATGACAAATTTATTGTCAGAAGATGTATCAGATGAGAAATGCAAAGACAGTAATGGAAAGAGAGAAACTCCGCCTCAGGGAATCTGCGGTTCCGGCATCATTGATCTGATTGCAGAGCTTTTCCTGGAAGGCTGGATTGACATCCGTGGCAAGCTTTCCCCGGAAAAAAGCCCTCTTATCCAGGAGAGAGACAACCAGCTCTGTGTGGAATATGCCTCCGGTCTGTACTTCTACCAGAAGGACATCGACGAATTTATCCGCACCAAATCCGCCGCTCACACCATGGTAGAAATCATGCTCCGTGAATCCGGTCTTGACTTAAACCAGGCAGACCGCTTCTACGTGGCAGGAGCCTTTGGCAAATACGTATCCAAAGAATCCGCCATCACCATCGGCATGTATCCCGATATGGATCGCGACCACATTATCAACGCTGGAAACTCCTCACTGGAAGGAGCTCAGAAGCTTCTTTTAAACCGAAGTCTCCTCACTGACATCGACCAGATCCTGGAAGAAATGGTTTATATTCAGTTCGCCGAAGTGGAGGATTTCCTGGAATTAATGGTAGCAGCCCAGGCTTTGCCCCATACAGATTATAAGCGGTATCCTACAGTTATGGAGAAGCTGAAGGAACGACAAAAAGATATAAAATTATGAGATGATTGTAAAAAATATCTAAATTTATAGTAATTTAGCACAAAATATGCTATACTATCCCCAAACCAACAGACAGGAAGTGTACGAAATGACAGCACCCAAGAAACCACCAATTACGAAAAGTTTCGGATACGCATTTGAAGGAATTTTCACCTGTATCCGCAAGGAACGGAACATGAAGATCCACTGTGCCATGGCAGTCCTGGTAGTGATCGCAGGCATCATCCTGAAGCTTTCCCCAGTGGAATGGTGCATCTGTCTTGGCCTTTTCGGACTGGTGATGGCACTGGAGCTGGTGAACACCGCCGTAGAATCCGTGGTGGATCTGGTGACCAGCGAGTACAAGCCCCTGGCGAAGATCGCCAAGGACACCGCAGCAGGCGCCGTCCTGATCGCTGCCATCATGGCCGCCATCGCCGGACTGATCATTTTCGTACCTAAAGGGCTGGTATTTCTTGGACTTTTATGAGAAGTCCGATCTGCTGAAAACGAAAATCCCACAGGGAGTTGGCAGATACAGCTGTAAATAAGAAAGGAGCACACACTATGGAAC
This sequence comes from Blautia faecis, assembly GCF_020554845.1. Taxonomy (GTDB): domain Bacteria; phylum Bacillota; class Clostridia; order Lachnospirales; family Lachnospiraceae; genus Blautia_A; species Blautia_A faecis. The sequence continues at coordinate 114,990 of NZ_JAJCIA010000004.1, read as the reverse complement.
TTGGAGAAGGCATCAAAAAATTATTACTTGCAGGAATCGGCACTGCAGCAGTGACCGCAGAGAAATCCAAAGAAGTTCTGGAGGAACTGGTAAAGAAAGGTGAGCTCACTGTAGAACAGGGCAAGGTTCTCAATCAGGAACTGAAGCACAATATCAAAGAGAGCGTGAAGAAGAACGTAAACGTAACCCTGAAGCCGTCCAACCCGGATGAACTGAAGGAAGTCCTTGGCAAAATGACCCCGGATCAGCTGGCCGCCCTGAAAGAGCAGATCAGCAAGATGCAGGCGAAAGACGTAGACGCAGAGGAGACTGCCGAAGAAGAGGAAGAGGCAGAAGAAGTGGAGGAAGCCAAGGAAGAATACGAGGACGATCCTCAGGAATAAGCAATAACATTTTCCGAAAAAGAAATAGTATTGCCTTGTTTAAGAAGTGCAGCAGGAAATCCTGAACGGCATTGCGGAACAAAATAAAGAAATTTATGAAGGCAGGATGAGGAGAAAAAGTACCCGAATCCTGCCTTTTCAGTAAGGGGAACAGACATGGGTGTGACAAAGAAGGACAGTACGATGAAGTCAGAAGCAGACCAGGCACAAAGAAAGAATCTGGAAGTGGAAAACCAACAGGATAAAAATGAGAAAAACAGCACAGCTGGTAAGAAGTCAAATGGCAAAGACACCGGCACGTATAAAGAAAGGCTAAAAGAAATCACAGCCGTCCTCTACAAGCATGCTATCACCCGAGGCGTCTCCCCGGAGAAGCTCCGCCTTATTCTCACAGATCTCGGTCCCACCTTCATCAAGCTGGGACAGATCATGTCCATGCGCTCTGATATTTTGCCCAAGCGCTACTGCGACGAGCTGATGAAGCTTTGCTCTGATGTAGACCCCATGCCATTTGCGGAAGTAGAAGAAGTCCTCCGGGAAGCCTTCGGCTGTCCCTGGCAGGAAGAATTTCAGGAAATCCAGGAGAAGCCCCTTGGCTCAGCCTCTATCGCCCAGGTACACCGCGCCGTCCTGAAAACCGGCGAAGAAGTTGTGATAAAGGTTCAGCGAAAGGGCATCTACGAGATCATGGCCCGCGATATCGGCCTGATGAAAAAGGCGGTGAAGCTCCTTCCCCCTGTAAGCATCAAGGAAGCGGTAGATCTGAATCTTGTGCTGGAAGAGCTGTGGCGCGTCACCCAGGAAGAGATGAATTTCCTGACAGAAGCAGCCAACATGGAAGAATTTTCCAGGAAAAATAAGAATGTGGCATTTGTAAAAACGCCTATTCTTTACAGAGAATATACCACAGCCAGCGTCCTTGTTATGGAATACATCGACGGTATTCCCATTGACCATAAGGAAGAACTTCTTGCAGGCGGCTACGACCTTGATGAGATTGGCAGCAAATTTGTGGATAATTTTATCAAGCAGGTTATGGACGACGGCTTTTTCCACGCAGACCCCCATCCGGGAAATGTAATGATCCAGGGCGGCAAGATCGTGTGGATCGACATGGGAATGATGGGACGTCTGAATGATCGTGACCGCGAGCTGATCGGGCAGGCTATCGAAGGGGTGGCACTGAATGACATTGGAAAAATCCAGGATGCAGTGCTGGCACTTGGGGAATTCAAGGGGAAACCCAATCAGAGCCGCCTTTACACAGACATCCGTGACCTTATGGCGAAATACGGTACCGCAGATTTTGGCGAAATCGATATCGTAGAAATCCTTACAGATTTGATGGATGTAATGAAGGAGAACAAGATCGTCATGCCCCATGGCCTTACCATGCTTGCAAGAGGACTGACGCATATGGAAGGGGTACTGGCAGATATCAGCCCGGAGATCAATATGGTACAGATTGCAGCAGCCCGTCTGAAGGGAAACCTTCTGGAGGAAGGAAACTGGAAGAAGCAGATGAAGGGCACTGGGAAAAAGCTGTATCGCTCCATGCTCCGCGCCGTGGATATCCCTGCGCTGGCAGCAGATTTCCTGCAGGGCTGTATGAAAGGCCAGACCAAGATCAACCTGGACCTTCACGCCTCCGATGACCTGGCGTGGCTGATGCGCCGCCTGATCCGGAACATCGTGCTTGGTCTTTGGGTCATGGCACTTCTGATCAGCTCCAGTATTATCTGCACCACAGACATGACACCGAAGATAATGGGAATTCCGGCCTTTGGAGTGCTGGGATACTTTGGGGCACTGGTCATTCTCATGTACCTGTTTATCAAACACTTTATGAAAAAGTAGTGGAAAAAACCAGTGGGAAAATCTGGTTAAGTGGATAAAATTACCAAACTTTGCCGGAAAGGCCAGAAAGAAACCTGGGGGGGGGGTTGACACTAATAGGGCAGGGTGGTATTTTATTAAGAAGACTGGAATGGTGAAATTTGTCGAAATTGGAAATAAATAATACCGCTGACGCATGAACGGTGGTTACAGATCAAGAGAGATGTGACCTAAATATGCCTGAGAAAAAGCATAACCGGGAAGCGTTGGCGGGAAAATATAAATTTAGATAAGTTATAAATATAAGACGAAAAATAGATTTTGCCATTGCATTTTAGAGAATGGAAGGATTCTGTCAGCTGTATTTACCTAAGCTGAACGGAAGAAAAGTACTTGGGAGGGGAAAAGGAAAATATGTATCGGAAGGACTCAGAGGGCTGGTTAAAACATGCGGATTTTATTGTTCTGGATATGATCTGTCTGCAGCTGGCATTTATTTTGGCATATGCATTCCGCGGGTACGGATTCAATGTGTATGGAGATATTTTGTATCGAAATATGGCAATATTCCTTGGATTTGCCGACCTGGTGGTGATCTTCACCTCCGGCACCATGAAAAGCGTTCTGAAAAGAGGTCACTATAGGGAATTTGTCACCACCTTGAAAAATGCTGTGGCAGTAGGTGCTCTTGCAATCGCTTACCTGTTCATAATCCAGGAAGGCCAGAGCTTTTCCAGAATGATCCTGATCACCACAATTGTGATCTACCTGGTTCTCACCTATGCCATAAGAGAAATCTGGAAAAATTCCCTACATAAAAAAATGGAAAACGGCGGCGACAAGAAGCTGCTGATCATCACCTCCAAAGCGGTAGCAGAGAACGTAGTGCACAGCATGCAGGAAAACAATTATGCCAGATATTCCCTTGCCGGGGTGGTTGTGATCGATGAGGACTGTACCGGTGAGAAAATCTGCGGCGTCCCTGTTGTTGCTTGCGAAAGTGACGTGCCTATGTACGTTTGCCAGGAGTGGATCGACGAGGTGCTGATCGTCATCTCCGAAGATCTGCCATACCCGGATGGGTTTATCGACAAGCTTACCGAAACCGGCGTAACCGTTCATCTGAACCTTGCAAAAATCACCAACCAGACTGGCAAAAGACAGTTTGTGGAAAAAGTTGGAAGCTATACAGTTCTGACCACAAGTCTGAACTATGCATCCTTCGGACAGCTTTTCCTGAAGCGCCTGATGGACATCTGCGGCGGACTGGTTGGCTGTATTTTTACAGGAATCATTACCATCTTCGTTGGCCCCGCCATCTATCTGGCATCCCCGGGCCCGATTTTCTTCTCCCAGGAACGTGTGGGAAAGAACGGAAAGAAATTCAAAATGTACAAATTCCGCAGCATGTACATGGATGCGGAAGCGCGGAAAGCCGAGCTTATGAAAGAGAACAAACTGGGCGATGGAAAAATGTTCAAGATGGACTTTGACCCCAGAGTAATCGGAAATAAGGTGCTGCCGGATGGGACACATAAGACTGGGGTGGGCGACTTTATTAGAAGGACGAGTCTGGATGAGTTCCCGCAGTTCTTTAATGTGCTGAAAGGGGATATGTCTATTGTGGGGACGAGACCGCCGTTGATTTCCGAGACAAATTTGTATGAACCACATCACAAAGTACGGCTTGCAATTAAACCTGGGATAACGGGGATGTGGCAGGTTAGTGGTAGGAGCGATATTACGGATTTTGAGGAAGTTGTGAGGTTGGATAAGGAATATATTGAGAATTGGGATATTGGGTTGGATATTAAGATTCTTTTGAAGACCGTGATGGTGGTTGCGAAGAAAGATGGATCGATGTGATTGTTTTTTTGACCACAAATAGATAAGTTATATTATAAAGCAACGATAAAAGAAAAAGGTAACAGAAAAAGTATTTGTGAAAAAATTGTTGCGATAAAAACGCAAAAAATGAGGATGGAATAGAGTAATGGATTCAAAAAAGAAGTACAGAATGTGTATCTGGTTGGCACTGCAGTAATAATAGGCACAAAACTTCTTAATAACCAATTGTAGTATTGCAACACCAATAAATGTCTACTCAACAAACCGTATTGACGTAGCATTGCCAAAAAGAACCTGTTTTGTACACTAATTGAGTTGCTGAAATTGGCTATATTTTACAACTATATGAGCTGTAAATGCTAGATGCTTATACAAAACGCTGAACTTTTGGCCCATGCGGCACAAAATTGGCACATCTTTTTCAGAAGAATCATAGAAATGGCGGAAAACAGGAGAAAACAACAAAAATCCATGAGTTTATCATTAACGTCTGAAACTGCTGTTGAGTACACTATCTGACCCGCTAATGACACCTACATCATAACGGTTTGTTGAGTCATGAAAAATAGAGAAAAACAGATGATTCCTACTTCATAAAACAGCTGTTGAGTAGAGCATGTATGGTGATGATAATTACATGTTTTGAGTGGTTGAAGTGAATGATTTGTTCATAACGAACAATGAATGGTGAGAATTGGACTGGATGATATATACAGTTTTAACAAAACTCATGCGCCGACAGGGTTCGATTCAACAATCCAACACTTAGAAAAACGTCATTGCAGGGTATACGGGGTTCGACCGTACAAATCAACACTTCGGCTATAGAGAAATAGAAACGAGTGTACTCAACGGATGTTTTATGGAGTAGAAAACAAGGGAAATATGATTGCTGGGGTAATTGGATACGACAGTATAAGAAAACACTTAGCCGAGTGTGGTTATCACACAGTGGAAATTAGAGAGAAATACTATCTGTGAAGAGCAGATGTGTACATAGATTAGGAAGTTAACAAAAATGGAGGAATACATATGAGCACAGTTACTTTAGATAATAAAACAATTTTAGTCACAGGTGCGGCCGGTTTCATAGGCTCCAACCTTGTGAAACGAATTTATCAGGAGGCTCCTTCTGCTACGGTCATCGGCATCGACAACATGAATGCTTACTACGACGTGGCACTCAAAGAGTTCCGCCTGAACGAGCTGGCTAAGTATCCCACATTTACTTTTGTCAAAGGCAACATCGCCGACAAGGAGCTGATCACGGAGCTGTTCGAGAAGTACAAGCCGTCTGTGGTCGTCAACCTTGCAGCACAGGCTGGTGTGCGCTACTCCATCACCAACCCGGATGCTTATGTGGAATCTAACTTGGTCGGCTTCTTTAATATCCTCGAAGCCTGCCGTCATTGCGAGAGTCTAGAGCACCTGGTGTATGCTTCTTCTTCCTCCGTCTACGGTTCCAACAAGAAGGTTCCGTACAGCACGGATGACAAGGTAGATAATCCTGTTTCACTGTACGCAGCAACCAAGAAGTCTAATGAGTTGATGGCACACGCCTACTCTAAGCTCTATAACATCCCGTCCACTGGTCTGCGCTTCTTCACCGTGTATGGTCCTGCAGGTCGTCCGGACATGGCCTACTTCGGATTCACCAACAAGCTGGTGAAGGGCGAAACTATCAAAATCTTCAACTATGGCAACTGCAAGCGTGATTTTACTTATGTGGATGACATCGTTGAGGGTGTTGTCCGTGTGATGAAGAAAGCACCTGACAAGAAGAATGGCGAGGATGGTTTGCCGATTCCGCCGTATGCAGTTTACAACATTGGCAATCAGAACCCGGAGAATCTGCTGGACTTCGTGCAGATTCTGAGTGAGGAGCTGGTTCGTGCAAAGGTGCTGCCGGAAGATTATGACTTTGAAGCACACAAGGAACTTGTTCCGATGCAGCCGGGTGATGTGCCTGTGACCTATGCAGATACCAGTGCGTTGGAGCGGGACTTTGGATATAAGCCGAGCACAAGTTTGAGAACTGGTCTGCGTAACTTCGCTGAGTGGTACGCTGAGTTTTATAAATAAGGAAAAATAGAGGGTTAGAATTTATGGAAAATATCTTGGAACTTGATAAGCAGAGATATTCTGGGGGGGGGGTACCACGTTTTTTGCAGTTTTATCGTAAAGCACAAATGAGTAAAAATCCCTTTCTTCATAAAATATACAAGAAATTGTTTGAGATTTCTACCAAGAAAAAGGGAATTGAGTTTTCTGTTGATAATGAAATTGGCTATGGGTTTTATGTTGGACATCCATATGGGATCACAATTAATGCGAAAGCAATAATTGGTAACAATGTTAATATTCACAAGGGAGTTACGATTGGTCAGGAAAATCGTGGAAAAAGAAAAGGAACACCTTGTATTGGAAATAATGTTTGGATTGGAGTAAATGCAACAATTGTTGGTAATGTTGTAATTGGCAATGATGTACTTATAGCTCCAAATACCTATATTAACTGCGATATTCCGGACCATTCTATTGTTTTTGGGAATCCATGCATTGTAAAACATGCGGATGATGCAACGAAGGATTATATAAATCATGCAGTGTAAATTCTATGATAAAGAAAATTAGAGGGTTAAAAAATGAGAGAGTTTAAGGATTTAAAGATTGCTGTGGCTGGCACTGGGGCTGGAGATATAATAGGGTCAACCAAGAAAAACTACGATAACTAAATGGTTTTGACGGCTCGACTCGTTCAACAAAAGTATTTATTTGCTGACAGGCTGCGGAGAAGCTGAAATCCAGAGGTTATAAGTGGGAGGCTTTGGTGCAGCTCTGTTTTGACCCACAAAATGAGCAGCAAGTAAAAAATTAAGGAGAACGAATCGAGCCTACGGTGGATTGCCATTGAGTGATCCGCCGTGGGCTTGTTTGCTGTTTTATCAAATGAAAAATTAGTGAGGGAGAACAGAACTATGAAAAATTATAAAATCGCTGTGGCCGGCACGGGATACGTCGGACTTTCGCTGGGAGTGCTTCTGAGCCAGCATCATCAGGTAGTTGCAGTCGATATTGTGCAGGCTAAGGTCGATATGATCAACAACAAGAAATCTCCGATTCAGGACGAATATATTGAAAAGTATCTGGCAGAAAAAGAGTTGGATTTGACCGCAACTCTGGATGCAAAGGAAGCATACAGTGATGCAGATTTTGTCGTAATTGCTGCACCTACCAACTACGATAGCAAGAAGAACTTTTTTGACACCAGTGCAGTCGAAGCTGTAATCAAGCTGGTTATCGAGTACAATCCGGAAGCTATCATGGTTATCAAGAGCACCATTCCAGTTGGATATACTGCAAATGTTCGTGAAAAGTTCCACTGTGACAATATCATCTTTAGCCCGGAATTCTTAAGAGAAAGCAAAGCTCTGTATGACAACCTTTATCCTTCTCGTATCATCGTCGGTACTGATGTTGACAATGCCCGTCTGGTGAAGGCTGCACACACTTTTGCAGAACTCCTGCAGGAAGGTGCAATTAAGGAGAACATTGACACTCTGTTCATGGGCTTTACTGAGGCAGAGGCAGTTAAGCTGTTCGCCAACACCTACCTGGCACTGCGTGTCAGCTACTTCAACGAACTGGATACCTATGCTGAGATGAAAGGGCTGAACACTCAGCAGATCATCAACGGTGTTTGCCTGGATCCTCGTATTGGTACTCATTATAACAACCCGTCCTTTGGCTACGGTGGATACTGTCTGCCGAAAGACACCAAGCAGCTGCTAGCGAACTACGCCGATGTACCGGAAAACCTGATCGAGGCTATTGTTGAGAGCAACAGAACTCGTAAAGACTTCATTGCCGACCGTGTTTTGGAGATTGCTGGTGCTTATGAAGCAAATGACAGCTGGGATGAGAGCAAGGAGAAAGAAGTTGTTGTAGGCGTTTATCGTCTGACTATGAAGAGTAACAGCGACAACTTCCGTCAGAGTTCCATTCAAGGTGTCATGAAGCGTATCAAGGCAAAAGGCGCAACTGTCATCATCTATGAGCCGACCCTGAAAGACGGGGATACTTTCTTTGGTAGTAAAGTAGTTAATGACCTGGATGAGTTCAAGAAGCAGAGTCAGGCCATCATTGCGAACCGCTATGACAAGTGCTTGGATGATGTGAAAGAGAAAGTCTATACCAGAGATATTTTCCAGAGAGATTAAGCAAGATCAAGGAAAATTAGAGGAGAGAGTCAGATGAAAAATAAAGAAAATATAAAGGTATGCTTGGTGGGTTCATCTGGCGGTCATTTAACCCACCTTTATATGTTAAAGCCATTTTGGAAAAACAAGGATCATTTTTGGGTTACGTTTGATAAGGAGGATGCAAGAAGCCTGCTCGAAGGTGAAAAAATGTATCCTTGTTATTATCCGACAAACCGGAGTCTAAAGGCTCTTATTAAGAATACCAAGATTGCATGGAATGTGTTACATAAGGAAAAGCCAGACTTGATTATTTCCTGCGGTGCAGCAGTTGCGGTCCCGTTTTTTTATATTGGTAAAATGATGGGCGCAAAGTTGGTCTACATCGAGGTTTTTGATCGAATTGATAAACCGACAATGACAGGAAAGATGGTTTACCCCATTGTGGACAAGTTTGTTGTGCAGTGGGAAGAGCAGAAAAAGGTTTATCCAAAGGCGGTTAACCTTGGAAGCATATTCTAAGTAGGGGACGAGAAAATGATTTTTGTGACGGTAGGAACACATGAGCAGCCATTTAATCGGCTGATTCAGAAAATAGATGAATTAAAGAAAGACGGCATTATAAACGAAGATGTAATTATCCAGACTGGTTTTAGTACATACGAGCCGAAATACTGTCAGTGGAGTAAGCTGATTCCATATCAGCAGATGGTGAAAAATGTGGCCGACGCCCGTATTGTAATCACTCACGGTGGCCCGGCAAGTTTTATCATGCCACTACAGATAGGTAAGACTCCTATTGTTGTGCCGCGTCAGCATCAGTTCAATGAGCATGTGAACGACCATCAAGTTGAGTTCGCAAGGAATGTGGCGCAGAGAATGGGAACGATTATTCCGGTGGAGGACATTAATACACTGGGAGATATCATAACGAACTATGATCAGATTGTTGCCGGCATGGGACATGGTATGAGTAGTAATAATGCCAAGTTTAATGAAGGACTTGAGAAACTGGTAAACGAATTGTATTGAGGATGAATGGATGAGAAAAGTTGGAATCATGTCGATGCAGCGTATTGCAAACTACGGATCGTTTTTGCAGGCATATGCATTAAAGCAGCTGATTGAAGAATTGAGCTGCAAAGTAGAGTTTGTAGACTACCATGTAGGCGCACCCGTAATTACGGAAAATGCTGACAGCAAAAACAAGTTTGTCCGTAAGGTCGAAAAAGGTCTGGAAACTTTTCAATATCAGGCTCCATTTGCGCATAAGTTGTCGTTCATTCGTTATAAGCAGACTTTTTCAAAAAAGTATATGCCACTTTTAGGAATTACGGATGAAATGAACTATAACCCGACATTGGATTGCCTTGTGATTGGCAGCGATGAGGTTTTCAACTGCATTCAGAAAAATTCCAATGTGGGTTATTCGCTGGAATTGTTTGGAAAAGATAATCATGCGAAGAGACTTCTCACTTATGCGGCATCTTTTGGTAATACAACATTAGAAAAGCTGGAAAAGTATAAAAAGGCTGATGAAGTTGGAGTATTGTTGAAGAAATTTGATGCGATTTCTGTACGAGATGCGAATTCTGGAGCCATTGTGGAGCAGCTTACAGAAAAAAAGCCGGTTTATAACTTGGACCCGGTTCTGACCTATGATTACATGAACTGCTGCGATAAAATTCCACAGCTGCGGGTTGACGAGAAGTATCTGATTCTGTATGCGTATGCAGGCCGTATTTCCAATGAAGAAGCAGACTGGATTGCTGCTTATGCAAAGAAGAAGAATTTGAAGGTATATGCAATTGGTGGTATCCAAAAATGTGCAGACCGATTCGTAGACTGCTCACCCTTTGAGGTTCTGGCCTATTTCAGAAATGCAGAAGAAGTTATTACCGATACCTTCCACGGCAGCATCTTCTCGGTGATCACACATCGGCCGTTTACAACATTAATTCGCAAGAGTGTAGGTAACAGCTATGGTAATGAAGAAAAGTTGAGTGATTTGCTGGAACGGTTGGATTTGGCAGACAGAATGACAGCGAAAGTTGAAGATGCAGAAAATATCAATGAAGAAACGATTGATTACGCAAAAGTTGATGAGCTGTTGAAAGCACATCGAGAAGTGGCGAAGGAGTATCTGCGAAGTAATTTAGAGGGATAAGATGGAGAACGTAGCAAGGATAAAAGAGAAATGTGTGGGATGCAAAAGCTGTGCGCAAAGCTGCCCGAAACACTGCATCTCTATGGTGGAAAGTAACGAGGGCTTTTGGTATCCGTCCGTTGATGAAAAAAGCTGTATCGAGTGCAAATTGTGCCTAAAAAAATGTCCGGTGGAGAATACAGAATTTCATCGGAACAACCCCCAAAAAGTCTGGGCGTGGCGCAACAAAAATGATACGGACATTATGCGTTCCGCATCCGGTGGCGCGGCAGACAGCGCGGCAAAGACTGTTTTGCAAACGGGTGGTGTGGTCTATGGTGCTGCTTATGATGAACAGCTGGCAGTAAGTCACATTGAAGTAACGACCGATGCTGAAAGAGAAAAACTCCAATCTTCTAAGTATGTTCAGTCCGATCCGAAAGACAGCTATGCAAAGGCCAAACAGCGACTCGTTGAGGGAAAAACGGTGCTTTTTACAGGAACACCCTGCCAAATTGCTGGCTTGTATGCTTTCTTGGGTGGCAATCCTGAAAATTTATATACGGTTGACCTGATTTGTCACGGCGTTCCGTCTCCGAAGTTTTTTAAAAAGTATTTGGAATACCAGAACAAGCAAACGGCAGGTAAAGTGATTTACTTCAATTTCCGCTCCAAAGATAAACGGGGCTGGGGAACACAATATCTGCTAAAGACAAAGACAAAGACAAAGACAAAGACAAAGACAAAGACACTCTCTCTTGATCGCTATGGAAAACATTTTATGGATGGCGACTGTTACAGAGAGAGCTGTTATCAGTGTGCCTATGCAAATGCGAGCCGAGTGGGAGATTTGACCGTAGGTGATTTCTGGGGAATTGCCAAGAGCCACCCTGATTTTAATTCTCCAAAAGGCGTATCCAGTGTATTTGTCAATACCGAGAAAGGCCAAAAACTCTTTGAAATGATGCGCCCTCTTGCAGAAGTGGAAGAAGCGACACTGGAAGAGGGAATGGTGAAGCAGCATAATTTGGTACAGCCGAGCAACAGGCCTGTGACTAGAGATACTTTCTATAAGAGCATCGATGAACCAGGCTTTATAGGGAATATAAAGGTTGGCTTTCAGCCAAAAGCACGGTTGAAATCTGTGCTGCCGAATAAACTGATTCAAAAAATTAAATCTCTTTGAGATTTTGTGGAGGAAGAATACATGGGAGAGCCTATAAGAGTTTTGCATATCTTGCAGCGAATGGAAGCTGGCGGTACGCAGGCTTTGTTGATGAATATATACCGGAAAATTGACAGAACGAAAGTACAGTTTGATTTTTTGGTCGTTTATAAGGAAAAACAGTTTTACGATGATGAAATTGAAAAAATGGGTGGACATGTTTACAAACTGTCTTTCCGGGAGGATTTGAACCTTCCTAAATTTCAAAAAGATTTGGCAGTTTTCTTTGCTCAGCATCACGAATATAAAATTGTTCATTGTCACGCCTACACGATTGGATATTTCTGCCTGAAAGCTGCAAAGAAAGCAGGTATCCCCGTCAGAATTGCTCATTCACATAATAATGAGACAGTACACGATATAAAATATTTACCGAAGCTGTTCATGCAACGAATGTTTACCAAAAACGCAACAGATCTTTTCGCCTGCTCTGAGGAAGCTGGAAAATATCTGTTCAAAGACAAGCCGTTTCAAGTGCTGAAAAATGCGATTGATTCGCAGAACTTTATTGCGGATGTGGATACCAGAAATGCAATCAGGAAAGAACTGGGGTTAAAGGATAAATTTGTTGTCGGCCATGTTGGTCGCCTGCATCCTCAGAAAAACCATGATTTCCTGATTGATGTTTTTGCAGAAATCAAGAAGAAAAAGCCTAACGCTGAATTGATTCTTGTTGGCACCGGGCCATTAGAAGAGAAAGTAAAAAGCAAAGTGGCAGAAAAAGGACTTTCGGATTGTGTGCATTTTCTTGGAAATAGAAAGGATATGAACAGAATTTATCAAGCGATGGATGTGTTTGTTTTTCCATCTTTGTTTGAAGGTCTGGGTATTGTTGCAATCGAAGCGCAGGCGGCGGGTGTTCCTATTGTCTGCTCTGAAGGATTGCCGCCGGAAACGGATATTACACCAATCTACCGGAAACTGCTGTTGAGTGATGGGGAAGAAAAGTGGGCGAATACAGCACTTGAAATGGCACAGAATCTGAAAGCACATACCAATATGCAGCAGTATGTGATTGATGCAGGATTTGATATGGACGCAACTGCAAAATATATGGAAAGTTATTATTTGAACCGATGGAGAACTGCCTGAGATGAATAAAAAAGTAGGTTTCTTAATAATGAATTTTGAAAGCGGCGGAGGTACTGAGAGAGTTACATCTGTCATTGCAAATGAGTTAGTAAAAAAAAATTTTGATGTGAGGATTATCAGTTGTCAGCATGGAAACTCTTGCAAATTTGAAATAGATAAAAACATTAAACTTTACTCACTAAATGGAGAAAAATGCGAGAATTCAGCTTTGAGAAAAATCTATGTCGAAAAGCAATTGATTAAATATGTAAAGGAAGAACAGATTGACGTCATGATAGCAGTCGATGTAGCGTTATATCTTTATTTGATTCCTTTGCAGATAAAGAAAATATGTAAATGTATCGCATGGGAACATTTTAACTATTATATAAGCCCTAATAAACTGGTCAAATATGCCAGAAAACTGGCGGCAGAACATGCTGATTGCGTTGTGGTATTAGGCAAGAATGATTTAAATAACTACTTGACACAATACAAACATTGCAAAAATGTGACATATATTTATAACCCAATTGCAGTTGATACAAGCGAAAGTACGCCGTTGACACAAAAACGTGCGATTGCAGTTGGACGTTTAAGTAGACAAAAGGGCTTTGATATGCTGGTTGAGGCTTGGGCCTTGATAGAAAAGGAAGTCCCGGACTGGAAATTAGATATTTATGGACAAGGACCGCTTCAAAAAGAACTTCAGGGGCAGATTGACGGACTGGGGCTCAGGAATATAGAACTAAAAGGATTTTCTGATGATATTCATAAAGAATATATGGAATCGTCCTTGTTTTTTTTATCTTCGCGTTATGAGGGGTTTGTGCTAGTTCTGATGGAAGCAATGGCAACAGGACTCCCGGCTGTTAGCTTTCGCTGTAAGGAAGGACCTGAAGAAACGATTGATAATGGTATCAATGGATACCTAGTAGAAGAAGGAAATGTTCAGCAGTTCGCAGATTGTGCGATAAAACTGATGAAAAATGAAACGTTGCTAAAGCAATTTGCGTCAAAAACAAAAAAGGATTTGGATCGTTTCAATACAGCCGCAATTATAAACCAGTGGGTTGAACTCTTAAGAAATATGTAAAGCGAATCAAAAAAGCGGAACAGGAGATAGAATGAAAATATTATTTACAATTAGGAGCCTTACAGGAGGTGGAGCCGAAAGAGTTGTTTCGGTTTTATCTGGCTTATTGGCTGATGTTGGCGAAGACGTTCATATTATTACATATAAAACGTCAGAGAGAGACTATTCTATTTCAGAAAAGGTACAGATACATGAAATGCCACAACGAAAGGATAGTACAATAACAAAAGGAATGAGAATCTTTGATATGAGAAAAATTATCAAAGAAATTCATCCTGATGTAATTATTCCGTTTGTTGGAACCGTTCTGTATGTGTCTTGGCTTGCAATCACAGGAATGAAAATTCCGTTTGTTTTGACCATCAGAAATAATCCGTGGACAATGCCAGAAAAAAGATTGTTAAGAAATTTTCGCGATTACCTGGCTAAGAAATCTTGTGCCATTCTGATTCAAAATGAAGAGCAATCGGAATATTTCTCAGCCGATTTAAGAAAAAAGTGCTTTGTTGTTCCCAATCCTCTTTCATCAAAGTTTATTGATAATCATAAAGAAATTTATAGTAGGAAAATTTCTAAAATAATTGCAGTAGGCAGACTTCACGAACAAAAAAATTATCCACTTCTTCTGAAAGCTATGGTTGATATTACAAAGATAAAATCTGAAATTACACTGGATATTTTCGGTGAGGGAAATCAAAAGAAATACCTTGAAGGTTTAGTCGATGAATATGGACTTGCTAATCATGTTTTTCTACGGGGGAGAAGCCAGAGCATCGAGAAACAGCTACAAGTAGCGGATATGTTTGTGATGACATCTGATTACGAGGGAATGCCAAATGCACTAATGGAAGCAATGGCTTTCGGTGTTCCATGTATATCCAGCGATTGTAAAACAGGTCCTAGAAGCTTGATCAAATCGTTTGAAACTGGTCTTCTGTTTCAGACGAACAATGTTGAAGATTTAAAGGATAAAATGGAATGGGCCATTGCAAATCCTGGACAGATGGCAGAATGCGGAAAACAAGCAAGGCGATGTTTATTGGAGGAATATTCGTCTGAAAAAGCCTTGAAAAAAATGCAGATACTTTTGGATTATGTGAAGGAGTGTGAGTAAGATGGGTGAAAAAAAACATGGTTTGCGGCGTGTGGCTGGCTATTTTGTGAACCACAGACTGCTTAATTGGATGCCGGACAAGCCATATCTGCAAATTTTTTATTATGCAGAGTTTGGAAAGTTTATTGATTTTAAGAATCCGAAGACATTCAACGAAAAATTGAACTGGCTCAAACTGTATTATAGAAGGCCGGATCTTATTACATTGGTTGACAAATACGAAGTGAAAAAATATATTGCAGATAAAATTGGTGAACAGTATGTTATCCCGACGCTTGGTGTATGGGATAAATTTGAGGATATCAACTTCAATGAGCTTCCAAATCAGTTTGTGCTGAAATGCACACATGATTCAGGTGGATTGGTTGTCTGCAAGGATAAATCCAAACTTGATTTGAAAAAGGCTAAGGAAAAAATCGAAAAGTCTCTGGCAAACAATTATTATCTTTGGACGAGGGAATGGTCATATAAAGGAGTCAAGCCGAGAATTATTGCTGAAAAATATATGGAAGATCAGGAAACCGGAGAACTCCGTGATTATAAATTCTTCTGTTTCAATGGAGAGCCGAAACTGATGTTTGTGGCAACGGAAAGAGGCGTCAAAAACACAAAGTTTGACTTTTATGATATGCAGTTTAACCACATGAACATTGCACAGCACTATCCGAACTCTGTATCCGCCATCAAAAAACCAGAACATTTTGAAAAAATGATTGAGCTTGCCAAAAAACTCAGTGAAGGATTCCCACATGTTCGAGTGGATTTTTATGAAGCAAATGGTCGAGTTTACTTTGGAGAAATGACATTTTATCATTTCGGCGCGATTGTGCCGTTTGAAACAAAAGAGTGGGATAAAAAAATTGGAGATTGGCTGGTACTTCCAGAAAAAATTAGCTAATATGAAAATAATTCAAAGAAAGGATTTTGTGGGGTGCAGGGTCAATCAGCACTTGACGATGGATTGGATGAATGATTACTACAAAAGGCGCAAAGATTAAAGTTAAAGATATTACAAATATTTGTTATGGAATCTGTATTTTCCTGTTTGTCATTGGGCAGTCATATCTTCTTTCGTCATCTGCAATTCTTGCAACGCTGTGTCAAGGATTAAAGATTGTTGCGGCAACTGTTCCGGTATTGGTACTTTTACGCCACTCAAAGTTCAGCATTCGTAATTTGCTTTTATGGGGACTAATCGCTCTCCTGATAATAGGAAATATATTCTTCAATCAGGCAGACAGTGACTTGATCTATATTGTTATATTCATATTGTATTGTTCAAAGGCAGAGCCGGAATCTGTTCTGAAGACTTATTGTATTAGTGCTGGCATTGCAATTGCGATAGTGATTTTTGCATGGCTTATAGGAATTCTCCCGTCTCAAACTAGTGCAGGACGAGAGTACTTGGGATTTTATTTTGCCACATTTGGTCCGAATCTCTTCTTGCACACAGTTTTGGCGTATATTGCCAGTAGAAAAAACAAAATAAAGTTTAGAAGTTGGATTTTGATTGAAGTCATAAATGTTTGGTTTTATAAGATGACGGATACATTAGCTGTATTTGTTGTTATTAATGCAAGCATTATCCTATATTACTTGTTGAATATTGAAAAGATAAAACAGTTTCTGTTTGACAGAGATTTTCCAAGGAGAATATTAGAAATATTTCCATTCTTTTCAGCAATTGCAACGATAGTAGCACAGTACTTTTATATTGCTCACTATAATGAGCCTGCATTCGTGGCTATAAATGCAGCTTTTTCAAATAGGCCGTATTTTGGAAAAATTGCTTTAGAAACGTATGGTGTTTCATTGTTTGGTCAACCCATTACATGGCTGACAGGAACCGATGGCACAAAAGTATCCGGTATGGATTATTTTTATGTTGATTCTTCATATTTGCAGGTGTTAGTAAGATACGGTGTGATAATGCTTGTGGTTTTATGTTTGGCAATGATGGCGGTACAATGCTATAGTGTTGTGACAAAGAATATTTATCTATGCATGGGATGTTCTTTGTTCCTTATTCATTGCATAACAGACCCGCAATTATTATCTTTTAGATATAATCCTTTTATTATAATTTCTGTTGCCTGCGTTGGAATGATAAAGAGCAAAAAAGAATTTTTTGAAAGGAACCGAAATGAGAAAGAATATGAATAAGTATGCAGAAGTAATAGTAACGTATAATCGAAAGAAATTATTAAAAGAAAACATAGAAGCACTCTTGAATCAGACATTTAAGGACCATGATATCCTGATTGTTGACAACAACAGCAATGATGGCACAAAGGAAATGGTTGCAGAGATTCAGGACAAGAGAATCAAATATTATAATACCGGAAAGAACCTTGGTGGTGCAGGTGGATTTGCTTTTGGCTTGAGAAAAGCCATAGAGCTCGGCTATTTATATGCGTGGATCATGGATGATGACTCTATCCCGGAAAAAGAGGCATTGCAAAGCCTTGTGGATAAGGGACAGGCATTAGATGGTGAGTTTTCCTATCTGGCCTCATTAGTGTATTGGACGGATGGGAAACTGTTTGATATGAATGTTCCGGATTTCCAGTACAACTCCAGATTAGGGCTGGATTTGGACAGAATTAGAAAAAACAAGCTGTTGTTGATTGATACTTGTTCTTTTGTTGGCTGCTTTATCAATTTAAAATATGCTGAGACAGCAGGATTGCCGATTTCTGAGTTCTTTATTTATGGAGATGATCAGGAGTATACGGCAAGATTGAGAAAATTGGCTCCAGCTTATTTGGATTTCGATAGTGTTATTGTACATAAAGCACCATCCAATAAAGGCGCAGATGTGGTTTCGGCAGATGAGACAAGAATAGAACGCTTCTTTTATCAAGCAAGAAACGGAATGTACATCGCGCGAAAAAATGGAAAAGTAGGCCGTCGGCTGCGTGTGATTGGTGGGCGAATCAAGAATATTCTCAGAAAAGCACCGGATCACAAAGCAAAAAGAGTTTGGGTGACGTGCAAAGGAACGATCTCTGGATTTTTCTTTAATCCGAAGATTGAATATGCACATAGAAAAGGAGAATAACAGAAAGGAAATGGGAAAACAAAAGTCTCTTAAATTAAATTTTGTAATGAACGCGATTCTTACGATGTCGCAGTTCGTTTTTCCACTGATTACATTTCCGTATGTTTCACGCATTCTATTGCCCATTGGTACCGGAAAAGTATCATTTGCAACTTCGATCGTATCTTACTTTACACTCTTTGCACAGTTGGGAATTCCAACATACGGCATTCGGGCATGTGCAAAGGTGCGTGATAATCGGGAAGAACTCTCGAAAATGGTTCAAGAGCTGTTCATTATCAACCTTATGATGAGCGCACTGGCATATGTGGTTTATTTTGCAGCAATATACTATGTCCCAAGATTTCGGCAGGATAAAGACCTGTTCTTGATTGTTGGCCTGACAATCTTTTTTAATGCCATAGGAATGGAATGGCTGTATAAAGCACTTGAACAATATACTTATATTACGGTTCGCTCGATTATTTTTAAGTTTATTGCAATTGTTGCGATGTTTCTCATGGTGCATGAACAAAGCGATTATGTCATTTATGGTGGAATTTCCATTTTGGCATCATCTGCCTCAAATATTTTTAACTTCTTTCATATACACCGTTATATCAACATTAAGCCTGTTGGTCACTATAATTTTAAGAAACACTTAAAAGCGATTGTGATTTTCTTTGCAATGTCCTGTGCCACAACAATATATACGCATCTGGATACTGTAATGCTTGGATTTATTCGTACAGACGCAGATGTTGGATATTATAATGCGGCAGTAAAGATAAAAACGATTCTCGTGAGTATCGTTACATCTTTAGGTGTGGTTTTGCTGCCGAGAGCATCATACTATGTCGAACATAGTATGATGGATGAATTTTACCGTATTACAAAAAAGGCAATCAATTTCGTGTTTTTGATTGCAACACCGATGATGATTTATTTTATGCTTTTTGCAAAGGAGGGCGTTTTCTTCTTATCGGGCGATGCTTATGCCGGTGCAATTATTCCGATGCAAGTTATAATGCCAACTTTACTTTTTATTGGTCTGACAAACATAATGGGAATACAAATGTTAGTGCCGCTTGGAAAAGAAAAAGTAGTTCTTTATTCGGAAATTGCTGGAATGATTGTGGATATTATCTTAAATGCGCTTCTGATTCCTAAAATGGCATCTACAGGTGCAGCGATTGGAACCTTGGCAGCAGAAATCGCTGTTTTTATTGTTCAGTACGTTGCGCTTAGAGGAATTATTAAGGAAGCATATAGACAGGTTCATTATGTTGCAATTGGCAGTTCTGTTTTAGCTGGAGGGGTTCTCGCGGTTTTAATAAAGAGAATGCAGTGGGGAAGTTTTATGACTTTATGTGCTTCTGCAATTGTATTTTTTGGAGTATATTTTTTGATTTTAACAATTGCAAAGGAATCTCTTGTCATAGAAATAGAAAATCAGTTGCTTGGACGAATTATCAAGAAAAAATAATAACTGACTGAATGGGAGGAAAGAGTATGAAATATGATTATTTAGTAGTAGGTTCTGGTCTGTATGGGGCGATTTTTGCACATGAAGCTAAAGCACATGGCAAGTCTGTTTTGGTAGTAGACAAGCGCCCGAATATTGCAGGAAATATTTATACCAAGAATATTGAGGGTATCAATGTTCATAAATATGGTGCTCACATTTTCCATACTAATAACAAAAAGGTTTGGAATTACATCACGCAGTTTGCAGAGTTTAATCGTTTCACCAACTCACCGGTGGCTAATTATAAAGGAGAATTATTCTCCCTTCCGTTCAACATGTACACCTTTAACAAGATGTGGGGAGTTGTAACGCCGGAGGAGGCTGCCGCAAAGATTGAAGAACAGCGCAAAGAGATTACTAGTGAGCCACAGAATCTTGAAGAGCAGGCCATCTCTCTTGTCGGTCGCGATATCTACGAGAAACTCATCAAGGGCTATACAGAGAAGCAGTGGGGACGTGACTGCAAGGAGTTGCCGTCCTTTATTATCAAGCGTCTTCCGGTTCGGCTGACTTTTGATAACAACTACTTCAATGCACTTTATCAGGGCATTCCTGTTGGCGGCTATACCAAGATGATTGCCAATCTGCTGGATGAAATTGAAGTTCGTTTGAGCACAGACTATCTGGAAAACAAAGCGGAGCTGGATGCATTGGCTGATAAGGTTGTATACACTGGACCGATTGATGCATACTTTGATTATAAGCTGGGTACGCTGGAATACCGTTCTGTTAGATTTGAGACGGAAACTTTGGATAAGCCAAATTTCCAGGGCAATGCCGCAGTGAACTATACCGACCGAGAAACTCCGTGGACCCGTATCATTGAGCACAAATGGTTTGAGTTCGGTAAGGATGAGAACGGCAATGATCTGCCGAAGACTATCATTAGCCGTGAGTACAGCAGTGAGTGGAAGCCGGGAGATGAGCCATATTATCCGGTTAATGATGCTAAGAATGGTTTACTTTATTCTGAATACAAGAAGTTGGCAGATGCAGAAAATAATGTGATTTTCGGCGGTCGCCTAGGAGAGTATAAGTATTATGACATGGATCAGGTAATTGCAGCTGTATTGGATAGATGCGAAAAAGAATTTTAACAGAGAGAAAAGAGAATATGAACACAACATTACTTATCATGGCAGCCGGTATCGGCAGCCGTTTCGGAACAGGAATTAAGCAGTTGGAGCCAGTGGATGATGCTGGACATATCATTATGGACTACTCAATCCATGATGCGATTGAGGCAGGTTTCAACCATGTAGTATTTATCATCCGCAAAGATATTGAGAAAGAATTCAAAGAGGTCATCGGTGATCGTATTGCCTTCATTTGTTCCTCTCACAATGTAACTGTAGACTATGCTTTCCAGGATATCAACGATATTCCGGGAACTTTACCGGAAGGTCGCACGAAACCCTGGGGAACCGGTCAGGCCGTGCTTGCAGCGAAGGACGTAATTAAAACTCCGTTCATCGTCATTAACGCAGACGATTACTATGGCAAGGAAGGCTTTAAAGCTGTTCATGAGTATCTGGTGAATGGCGGCAAGTCCTGTATGGCAGGCTTTGTGCTGAAGAACACCCTGTCTGATAATGGTGGTGTGACTCGTGGTATCTGCAAGATGGATGAGAATGGAAACTTGACTGAGGTTGTGGAAACCAAGAACATCGTAAAGACTGCAGATGGAGCAGAGGCAGACGGTGTGGTTGTTGATGTGAATTCTCTGGTATCCATGAATATGTGGGGCTTGACTCCTGATTTTTTGGATGTGCTGGAAAATGGTTTCAAGGAGTTTTTCGAGAAAGAAGTACCGAGCAATCCTCAGAAAGCCGAGTATCTGATCCCAATCTTCATCGGTGAGCTGCTGGAGCAGGGAAAGATGTCTGTAAAGGTTTTGAAAACCAATGATACCTGGTACGGCATGACCTATCATGAGGATGTCGCAGCAGTAAAGGATAGCTTCAAGAAAATGTTAGAAAAAGGCGTGTACAAGGCTGATCTGTTCAGTGATCTGTAATGGAAGCAATAAAGGTATTAGCCAAAATCCTCACAAACATCCTGACTGCTCTGTATGAGCCGTTTGGATTTTCACTTCTGCTTTCCTTCCTCGCCATGTTCTTCTATCTATATGCGTATGAATCTGAAGAGGCTGGCAAAGGATGGAAGAGTGCCATAGTGACTTGGTATCAAAAATTCAAGGGGAGTGTGTTCTTTCGGAAGTTGTTCTTACTGGCCTTTGTGACATCAATGATTTTGTTTAGGACGTTACTAAACCGTAATCTATGGCTAAATCCTTTGTCCGATGTCATGGGTGGTTGGGGCATCTGGGAGACTGTGAATGGCGAACAGAAGCTGACCACCGAGTGCATCGAGAACGTAATTATGATGGTGCCGTTTTCAGCAGTAGTGATGTGGACGTTCGGAGAGAAGATAGGAAACAGTTGGAAGAAGATACTGTGGTATAGCGGGAAGATAGCATTTATCTTTTCGATAAGCATTGAGATGTTGCAGTTATTGATGCGGCTAGGAACGTTCCAACTATCAGACATCTTCTATAACACAGTCGGCGGAGTGCTAGGCGGATTGATGTACTGTGCGGTGATGAAGGTAAGAAAGCGTCTGTAAAACTGGCTGAAATTGTGATATACTGGGAGCGGATGCTCCCTACGCTGCTCTAATAATATCACATACCTCTCCGTGGTGAGCAGCAGGCAACGATCTTATGATTGGCGAAGATGTGAGAAAAAATTAAAAATGTAAGGCTGTGTGATGTATGACTCGAAAAGAATTCTTACAACATTATTGGCGTTACTATCTTGTGTTAGAAGAAAAGTTTAAAAACACATTGAATTACATTGAGTTGGATTGGCAAAACGCAGGAACCTTTTCTAATGAGTATGCTCTTTTGTTGCAATCAATTGGAGCAGAATTAGATAATTTTTTTAAGGTGTATTGTGGGTTTGCAGCTGAAGATCGAAAAAACATGAATGATTATTGTACCTTTGTGTTAAGTGATTATTCTGATATTGTGAATCAGAAAATTCTGATTCCAGAGCGAGATATGGAATTTCTGCCATATCAGGGTTGGAGTGCGGCAAATCCAGCACAGTCACTTACATTTTGGAATGGATTTTGTAAGATTAAACATAGTCGTTATGCGAATATACAGATGGCTAATCAAAAGAATGTTCTTTATGCATTAGGCGCTTTATATTTGCTTGAGATGAAATACTTAAGCAAGATTGCAACCTCTAATGAGCCAGATGTGCCGAACAAAAAATCGGAATTGTTTGAGCTTGACAACTGGACATATCACTATACTCCAATGGGAGAAATGTTTGCTTGCATAGAAGGAGAAGTATGTCAACTTGATGACGAAAACTAAATTGACTATCCCACACAGTGCTATACTTGAACAACTATAAAAGGAAAGAGGTTATCACGATGCCCAGAACCAAAGGTAGCAAGAATAAACCGAAAGTTATCAAAGACTACGCAACTCAGATTGCGGAGAAGCAGGAAACTATTGCATCTCTGAATACTGAGATCGCATCCATCACCGCCAACATTGACACTTTGAAGGCTGACCTGAAAGAGAAGAAGACTGCTCTGAAGAAAGCCGAAAAAGAAGTGGCATCCTTGGAAGCGAAGAAGGCAAAGGCAGATGCTAAGGCCGCTGAAGAAGCTAAAAAGACCGAAGCAGAGGCTGTGCTGAAGAAGTTGCTGGCAAGCGGGATAAGTGCGGATGAGATTCTGGAAAAGCTGAAATAACAAGAACCCAAGAAAAATAAGTGCCGTGTGGACAAACTGAACTCCAGGAGTTCACACGGTATTGTTTGAAGGCTGCCGTATAGTTTATAATGAAAATAAAAGAAAAACATAATTAAAAGAAATGGAGCGTGAGAAAAAATGAATTTATCAAAAATACATCATATTGCAATCATCGTATCCGACTACGAAGCCGCAAAAGATTTCTATGTGAACAAGTTAGGATTCTCTGTCATCAGAGAAAACTACCGTCCGGAGCGAAAGGACTGGAAGCTGGATCTTCGTGTGAATGAATACACAGAGCTGGAGATTTTCGCTGAGGAAAACCCACCGAAGCGTGTGAACCGCCCGGAAGCCTGTGGTTTGCGTCACCTTGCTTTCTATGTAGACAGCGTAGAGCAGACGGTGAGGGAGCTGGCGGAGGTAGGAATTGAATGCGAGCCAATCCGCGTGGATGATTACACCGGCAAGAAGATGACTTTCTTCCACGACCCGGATGGACTGCCGCTGGAGCTGCATGAGTAAAATGAAGAAAACCAGAAAGCCCGGTGGTGGTCGGAAGAAGCTGAAGCCGGAGTACGATGCCGGGAAGAATCTGAAAGAGCAGATGGATGCTGCTGTGGCACTTTATAATTCTGAGATGTCCTTGCAGGCCATCGGCGAAGAACTGGGATTAAATCCCATCAAGGTACGGAAGCTGCTCATCACGGCTGGTGTGTATGAATCGGAAGTGGCGGAAAAAGTAAAAAATACTTTTGAAGAATACCGTGAAACACAGAACTATAAAGAAGCAATCCTATCAACCGCAAATATCTTGAATCTTTCCAAAGCCTCAGTCACCTCGTACCTGCCTTATAAAAAAGGTGTGTACTTTCCAAGTACAGAGAAAGAAAAGATCAGTGTTGGAGCAGAGCGGCAGCGTAGATACAGAGTGATGAAGCGGTGGAGGGTTGATCCGACAGAAGAAAACTTCTGGGGCGTGGTTCTGGCCTATGCCGGGATAAAATTCAAAACCTACTCCGGGTTGCCATTCTCTTATGAAATAAAAAAAGGCAAGAACGGTGAGTACACGAAAGAACTGTGGATTGACAGGCGGGAGAAGAGCAAGAGTTTGGCATGGAGTTCTATAGTTTTGGCACTGGGGAATATAAAAGAAGAAGTGGTTGATCGTCCCAAAGCGCTGGGGGATATCCGAGGTGTGACTTATATTTATGGGATGTTCTATCAGTTCGGGCTAATCGACGTGCCTGACAAGGTAAAGGAGAAGATGGGCCGTCCGATAAACCGCAAAAAATAGGTTGCTATGTACAGAAGTGTGCGGTAATATGTGCCGTAACTGAGGATACGAATCTCAGTTGGGAAGGATGGTAGCATTATAGAAAAATTGAAGGAAATGCTGGAGGAGTATTTGAAGAAAACAGAGCCGGAGTATTACCCGCCAGTGGAGAACCTGCTGGATCTGATCTACGAGCATTATACAGAGAACAACCCAGTAGAGAAAAACACAGTTGCTGGGAAAGCAGCAAAGGCCAAGGAAAAGGAACTGGAAGAGTGGCTGCGAGGGTTAGATGGTATGGATAGGCTCGTAGAGGACTATGTCGGAGATAAGATTCCGCTCTGGGAGAAGATCATGGACCGGCAGGGAACGGTGTGCTGTGCATGGGAAAAGATCGCTTTTGAGGAAGGTCTGAAAGTCGGAATTCGGCTCATGATGGAAGCGTATAGTTTATGACGGAAATAAAATGAACTCCTGAAGTTCAAAAAAGCCCTCGCTTGTTACGGCGAGGGCGTGTGTTCTTACTTTTCAGGCTTTTCAGCTTTTTTCTTCTTCGGTGCGATCATTTTGTGACCGGAGTAGATTGCCATACCCATGCAGCCTAATGCTCCGTAGGCAAAATACTTGTGAGCCTGCATCAGTTTCTTGCAGCCTGTGTAGAAGCATCCTGCCATGCAGGCAAGTGCGCCGAGTGAGCAATATTTATGTGCTTTCATTTTGTGTGTCCTCCTTATCTTCTTTCTGCATTTTGAGCAATTCCTCGATTTCCGTTTTACTCGCCGGCCGTACTGCCTTTTTATTATCGTGTGCTACCGCTCCACAGTCAGGACAACGGTCAGGTAGCTTCTCTGCAGAGAAGCAGTAGCGGCAGGCATCGCAAAAGTAGTAATTCAAGTCATATTCACCCCAATCTCTAATATATCTTCAAATGCAATAATGGTCGGCAGCTCTTTGCCGGTATCATTTATAAAGCCTGTGTAAATTCGCAGTTCTTTGTTTATCGTATCCACAGCATCCAGTATTCCGACTATATCTTCATAGTAGCCGTCCATGAAATATTTTATTGTGATCTCTTGTCCTTTCCGAAGCTGGCTGATCTTTTGGTTCAGAGCTTGCTTGCCTTCTTCAGACAGCTCGATTCTATTTCCTTTGAGATGATCTCTGCCTTCAGAAGCAATCTCATCCTCATAGCCTCGCAAGGCGGCAAACGGAGAGAAGATTTTAGCACGATTGGACATCGGCATACGGGGATGATTATGTGGCGGTTCCGGGCGGGAAGCATGGAGTATTTTGCCATACTTACTTTGGACGGTCCTGACTTCCGGTGTGTTCTTATAGTCCATGTTCTCCCTCCTTACTTGGCCTTATGGCCGCCTATCTGTTGATTTCTCTCCCTCATCGTTGCACCATTCAGATAGTTGGTTCCTTTTAGTACGGCGTTCTTGCCGAACTTCTTCTTGAGACCCAGCATCGCATTTTGCAGCTTTTTCTCTTTTTCCAACTTGGTTGTGTCCGTGAATAGGTCAACTTGGAAGAATCCCTCGTCTTTGACCACACGGTTAGCGGCTATTGTGATCCGTCTTACCGTCAGTGTTTTATCAGCTATTTTCTCGAATAGCTCAGTTGTGGCAGAGATCAGGATACTGCCGAGATTGGTCGGGTTATCCAGTTTTGTGCTGCCATGAGCGCCCTTCGGAACGGTGCGGCCGTAGTGGTCGATGTGTACCGGACCTCTGTACTTTCCGCTGTCACAGTTTTCCCGGTCATAGCCCACATCCAGTGTCAAACTATCCGTTACCAGTCCTTTATCTGTCAGCTGGAGTACCAGGCTGTCTGCCATCTCCATGACAATGATTCTGGCTTTGTCATATGGGTAAGGGCAGGAGAGCACCTGTCCCTCGGAGATGCTGTTGCTGCTGGGTTTGTATGCCTTGATTTCTTTCATGCCGCAGGGTTCCAGCCCCCAAGCATGGTCGATTAGCAGTTCTGCATCAACACCGAATTCCTTATATAAGATATCCTGATTGACGGTGCTGAAATAGGCCAGCTCGCCCATCGTATGGATGCCGTGCTTTTCTAGCCGCTTGACGGTGCCGGGACCAGTCATCCAAAAGTCTGTGAGCGGCTTGTGGTCCCAGAGGAGATAACGGAAGTTCTCTTCATCTAGCTCAGCGATGCGGACTCCATCCTTGTCTGGTGCAGCGTGCTTAGCAGTGATATCCATTGCCAGCTTCGCCAGATACAGATTCGTACCAATCCCGGCGGTGGCAGTGATGCCGGTCGTATAAAGCACTTCCCGGATCATTGTCATGGCAAGGTCGTGTGCGGTCATATTATAGTGGGATAGGTACGAGGTGGCATCGATGAACACTTCGTCAATGGAATATACCACGATGTCCTCTGGCGCGATGTATTTCAGATAGATGCCATAAATCTGCCGCGACACCTTTTCATAATATGCCATCCGAGGTGGCGCGACGAGGTAAGAGAGTTCGAGTGATGGGTCGGCGGCAAGCGATAAGGAATCATAGGAAGCAGAGGAGAAGGATGGCTTACCGTCCTTATACATAGCTTTTCTTAATCGTACCGCTTCCCTTAACCGATTCGCATTGACCTCTTTGACCTTCTGCACGACCTCGAACAGTCTGGCGCGACCCGGAATACCATAGGCTTTTAGGGAAGGAGACACAGCGAGACAGATAGTTTTCTCGGTGCGGGAGGAATCTGCCACGACCAGATTTGTGGTAAGCGGGTCGAGGTGTCGAGAGGCGCATTCCGCACTCGCGTAATAGCTTTTGAGATCTATCGCAAGATATGTGCGTTGCATTGTACAATTCCCTCCTCTCTATGTGCTCGTGTTATTTTCCAGTCCTTTCCACAAACCACCGGCCTAACCGACCGTTGAAGCGTGGATCGAGATGCTCAAAGAACAGGTGCTTTTCCTGCCCCTGGATGAGCACGGTAAAGCAGTCACCGGAATAACCGTTGTCAGCAGTCCCGGCGGGGCGGAAGTCGCGCACTGTTTCGATTGGGAAGGTACGTCCATCCGACCAGGTGATCGATGTCGGCTGCATAAAACCGGTTGGGTCGAAGGTGGAATTGACTTTTACATAGACTTTTTCTTTATTCATGTTGGTCACCTCCAGCATCGAAACCGGCCGCTTTCAGAATCTGTTTGACGCTCTGAGCATCCAGATCACAAATCCGGCATTTTTCCAAGATAGATTCCTTGGTCAGCGTGGCGCGGTATGACTTGTTGCTGTATCGGATCTGGGCGGTAATTGCGGCATCACAGTGCATGTGGGCTATTTCATGGAAGAACGTTTTATTTTCTTCCAGGGTCATCCGCTCGTCCAAACCGTTTTCCTTAAGACGCAACATGTCTTTCTTTATGTAAGTGGCGGCATGAGGCGATACCGCATTCTTTAATAATGGATAGATTTCGGCAATCACAGCATCGGCATGGCACCTGTAGTTTTTGATATCAGATTCTGTAAATGGCATAAGTGGTCACCTCTCATAAGCGAAATGATTGACTTGAACAACAGGTTCCGGTTGTTGTGGATGTTCCGAAGAAACATATTATCCCCGACATTGTGTGCCTCAGTTTCACAATGTGAGGTTCTCTCAGGTGATAAAAATTATTCATCCATCTCTTTCACACCAAAATAGATGATCGTGTTGACCGGTTTGCTCTTGTCCACAACGATCCCCTGCATTTCATAATCAAAAGATTCATTGGTAAGAACTTCCAGACCGTACATCTCGTCGGAAGGCACATAGGTCATTACCTGACATTTGGGGTACGCTTCGGAAAGTTCATCATTCACATCGTGGATGAGTTCGTCTGTCACTTCGCCAATACTGGAGCCAAACTCAACACCAACGACTTGACCTTTGACAGGAAATTTGAAAATACCGTAGAGTTCGGGATTGGAATTTTCGGGGTGACGGACAGCATTGGGAAAGCGATAAAGCACGTATTTCATTTGTGAGTCCTTTCTGCTGGCATCGCCAGTTTTTTATATTTACTGCTTTTCAATGGGAGAAGCAATGGCTTCATTAATTATTATAAATGTCCTGCATCATCAGAAATCGTACCCAGAAAGTTCCGACTGGGCATATCAGGAAGGTGCAGGTGATTATCGTTGTTCATCTGCTGAAGTTTAAGGAGCAGCAGGTTGACATTGGTTCCAAGACTACGGGCAATCTGAACGACATCAAAACCATCCTGAATAAGAGAATCTATGGATTGGTCATCCAGAAGCAAATTGGCGGCGAACAGATTTGCCTCGTATTCTGTGGAGTTTGTGATATTAAAGAGTTCAAATTCCATAAGGCATTCCTGCGTTTTACCGAGAGAGCGGTGGAGCAGGGCATGGCCTAACTCATGAGCGCATACGATGCGCTTCATTTCATTAGACATCGTTGCATTGATAAAAATGAAACTGTTGTGCAGGACGACTTTAAATGCGCCTTTCTGCCTTTGGAAATCGCTGCGTTCCATAACAGTAATGTCGAGAGCAGCAGCGATTTCAAATGGATCATTGGTGTGATAGCGCCGAATCAGGCGGCGTGGTAGGATAGAGGCTTGTTTACTGATCATTGTTAAAATCACTCCCTTTTCTATAAGAACGCTTAAGAATTGGAGCTGTCACCGGAGATGCCTCTGTATTTTTTCGGTACATATTTCCGGTTCTTTTCTTTTGCTATCCAGTAAGCCTCTTGAATGGCTTTCATCATCGCATCCATATCCTCTTCCGCAAGTTCACCACCAGCATAAAGACCAGACACCTCTTTAACCAGACGTTCTGCCTGGGCATTGCCGCGCGCACCGTATTTCTCGGTCGCCTTGATTACAAAGTCTGCATCATCATCTTTGAGTGCGTCGACATCTACATTAAGTGCTGTAGCGAGGAGCTGGTAGTTTTCCTTCTGCTTGGGAAGACGTTCTCCGCTTTCGTAATTTTGAATCGTGCGCAGCGCAATACCAGTCATGTCGGCGAGTTGACGCTGTGAATACTTGGCAGCGAGGCGGGCTGCCCTGACTTTTTCTCCGAATTTCATAATATAACCTCCGTTGGTTGTGCATGTCACTTCACTATGTTGCGCTTGACATGACGCAAGTTGGACTGTATAATGTGCTTGTAAACGCAACTTGCATGATTATAATAACGTAAGAAACGCAACTTGTCAAGACGGAAATAATATGAACACACAAAAGAAAGTTGTAGATGGGAGGATGGTTATGGATTATGGGATTTACACGACCCAGGGGAAAAAGACTCTCTTGGGAAACCGGGCAACAGTGAATGGCCGTGATGCGATCGCGTATGTAAAGAATGGACAGTTACAGTCCTATGCTTATATGGATGACTTTGCATCACAGTTTTATTCCGGTCCTCGTCTGGCATTTGAAGACCCGGAAGAAGATAAGCGTACTTGATTTTGGAACGGGCTTGACTCACCGCAGGACGTGTGAGTTAGCAAAAACTTTTGACACTACTTGCAGGTGCTGCTCGAATAACGTAGTAAGCCGAGGTAGACATTCAGATAACCCTAATTATGGGTATCTGGAGTCTGCCTCGGCTTTTTTTTACTCAGTAGCGGCTGCTTGTGCTTTCAGTTGACGGACTTCATTGATCCTGTCGGTAAATTCATGGAACGCAAACGAATCTTCGGTGTATCCGTTTTCCTTCATCAGCCACAGGACGTGGGAGTAGTTGGTAATGGATTCATCATACTCATTCAGAGCGAGAAGAAGGTTCGCCAGAGTGGAATATGGCTGCAACAGTTGTCTTGCGTTTTCGGGAAGCATCTTATCGTAGATGGAAAATGCTTCATTCAAATGTTCCATGACTTTGTCGGCATCTCCTTCCCTAAGGTACGCATCGGCTAAATCGGAATGTGTTTGAGCAAGGTCAAGGTTCATGTGATTTGGATAAGCTGCCTCATAGATTCGCAGAGCACGTTCGTGCTCAGGGATTGCCAGTTCAGGATGATCGGATTCTGAGTAGACACCGCCGATGTTGTTTAAGATGTACGCGGTTGACTCGTGATTCTCACCGTAGGTCAAGGAATCGATCTGAAGGGCCTTCTTGTAGTTTTCGATGGCTTCATCGGGGCGCTGCATGTAGTAATAGCACAGTCCGATGTTGTTATAAATCGTGCCGGTATTTGGGTCATTTGGACCGTAGGCTTTGATGAACAATTCGAGAAGCTTCTGGAGTCCAGCCAGAATATCATCGTAATCGTCCTCCAGTGTGAGACGAAGGGAGCAAACGGAGTTGAGCACATCCAAAGTATCCGGATGAGTAGGCGACAGCAGCTTCCAAAAAATATCTCGTGCTTCTTCTAAATAAGGCATTGCCTGTGACGGATCGATATCAGAGTAAATATTTCCAATATGGTGTGCCACGCCTGCACGAAGCAGAAGCATCTCACGATCCTTGCTCTTCGCATCGGTCTGATTGTAAATGTCTACAAAAATCTTCTCGGCTTCTTCAAGCTGGCCGGAATGTGCTAAGAGCATTGCCTTATGTGCAAGAGCGTTCAATTTCAGATGCTGTTCTGCTTCTGCTTCCCCGGAAAGAGTCTGGTAGGCCCGATCAAAATACGTCCCGGCTTTCGTGTAGTCAATTTTCAGATAGGTCTTTCCAATGTTCAAATCGAGTTTTACAAGGTCGATTCTCTCAGAAGGGGAATAAGAACCAGCCGGATGGTTTTTCTCATAAATATCCCGGCTTGTCTGGTATGCATCCAATGCAGCCGGAAAATGGGATAACTCATACTGAATCATGCCGCGGCTGTTCCAGACGGAAGCCAGCTTGATGTTTCCCTCACCATAAAGCTGGCAATAGAGGGTGTCCAGGGAATCTAGCAAAGGCAATGCACGTTCATAGTAGCCGATATCGCGGTATATTTCGGCAAGCGCCCACAAAAAGTCGCTGTCTTCCTCTGACTGGAATTGACCGTGGAAGATATCATTCAAGGACCAGCTGAACTGGATGAGCTCTTTTTTAGTGGCATCATTTTGCGACAGGCAGGAGGTCATTTCAATTGTGATCTCATGGATGAAACCCTGACACAGGTCATAAAGATCATCGATAAACTGAGCACGAATAGCAGCCGCGATGACCGAGTGCATGTAATAGCGATAGCGATTCCGGCCGTTGTCATAGAGAGCTTCTTTCTTGATCCAGCCTAGATGCTCAAGGTGATTCAGGGGTGTCCTGTTCCTCAGCAGGAACCACCTCTTTGCCTGAGAAAAAAGAAAGCGGATATTCGGGATCGTGGATATCTGTACAAGCAAGGTCTGTTCTTCAGGACAACGGCCGTATACCCGGAAAACCTTGGACAGCTGTTGAACTGCAGTCCCCTCCGAATGTAGCTTTTCATGAGCTGCTGTGATTTCTTCTGAACTCATATCAAAGCCACAACGCAGAAGGGTTTCGTAAAATTCGTAAAGTAGAAGTTCTTCAGCATCTGCGATCTTTGCAAGCAGCTCAACGGCCAAAGGAAGGCAGTCGCAGAGTTCTACAATCTTACGCAGTGTGATGTCATCCCTGTCACCGTGATAATACGCATAAAAAAGTTTTATACAGTCATTCAGGGAAAGAGGAGGAACAGGAACTTCCGTAAGCGACCCAAATCCTGCACATCGGCTGGTGATCAATACGCGGCAGTGCAGATATTCGCTGATTGAGGATTCCCTTGTATGTTCCAGGCTGTCAACATTATCGATTACGATCAGGAGGCGATTTTTATAGTTGTTGATTATTTTAATGGCCGCCTGAAATGCCTGCTCGATGTTATGAAACTTCTGATCCAGATGCAAGGCCTGAACCAGAGAAAGGGTGAAATTGTCTTCAATGCAGTCGACCCAGAGAACATGAGTGATGCCGGAATCGGAAGTAGGAGTGTCAAGAATTTCCTTCAAGACAGATTTGGCAATCTCTGTTTTACCAATACCGCCGATGCCGTGCAGATAGCAGGACTCTCCGTCTATCAGTCTATTGGAAACCGCAGCAGTTAGTTCTTCACGGCCAATATAATGCTCGGTCTGAGGATAAGGAACTGCAGATAAAAGCTCAGGATATGAGGGCCTTGGAACTTCTGGATTTAAATCGACTTGTTCCAGATAGGCGGTCAATGCTTTAGATATTTCAGAAACTGGGAGAGTTTCCTTTCCTTCTGACAAAGCAAAAATCAGCTCAAGGCAGTAGAGGAGGTGAGAACGATGAGCCAGATTATTTACAGTATATCTGTTTATCCAGATGGATAAATCAACATGAAAATAGTTTTGAATCAGATCGATCAGTGCATTAGCTGCTTCTACGGCCTGGGGTTCCTGAAAACGTCCCTCTCTGTTTTCAGGATTAAATACGCACTCGAAAAGTCGGATGAGCCGTTTATGTGTAAGTTCGTTGATCGGCATGGCTTGCTTCAGTCGGCTGTTAAAGTATCCACGGTCAAAACTGGGAGACGGAAAGTTCCATTGTTCCCATTCGATCATGACCGTTCCGATACAGTTTTCAAGCAATGTACGGAGAAAGTCCGTACAGGTATACGAAAATGGCATGGCGCAGGTACTCCTTTCGTTAAAATTTAAATTCCAACCGGAGTCCAACTGGAAACCAACTGAAATGTAATGTTACAGTTTTTTAGGGAGCTGATAAGAAAACTTCTGAAGATAGAACCATTATACCACCTGTGTTCACAGAAGAACATGGGGAGTTAGCACTTATTTGAAGTGCGTACAGCTGATATGGCTGTGAACATATAAAAAATAGAATACAGAGCCCAGTGCGCAATAGGCAAAGGATTCTCATACAGTCGATGAATTTTACGGTTTACCTAACCGCAGAATTCGCTGTGACTGTAACGAGTGCCCTCTGACTTGTTGCGCATTTTTCTTTTTGCAGCCGATCTCCGGGTTCTTATGAGACCAGACACGACTTTCTTCCAGAAGGCCCTCCTTGTCAGAGTTTCCTTTGCCTGTCCGCACGAGCGGAAAGGACACAAAAATGAAGGAAACAAAGAAAAACGGAGCAGCTCAGAGCAAGGCAGGAAAGCGTGATTACAGCGCATTTAAAAACATGTACCGTAAAATTCCACAGGATCTTCGGGATGTCATCGTCTATTACATCGGTGACAGGCCTCTTGTCATCCATGAGGGCGTGAATGAGGTTACGGGAGAAGTCGTGACGGCAGAGTTTATCCGTCAGTGGCATATGGACCGTGATAGGGAAGTCTACAACAACAATAAACATTTGAAACCGCCTGCGGATGAAAACAAGAAGAAGCAGATCCGGGAGTGGGAGGAAGCCCATCCCGGCGAAAAGTGCCCGGATTCCTACAACCTGTCCTTGGATGCTTCTTTTGCAGATGATGAAGGCAGTGAAGATAAGTCCAGCCTTTTATATGAATGTGCTATCACGATGGGCGCAGAGGATGAAGAACCGGATTATATTGTCCGACTGCATGAGCTTAGGGATGAACTTCCAGAATCCCAGCTCCATACATATCGGCAGGTCGTAGAGCAGGAAAAATCCAATGTTGAAGCGGCTGCAGAGGATGAGGTATCGGAAGCGGCTGTACGGAAACGCCGTAAGAAGATCGAAGAAAAAATCGCATCAGATAAAATTTTGAAAAAACTTTGGAGAGGGGGTTCGATTTAAGGCTTCCTCCATCGCCTGTGACTTAGAAGGGCAGAAGGCCACCGGGAAAACAGAACGGTGTGACCAAAAAGCCGGGATCGGCTTTCCGCACTTCAATATCTATTTAAGGAGGCGAGGAGCATGAAGCACCGCATTGAAGTTCGTGTCAAAAACAAAGAAAAAGTGCTGGACGGACGGGTAATGAAGCTGCCTGCAAGACTGGTCCATTGGCTTTTGGGTGACGGAATGAAAGTTCTGGTCATCACACCGGGGGACACTGTGGGTCATGTTGACATTTACCCGGAAGCAGCAGGAAAGGCGGCCGCAAAGTGAAGAAGATTTTTGTTTGTTCGCCATACCGACCGACAGCAAACGACCCGCCGTGCAGGAAGGCACAGCTGGAGGCAAACATCCAGAGGGCAAAGACAGCCTGCAGGATTCTTGCCACGATGGGAGTCCTGCCGCTGGCTCCGCATCTGTATTTTACCCAGTTCTTAAAGGATGAGGATGCACAGGAGCGAGCAACAGGAATCCGATTTGGAATGGAGTGGCTGGAAGCCGCGGATGAAGTGTGGGTGTTCGGCGAATCCATATCCGAGGGGATGGCAGCGGAGATCAAGAGAGCATATGAGCTGAAGAAACCTGTTCGTAATCTCCCGGAGCCGGGACGCATGGTCGAGCTGCTTCTGAAGAGGCTTTCCGAGCAGTATCACATACCAATGGAGGGTAAAACCGAAGAGCAGCAGGAAGCTGCAGAAAGTGAGAAAGACAATGGAGAATAAGAATGAGAAGAGCATGACTCTGGAGGAAATGATTGGCGAGATGCTGAAGGATGCCAAGGTGGTAAAGGTTCCGCTTCCTGTCAGGGCAGAGGAAAAAACGGAAGTGCAGAAGCAGGACAAGCCGATGCCGGCACGCCCGTCCAGTGTTCCGGTCCTTTCACTCAACATCGAGAACCTGCATGTCCACATGGATGAACGCATGACCTCTTACAACTACGGTTTCGGTCAGGAGCCGGATGCTGAGGCAGACGACCCGGTAGAGGATATCGACTTCGATGAGATGCTGGAGCGTATCCACAAGGAAACTGGTCTGTGCGAGAAGGTCATTCTGGCAGTTCTGAAGGCACAGGCCGATTATCTGGATGACCTGTGGGGTGATGAGGAAGAAACCGGAGAGGAGGCAAACGCATGATGGACGAACTGAATGCTTTGAATGCTCCGAAGAAGGTCGTGGATGGGCTGACCGAGGTTTTTGAAGGACTCGCCCAGATGTTTGAGGGCGTGTCTGACCAGCTTGAACTTCTGGGCGCAGATGCTGTCCCGGAGGGAAAGCGTATCTTTCCGGTCGTGGATCAGAAAGCTCCTGCTGTGTCTGAGAAGAAAGGTTCAGCAGCACCGCATCCCCGTAGGAAGCCGATCAAGAAGACCCGAAAGGTAGAGGAAGCTGTGGACAAGCCGGAAGATCCTGTCAATGACAGCGACAGTGATGCCGGTGCAGACACACAGCTGGAGGCCGAGAACAGTGTCGGGGAAGCAGAGGATACCACAGAAGAAAACTTCCCGGCGGATGATGCAGACGCCTTGCCGTGGAGCGAGGATACTGGTCAGGAGAAGAAGAATGTTCAGAAGGACGAGCCGACTGATAAGACCGAGCAGGAATCATCTGCTGCCGCTAAGACACCATCTGCGGTGACAATCACCAAGGATGATATCACGGCGGTCATTGTGGCGAAGATCAAAAAGAAGCGCGACAACAACGAGAAGATCGGTCGGCTTCTGAAGACTTATGGTGTAGCCCAGCTGTCTGATCTGCCTGCGGAGAAGTACGAAGCGTTTCTGGCCGATGTTTCCCAGATTTAAGGGAGGTCGCTATGCCAGAAGTACACGCAATCCTGTCTGCTTCCAGCTCGAAACGTTGGCTGAACTGTACGCCTTCGGCAAGGCTGGAGCAGAACTTTCCAAATGAATCCTCGGTGTATGCCGAGGAAGGAACAGCTGCCCATGCTCTGGGTGAGTATAAGCTCCGCAAGTACCTGCATGAGAGGGTGCAGCGTCCGACCTCCGAGTACGAGAACGAGGAGATGGAAGCGAACACTGACATTTACGCAGAGTTCATCATTTCCACGGTGGAGCGCATCAAGGAGACCTGCCCGCATCCACTGGTCATGGTGGAGGAGCGGCTCGATTACAGCTATCTGGTTCCATCTGGCTTCGGTACCGGCGACTGCGTGATCATCGCAGACGGGACACTGTATGTCATGGATTACAAGAACGGCAAAGGCGTATTCGTCAGCTGTGACCACAATCCGCAGATGATGCTGTACGCCTTGGGCGCTTATCACGCCTACGGATACCTGTACAACATCAAGCAGGTGTCCATGACCATTATCCAGCCGCGACTGGAAAATATCTCAACGTATGAATGCAGTGTGGAGGAACTGCTGGACTGGGCAGAGACCTATGTTAGGCCGAGGGCAAAGCTGGCCTTTGAAGGAAAAGGCGAGCAGGTTCCCGGAGACTGGTGCCGGTTCTGCCGTGCCAGAACTTCCTGCAAAGCCTGTGCTGAGGAAGCTCTGGCACTGGTGAAGGAAGAATTTCTGGATTTGGATGAAGGTGTTCTTACCGATGAGGAAGAGGAAACCGATGCCACAGCAACTTTCAATCTGGATACCTCCGCACCGACCTTCAAGTCCCCGGCGCTCCTTTCCAAGACGGACATCGAAAAGATGCTCCCGACCCTGAACCGCATTGAGTCCTGGATCGAGGCCATCTTTGCCTATGTCAGTTCCGAAGCCATCAACCACGGAGTTGCGTGGGATGGCTATAAGGTGGTCGAGGGCAGGAGCAAGCGGCAGTTCCTTGACACAAAGTCGGTGGTAGCTGCAGCAGAAAAAGCCGGATACACCGATATTTACAAGACTGAGCTGATCTCCCTTACTGAGTTTGAAAAGCTCATGGGAAAGAAAAAGTTCAAGGAGATTCTGGGAGAGTATGTGGTCAAGCCACCCGGTAAGCTGGCTCTTGTACCAAACTCTGATCCCAGAGAGGCAGTCAATCTGGAGACTGCCGAGGATGAGTTCACGCCCCTTGACTGAGGCTGGACATAGAAAAAACGCATTACACAACAGGATGCCGCAGTCAGATGAGAGGCGCGGCATCACAAAAGAATTTGGAGGATTTTTATTATGGCTAAGAAAATTACCAGTGCAACGAAGCTCGTTATCCCGTGCCGCATCTCTTTTGCCAACATCTTCGAGCCGAAGAGCATCAATGGCAGCGAGGCGAAGTATTCCGTTTCCTGTCTGATCCCGAAGGACGATAAGAAGACCCTGCTGGCGATCCATAAGGCGGTCGAAGCCGCGAAGGAAGATGGCAAGGTCCGCAAGTGGGGCGGCAAGATTCCGCCGAACCTGAAACTTCCACTGCGTGATGGTGACATCGACCGTCCGGATGATGAAACCTATCAGAACCACTTCTTCCTGAATGCCACCAGTAAGGATGCACCGCAGGTTGTTGACCGTCATGTTCAGCCGATCATGGACCCGATGATGGTCTACTCTGGCTGCTTCTGCAATGTCAGCGTCAACCTCTATCCGTTCAATGCCAACGGCAACCGTGGCGTTGCGGCAGGTCTGGGCAATATCCAGTTCGTTAAGGACGGCGACCGTCTGTCCGGCCGTGCATCTGCGGACTCCGACTTTGATGCTCTGGAAGATGATGAGGATGTTCTGGGCGGCGATGCCGGTGAGGAACTGCCGGATTATCTGAAGTAAGACCCGGTGTTTCAAGGACACAAGTAAATGAGCACGCCGGGAGATGCAGAGGTGTCTCCCGGTTTTTTCTTAGATATGGGGTGATTTTTTGAAAGAGATATTGGTCGATATTGAGACCTACAGCGAGGTGGATATCGGAAAATGCGGTCTGTACCGCTATGCCGCAGATACCAGCTTTGAAATCCTGCTGGTAGCCTGGGCAACCGATGAAGGGGATGGCTTTGGCGAGACAAGATGTGCAGACCTTGCATCGGGAGAAGTCATACCGGATGAACTGCTGGAGGCATTCCAAACCGGCAATGTGCGGCTGATCGCACACAATGCCGCCTTTGAGCGTGTCTGCTTCTCCGTGCATCTGAACCGGCACTATCCCGGACAGTATCTGAAACCGGGAGAGTTCCTTTCGCCGGATAGCTGGATCTGCACGATGGTCATGGCAGCATCGCTGACTTTGCCGCTGGCACTGAAAGGTGTCGGTACGGTGTTGAAGACCAGCCAGCAGAAAGACAAAGAAGGTGAGCGGCTCATCAAGCTGTTTTCTGTGCCATGCAAGCCGACCAAGTCAAATGGGATGCGGACCCGGAATCTTCCGGAGCATTACCCGGCGGACTGGGCAAAGTTCAAGTATTACTGCATTCAGGATGTCAATACCGAGGTGGACATCTACAAGAGACTGAAGAAGTTCCCAATGACGGAACTGGAATGGCAGCATTATCGCACGAATGAGCGCATCAATGACCGCGGCGTGAGAATCGATACGGAGTTGGTGCAGGAAGCAATCACCTGCGACCTGATGCTCTCCGATGCCATGAGCAGGAAAGCCTACGAGCTGACGGGACTTGAAAACCCGAATTCCGTATCTCAGTTGAAGACATGGCTGGAGGAGCGCGGCATCCCGATGGACACGCTCGGAAAAAAGGATGTAGCCCAGATGATCGAAGAGCTGGACAAGAACGGAGTAGATGCTGAGGCAATGGATATGCTGAAGCTCCGGTTCCAGATGGCAAAAAGCTCTGTGAAGAAATATCAGGCGGCGGAACGCTGTGTGTGTCCTGACGGCAGAGCCAGAGGACTGTTCCAGTTCTATGGAGCCAGCCGTACCGGTCGATATTCCGGCCGGAATATCCAGCTGCAAAACCTCCCACAGAACCACATCTCAACGCTGGATGAAGCGAGAACACTCGTGAAGTTGGGGTGCTTCGATATGGTCGAGAGTATCTACGGCAATACACCGGATGTCCTGTCCCAGCTGATCCGCACCATGCTGATCCCGAAAGATGGATGCGAGTTCATCGTGGCAGACTTTTCTGCTATTGAAGCCCGTGTGCTTGCGTGGGAGGCGGAGGAACAGTGGGTGCTGGATGCGTTCCAGAACGGCGAGGATCTCTACTGTGCTACCGCTTCCCAGATGTTTCATGTGCCTGTTGTCAAGCACGGCATCAACGGTGACCTGCGTCAGAAAGGGAAAATTGCGACTCTGGCTTGTGGCTATGGCGGCTCCTCCGGCGCACTCATCAGTATGGGCGCATTGCAAATGGGACTGCACGAAGAAGAACTGCCGGAGATCATTGATTCCTGGCGGGAAGCCAACCCGAAGATCGTGCAGTATTGGTGGGATACCGAAAAGGCTGCGATGACCGCCTATAAGACCGGGGAGCGGCAGGAGGTCGGAAAGATCGCCTTTGAGTTCTATTCCGGCACCCTCTGGATGGTGCTTCCGTCAGGCAGACGGCTTGCGTATCTGAAACCGAAACAGCAACCGAACCGCTTCGGCCGTATGAGCCTGACCTATGAAGGTGTGGGGCAGAATCACAAGTGGAGCAGACAGGAAACCTACTCCGGTCGGCTGGTCGAGAATGCAACGCAGGCCATTGCCCGTGACATTCTGGCTGAAGCGATGGACCGCATCTCAGCAGAGGGGTTGAACATTGTGGCTCATGTTCACGATGAAGTCATCATCGAGGCACCCAAGGGTCAGTACACAGTGGATGAGGTCTGTAAGCTGATGTCGGTCAACCCGGCATGGTGTAAGGGCTTGCCGTTGGCGGCAGCTGGTTACAAGGGTGACTACTATTTCAAAGACTAAGGGGTGAACAAGATGCCGCATGTATTGAAAATGAAGGACGGAAAACTCCTGACACCCTTTGGTATTCGAGACTTGCTGGATGCAGTCGAGGACTATGCCGGTGAGGAACTCCGCCGGGAGATCGAGGAGTATATCGAAACCAATGTGGAGGATATCGATGATTACGAAAAAGAGTATGACCGCATGGAACGGGATGGTGAACGCCTTGCTGACCATCAGCGGTCGGTTCTCTGTAACATCCGGGACGAGGTGGACGCACTGGACGCACTCCTGCAGGATACGCGGCTGAACCGCAGGCGGATGCAGGGAGCAGTACGGATCATCCAGCAGATGATCAACCGAGAACTGTAAACACGGTGCCCTTGCCGCAAGGACACGGACGAATAAAAGGGCGTATAAATATGCGCCGTATAGATAGGGAGGAAAATCGCTATGAAAACAGGAAGAAATTTGCAGGAAGTCCTGGTCGAACTGAACCGTCAGAATCAGGCAAAGCAGGACTTTATCAGTCCGGCACAGGGGATGCACCTCCGGGAAGATGGACACACCTTTGAGATCAACCATCTGACCACGAATCAGCAGGAGGTGTTCGGGACAACTTCGCTGTTCCACCGCCAGGTGGCATCGGCACTGGGCATCCCGGCAAAATATTATGATCTCATGCAGAAAGAAAAGCCGGAACTGCTGGCAGAGAATGTGAACAGCTGGTTTGCGGACAAGCCCAGCTCTTATATGGTTCGCTCTATGGATTACGGTGCCGGACAGGTAGCCCGTGCGCTGCTGTCGGAACGCTATCGCCGTATCGACAATATGGAGATTGCCACAGCTGTCCTGCCGCTGTTCGCAGGTAATGATCAGTACGAGGTGATGTCCTGCGAGGTAACGGAAAACCGTCTGTACCTCAAGGTGGTCAATCACCGTCTGGAGATGGAAGTCCGCAAGGGTGATATCGTCCAGGCTGGCGTGATGATCTCCAACTCCGAGGTCGGTCTGGGAGCTGT
This sequence comes from Blautia faecis, assembly GCF_020554845.1. Taxonomy (GTDB): domain Bacteria; phylum Bacillota; class Clostridia; order Lachnospirales; family Lachnospiraceae; genus Blautia_A; species Blautia_A faecis. The sequence continues at coordinate 73,939 of NZ_JAJCIA010000004.1, read as the reverse complement.
GTCGATTCAGCCGCTGGTATACCGTCTGGTCTGCACCAACGGTATGGTGGTCAATGACATGGGCGAACGCCGTCATCATGTGGGCCGTCAGGCAAAGGCGGTGGAGGACAGCTTCACGCTGTATTCGGACGAGACGATGGAAGCGGAGGACAAGGCATTTCTTTTGAAGCTGCGTGATACCACGATGGCTGCCATTGATGAGGCTCGCTTTTCCCAGGTGGTCGGCCGCCTGCAGGAATCTATGGCAGTGCCGATCACCGGCAGGGTACAGGATGTGGTGCAGCTGACTGCCCAGAGCTATGGCATCAATGCCGAGGAGCAGGAAGGTATCCTCAAGTACCTCATTGAAGGCGGCGACCTGTCTCTGTACGGCCTGTCCAACGCAGTCACCCGCACATCGCAGGATGTCGTTTCCTACGACCGTGCCACTACACTGGAGGGCATCGGCTGGCAGGTCGCCACGATGGAGCCGCAGCAGTGGAAGCAGATCAATCAGTAATGGGGAGGGAATCATCATGCAGAAAGAAACACAGGTTATCCGTTGGGTCGATCATAAAGAAGAAAAGGTGCCGGAATGTCGCAATAACCGAAGTCATTCTGATCCGACTGCAAATGAGGCTATCGGGAATGTGATGAGAGAAGAACGGCGAAAAGAGAAAGAGAAGATGTTGAAAGAACTGCTTCCACCAAAGCAGCTAGAATTTGACCGTCTCTTTAAAGCCGGAAACCGTCCGGAACTGAAAGATATTCTCAGCTGGTTTGGTAATGATACGGTCCTTCATATCGGGTCGAAATCGGCTTTCTATTTTATCGGCACGGCTAAGGAACTCAAGAAGGATATGGCTTTTGTCGAGAGCAATATGCAGCCGAAGAAGAACGCAGACGAACCTCCTAAGCGAAAAGCTGTTCCTGTACTTAAGCGTAAAGTCATTGAGGTATACTCCAAGCTTGACCCTTCTGAGGGTGTGATTATCAAAACGGAAGGTTCTGAGAGTGGTAACTTCTGGTTTGGAGCGGAGTATTACGCGGCAAAGAAAAAATACCTCCGGGATTGTAGAAAGAGAAAGGCATCCGTATGAGAGAAAGTGAAGTAGAAAAACAGTTCGTGGCTGCGGTAAAGGCTGCTGGAGGACAGGCACTTAAATTTACCAGTCAGACCATGAATGGCGTGCCAGATCGTCTGGTTCTACTGATTGGCGGCAAGTGTGCATTCGTGGAGCTGAAAGCGCCCGGCAAACAGATGCGTATCCTCCAGCGAAAGCGCAGACAGCAGCTCGAAGCCCTGGGCTTCCCGGTGTTCTGCGTTGACCGCTTGGAGCAGATCCAGCCTGCTGTGGATGCGCTCCTGTGCTGGACACCCGGTGAGCCTATCCCACAGGGGATCGGGGCAAAGATACCGGAGATGCCGGAAGTGAATCTTCCGGAGAAAGGAGGCGGTGTATGAGATTTGTCCCATATGAGTACCAAAGATACTGCACAGAGTATATCAAGACGCACCCAATTGCAGCTCTTTTTCTGGATATGGGCTTAGGCAAAACTGTAATCACCCTTTCCGCAATCAAAGACCTTATGCTTGAGACCTTCGAGGTCAGCAAGGTTCTCATCATTGCTCCACTGCGTGTTGCTCGTGACACATGGCCGGCAGAAATCGAAAAGTGGGACCACCTGAAAGGGCTGGATATTTCCGTCATCGTTGGAGATGTTAAGACCCGGATCGCAGCAGTCCACCACCCGGCAATGATTTACATCGTCAACCGGGAGAATATCAGGTGGCTGGTGGAGTATTACGAGAAAAATGGAATGCGATGGGATTTTAGCATGATCGTGATTGATGAGCTGTCATCATTCAAGAACTATCAGTCCCAGCGTTTCAAGTTCTTACGAAAAGTCCGCCCGTTCGTGAAGCGGTGGGTCGGATTGACCGGCACACCTTCTTCCAACGGTCTCATGGACCTGTGGGCAGAGATTGGAATTTTGGATGGCGGGGAACGGCTCGGCAAGTTTATCGGCCGGTACCGGGAAGCCTACTTCAAGGCGGGTGCGTTGAATCCGGCAACCGGCATCGTGTTCCAGTATGTTCCTAGACAGGGGGCAGAGGAGATGATCTATCAGCGGATCTCGGACATTACGATTTCCATGAAGGCTCTGGATTATCTCAATATGCCGGATTGTGTACCTACAAGGTGCGAAGTCGAGATGAACACGCAGGAAAGGGAACTCTACGATATGCTCCGGCAGGATCTTCTGATTCCGCTGAAAGACGGTGACATAGACGCTGCCAATGCTGCATCACTGACAGGGAAGCTGTTGCAGATGAGCAATGGCGCGGTCTATGACGAGAACGGCAAAGCACGAGTCATCCATGACCACAAGCTGGAAGCTCTCGAAGACCTGATCGAAGCGGCCAACGGACAGCCGGTGCTGGTGGCCTACTGGTTCAAGCATGACCGGGAGCGTATTATCAACCATCTGTCGAAACTGAAAATCAAAGTCCGGGACATCAAAAGCAGTACCGACATTAAGGACTGGAATGCCGGGAACATCCCAGTTGCACTAATCCACCCTGCATCGGCCGGACATGGTCTGAACATCCAGCAGGGCGGACACATCCTGATCTGGTTCGGGCTGACCTGGTCTTTGGAACTGTATCAGCAGACTAATGCTCGTCTTTGGCGGCAGGGCCAGACGCAGGTGGTCACCATCCACCACATCATCACCAAGGACACTGTGGATGAGGATGTCATGGCGGCTTTGGAGCAGAAGGACATGACACAGGAGAAGCTGATCTCAGCGGTCAAAGCGCAGTTGGGAGTTTGATTTCCATGCGGTGTAGGGCGGTAATGTCCTGCACCGCTTTTCTTTAAAAAATTCTCCATTTATTTTTTGGAAGAGGTTCGATTTCTCCACTTTTTCATCGCCTGTGATTTAGAAGCAGACGAAGGGAGAAAGTGGAAGATGAATACACAGGATATCCGAAAAGAACAGGAACAGGTGCTTGCTCACGCTGCCGAAAGGCCGTCTGAGCTGTTTGGGTTGCTGGATTACATATTTGATCATGCAAATGGAGACGTTGACGAAGCAGAAACCAGGATTCTGGACGAAATAAAACGCTGGGTTCGAGATATGTGTAAGATGATTGCAGGGAAAAAAGTGCAACTTAAGAAGCTGAAAGAGCAGCTGCTGTCTGCACCGACACTGACACCTGTAGAAGCCTACTACGCCATGAATTCTGGGTGCTCTGGGGAAGGAGAACGAGTCCAGAGCAGTCATATCTCAGACCCGACTGCAAAAGCAGCAATCGGCGCACTGGATTACATTATCCGAACCTGGCGGGATGATTACAAGAAATCATTGAAAAAATATGGGACACTGGCAGGTGATATTTATCTTCTGGAAATGGCTGCAGATTATGTGGGCGGAGAACAGGGGACGGTTGTTCGGCAGATTTATGTGGATGGAGTTTTCTGGAAAGATGCAGTGGGGTTAGAGGGAAAGTCGCTGTCGTGGCAAGTCATCCGAAAGATGGAACGACAGGCGCAGGAAGAAATGGCTGAATTTATTTTGAAGTACTGGAAAACACAGCGGGAAGAAAATGAGGAGGACATGAAGGATGGCACGGAGAAAGTTGTTTGATAGACCGGTAGATAAGGAAATGGTAGAACGAGCAAAACAGGTCTGTAAGGAATACACAGTGGCGAAGCGGGAACTGCCGGTACTGGAACAGGATCTTGCGCGGTTGGCAACTAAGCGGACTGAGGAAAAAAACAAAGTAATGCGGCAGTTGTATCTGGAAAAAGAGCAGGAACTTCAGAAAATGGTTGACCAGGATAAAGAAATCATCACACTTTTCACAGCTGGAGAGGAGTTTTTAGAAGGAACACCCAGAGAAGTTATTATCCAGAAATTTCTCAACGGAAAAGGATGGAACGAAATTGAAACCCCAGAAAGTAGTGTGGTAAAAATGTCGAATGGCTGTGTAGACCACTATCTCAAAATCGGATATCAGATGATGGGGTATGGAATCCAGCGGTATCTTTCAATACGGGATAAGATGTTGGGGAAGTGAACTTCAGGAGTTCACTTCCCTTTTTTGAATTTTTACCAGTCACGATAAAACATCGAGAGCTATAACTTTTCAGAGCTTTTCATCATAAATGGAGAGAATTGCTTTTAATTGGAGAAAAATGGCTTATATTGGAGAAAAAACGCATTGCATCGTATGTAGACCCGTGCTATAATATAAACTGTCAAAAGCTAAAGAGAAGCAAACAAACAGCCGATAGGTCAAAATCCTGTCGGCTTTTTTCATGCCCTCTTTGGCTTTTTTTATTATGCGTCAAGGAGGTGGAACCCGTATGGGGCGCAAGAAGAAAAATGCAAGACATAGTGTGCATGGTCGCAAGATTCATGTCAACAAGTACATCAATCAATGCGGAAAAACCAAGAAGTGCCGCAAGTCAGCAGTATCCTGGCGGCCGGCATCGAAAGAAACACCGTTTAATGATATGCCGACCTACCAGTGGCCGACTGTGAGAACTCCAAAACAGTATGAAGTCTGGTTCGCAGAGCTAGGCGATCACTCTGGCACTTCGGTGCAGAGCGGTACACGTCCAGTTCTGGTCATCAGCAATGACGTGGCGAATCGTAATTCCCCGGTCATTACAGTGATTCCGCTGAGTTCCAAGTTGAAGAAGCTGGAACTTCCGGTACACATCGTACTTACAGAAAAAGAGTGTGAGATGCTCAGGGATGAGCATTTGGAGGATTCCATCCTGCTGGTGGAGCAGATCACAACCATCGACAAGTTGGTTCTGTTTAATCGGTTTTGCTGTGTGGTCTCCGTTCAGAAGAAGTACGAGATCGAAGCCGCTGTTACAAAGCAGTTTGCGATGCGGGCTTCAACACATGGCACGAATTCTACGAGAAAGGAGGTCTGACCGCTATGGTGGATATCAAAAACATCCCGGCGGAGCTGAAGTCCTCCTGCCGGTTTTGTGTCTGGAAATTTGAAAAGCGGAACGGTCAGAAGACTAAGATGCCGTATAACCCGGAGAACGGTGACAGAGCCAGGATCAATGACCTTCGCACCTTTGCGGATTTCAAGACTACGCTTGTCACTTACGCGATGGGCGGCTATGACGGAATCGGCATTGCGGTTGGCAGTGGCATCGGAGCTTTCGATATCGACCACTGTATCCGTGAAGACGGCACACTGAACGATACGGCGGACACCGTACTTTCAATCTTCCCTACAGCGTATGTGGAAAAGTCACCGTCCGGCAAAGGACTGCGTGGATTCTTCCATGTGCCAGAGGACTATGTTTACGACAAGACAGTCTACTACATCAACAATCGCAGCAAGGGTCTGGAAGTGTATATGCCCAGTGCGACAAACCGCTTCGTCACCGTAACGGGAGATGTTTACCGCACAGGTGAGATCCCGAACGATGAAACGGCGATGACCACTCTGCTGGATACGCTGATGAAGCGAAACAAGCAGGTGCAGCAGACACATTTCCAGCACCATTCGTATCTGGATGATGAGGCTGTCATCGCACACGCCAACGAGGCCAGCAACTCCGAAAAGTTCAAAAAGCTCTTTGCCGGTGAGTGGGAAGACCTCTACGGCAGCCAGTCGGATGCAGATATGGCGTTCCTGTCTATTCTGGCATTCTGGTGCGGCTGTGATGAGGAGCAGATGGACCGCATCTTCCGCACATCTGGTCTGATGCGCCCGAAGTGGGATCGCAAACAGGCTGGTTCAACCTACGGTGCCATCTCTATCCGCAACACAGTCAATACCTGCGCTTCCGTTTACATTCCTGTCAACGCGCAGGACATTGTGGATGAGGAGTTTGCAAATCTTGACTCTGATGATAAAGAGGCGGAGCGGCCACCGGACATCAGCAAGCTCACGCTGTCGCTGGAAGAAATGGCTCCGCACACGAATCCGCGCTACGGCAGGGATGAGATCGGTTTGGGCAACATGTTCGCCGATTTTTTCAAGCCTATCGCACGGTACAACAGTGAACGCGGCATCTGGTTTGTCTATGATGGAGTTGTCTGGCAGCCGGATATGGAGAACCTTAAGGTGGCAGAGCTTGCGAAATATCTGGCAGATAAGCTGTATCTGTTTGCATTGAAGATTACAGAAGAGGATGTCAGAAAGCGGTTCATCGACCGCGTCCGGAAACTCCAGCAACGCAAGCACCGTGACACGATGCTGAAAGACGCGAAGTCCGTATTCCCACTGTCCATGAAGCAGTACGATCAGGATATCTATCTGTTCAACTGCAAAAATGGAACACTGGATCTGCGGACGATGGAATTCCGGGAACACCGCCCGGAGGATTTTCTCACAAAAGTGTCCCCTGTGATATATGCCCCGGATGCCGACTGCCCTCGCTGGCGGACGTTCATCACGGAGATCATGCAGGGGGATAAGGCCAGAGCAGACTATCTTCAGAAGGCTATCGGATACTCGTTGACTGGTGACACCCGCATGGAGTGCTTGTTTATTCTGTACGGTCCGACATCCAGAAACGGTAAGGGTACCACAATGGAGAGTATTCTGCGTATTATGGGCGAGTACGGTAAAAATGCAGATCCGACCATGCTGCAGGCGAAGTTTAACAGCCAGAGCGGAGGACCGTCTGAGGAAATCGCCCGGCTTGCCGGCTCTCGTTTTGTAAACATCTCCGAGCCGGAGAAAAAGATCACTCTGGATGCAGCTCTTACCAAACGACTGACCGGTAACGATACGATCACAGCCCGGTATCTGCATGAGAACAGTTTTGAGTTCCGACCGAACTTCAAAATTTTCATCAACACGAACCATCGTCCGAATATCACAGACCTTACGCTGTTTGAGTCTGGCCGAATCAAAATCATTCCGTTTGACCGGCATTTTGAAGAAAATGAACAGGATAAGGATCTAAAGTCCACTTTTGCTAAACCGGAAAATATGTCCGGCATTCTGAACTGGATGCTCGAAGGCTATAAGCTGTTCCGCAGTCAGGGACTTGCCATGCCGGATTCTGTCGTTCAGGCAACAACGGACTATCAGATATTCTCAGATAAGATGGGTCAGTTTTTTGATGAATGCATTGAAGAAAAGGAAGGGTGTGAGCTTCGGCGCGGTGCAGTTTACACACGCTACAAAGAGTGGTGTGGAGAGAATGGCTACCGGGCAGAGGCAGCCAAGAATCTAAACCAGGAGATTGAAAAGCGGTACAAGACTGCAAGAAAGCGTCCGAATGACGGTGCCTCCAGCAGTACGACTCCGATGGTCCTGGATGTGGCGTTCACGGCAAGTGAAGAGTCAAAAGAGGACTTTGCACCATTGACATCATGAGCTTGAAATTCAAGGTACGGACGGATTTGTTGCGGCTGTTGCTGGAAGAACACAGTGAAATCTATTGTTTTTGATTTTCATAAGTTCCCATCAAAATACCAGCAACACACGACTTCGGAGTCACGTTACCAGCAACAGCAGCAACGCCCCAGCAACAGAAAAACGTAGGAAAATCAAAGGTTTTCGGTGCTGTTGCGAGTGTTGCGAGTGAAAACCCTATTTTATTTATATTATTTTCTTTTATATACTATTTACTTTTTACTAGCAACAATAGCAACAAAAGAAAAAATATAGATCTTAACACCCCTGAAAAGTGCGTAAAATCAATATTTTTGGGGACTGGACACCTCGCTTTGTGAGGAAAGCGCCAGCAACACACCAGCAACAGATTCAGAGGACACATTGGAACTACACAATGGAACATCGCAGGCCGCTTTTGTGGGAGCCTATTTGTGGGCATGGGCAAAGGCGGCCTGCTTTGTGATACATGAAAGAGAGGACAGAACATGAGTAAGATTATTACCTGTGAACAGGTCAGCAATGGTCATCCCGATAAGATCTGTGACCAGATCGCAGATGCCATCGTGACCGACATTCTCCAGCATGACAGGAACGCCCGTGTGGCAATCGAGTGTCTGCTGAAAAAGAGCCAGCTTTTTATTGCCGGCGAAGTCACTACCGATTATCGGCCAAACTACAACCAGATCGTTCACGATGTGTTCAACCGCATCGGTGCTGAAAAGCTGGGCTGGAACCTGACCGAGCTTCTCCGCATCGGCATTCTGGTGGACAAGCAGTCGCCGGATATTGCAATGGGTGTGGACAAGGGCGGTGCCGGTGATCAGGGCATCATGTACGGCTACGCCACCAACGAGACGGCAGAGCAGATGCCGATTCCGTACATGGTCGCCACCAAGTTCCTGCAGTTGCTGAAGAACCATCCGTCCAAGATGTTTCGAGCAGATGCCAAGGCGCAGGTCAGCTACGATTACGACACCGGCCGAATCACCACCTTCCTCTGCTCCGTGCAGCACAGCCCGGATGTGGAGGTCAGCGACTTCCGGCATATCATCGAATCCATGATGGTGCTGGCCGCCTGCGAGTACGGTCTGGATGGTGACTTCACGAAGCTGGTTAATCCGACCGGTCGTTTCGTGCTGGGCGGCAGCTATGCTGACTGTGGTGTGACTGGCCGGAAGCTGGCGTGCGATACCTACGGTGGCATCGGTCGCATGGGTGGCGGTGCTCTGAGCGGTAAAGACCCCACCAAGGTGGATCGCTCCGCAGCATACATGGCTCGGAAGATCGCCAAAGACATCGTGCAGGCGGGCTACGCTGACAAGTGCGAAGTCCAGCTGGCCTACGCTATCGGTGTGATACAGCCGGTGGGTGTGGCTGTGGAGTGCTTCGGTACGGAGCACCAGTCCCTTGACTTCATCGAAGCCTACGTCCATGACAGCTACGACCTGACCCCGCAGGGTATCATCAAGCGGCTGGGACTGCTGGATGTAGATTACAACAAGGTCAGTGCTTACGGTCACTTCGGTAAGGCTGGGCTTCCGTGGGAGGACTGACCTATGCCGTACAGACCAAAGACACCGTGCCATCACCCCGGCTGTCCGGAGCTGGTCGAACCCGGCCGGCTTTACTGTGAGAAGCACCTGCCTCTCCACCCAGAAGCCACCCGCCCGGCAGCGAAGCGTGGATACAACAGACGGTGGCAGAAAGCCAGAAAGTCGTATCTGGAAGCCCATCCGCTGTGTGTGCAGTGTGCCAAGAAGGGCAAGTACGTCCGGGCAACGGTGGTGGATCACATCATTCCGCACCGTGGTGACCAGAAACTTTTCTGGGACCAGAACAACTGGCAGTCGCTGTGCAAGAGCTGCCACGATAAGAAGACGCTGACCGAAGACATCAACCCGACCTACACCTACTGACACCCCCGCTGGGGCCGGGGTCACTTCTCTACGGTGAAGTCACACGGAGACCGGTGCGCCCTTTTCTGTGAAAAACCGCAAAATTGATAGGCCGGGGGTCAGAGGATTAACGGCGCAAAATGAAACAGGAAAATGTACAGGCATCGGAGCTTCGGTTCCGGTGCCATTCTTTTTCCCCGAAATGAACCAAAGTGTGTGAAACCTCTTGTAAACAGGGAGCTTTCGCACATTTTAGCTTGTTCCGGGAGGAACAGGGGCGAGCGGGAATCGGCCGCCGCAACAACGATCCAACCTGGCGGTGCAGTGCCGATTTCCACTTCGCTGCTTTTCGTATGTATTTTGAAATTTTTCTAAGAAACCGCCGAAGAAACGGCGAAAAATGAGAGTGAGGTGAGGGCGGATGGAAGATTACACGGCTGAGATGATCAGGGACATGGCGTTTTCCTTCTGCCCTCAGTGCGGTACGGCAATCGTACCAAACCATAAAGGCAGACCACGGAAGTTCTGCTCACCGGAATGCCGGTCACGGTGGAACAACACCCATCCAAAGCCGGAGAACTGGAAGACCGTGCGGTCGAAGATCTGCCCGGTGTGCGGCAGGGAGTTTTCCTACCGGCACCAGTATGGTCTGGAACGGAAATATTGCAGCCGTGCCTGTGCAAACAAAGGACGCTGGAAGGAGGGCGATGCAAATGGAAGAACCGCTGAACATAGAACGTGATGTGGTAAAGAACGGTGTCCGGCTGGACTGTGTGTTTGAGGGCTATGAGTACCGCCCGGAGAGAGAAGAAGTCCGAAGCCAGCGGCTTGCCGGGTTTGAATGTGTGGAGATCGCAGAAAACACAGGGCTTTCTTTGGAACAGGTCACAGATTACTGCCGGGAACTGGGTCTGCCGGAAACGGGGAGCTGCCAGTTACAGCCACCGGATGGGTCGGGGGAACGGCGCTGTCCGGTTTGCGGACGCATTCTCGTACAGAGAGGAAACAGTGGTCGGAGACGGTTCTGTTCTCCGGCTTGCCGGGAGGAATATTACAGGCAGCATAAGCCTTTTCGGATCGCGGTCTGTAAAAACTGTGGAAGGGAGTTCCATGCCGTAGATGAAGGAAAACGGCAGCGGAAGTTTTGCAGCCTGAATTGTTATTGGGATTATCGATACGGGATGAAGGGAGTGGATGAGGGTGAGTAAGATTATCGGTGTGTTTCCGATGTTCAACACCGGGGGTATCTGTGTACATGCGATTGACGATGCGGAAGATAAGGTCCTGGCATCCGTGAACGGGGAAAACCCGGAATGGTGCGAGATGGCTGAACAGCCGCAGGAAGATGGAGATGAGATGGAGTCGGGCTTTTTGTTCGGCTCCTTTTTCGTGCCGTTCTCCGGGGTCATGCGCATGTGAATCTGAATTAGGAGGGCTTACATGAAAGCGACTGCTGAACTGAAGATGCTGCCGGTGTCCGTACTCAAGCCGGCCGCATACAATCCCCGGAAAAAGCTGAAGCCGGGGGATAAAGAGTACGAGAAGATCAAGAACTCCATCACGGAGTTCGGGTTCGCAGATCCTTTGGTGGTCAATGCCGATAGGACAATCATCGGTGGCCACCAGAGATTGACCGTAGCGATGGAGCTGGGCTATACCGAAGTGCCTTGTGCGGTGGTGGACATCGACAAGACCAGGGAAAAAGCCCTGAACATTGCGCTCAACAAGATCACGGGTGCATGGGATGATGCCCTGCTGGCCGACCTTCTGAAAGACATCGAAGATTCCAACTTCGATCTTGGCAAGACCGGCTTTGAGCCGCCGGAGATTGAGACGCTGTTCAACAAAGTCCACAGCAAAGAGGTCAAGGAAGATGACTTCGATGTGGAATCCGAGCTGAAGCAGCCATGCTTCTCCAAAGAGGGTGACCTTTGGCATCTGGGAAAGCACATCGTTCTGTGCGGTGATTCCACCAAAGCAGAATGCTACGACACCCTGATGGACGGAACCAAGGCAAATATGGTCCTTTCCGATCCCCCTTATAACGTGGATGTGGAAGAGACGGCCGGTAAGATCATGAATGACAACATGAGTGATTCGGAATTTTACCAGTTCCTTCTGGCAGCGTTCCAGCAGATGCACGGTCATCTGGCAGATGATGGTTCCATCTATATCTTCCATGCCGATACCGAGGGTTTGAATTTCCGTAAGGCATTCAAGGATGCCGGGTTCTACCTGTCCGGGTGCTGTATCTGGAAGAAGAATGCGCTGGTGCTGGGACGCAGTCCTTACCAGTGGCAGCACGAGCCGTGTCTTTACGGCTGGAAGCAGAAGGGAAAACACCAGTGGTATTCCGACCGGAAGCAGACGACCATCTGGGAGTATGACCGGCCGAAGTCCAACAAGGACCATCCGACCATGAAGCCCATCGGCCTGATGAGCTATCCGATCCGCAACTCCACCATGACCAACGGTATCGTTCTCGATCCGTTCCTGGGCAGCGGCTCGACCCTGATCGCCTGTGAGGAGACCGACCGTGTGTGCCGGGGCATCGAGCTGGACCCGAAGTTCGTGGATGTGATCGTGAAGCGGTACATCGAACACAGCGATGGTCACTACGATGATGTGTTTGTTGTCCGTGACGGTCAGAAGCTGAAGTTCGAGGAAGTGGCGACCTTCGAGCCGGAAAGCGAGGATGCTGATGCCTGATGTAAAATGCGTCCTCATCCATGACAACTTCCAGAATTTCAAGTCTTATAACATCCCCAAGGCGCAGCTGGTGATCGCAGACATTCCGTACAACATCGGTACAGATTTCTATGCCAGCCGGCCGGACTGGTATGTGGATGGCGACAACAAAAACGGGGAGAGTAGCAAGGCGCGGAAGGCGGCATTCAATACCGATTTCACCTTCAACATTGCAGAGTATTTCCACTTCTGCAACCGCCTGCTGAAGAAAGAACCCGGCACAGGAGAGAAGGATGCGCCGTGCATGATCGTGTTCTGTGCGTTTCAACAGATCCCGAAGGTGATCACCGAAGCAGAGAAATACGGTTTCAAGAATTATATCCCGCTGGTGTTTTGCAAGAACTACAGTCCGCAGGTTTTAAAGGCCAACATGAAGATCGTGGGTGCAACGGAGTATGCTCTGGTTCTGTACCGGGGAAAGCTCCCGAAGTTCCGTAATCTCGGTGAGGACGGAAAGCCCCATATGATCTTCAACTGGTTTGACTGGAAGCGGGATGGCAGGGAATATCCGAAAATCCATCCTTCCCAGAAACCGATCTCCGTGCTGAAACGACTGATCGAGACCTTTACAGATGAGGGCGATGTGGTCATTGACCCCTGCGCCGGCAGCGGCTCCACGCTGAGAGCAGCAAGAGAACTGGGGCGCAACAGCTACGGATTTGAAGTATCCAGAGACTTTTACCAGAAAGCAAATGAGCAGATGCTCGGAGAGGAGGTCGCCGGATGAGCACAGAACAGAATAAGACTTTGACCCTCGGCAGCCTCTTTGATGGCTCCGGGGGTTTTCCATTGGGCGGTCTGTTGACCGGGCAGATCACTCCGGTGTGGAGCAGCGAGATCGAGCCGTTTGCCATCCGGGTCACGACCAAACGTCTGCCGCAGGTGAAGCACTACGGAGATGTGTCTGCCATCAGCGGAGCAGACCTGCCTCCAGTGGACATCATCACTTTTGGGAGTCCCTGTCAGGATATGTCCATCGCCGGTAAGCGGGACGGTCTGGATGGTTCACGGTCCAGTCTGTTTTACGAAGCAATCCGAATCGTGAAGGAAATGAGGTGTAAGACCAATGGAGAAAAACCAAGATTTATCGTGTGGGAGAATGTGCCAGGGGCCTTCTCCTCAAACAAAGGGCAGGACTTCAAAGCAGTCCTCGAAGCCGTCATCGGTGTTAAAGAACCGGCCGCCTCGGTGCCTGCGCCTGAGAAGAAAGGATGGCCCGATGCCGACTACTATGTGGGAGACGGATGGAGCGTCGCGTATCGAGTTCTTGATGCACAGTGGTGGGGCGTTCCCCAAAGAAGAAAACGTATCTACCTTGTCGCAGATTTTGCAGACCAGAGTGCCCCAAAGGTACTATTTGAGTCCGAAGGCGTGTCTCGGTATTCTGCGGAGGGCTTCCGTGCGTGGCAAAGAGCTGCCGCCGGTGCTGAAAGCGGCACTGGAGAGGCAGGCTGTAACGGAGCAGGAGGACGGATCTGTCTGAACGACCAGGGCGGCAGGCAGATGGATGTTTCCAAAGATGTGACCGGAACCCTACGGGCAGAGGAGCATGGGCATCAGCCGTGTGTTCTGGAAGCCGCCGGTTTTTGTACCGAGCATTCCGCAGATGCCAGAAGCATCGGATACGAGGAAGAGCGGTCACCGACCCTCCGAGCTGGTGTTGTGCCTGCCGCCATCGCACTGGAGAATCATCCTGCTGACAGCCGGGTGAAGATTTCCGAGGACGGTAAGGTGCAGACACTGACAAGCCGGTGTGGTACGGGTGGCGGCAATGTCCCGATGGTCATGGATGCTGTTGAAAATTCAGTGGAAAGCTCGGTGAAAGATGTTGAAAACTCCCCGGCAGTCACACTGAAAATTCGCTCCGGTTGCGAGGGCGGCGGGAAGGGAGCCATCTGGCAGGAAGAAAAGTCGGCCACCCTCGGCTGCAACAACGACCAGACACTGTTCGTTCCGAAATGCTATGGCGTCTGTTCCAAAGCCAGCCATTCCATGATGTCCGATAATCCGCACAGCGGTTTTTATGAGGCCGAAACTTCCCGGACACTGGACCGCAGCGGCGGTGACCCGACCTGCAATCAGGGCGGTATCTGTGTGGTAGAGCCGGTCGCCTTTACCCAGAACCAGAGGGATGAAGTCCGGGATCTTGGAGAAAAGTCAGCGGCACTGGCAGCAGATCCGGGGATGAAGCAGCAGACCTTTGTGGCACAGCCGGAAGATGTGACAGTCTTCCATGTGAACCAGCGCAATGAGCTGATCGATCTGCATGGTAAGTCCGGCGCTTTGATGGCGACCCGGAGTGACCAGATGCAGACCTTCGTCCTGCAGGGCAACATGATCGGCCGCAAGGATGAGAACGGTCCGCAGGGGGATGGTGTCAATGAGGATGTCTGCTTTACACTGGATGCCACTGACCGCCATGCAGTCTGCGCACCGGAGGATGTGTATGCCATGACCACCGGCTCCTATATGCAGGTGGCAAAAGAAGTCGCACCGACCCTGATGGCACGGGATTACAAAGACCCGACCACCATCGCACCGGTACCGCATTTGAACGAGGGTGTCATGGGAACGGTGGCAACCGGGGCACATCCCAGCGGCTTCAACGGGCAGGATGCTTTCAATGACCGTCTGGTCATCGACAATCCGGAAGCACAGCCCGCACCTGTGACCTATACAGTTCGCCGTTTGACACCGACCGAGTGTGCCAGACTGCAGGGCTTCCCAGACTGGTGGTGCAGAGACCTCGGAACGGAAGACCCGACCGAAGAAGAGCTGGCATTCTGGGCAGATGTGTTTGAAACGCACCGTAAGATCGTGACCCATGCCAAGAAGCCGAAAACGGAGAAGCAGATCCGGAAATGGCTGGCTGACCCATATACGGATTCGGCCGAGTACCGTATCTGGGGCAACGGCATTTGCTTAGCCAACGCATTCTTTGTTCTGGCCGGCATCGCATGGTGTGCAGGTCTGGAAGAATAAACTGGCCCGCTATATTACTAGGTAGAAAGCGACCTGGTGATATGGTGGGCTTACATATTGGTCCTATTTACACAACAGATTTTGCGGTCCCTTGTGTAAATGGTCGAACATGAAGAATATCGGGAAATGGCCTTGCTATTCATCCGGTTTAGAGTGATATATGTGCTACCGAAAAGAACATCGGGATGCACAAAAACAAATGAACGAGAAGGAGCGATGAATCATGTTGAAATTTAAACTGAACGTAGCCGAGCGCAAGACCCTCGCAAAACGCATGGAGGAGCTGACCGGCATCCACCCTTACTATACCAAAGCACCTCTGTATTCTTACGACATCGGGAGCTACACCATCGACCGGAATGGCAACCTTCTGGTCGAGCCGGAGAATGCAGATGCCGAGCTGCTGACGACCCTGCTGAATGAGGGACTGATCCGCGGTGGCGAGAGCATTGAGAGCACGGATGACCAGATGGAAAACACGGAGCCGACCGACCATTTGGAAGAGGATCCTGTGACCGAGGATACCGAAGCAGAGACGGAGGTTTTGGACGAGCAGGAATCTGAAGATGAAAGTACCACAGAAGGGAACGAACCTGCGGAAGCCGAATCCGAGGAAGCATCGGAGCCGGATAATGCGGCAGAGGATGAGCCGGATGCAGAGGAGCCGGAAAGCGAGGAGCAATCAGAAGCAGAAGACCAGCCGGAAGAAGTGCCACTGGACTTGGAGCTTGCATTCCCGGTCAGCCAGCACAATGGTGTCACTCTCCGCAACCTGGTCAACCTTCTTTACAGCCGCGGCAAGCTCATCGGCAAGGCGACTGGCGGACACTTTCATGTGGAAGAGGGGCTGGTCGAGAAGCTGAAGGACGATAGCTGCACCTTTGCCATCATGAACTTCATAAACGCGGTCAGCGACTATGAGGCTGAGCATGGTGCTGCACTGGAAGGCCTGAAGATCACCACCGAGAAGGTCATCTTCACCGGCTTCCCGACTGCATCGGACCACGAACACCTGACGGCTTTTGCACAGCTGGCGGTGCTGATGAACCAGCAGGCGATCAGCCAGAAGCGCATCCAGGCAAAGGATGTCAACGATGAGAATGAGAAATACGCACTCCGCACATGGCTCCTGCGGCTGGGGATGAACGGTCCGGATTTCAAAGAGACACGCAAGATCCTCATGGAGAACCTTTCCGGCCATGCGGCTTTCCGCACGGATGAGGAAGCACAGAAGTTCCTTGCAAGGGAAAAGGCAAAACGGGATGCCCTGAAAGCCGCGAAACTGGCGGCACAGAACGGCGATCCTGCCACAGGGGAAACGGTCGCACCGGATACGACCCGGCCGACACAGCCCGACTGTGGGGCAGACACGGCGCAGATGCTGGAGGCGGGAGCGTAAGCTCCCAATCCCCCAATGGGGGCCGGAAAATATGCGAGACCCTCTTCCATTGTACCGATATTAGCTCTGAAAATGTACATTATCAAGCGGATAAACTGCAGAAATGTACACGATCATTCTGCCTTATATTTGTCGAATATATGTTCTTTTATATCCTTGCTATTATCCGCACCTGACGGTAATATGCACATACCGAAAGGGAAAACAAGGAAAAAACAAAGGAGAACATACCATGAACGATAAAACAAGAGAGCAGATTGAAGCCATGAAGAACCAGACCATCGGAGTTGAGATCGAGATGAACAACATCACCAGAGAAAAAGCGGCAAGAAAGGTCGCCGAGTACTTCGGAACCAGAGCATGGAACGCCGCCGGCGAGTACGGATATTACAGCTGGGCTTGCAAGGATGGACAGGGCAGGGTTTGGAAATTCCAGAGGGATGTGAGCATCTACGGACCGGACGCAGAAAAATGCGAACTGGTCACCCCGATCCTCACCTACGACGACATCGAAACCTTGCAGGAAATCATCCGGCTGCTCCGAAAGGCAGGCGCAAAGAGCGGCCCAAGCCGCGGATGCGGAGTCCACATTCACATTGGCAAAGGCGACCACACCGCAAAGACCATCCGCAACCTTGTGAACATCATGGCGGCGCACGAACAGCAGATCGGCAGAGCCATCCGGATCGATGCAGGGCGCACCGGACAATATTGCCAGGTGGTCAACCATCGCTTCCTCGACCGGCTGAACCGCGAGAAGCCGACCACCATGCACAGGCTGGAAGACATCTGGTACGAAGGCAACGGTTCCAGCTGGGAAAACCGGAATGCCCACTACAATTCAAGCCGGTACCATATGCTGAACCTCCATGCCACCTTTACAAAAGGGACCATTGAATTCCGCCTTTTCCAATTCGCAGACCCAGCGGACGGAAAGTGCAACGGACTGCACGCCGGTGAGATGAAAGCCTATATCCAGCTTTGCCTCGCAATGAGCCAGCTTGCCAAGATGGTCAGGACGGCAAGCCCAAAGCCCCAGCAGACCGACAATGAAAAGTATGCGATGCGGTGCTGGATGCTGAGGCTGGGATTCATCGGGGATGAATTTGCAACGGCAAGGGAGATCCTTCTGCGGAACATGGAGGGCAACGCATCCTGGCGGAACAAATAAGCCGGGATGCACGGGCACCTTTTGGGCGGGCAACCGCCCTTGAGGTGGTAGAAGGAGGTGCAGGTTTATGAAAAGCACGTTAAAAAATGAAAACACACCGGGTGGCAGAACCTTTAAGGTGACCATCACCGAGACCTACCAGAGAACGGTGACCATTTATGAATCCGAGATGAAAGAGCCGACCGTGGAGGAAGCACAGCGTGTGGCAGAGGACTGGTGGCAGGACAGCCAGATCGAGCTTGGGACAGAGGATTTCCAGGGCGTGGAATTCACTGGCAGGGAGGACGGTGAGGCAGATGTTTGAGTTGATCAGCCGAGTCCCATCCAGATATTATCTTGCCTACGGAAGCAACCTCGACATGGAGCGGATGGGAAAGAGATGCCCCTACGCTGTGGTGGTCGGCACGACCGAGATCAAGGGCTACCGGCTTCTGTTCAAAAAGAGCAAGACCGGCTGCTATGCCACCATCGAGCAGGATGCCAATGAAAGCGTACCTGCGGTGGTCTGGAAACTCTCGGAATACGATGAACTCCTGCTGGACCGGTACGAGGGCTGCCCACGATACTACTACAAGAAGCAGTTCCAGCTTCCGGTCTGGAACCTGAACGGGAACCGCATGAAAAAGGCAAAGCCCTGCATCGCTTATGTGATGCACGAGGACCGGCGGCTTGGCTGCCCGGATGCCGAGTATTTTGAACTGCTGCAGGGCGGATACAGCGACTGGGAGTTTCCGCTGGACACACTGAAGCGTGGACTGGCAGCCAGTATCGGAAGGGCGGAAGCCATCCGGTATCTGAAGAAGCGGCAGATGATGTAAGAGTACACGATCAAAAGCAAAAAACATTGTGCAGTATATGATGCTCATCGGCCTTGATAAATCAGGGCAGAAGAGTGATATATACCATACCGCCAGACAAGAGCGGAGAAAACCGAAGGGAGAGATTCAAATGAAGAACAAGAAATATTACATCGCCTACGGCAGCAACCTGTCGGTGGAGCAGATGGCAGACCGATGCCCGGATGCAAAAATTGCAGGGCAGGCGGTGCTGGCCGGCTGGGAGCTTTTGTTCCGTGGCTGCGCCACCATCGCACCGAACCCGAAGAAGAACACGCCGGTTCTGGTGTGGGAGATCTCGGAAAGGGACGAAGGAAACCTCGACCTCTATGAAGGCTACCCGAACTACTACCGCAAGGAAGATCTGAACATCGAACTGCTCCGGGAAAGGGCAGAGCCGGAGATGGTGACCGCAATGGTCTACATCATGGAGAACGACTTCGGACGCCGCGCACCGAGCCGGTATTACTACAAAGTTCTGCATGACGGCTACAAGGCATTCCACTTCCCGATGCACATCCTCGAAGGTGCGCTGAAGGAATGCATGGATAAGGATGCCGCCCAGCGGATGATCGAGGAGGTGCAGGCATGAATTTCGCAGATAAGAAAACGGTCGAGAAGCTGAGAAAAGAGTTCCCGGTCGGATGTCGGATCGTCCTCGATGAGATGGATGACAGGCAGGCACCGACCATCGGAACGCAGGGAACCTGCAACGGGGTCGATGATGCCGGAAACATTTTAGTGAGCTGGGATACCGGAAGCCATCTAAACGTTGCCTACGGCGCGGACAGTTGCCACCGTGTGGCAACGGATGCCGAGGTCAAGGTGTCGCTCGACCGCCTTGGTAAAACGCGACAGACCGGCCCGCGTTGCCCCAGGTGCGGAGCAAAGCCCGACTGCTACGACCATCAGCAGCAGGCACTCAGCCGAAGGGCGGACATCCAGATCTGCAACCGCTGCGGAACGGAGGAAGCATTAGAGGACATTGCATGGGGCGGACAGCAGAAGATGCATCTTGCAGACTGGGCAATCGTGAAAGGGGGCTGGGTCGAATGAAAGTTCTTCTGATCAAACCGATGGAGCATCCGCAGGTGGTGGACATTGAAAACTCTCTGAAAGAGTTCTACCGCATCCTCGATTGCGACTGCATCACAGCCACCTACCCGTGGGAAGAATGCGCCGCCCTGGTCACCGATGACAACGGGCTGTTCACCGAGAAGTCATTCAGCAGATACATTCCAGAGCTGGAGCAGCCCATCAAGGGAAACTTCTTCATTTGCGGATTGGGCGAGGAAGATTTCGCAGAACTGCCCCAGGACCTCATCCGGAAATTCAGGGAACGCTTCTGGGTGCCGGAGGCATTCGTCAGCATGTTCGGACAGATGGCGGTCATCCAGATGGATGACGGAACGAAGCCGGAATAAGATAGCACAATCAGAAAAATACCCTCTCGGCCAGAAAAGACCGGGAGGGCTTGGTTTAACAGGAGGAGCCTATGGGACACAGAAAGATGCCTGCTTATGGCGAGAGGGAACACGGCGGCAGATACATTCTGGATGATTATGTGTTTTCCAGAAATCACAATAAGGCAGAGCGAATCCGCAGATGGAAGCGTGATCTGAAGAAAAGAGCCAGAGCGCATAACCGCAGGGTGATGTATCAGGCAATACGGGGCGAAGCCGATTAGACGGAAAATGGGGGCCTCAAAAGAATGAGAACCCCCTTCCAGTTTACTGTATATTACCTCTATAAAGCAACGATAGCAAGATGAACCGCCGCCATAATGTACACAAACATCTGGCAGCGGTTTTGTGTATCATACCAAACCAAAACGGGGGATACGAGGCAGAGCCCCAGTCTCTGCTGGGGAGCCTCTTGGGATTCCTTAGAAGAAATCCCTCATGCTCATGCCGACCTCGTTCAGTCGTTCCTCCATGCTGTGGTAGTGCCAATCCTCTTCCTCTTCTTCGTCATCTTCCTCAAGCTCCTCTGGGAAAGGGTCGTGCCGCCATCCGGCTTTCTGGTATTCTTCTTCCCGAATGTCGTTGCGGTCGTAAATGTCCAGCTCGTATTCTTCTTCAAGCTCTGCGATGCGGTTTTCGATTGCGGTTTCAACTTCTGTAATGGTCTTTTTCATGTTTTTTGTCCTCCGTTTTTGGTTTGGTTTTCTTTGCTTTCGTTGTGTGTATAATGCCGCAGAAACACATATATAGCAAGTCAATCAGGGGTCATATATGTACCAAACATGAGGGACGAAGATCGTTGATAATATGAGGTTTTATGGCCTTGCTATCACAGGGCAGTGACGGTAATATACAGCTACAAAAAGCAAAGGAGGACAGCAGAATGGCTGATTGGAGAACATGGAAAAAAGGAAGAAAGACAACATGGCACTGGGACGAATTCGATGGTAGCGGAAGCCGGGAAGGGATCATCACCGAGGTTCATGAAGACCATGCGATTATGGAAGCAGACGGCATGCACCTCTGGATCGACGATGACACGGCAGAGATGTTCAGCTAAGAAAAACGGGGAGGGAAACTTCCCCGGATAAACACATAAATCCACCAGTTCAGGGCGCAGATGATCGTGTACTTTAGCCGCTTGATAGTGTCCGGCAGTGACGGTAATATACAGCTACCAAAACGAAAGGGGCAAAGAACATGGAACGCTACACTTACGAGATTATCTTTACACGGCTGGATGGACAGCCGGATGAAATCCAGCAGCACACCAGCGAGGAGCTGGCAAGAGAATGCTTCCGGCTTTTCGATGAGCCGGATAGCGCAGAGATGTACAGCAAAATCGAACTTAGCTGCCATGACTGGGAGACAGGCATGGATGAGATTCTGGAAACGATGACATTCTGAGGAGAAAAAAACATGACCTACACAAAAATCAGCCTTTACCTTGCAAACGGAATTCCAGAGGCACTCAGCAACCTCTGGTACGGAAGCGACAGCGCGGTGGTCGAGATCAGGGATGCCGTTGAGGATGCGAAGAACGGCAAGGACCTTCTGAACCGCATCCAGAAGATGAAGCTCCTGCGGAAATTCACCCTCGACAGGGAGAATGACAAGCGCATCCGCTTCAAGGGAACGGACTGCTGGGGCAACGTAAGCTACCTTGAAATCATCCGCTAAAGGCAAGACCGACAGGCGCAAGGGGCTGGAAATGACCAGCCTTTTGCTCGTGTCTGTCTTCCGAAAGCTGGCATGAAAAGCACATAAATATGACAATTACAGGATTGAATGATCGTGTAGTTTAGCCGCTTGATAGTGCTCCGAGGTGACGGTAATATACAGTCACCGAAAGGGGAAAACAACAAAAACGGAGGATACGACAATGACGAAGAACGAAGAACGCATCAATAAACTTTTCAAGGAACTGGTACCGGAGACGGGCAAGGCAGACAGCCTCGCAGGGGAGCTGGTAAGGGCAATGAGCCGCATCGGATACCGCTTTTACAACGATGGCGACCAGCTGGGCATCGGCTACGGCAAGGAAACCTGCAACCCTGCAGGGCGGTTCCTTGGAGTCAAGGGCAACGACAAAATCGCAAAGCTGACTGCAGATGCCTGGGCAGTCTACAGCGAGGAAGCCTACGAAAAGGTTCTGGACATCCTTTGCGGAGCGGTTGCCGACTATGTCGAGCAGAACCCAGACCTTAGAAACCAGCCGACTGAAGATATGTGGGACTTCAAAGATGAGGAAGAAGACCAGGATGACAGCTGGGATGAAGAGGAAGATGACTGGGACGAAGAGGAAGATTACGAGGACGATGAAGACTACTAAGCCAGAGAAACACATGGGGCTTGCCGGAAACGGCGGCCCTTTTCTTCTGCCGTAATACGCACAGTTCCGGGGGAACATATTTGTGTAGTATAGCCGCTTGATAGTGTGTGACATAGACGGTAATATGCACATACCGAAACGGAAAACCAAGAAAAACGGAGGAAACCACCATGAAGAAGAACATCACCAAGGAAGAGGAAAAAGCCCTGCTGGAGATCGCCAAGCGCCTGATGGCAGCGATAGACAGCCGGGGCGACCTCGAAGCCCGCGATAATGACAGCGAGGACTTCATTGAGGTTCCGGTCTGGGGCATCCAGAAAGCAATGGAAGAAGCCTACCTGCTGGGACGGATGACCAGATAAACCGACAGCCCCCGACACAGCCCCACACAGGGGCTTGTGCCACGGGTGGCAAAACGATCCGAATGAACCGACAACGTCCAACACAGGGGCAGATGTGGCGGCGTGGATGCGCCAGAAAGGAGAAGCACATGGAAGAGCGGATGATGGATGTCATCGTGGAAATCTACAACCACATGGAGGACAGCGATAAGGATGCCTTTACGCTGGAGGATGCCGAGGATATGGTGGAAGACCAGATCAGGATGGATAAGGAAGCCGGACGGGAACCGCTGGCATATGACCCGCAGTTCTTCTACGATACCATTGTGGAACTCATGGAGCAGGATGCAGAGTGATGTACATTCTGCTTGGTATTCAGGGCAGAAGATCGTGTACTTTAGCCGCTTGCTATCTGCTGCACCTGACGGTAATATGCACATACCGAAAGGGGAAAGCCCCAAGGGAAAAACGAAAACACGGAGGAATTCACCATGAAAAAGCATTTGATCGACTTTCCAGAAAACAACATCAGCATTGAGAGTTTCTACGACCGACTCAGACCTTGCTACGACAGCATCATGCAGTTCGGTGACCGGGTTTTGGTTGCCCAGATGAACTGGAACGGCATGCTGGAGGGAGCGGTATACGGATTTGTGGAAGACCCAGAGGAAGGCTGGTCACCGATTGAGTGCCGACTGGAGCTTCTGAAGATTTCCGATGAGACCTACACGGATGCCGGTCACGCGATCGAGTGGTGCATCAAGAACGCACACTGAAAAAGGGCAGAGCTCCTTCGGGGGCTTTTGCTCGTAGTGGCGGATTTCTCCAGTGTGGAAATACACATAAATCCGACAAAAAGAGGTGTGTATGATCGTGCGGCATAGCCGCTTGCTATGTCCGGGCAGTGACGGTAATATACAGTCACAACGAAGGGAAAAGCCCTACGGAAAACAAAACACACGGAGGATACAGACCATGACGAACAAAGCAAAAACCTACCTCAAGAACATTCAGGAAGCCGACACCGAGAAGAAGCTGATCGGCATCGAGATCGCCTTCAAGCAGGACATGACCCTCAGCTGCAGCGACCTCGGAAGCCTTTGCAAGGCGGCAGAAGACAAGCGGTACAGCCTGCGGAACAACGAGGAAACGCTGAAGCTGAAGCAGATCCTTTTCTTCCGGACGAAAGCGGAGATGGATGCCTACCACGACATGAGCCGCAAGCCGGAAGACTGGACAGAAGCGGAGATCGAGCAGCAGAGAAGCCGCTTCTGCAGCGTCTGGCAGGTCATCGAGGAAGCGGAGCTGGTCGATGAGTACGAGGCTTGGAAGGAAGCCAACCCCAACGCATAACAGCACCCAAAAGGTACACGCCCCGAAAAGGGGCTGTGCCTCGTATCCGATGTGTTTTATATAAAGTTGTCGAAATGGGAAACTACTTACTATTCATACGAAAAAGTTTCTCGTTTGGGAAAATGATATTTTAAGGACTTCTTCGGAGGTCCTTTTTCTTTACCCATTTTTACAGAAGGGAGGGGAAGCCAATGGCTACCAGAGGCAGAAAACCAAAGCCGACCGCCATGAAGGAGCTGGAAGGCAATCCGGGCAAGCATCCGCTGAACACCAGCGAACCGAAGCCCAACAAGAAAGCACCGGCCTGTCCGAAGTGGCTGGAGCCGGAAGCAAAGAAAGAGTGGCGCAGACTTGCAAAACAGATGGAAGCCATCGGCATCCTGACCGAAGTGGATATGGCGGCCTTTGCCGGTTACTGTCAGGCATATGCCCGATGGAAGGAGGCAGAGGAGTTCATCACCCAGCACGGCACCATTGTCAAGACCCCGTCCGGCTACTGGCAGCAGGTGCCGCAGGTGTCCATCGCACAGACCTATCTGAAGATCATGAACAAGTTCGCAGAGCAGTTCGGCCTGACCCCGTCCTCCCGAAGCCGCATCATTGCTTCAGACGGCGGTCCTGCGGATGCTACCGATGAGATGGAAAATCTGCTGGGAGGAGGTGGAAGCTGATGGCAGAGTGCAGACCGAAAAACTATCCAAAACTGAAGGACTATAAACCAAGTCGGTTCATGCTTCCCAGCTGCCATTACGATGCCGCAAAAGCAGATCGGGCAGTAACCTTTATTGAGAACCTCCGACACACCAAAGGTAAGTGGGCAGGAAAGCGGTTCTGGCTGCTTCCGTGGCAGGAGCAGATCATCCGGGATGTGTTCGGCATCGTGGACGAAAAAGGGAACCGTCAGTTTCGCACGGCTTATGTCGAAATCGGCAAGAAAAACGGAAAATCCGAGCTTGCCGCTGCGGTGGCCTTGTATCTGCTTTTTGCCGATAATGAGCCATCTGCCGAAGTCTATGGTGCTGCAGCTGACCGCCAGCAGGCATCCATCGTTTTTGATGTTGCCCACCAGATGGTGCAGATGACCCCGGCACTTTTGAAACGGTGCAAGATCATGGCGGCTACGAAGCGCATTGTGAACTACGGGAACGCAGGATTTTATCAAGTCTTGTCTGCTGAAGTTGGAACGAAACACGGCTTGAACGTGTCGGGTCTTGTTCTGGATGAGGTTCATGCCCAGCCAAACCGGAAACTCTACGATGTCCTTACCAAAGGTTCCGGTGACGCCCGTGAACAGCCGCTGTTCTTCCTGATCACCACGGCCGGCACGGACAAGGAGAGCATCTGCTACGAGCTCCACATGAAAGCCCTTGACCTGCTGGCTGGACGTAAGATCGACCACACCTTTTATCCTGTGGTCTATGGACTGACAGATGAGGATGACTGGCATGATGAAGCCAACTGGTATAAAGCAAATCCCTCATTGGGGCAGACCATTCAGATCCAGCGTGTCCGGGATGCATATCAGGAAGCACTGGATAACCCGGCAGAGGAGAATGTGTTCAAGCAGCTTCGTCTGAACATGTGGGTGTCCTCGCTGACTCGGTTTATCCCGGAACACATCTATGACCTCGGCAATCAGCCAATCGATATGGAAGCACTTAAAGGCCGTGACTGTTATGGAGGACTGGACTTGTCCAGCACTGGAGACATCACGGCTTTTGTGCTGATGTTCCCGCCCAGAGTTCCAGAGGAGAAGTACATCATGCTTCCGTTTTTCTGGATACCGGAGGACACGATCCCCCAGCGGGTGCGCAGGGCATCCGTTCCGTATGATGTCTGGTATCAGCAGGGCTACCTGATGGCGACCGAGGGAAATGTCATCCACTACGGCTTTATCGAAAAGGTTATCGAGGAGCTGGGCAAGACCTATCACATTCTGGAGATTGCCTTTGACCGATGGGGAGCCGTGCAGATGACCCAGAACCTTGAGGGGATGGGATTCACAGTCGTTCCTTTCGGTCAGGGATTCAAAGATATGAGCCCGCCTACCAAGGAGTTCTACAAGCTCCTGATGGAAGGCAGGATCATCCACGGCGGCAATCCGGTCATGGCATGGATGGCGGGGAATGTGGTCGTGGATACCGACCCGGCTGGCAACATCAAGCCGACCAAGGCGAAGTCGCCGGAGAAGATCGATGGTATCGTCGCTGCGATCATGGCGCTGGACCGCTGCATCCGAAATGAAGGTCAGCAGCAGGGAAGCGTCTACGACGAACGTGACATGATCGTTTTTTGATATGAAGATTTGGAGGAAAACACAATGAAGTATCTGATGAGTGCAGAATGGTGGAAGGCAGCCGGCATCCGTGCTGCAAAGACGATGTTCCAGACTGGTGCGGCTCTGGTCGTGACACAGATGCCCGGCGGCAGTGTGGACTGGATGGCGGTCGGCAGTGCAGTGATCGTGGCAGGTGTTGCGTCCCTTGGCACCAGCCTTGCCGGTCTGCCGGAACTGGAGAAGGGGGATAAGGCTTAATGGGATTCTGGGAATGGATGGGGTTTGAGAACCCAAGGGATTCTCCCAAAACAGAACAGCCAAAAGAAGGTCTGCCGCAGGTCACGGATAATGTCCGCGATTCCGGGCAGACCTTTGTGTTTGGGCGTTCCAATGCCGGGGAGCAGGTGGATGAAAAAGCCGCCATGCAGATCCCGACTGTATATGCCTGTGTCCGTCTGCTGGCAGAGTCCATTGCGGCACTGCCGCTGCATCTCTACCGGGTGACAGACAACAACGGCAACAAGGAAAAGGCACGGGATCATCCGCTGTACAAGATCCTGTATCGCCAGCCCAACCCGGAGATGACATCCTTTGTCTTCTGGGAAACACTGATGACCCACCTGCTCCTCTGGGGCAACGCCTATGCACAGATCGTCCGGGATGGCAAGAACACGGTGCTTGGTCTGTATCCGCTTTTACCGGAAAATGTCGAAGTGGACCGGGATGAGAGCGGCGAGCTCTATTATATCTACCACGCATACACGGATGAAGTTCCGGGAGAGCAGAACAAGGACATCTACTTCCGCCGGGACGAGATTTTTCATGTGCCGGGACTGGGCTTCAATGGGCTGATCGGTTTTTCACCAATCGCCATGATGAAGAACAGTCTCGGTACTTCCATTGCGGTAGATAAATACGGTTCCTCTTTCTTCAAGAACGGCGCACAGCCCAGTGGTGTGCTGGAACATCCTGGCGTTGTGAAAGACCCGAACCGTATCCGGGATAGCTGGGAAGCGGCTTATGGCGGTGCAGCCAATGCCCATCGCGTGGCTGTGCTGGAAGAGGGCATGGCCTACAAACCGATCTCCCTGCCGCCGGAGGACAGCCAGTTTTTGGAGACGAAGCAGTTTTCCGTGACGGAGATCTGCCGCATCTTCCGTGTGCCTCCGCATCTGGTGGCTGACCTGTCCAGGGCGACCTTCTCCAACATTGAATACCAGTCGCTGAACTTCGTGATGCACTCCCTGACCCCGTGGCTTGTCCGCATCGAGCAGGGCATCATCAAGGATCTGTTGCTGGAGGAGGAGCAGGATACCTACTTCCCGAAATTCAATGTGGATGGTCTGCTCCGTGGCGATTACCAGAGCCGGATGAACGGTTATGCGACCGGCATCAGCAACGGCTTCCTCTCTCCAAATGATGTGCATCGTCTGGAGAACATGGATCTCATCCCGGCAGAGGAGGGCGGTGACGACTACTACCTGAACGGCGGCTATGTGAAGCTGAAAGATGCAGGGGTGGCACAGCAGAATAAAGCTGCCGCAGCCCAGCAGAATCAGCCGAAAGAAACACAGCCCGACCCGGAAGAAGAACCTGACAGCGATAATCGGCTGAGTGAGAGTAAGCCACGGAAAAATGGAAGGAGAACCCGATGAAGAAATTCTGGAACTGGATCAAAAACAGTGACGATACCAGAATCCTCCGGCTGGAAGGCCCCATCGATGAGGAATCATTCTGGGGCGATGAAATAACGCCGCAGATGTTCCGGGATGAGCTGGAATCCGGCGAGGGGGATGTGACCGTCTGGATCAACTCTCCGGGCGGCAATGTGTTCGCCGCTGCTGAGATCTATACCATGCTTAAGGACTACAAGGGCAGTATCACGGTCAAGATCGATGCGATTGCGGCATCTGCTGCATCCGTTGTGGCGATGGCCGGTGACACTGTCCAGATGAGTCCTGTTGCCATGCTGATGATCCATGACCCCAGCACCGTTGCGATGGGCAACACCAAGGACATGGAAAAGGCCATCGAGGTGCTGACCGAGGTCAAGGAAAGCATCATCAATGCCTACGCAGCGAAGAGCGGCCTCAGCCACGCCCGCATCGCCAACCTTATGAGCAATGAGACCTGGATGAATGCGAAGAAGGCGGTGGAGCTGGGCTTTGCAGACGAGATCCTCTTTGCAAAGAAAGAGGAGGAGCCGGACAGTGACCCGGTAGACCCGGAAAATCCGGAAGAAGACCCTGACAGTGAACCGGGCGAGGGCGAAGAAAAGAAGCCGTTCCAGAAGGATACGGCAGGGCACCTTTTCTCTAGCCGTCAGATGGATCTAATCGTCTTGAACCGTCTGGGTGTGAAGCCGGAAGATGTGGGGCAGAAATACACTGAACCAAAGAAACCGGATGCCGAGCCGCCAGCTGACCCGAAACCGTCCGCAGAGCCGACCCCTCCGGCAGAACCGCCTGCCAATCTGGGACCTGTTCTTGACATGGACGGCAAGACCGAGGATGGCAGCATCCCTTACAATATCCTGATGAAACAGCTTGAGTGCATGAAGTGATGTGCATCCAGGCTGTTTTTATATCCAATCAACCATCACAAATTTATGGAGGAAACGTACTATGAGTAAGATTCTGGAACTGCGCACCAAGCGCAACACTCTCTGGGAGCAGACCAAGGACTTTCTGGAGAAGAACCGCGGCGAGAACGGTCTGGTAAAGGCTGAGGCCGTGGAGCAGTACAACAAGATGGCACAGGAGGTCAAGGACCTGGGTGCAGAGATTGAGCGTCTGGAGCAGCAGGCACAGATCGAGGCACAGCTGTCCGCACCGACTTCCAGCCCTGTCCACGCTGACCCGAAGAGCGGTGCCAAGAAGGATGTCAAGCCGACTGCCACTGCCGAGTATGCCGAGAACTTCTGGAACATGATCCGCAACCGTGGCCATTACGGCGAAGTCCGCAATGCCCTGTCTGTGGGTGAGGACACTGAGGGCGGCTTTACCGTTCCCGATGAGTTTGAGAAGAAGCTGGTGGAGGCACTGGAAGAGAATAACATCTTCCGTGGCATGGCAACGGTCATCCGCACCAGCTCCGGCACCCGCAAGATTCCTATCGCGGAGGATACCGGTGAGGCAAGCTGGATCGATGAGGGCGAGGAGATCCCGGAGAGCGATACCACCTTCGGTCAGACCATGCTGTCTGCGTACAAGCTGGGCACTATGATCAAGATCTCCAATGAGCTGCTGAACGACTCCGCATTCGACCTTGCCACCTATATCGCCCGCCGTTTCGGTGTGCGTATGGGCAACGCAGAGGAGCGCGCCTTTATCACCGGTGACGGTGTGGGCAAGCCTCTGGGTCTGCTGGCTGAGACTGGCGGTGCCAAGGTCGGTGTGACCGCTGCCCAGAAGGATGCCGTTACCTTCGATGAGATCTTTAAGCTCTACTACGCACTGAAGGCTCCGTACCGCAAGAAGGCACAGTTCCTCTGCAACGAAGCCCTGGTGCTGCAGCTGATGACCATCAAGGACAACAACGGCAACTATATCTGGAAGCCTGGTCTGGAGATCGGCAAGCCTGATACCCTGCTGAACCGTCCGCTGAAGACTTCCGCCTTCATGCCGGAGATCAAGGGTGGCAGCAAGGTCATAGCCTTTGGCGATTACAGCTACTACTGGGTGGCTGACCGCCAGAACCGCACCTTCCGCCGTCTGAACGAGCTGTATGCCCGTACTGATCAGGTCGGCTTCCTGACCACCCAGCGTGTGGATGGCAAGCTGATCCTGCCGGAAGCCGTACAGCTTCTGCAGATGGCACCGCAGGGCTAAGAAAGCCAGGAAAGGAGGAGCCGGTTATGGCACTGATCCCGCTATACGAAGCGAAGACCTATCTCCGGGTAGACAGCAGCGATGAAGATGCCTTAATCGGCATCCTTTTATCTTCTGCGGAGCAGATGTGCAAGGATGTGGGCCGTTTATCGGAAGACCAGTGGGAGGCAGTCAATGCCGCTGATCGGGATGCCGAGAACGGAGTACAGCCTACAAGGGAACTGGAAGCCCTGCGCAGCACCTGCCGTGTGGCGATTCTGTATGCACTGGGGTATCTCTATGAGCACCGGGACGAAGCCGACCATCACCAGCTGATGCTGACGCTTCGTTCCATTCTGTTTGCTGTGAGGGAGGGGGTGTTCTGATGATCGAGAAGCTGAATGAGCGGATCACGATCGAGAAAAGCACGGTTGTGACCGATAAGGTCGGAAACCATCGGAACACATGGGAGAAATATTTCACCTGCTTTGCCTACGCTTCGACCTATCAGGCGCAGGAAGAAGAGGGTGAGGTCATAGCCGAGCAGAAGAGTGTGGTGTTCACGGTCCGCTGGTGCAGTGAGACGAGAGGCCTGACTTCCACTGGCTACCGCATCCGTTTCCGGGAGCAGCTCTACAATATCGAATCCGTTGACCCGATGAATTTCCAGAAGAAAACGCTGAAGATTCATTGCCGTTTGGAAAGGAGGCAGCCGGATGAGCAGAACTGTCAACATCGATGAAATGGCAGATGCCATCAATGAGGGCTTGAAAGAGTATGCGACCCTTGCCTCCACCGAGGTCAAGAAAGCTGTCCGTAAATCTGCCAAGACCGTCAAGGAGCAGATTCAGTCCGGCGCACCGTCCAGAACCGGGCGGTACAAGGAAAGCTGGGTAGCGACCAAACAGTCGGAATCCAGCCAGAGCCTTCAGATGGTGGTGCATTCCAAGAACCGCTACCAGCTGGCACATCTGCTGGAAAAGGGTCATGCCAAGCGCGGCGGCGGTCGTGTGGCAGGAAGACCCCATATTGCTCCGGCAGAACAGGCCGGTATCGAGCAGCTCCAGTCCCTTATCGAAAAGGCACTGAAGTGAGGAGAAACCAATGACCCACGAAGAAGTAAAAGCTCTGGTGGAGGAAATGGGGCTTCCTTATGCGTATGACCATTTCGCAGAAGGGGAGAGTCCTGATCCACCGTTTATCTGCTTCCTGTATCCGAAAGCCGAGAATTTCGGCGCAGATAACCTTGTGTACCACCATTTCAACCGGCTGGACATCGAGGTGTACACCGATTACAAAGACCCGGATATGGAAGCAACTATTGAAGAAGTCCTGACCGCACACGAACTCTACTATGAGAAAAGCGAGGTCTGGATCGAAACCGAAAAAATGTATGAAGTCCTGTATGAGCTGACTGTGTGATGCTCATGCAGGATATTTTTATGGGAGGAACACTATGTCGAAGAAAAGCAATAAGGTCAAATTTGGCCTGAAAAACTGCCATTATGCAAAGGCGACCTTTGACGAAGATGGCAGTGTCACCTATGCGAAGCCGGTCCGCATCCCCGGTGCAGTCAGTCTTTCGATGGATGCCAATGGCGAGATCGAGCCGTTTTATGCGGACAATATCGCCTACTATGTCGTGAATAACAACTCCGGCTACGAGGGTGATCTGGAAATCGCACTGATCCCGGAGAGCTTCCTCACGGACATCATGCACGAGGAGCTGGATGGCAACGGCGTGCTTGCTGAGAACGCCAATGTGGAACTGGAGCATTTCGCCTTCCTGTTTGAGTTCGATGGCGACCAGCGCCACATCCGTCATGTGCTGTACAACTGTGTGGCAAGCCGTCCGTCCATCGAGGGTGAGACCAATGAGGACAGTAAGGAAGTCAAGACGGACACTCTGAACCTGCAGGCAACCCCTCTGGCAAACGGTTATGTCAAGGCAAAGACCGGTACTAACACCACCGATGATGTCTATAACAAATGGTACGATGCGGTCTACGAGCCGCAGGCAGAAGCTGTGGACACCGAAGACACCAGTCACACCGAGGAGCCGCAGGGCTAAGTGACCGACACACACTGCAGGGCTTCGGCTCTGCTTACATTATTATAAAGAGGTATACGATTATGAAGAAGTTTTTTCCTTTGTTCGCAGTGATCATCGTTCTGGTGCTGGCTGTCTGCTCGTTCCACATCATCCCCACCGGTTACACGGGCGTGAAGACCAGCTTCGGTCAGATCCAGAAAACCACCATTCAGAGCGGCAAGCTCAACTTCTGCATTCCCTTTGTGCAGAGCATCCACAAGGTCAACAACAAGCAGCAGGATAAGCACATCGAAGCGCAGGTCTGGGGCGAAGCCTCCGACAAGACCCCTGTGTATGCCGCTGATGTGATCGTGACCTATCAGGTGCTTCCTGAGAAGAGTGCATGGCTGTATGCGAATGTGTCCGACATCAAGAATCTGGTTGGTGATGAGCTGGTGGCATCTGCCATCAAGTCTGCGATGGCTGAACTTGGCCCCAATGAGGTGACAAACCGCACCAAGATTGAGCCTCTGGCACAACAGAAGCTGGCAGAATCCCTTGTGCAGAAATATGGTGAGGACGTTGTGTTTGTGAACAAGGTCGTCATCAACGACATGAATTTCGAGGATGCTTATAACGAAGCCATCCAGCAGAAGTCCATTGCACAGCAGAATGCAGATAAGCAGAAGATCGAGAATGAAGCCGCCATTGCCAAGGCAGAAGCGGATAAGCAGGTGGCAATCACCAATGCAGAGGCGGAAGCCCAGAAGACTTCCATTGCCGCAGAAGCACAGGCAGAGGCAAACCGCAAACTGGCAGAAAGCCTGTCCGATACGCTGATCGAGTACCAGAAGATCCAGAAGTGGGATGGTAAGCTGCCTACTGTGAGCGGCGGTAATGCACTGGTGAGCATTGACCCGGCAGAGTAAGAAACACGATATACGGCAGGGCTTCGGCTCTGCCAATTTTACATGAAATTTTGGAGGATTACGATTATGGCAGTTACGAAGAAAATCGAGATCGATGGCAAGGAAGTCACTTTTAAGGCAAGTGCCGCCGTGCCGCGCCTGTACCGCATCAAGTTTGGCCGTGACATTTATAAAGACCTGCGCCAGCTGGAAAAGAGCGTGGGGGAGAACGATGAGGACAATTCCAACCTCGACCTGTTCAGTCTGGAGATGTTCGAGGACCTGGCATGGCTGATGGCTCGTCATGCGGACCCGGCAAAGGTGCCGGACAGCCCGGAGGAGTTTCTGGACCAGTTCAACACCTTCTCCATCTACCAGATCCTGCCCCAGCTGATCGAACTGTGGGGTCTGAACGTGCAGACGGAGGTGGAATCCAGAAAAAACCTCGAAAAAGTGAGCGGGAAATGACCACCCCGCTCTTTCTGCTGCGCTGTGTACAGCTCGGTATCAGCATCGCCGACCTCGACCTGCTGACCATCGGGTTGGTCAATGATATGTTTACGGAGCGGCAGAACGACGAGTATCCGTATAAGGAACTGGCATCGCAGGAGGACTTTGACCGGTTCTAAGGCGAAAAAACAGACGAACGTGCTTATATTGTGAATGAAATAAGCACAATCGTCTGGCAATGGGTATAAAAAATCCCCCAGCCGTGCACAACTGGGGGAGAAAGAAGGTGGCCCGAAGGTCATCTTCCCGGTCTCGGACCTCGCAAGGTTACCGAAACCTGATCATCATCAAAGTATAGTCGATTAGGCAGAAAAAGTCAATCGGACTTTTCGTGCTTCAGAACTCTCTTCTGGGCAAGTTCGTACACTTCTTCATCAGCACGGACTCCAATGACAATAATCATCATAGATGTCTCAGTACGTCGAAGCTGATAGACAATGCGCAGACCCGCAGAGCGGAGTTTGATTTTCAGAAGTCCTGCAAGGTTAGTGCTGTTGTGATTGCCGAGCGGTTTGCCGTAGCCCTGTTCATCAACAGGCAGTGGATTTTGCTGAACTTTTTTGATGGCTTTCAGAACAAGATTGCGCTGGCTACCATCTAAACCTTTGAGGTCTTTTTCTGCTTCAGGGAGGTATTCAACTTTCCAGCTCATTCGATTTCTACCTCGTCAAAACCGGCGAGATCGTCTTCTGTAACACCGAGACGGCGGTTCATTTCTTCCTCAGAAATCAAAGAGGTGGGATCAAAGTGTGCCATACGTTCAGAAGCAACAGCCAGCAGACGAGCATCATTTAATTCATCCATTAAACGGACATATTCGTCCGGGGAGATGAGAACGCATTCGGCAGCATTGTTTTTCATAACAACCTTGGCACCGCACTGCTTGACATCTTCAAATATTTTTCCGGCAAGACCACGGTTGAATTGGGTGATTGGAACAGTGTTGGTAATAGCACTCATAACAGAAGCCATAATCGTCAACTCCTTTCTTTGATTGCATTATAGCACACGTTTGCAAAAATATCAACCGGTTAGTCGATAAATTTACTGATAAATATATTGTATGCTGAAAGGATGACTTTGATACACAGCTAATAGCATTTTTTCCTTTAGCCTGTCTGCTTCGTGCAGATGGGCTTTTTTCATGCCTGCGAGGAGGTGGTTACGCAAATGGCATCCAGAATCCAGGGCATCACCGTTGAGATCGGCGGCGATACCACAAAGCTCTCCAAAGCACTGGAAAGTGTAAACAAATCAATCAAGGGGACGCAGTCCGGACTGAAGGATGTCAACAAACTCCTGAAACTGGACCCTTCCAATACAGAACTGGTCGTCCAGAAGCAGAAGATGCTGAAGGATGCCATTGAAGCCACTAAGGAAAAGCTGGCAACTTTGAAAACTGCCGCACAGCAGGCTAATGAGCAGCTTGCCAACGGTGAGATCACCCAGCAGCAGTACGATGCTCTTCAGCGTGAGATCGTGGAGACCGAACAGAATCTGCGATCCTTACAGGATCAGGCGGCTACTACCAATGCGACGCTTGCCAAGATCGATGAAGCTGGAGAAAAGCTCCAGAACATCGGATCTTCTGTGGAGAATGTAGGCAAGAAGTTCCTTCCGGTGACTGCCGCTGTGACGGGTCTTGGCACTGCCGCAGTGAAGACCGCAGCCGATTTTGATTCCGAGATGAGTAAGGTCTCTGCCATTTCCGGTGCGACCGGGGATGACTTTGACCAGCTCCGTGCGAAAGCCCGTGAGATGGGTGCAAAGACCAAGTTCTCTGCATCCGAGGCAGCTTCGGCGATGGAATACATGGCCATGGCCGGATGGAAGACTTCTGACATGCTGAACGGCATCGAGGGCGTCATGAACCTCGCGGCCGCTTCGGGTGAAGACCTCGCTACGACTTCAGATATTGTTACCGATGCCCTTACCGCGTTCGGCTTATCCGCTGCGGATTCTGGGCATTTTGCCGATATCCTCGCAGCCGCTTCCTCCAATGCGAACACCAACGTCTCCATGATGGGCGAGACGTTCAAGTACTGTGCGCCTATTGCCGGTGCGCTGGGGTTCTCGGCAGAGGATACCGCAGAAGCCATCGGACTTATGGCAAATAGTGGTATCAAGGCTTCGCAGGCTGGTACGTCCCTTCGTACCATCATGAACAACCTTTCCGGTGAAGTGACCTTTGCAGGCAAGAACATCGGTGAGGTTACGATTGCCACCAGCAATGCAGATGGCAGTATGAGGAGCCTGAACGATATCCTCGCAGACTGCCGTGTAGCATTCTCCGGCTTGACCGAATCTGAAAAAGCATCCAATGCAGAGGCACTGGTCGGCAAGAATGCGATGTCCGGTTTCCTTGCCCTGATGAATTCCAGCGAGACGGACATCAACAAACTGCGTGGTGCCATTGAAAATTGTGACGGCGCATCCGAGAGCATGGCAGAAACCATGCAGGACAACTTAAATGGTCAGCTCACCATCCTGAAATCTCAGCTGGAGGAGCTGGCTATTTCTTTTGGCGATATCCTGATGCCCACCATCCGCAAGATCGTATCTGCCGTGCAGCAGTTCGTGGACAAGCTCAACAGCATGGATGAGGGTACCAGGGAAACGATCATCAAGATCGGGCTCCTGGCGGCATCCATCGGTCCGCTGCTCATTGTGCTTGGCAAGACCATATCGACCGTCGGCACAGCGATGCGGGGATTCAGTTCTCTTGCAAAGGGTGTCCGGCTTCTTATCACCCATGTGGGCAGTGCCAGCGGTGTGTTCAGCAAGCTGGGTGTGGTTCTGGGTGGTCTGTCCGGGCCGGTCGTAGCAGTGGTGGCGGTCATCGGCACACTGGTGGCGGCGTTCATGAACCTCTGGAATACGAACGAGGAATTCCGTACTGCCATTACCGGTATCTGGAACGACATCGTTTCCAAGGTGAAAGGGTTCTGTGATCAGCTGACACAGCGGATCAATGGGCTGGGCTTTGATTTTAAGGATGTCACCGAGGTACTGAAAGCAGTCTGGGATGGCCTTTGTCAGGTGCTTGCCCCGTTGTTTGAGGGAGCATTCCAGAATATTTCGACCATCCTCGGCGTCGTTCTGGATACCTTACTGGGTCTGTTCGATGTCTTTTCCAATGTGTTCTCCGGCAACTGGAGTGGCGCATGGGAAGCGGTGAAGGGTATCTTCTCCAGTATCTGGGATGGCGTGAAGTCTGTATTCTCTACGACTCTTACCGCATTAAAGAGCGCACTGGATGTGTTTCTTGGGCTGTTCGGTACGGACTGGCAGACGGTCTGGGGCAGTATCAAGAGCTTCTTTGAGACCGTGTGGAGCGGAATCAGCAGCTTCTTTTCAAACACAGTTTCTGCTATCCAGAGTGTGGCAACGACTGTGTTCACTGCAGTTTCGAGCTTCTTTACGACTGTCCTTACGAGTATCCAGACGACCTTCAGCACCATCTGGACTGCCATTTCCACAGCCGTTTCTTCTGTGTTGAATACGATCCATACCACGGTGACAACTGTGTGGACGGCGATCTCGACTGCGATTTCTACGGTCATGAACACCATCAGCACGACGATCACTTCGGTGTGGAATGGCATCTACAACACCATGAAACCTCTGTTGGATGCGTTCAAATATCTGTTTGAAACCATCTGGCAGGCAATTCAGATCCTGATCGGTGCAGCACTGACTGCGATCCAGACGAAGATCACTTCCATCTGGAACGCCATCGTCGCCTTTGTGACTCCGATCCTGACTGGATTGCAGACGACTTTCTCTACGGTTTGGTCCGCGATCCAGACAGCCATATCTACGGTGCTAACTGCAATCCAGACCGCGGTGACAACTGTATGGAACGCTATTGTATCGTTCCTGTCTCCGCTGCTGACTGGCATTCAGACCCGGATGAGTACGGCATGGAATGCAATCAAGACGGTCATTTCGACTGTCCTTTCAGCAATCCAGTCCACGGTTTCTTCCATCTGGAGCGCCATCAGCAGCAAAATCTCCGGTGTGGTAAATGGTATCAAATCGGTGGTTTCTTCCGGCTGGAATGCCATGAAGTCTACGGTTTCGTCCCTCAGTAACAGCATCAAGAGCGCGGCGACCACAGCTTTTAACTCGATGAAATCCGGGATTTCCTCTACCATTTCCGGTATTAAGTCCACCATCACGAACGGCTTTAACAGTGCAGTTTCCTTTATCAAGGGTCTGGCTGGACAGGCATTCTCGTGGGGCTCGGACATGATCGGCAACATTGTGTCCGGTATCCAGTCGAGGATTCAGGATGTGGCAAGCGCCGTATCGGGAGTGGCGGACCGTATCCGCTCTTTCCTGCACTTCTCTGTGCCGGATGAGGGGCCTCTGGCAGATATGGAAAGCTGGATGCCGGACTTCATGCAGGGACTGGCAAACGGCATCACGACCAACACCAGCCTTGTAACTGCGGCGGCAGAGAATCTGTCCACCACGCTGTCTACTTCCATCACCAACTCCATGAGGGGAGTGGAGCAGGCATACAGTAAGAGCTGGGCGGCCATCAGCCAGACGGTGAAGACCGGAACGGCAGGTGTGAGTGCCGCGATGAGATCCGCATGGAGTTCCATTACAACCAGTACCACGAGCACATGGAACAGCATCAAGACCACCATCCAGACCAGCTTTGCGGCGGTGAAATCCAATGTGACCTCTGCGACAGCAGCTGTCAAATCTTCCATGACCAGTGCATGGAGTGCGGTAAAGTCGCTGACAACGACCAGCTGGAACGGTATCAAGAGTGTTATCACCACAGCATGGAATGGAATCAAGTCTCTGACTACTTCGGCAACTGCTTCTGTCAAATCTTCCATGACAAGCGCATGGAACGCAGTGAAAACTCTGACGAACACCAGCTGGAATGGTATCAAGACGGTCATCACGACTGCATGGAACAGCATCAAGAGTCTTACAACTTCCTCTGTATCCGCAGTTCGCAGTACGGCCACAAGCGGCTGGAACACACTGAAATCCACCACGACCTCTGCCTTCAACAGCATCAAGTCCACGGTGTCTTCGGCAATGTCCAGCCTGCGCAGCACGGTTTCTTCCGGTGTTGCAAGTATCAGGAGCAGTTTTAACTCGCTCGGTTCGATTGCTTCTTCTGCATACCGCTGGGGCGCAGATATCTGTTCCCAGATGGCGGCAGGTGTCCGGGCAGCGGCCGGTTCCGTGATCGCAGCGGCGGAAAATGTCGCAAGCAGGGTCAGAAGTCTGCTGCATTTCTCTGTACCAGATGAAGGACCTCTGTCTGATGCAGATACCTATATGCCCGACTTCATGAAGCTGCTGGCGACCGGCATTAAAAAAAATGTCAAGTCGGTGGTGAAAGCCGTGCAGGGACTTGCCGGGTCTATGAGCAACAACCTTACGACCCCGGTAGATTCTCTGGGCGACTGGATGGATTCTGTGGTCGGCAGTTTTGCTGCCACGATCAAGAGAAGCCAAAATGGTATCGGCAGTGCTGCAAGGGATGTGGGCAGCGGTATCCAGTCCCAGCTGATGGCCGGGCTTTCCGGGCTGAAAACACAGTTCCAGCAGCTCTGGACTGACCTGCAGGGTATCACCAAAACAGCAGTCGGCAGTATGAGCGATGAAGTGAAGCAGGGCTTTACGGACATAAAGGATTCCATTGGAGAGCTGAGTTCTCAGACCGGTTCCCTTGGAAATGCGATCCGCAGCCTTGGCGATACCTTCAACTCGGATTTCTTAAAGAGCCTCGGCAACGGCATCAGCAAGGTCGGTGACACGGTCAATACGGTCACGGGGCTTGTGGACAAGCTCGGTTCCATGAAGAATACCATCGGAAACCTCGGAAGTACGTTGCAGAACCTCGGCAATGTTCTTGGCTCCGAAAACGGAGGCGGTCTGCTGTCCAACATCGGCAGTTTCCTGTCGAAGATCGGCAGCGCAGATGGTGGTCAGATCGTGTCGAACTTTGGCAACCTGATCTCCGGGCTGACCTCCAAAATGGGCGGTCTGGGAGAGGGAATCTCCGGTATCATCTCGAAGCTGGGAAGCCTTGGCTCCAGCGGTGGGGGAATCCTGTCGAATCTGGGCGGGCTGCTTTCCGGTGTAGTGACGAAGATCGGCGGCTTAGGCGGCAGTCTTTCTGGGCTTCTGTCTGGTGTGGGTTCCACATTGGGCGGAATTGCTGGTTCTGCCGGCTCCGCAATCGCAGGACTGTTCGGCTCGGTTGGCACGGCCGTATCTGGTCTGGCGGCAGGTGCGGGTACGGCTCTTGCAGGCGTAGCAAGCTCCGCAGGTGGTTTCCTCGCATCCGCAGGCACAGCACTTGCTGGTCTGGCGGGTCCTGCAGGTATCGCAGTGGCGGCCGTTGGCGGCATCGGTCTTGGACTGACCGCTCTCTGGAAAAACTGCGATGGCTTCCGGGAAGGAGTCACGAATATCTGGAACAAGGTCACTTCGGTATTCTCGAATGGAGTAAATGCCATCAAGAACGGTATCTCCAATGCGGCTTCTGCCATCGGCAACGTGGCATCGTCCATCTGGGGCGGTATCAAGAACGTGGCTTCCTCGGCAGTCAGCTGGGGCAAGGATATCGTTGGCGGTATTGCAGGAGGCATCAAGAAGGGTGTGAGCTGGGTCGGCAGTGCGGTCAAGAGTGTGGCAAGCGGTATCCGTTCATTCCTGCACTTCTCTGTGCCGGATGAAGGACCTCTGGCAGATGCGGACACCTATATGCCCGACTTTATGAAGCTGCTTTCCGGCGGCATCAAGAAAGGCGAGGGCGGACTAATCAGCCAGATCAAGTCGATGGCAGCAAAGGTGCAGCAGGGTATGGAGGGCATCAGTTCCTTCAGTCTGCCGGAACTGACCCTGCCGCACTTCGATGGCTCTGGCTGGAACTTCCCGCAGGCGGCTCTGGCCGGAGGCGGCACCACCCGGACGACCAACCTTGGCGGTGTGTATATCACGGTCAATGGCTACAATGCCCGGAACGACGATGAACTCGCACAGACCGTTGCCGATAAGATCAACGGCATGATCCACGAGGATGATTCGGTCTTCAAGTAAAGGAGGTAGATGCGTATGGGCTACAATGCCCCAAAGCAGACAGTATCACAGTTTCAGCTTAAAGGCAGATACGCCAGACAGTATCTGTCCTTTGCCGGGAAGTCCAGTAAGGACTTCCTATTATATTTGTCTGGACCCGGTGTGTATGATTCCCCGGCTGCGGATGTGGAGAGTACCTCCGTACCAGGCAGGAACGGGGACATCATCACCGAGAATGCAAGGACAGGCAGGCGCAGATATCAGAACGTGGATATCAAGTATAAGGCATTTTTCTTCAACGGTCTGCCTGCCAAGACCGCAGCGGTCAAGGCATGGCTGTTATCTCCGATCGGGTATCAGAAATTGCAGGACACCTACGACCCGGATTTCTTCCGGATGGCAGTCTGCAAGGATGCTCTGGAATTTGATGTGACAGCCCAGAAAGCCGCTGAGATGGAGCTGACATTCAACTGTAAGCCCCAGCGTTGGAGCGTGGATGGGCAGAGGGTGATCCGGCTGGATGGCAGGTCGACCTTAAAGAACCCCTTCGCTTTTCCGGCACAGCCTATCTTCAAGATCTACGGGGATTCTGGCGGCGAACTGTATGTGGGTGAGGAGAAGATCACCATCCACAGCATCAAGGACTACGTGCTGCTCAACTGTGAAACGCACAACGCTTACAACGCTTCCGGCTTCTGCAATGAGACCATCCTTTCGGATGATTTCCCGGAACTGCCGGAGGGAAAGACACAAATCGCATGGACAGGCGGCATCACGGCGGTGGAGGTGACTCCACGCTGGTGGACGCTGTAAGAGGGAGGTGCAGCCAGTGATCCCATGTTTATATGCATCAACAGAGATGAAGTTCAATCATAACGGTATTGGAAAGCTGGCAGATGCACAGTCTTGTACCGTAACGGAAAAGAGAAACGGAAGCTATGAGCTGAAGCTGGTCTGTCCGGCAGATGGCATCCATGCAGAGATGCTGGAGGAGGGGAATATCATCCTTGCCAAGCCATCCGATACCATGCAGTCTCAGCCGTTCCGCATCTACAAGATCACGACCCCGATAGATGGAAAGCTGGAAGTTCAGGCTCGGCACATTTCCTACCAGCTGAACTTCATCACAGTTTCCCCGTTCTCAGTGACTGGGTGTGCGGGAGCAATGCAGGGGCTGAAAAGCCACGCTGCTTCTGACTGCCCTTTCGATGTCTGGACGGATGTGGACTCCAGTGCCACCTTTACGCTTGGAATTCCATCCTCCTTCCGAAATTGCCTTGGAGGTATGGCCGGGTCAGTTCTGGATGTTTTTGGCGGTGAATTCGAGTGGGATCGGTACACGGTCAAGTTTCATAAAACCAGAGGTACGGATCACAATGTCCACATCATCTACGGGAAGAACCTGACAGACTTCAAGATGGAGAAATCCATCGAGAACACCATCACGGGTGTGCATCCGTACTGGGTGGATAATGAAACCCAGGCGGTCATGGAACTGCCGGAGAAGGTGGTGCTGCAAAGCAAACGGTCGATCCCCTACCAGAAGATCACCGTGCTGGATTGTACCAGCAATTTTCAGGAAAAGCCGAGTGAAGCGGCACTCCGGGAATACGCACAGAACTATATCGACACCACGGACTTAACAGAGCCGGAGATCGATATCAAGATCGACTTTTTACAGCTCTGGAATACGCCGGGGTATGAGGACATCGTGGAAGCAGAGCGTGTTTCCCTTTGCGATACGGTCCATGTGTTTATCTCAAAGCTGGGAATCGAAGTCAGTTCCAAAGTCACCGAAACAGAGTATGACGCGCTACTGGAACGCTATAACAGCATCACGCTCTCAAACTCAACGGTCAGCAGCCGAAATTCTTCTCTGACAGGTTCGCTCAACAGCATCCGGAATACAGCGACGATTGCCTATGATACGG
Source organism: Blautia faecis (assembly GCF_020554845.1). Classification (GTDB taxonomy): domain Bacteria; phylum Bacillota; class Clostridia; order Lachnospirales; family Lachnospiraceae; genus Blautia_A; species Blautia_A faecis. Next base: position 31,517 of record NZ_JAJCIA010000004.1, on the reverse strand, counting down.
CAGTCCGTGCGGAAACGGCAGTGGGAGAGCAGGTCGGTGGGATCACAGCATCTATCATTTATGACGGTGCGCTTTTTGCTGCGCTGTTTGGCCTTCATTATAAAAATGAAACTGACAATAAGGGAAATACGACCCGGTATGCATTCAATGCGGCGACTTTGAAACAGTCCACGGTCGCATGGAAGAACAGCTCTGCTGGGTTGTTTGTATCCACGGATGGCGGTAAGACGTGGGGCTATGGCTGGGAGGCGGATGACACTGCAGTCAGGACAGCGATCCTGCTGGAACAGACCCTCAAAGAACTGGATGACCGCTATAAGAAAGCCACGGAGCTTTCCGAGGAGCTGCTGAAGGAACTGGATGAGCGGTACAAAACAGCGACCGCCATTTCTGCCGAGCTTCAGAAAACGCTCGATCAGCGGTACGAAACAGCAAAAAAGCTGTCCAAGGATTTATATGAGGAACTGGATAAGCGGTATGGCACCCTTACGGAAATCTCGGAAGATCTGCAAAAGGAGTTGGACGAGAGATACAGTGCGGCGAAGAAGCTGTCGGAAGAGGTCGAAAAAGAACTGGATGAAAAGTACCAGCCGAGTGTCCCGGTATCGGAAACCGCACCGGAAGCCCCAGCAGCAGATACGCTCTGGGTCGATAAGAAGAACCTTCGGTTAAAGCTTTGGGATGGAGAACAGTGGCAGACCATCGGCCATGAGCCGGAACAGCCAACGGAACCGACCACACCAACGGAACCGGAAAAGCCGGAGCCGGAGAACCCGGACACCGAAGGAAAAGATAATGGGAACAAAGAAGAAACAGATGATAAGAAGACCGATCAGGAAGGAGGGGGCGCGTAATGGTCACAAGCATTTATCAGAAAGTGGAGCTGTCGCTGACGGAGAATCTTATCCCGGTGACAGTCCCAGTCAAACAATATGACAACAAAGCACGGAAAGTTCGCTGTGTTTTGTATAACAACTCGGTGCAGTATTCCGTGCCACAGGACTGCATCGTTGCCTGTTCCGGTACCAGACCGGACGGTACGATCTTTCACTACACCAGCGAAACAGCATCCGACCTTGTGTTTGTTGAAAATGGGGCGGTCGTCTTTACGATCACGACCTTCATGACCGCACAGGCCGGGCGGTTTCCGCTGGATGTTGTTATGCTCAGCACAGCGGGTGATGTCCTTGGTTCGTTCTCCCTCACATTGAAGGTGGAGCGGGCGGCCATCAACAACGGTAAGATCGCCACCTATACCTACGCGGGTGTGGTGGAAGCTATCCGCAAGGGACTGCTGGAAGTGTATATCACGGACGATGGCTATTTTGCCGTTGTGTCGGAGGATGGACTCGGCTTCAGTGACAAGTCGGAATCCAGCACCATCCAGAAATTCATTGAAAATCTTTTGAACTGTACGGTTACGGATGACGGCTATCTTGCTTTCACCACTGAAGACGGTCTGAAGCTCATCTTTTCAATGGACGGTGACGGACGGCTGATCGTAGAGTTTACAAACGGCTGATGGAGCCGGGAAAGGGGAAAATATGTCGGAATATATCGGAAACCGAATCGTCCCTCGCCATGATGGTGTCTGGGACAAAGCAAAAGAATATGAGCCTCTTACCATTGTGTATGAGGAATCCACAGGCGACAGCTATATGAGCCGGAAACCTGTACCGGCCGGAACGCTTCTGTCACAGGAGGAATACTGGGCGATGTGTTCCCGGTTCTCGGAACAGATGGCTCTGTACCGTCAGAATACGGCAGAAGAAGTGGAGCAGTTCCGCAAGGATACTGCGGCAGATGTAGAGCAGCTTCGTACAGATACTGCATCAGATGTGGCAGCCTTGCGCAAGATGACCGCACAGGATGTAGCGGATATCACCCAGAAGGTCGATGCCGCAAACAGTGCGGTTGCGGCCAGTAAGTCCGAGATGGATAAGACTGCAGAAACGCTGAAAGCCCAGATCAATGCCAACGTCAAGGCATCTACAGATAAAAATGCCAACTATGCACAGGAGCTTGTAGATGCCCGTGTGGATGATGAGGGAAAGACTTATCCCACAGCCGGTGACAATATCCGTGCGGTCGGCAGGGTGCGTTCCATGCAGAATATCATGAAGAACTGGGTGATCAAAAATGGTTACGCAAACCAGAACGGCAACCTTGTAGCTTCGGAAAGCTGGCGCGTGGCGCACATGGTCCCGGTCAGCGGTGATGCGATTCTGGTGGACGGTCAGTTCGGCTATATGAGCGGCCGGAATGACTATAACAACGTGGTCTGCTATGACATGGACCGTAAGTTCCTCGGTGGCTGTTTCCGGGCAGAGAGCGGCAAGGTCTACGACAACTATGTGATCACATTGCTTCCGAACACCCGATTTATTTCGGTCACCACCAATGAAAAGCTGTTCTCGAAGCTCTCGGTGTACCTCTATGATAACATGCTCCCACTGAGATTGCTGTCAAATTACGCAACAGGCTGGCAGTGGATGAACGGCAGCGTGGATATCAGGTTCACGGGCAGCAAGGTGACAGTCACATTCCCGGAGGGAAAGAGTGTGTATGTCTGCCGCCGTACAAATGGTACACAGTATGAGCAGACGAAACTGGGGGCAGAGAACAGTACCTCGATTGATTTCGCTGCGAAAGGCTGGTGGGCAATCTATTACGATGGAATGGAAGTATCTGCTGACGAAACGGGAGAAAAGATTGAACTGCCGGTCATTAAAGCGGAAAACACGGGCGGTGACTGGGGCGGTTTGTTCACAAGGAACCGCTTTGTGTTTGCAGTGCTTTATGACGGCAATGTTGTGTATGCGGCTCCGTCTAACAGTGGGACGGTTATCAACGGAATCGATTATGGAAATCCGGCGAAAGCAGCGTACAATTCGATGACCTGGCACAAGTACCGTTCAGCAAAAATGTTCCTCGCTACAGGCCAGTTTGCGATCGATACGGTCAACCGCACCATTCAGGTCACGAAACGTATCCTGGCGGTTGTCGATAACGGTGCTTACTACTGGATCAGTGCTAGTGAGGAGCCGGTACCGATGTTGGATAGTACGGAAGCAGAAAAGCATCACATGCTGATCCTTGCCTATGACTCGTCCATAGATCAGATCAATCTTTACAACACTGCACAGTTCCGGGCATTGGGAGTAAACGGCTACTATATCGCTGCATGGTATGAAAACCATTTCTGGTATCCGCACATGGGTTCTTCTTTCAGCATTGTACTGGATGGCACGACTTATAAGGCTGGTGAGCTGTTCGATGAAGAGCGGCGTGACTACTATATCGAAAAGAAGTATGAGGACCGCTTCCAGCAGCTCCGCACGGATCTTGCCGGTAAGGATTCCCGCCATATGTATCTGGCAAGCGGTGGCATTACCATTGACCAGAATGCCGGTACGATCCAGGTCAGTACCAAGTGTCTGGGTGTTCCGGATACGTTCCACTATGAGTGGATCACGGCAGGCGATCCGGCGGAGATGGCATTTAACACACCCAGCTCGACTTTTGGCATGCCGATGCGCATTCTCGCTTATGACGCTGGTACGAAAACCATCAATCTGTACGACACCAGCCTGTTCCGAAAGCTGGGTACGAATGGTTTCTATATTGCATCCTGGTATCAGAGCAAGCTGTATAATCCGCACATTCACCCGGATGTGAAGTTCATTGTGGGCGGTAAGGAATACAAAGCGGGTGATCTCTTCGCAGATAACGCGGCATCTTTCATCCCGAAGCGTATCACGGATTATGTGCAGAAAGCCATTACTCCGGCTGTAGAGGATGACATCGTGACCCCGTCCCACTGGGACTGCATGGAGGGACGCCAGCTTTCCATCTTCTTTGACTGTCTTTCCCGCCACGATGGCAAGGAAAATCTGTATGTGCTCGCCAGAGGCACGAATGCACCGAGCCTGACCCGGAACGAGTACTGCATGAACTACACGCCGACGAAGGACAGTACGGATTTTGCACTGACCGTCCGCCGTCTGGATGAAGATGACTGCCATACGGTATCGTCCAAACCTGTCCAGGTCAGGGTTCACCATAAGCTGAAGGACAAGCTCACGAAGAATATCTGCATCTGTGGAGACTCTCTCGTGGACAATGGTTCTGTGGCAACGGAAGTGTACCGTCTGCTGGCAGAGGATAATGACTGCGTGATCCACCAGCTGGGAACGAGAGGACCGTCTGGCGGCAAGCACGAAGGACGCGGCAGCTGGACCTTTGCCCGGTATCTGGCAGATACGGATTACGCCGGCAAAACGAATGCGTTCTGGGACAAGATCAAAGGCCGTCTGGATTTCCAGAAATACTGCGAGACCAACGGCTATGAGGGCATCGATTACTTCCTGATCGCACTTGGCACCAATGATGTGTCACAGGGCACTACACTGTACCGCACGGAAGCTGAGGTGCAGAAGTTCGTGGATCAGGCAAAGCAGTTTATTGATGCTCTGCTGGATAAGGAGACGGGCTTCCCGAACTGCAAGATCGGTATCGGCCTTTGCGGACCCGGTTCGGATTATTCTTATCAGTGCGGTTCCAGCATAGGTATCTTCCATATGAGCATCAACACGCTGAACCTTGCGCTGATCAAGGCATTCGATGCCGGCAAGTATCGCAAAAACGTGACCTGTTTTGCCCACGGTCTTCGCACGGACCGCCGTCTGGCATTTCCGTATTCGGATAAGCCGGTGACGAACCGATTCACGGAAACCAGCCGGACGCTGACCAACAGCATCCACCCGTCCGGAAGAGGCTATCAGGCATGGGCAGACGGCTATTACTGCCAGATCCGTGCATGGCTGACGGAAGACAGCAAATAAAACGGCATTATGCCGGGAAAGGAAACAATATGATGAATCGTCAGAAAATTCGGGGGGGGGGGGTACTATGTAACCCTTGATTTTCCCAAGACAGGGCCTCCCAATCTGCTGGATGAACCGATAGTAGTTGTAGCCGGAATTGTCCGGCAGAAGGGAGAATCCTATGTCTAAATTTATTGGAAGAAGAATTGTTCCGAAACACGATGGTGTATGGGATATCAATAAGGAATACGAAGAACTCAGTATCGTTCTGGATAAGGCGTCCGGTGAGAGCTATATCAGCAGAAGACCTGTGCCGGTCGGTACTGCAATCTCGGATGAAATTTACTGGATGCAATACAGTCTTTATAGTGCGCAGATCGCAGAGGCTGTCAAGGAAATGGAAGATACAGAAGCACGTCTCATCCAGTATGTGGATACCGCAGAATCCAACATGAACAGTCGGGTGAATTCTGCTGAAAGCCTTACTAATAGCAACAAGGCAGAGCTGAACAGCCGTATGGATACGTTGGACAAGCGACTGGATGCTAATGTGTCTGCTTCGACTGACAAGGATAAGGACTATGCAGCAGAGGTTGTGGATGCAAGAGTAGATGAAGAGGGAACGAAATACGGTTCTGTCGGTTCCCATATTCGAGCAATTGGAAGTGGCAAGGGTATTTTGAAAGGTGCAGTAAATGGAAGCCGCCTGTCGTTCTTGGACATTACTCCAGAACTGGTTTGGACTGCAGATAAGTATATTTCGAGAAAATATGGTGGGCTAGATAATTTCTCTCAGGGCTCAAATGTTTATTTTGCCACGTTGGATTATATTCCGTTTCCATATGGAGGCTGCTGGCTTCAAGTATATTCTGCCATGTCCACAGTTGAAAGCGATAAATCAGGTATTGCATTTTATGATGCAAATAAGAAATTTATCAGCGGAAGCGATTACAATCGGGAAACTAAGAAACTGGCATTTCGCAGAATTTTCTGCCCAGATGGAACTGCTTATATACGCATGAGCTGTATGGGGCAGGACAATCTCAATGGCGTGGGTATCTGGTTGGATGATTATAGAATCTCAGTGGGGCATCTGGTGGATCGTGCGGTAACACATGAAAAATTGGCAGAAAAAAGTGTTGAAACGGATAATCTCGCGGATGAAGCGATAACATCAGAGAAACTGTGTGACAACGCTGTGCAGGTGAAAAATGCTGCCTTTTTGGAAATCCCGCTGGAGATTGTTTTGACACCGGATTTGTATATTGCACGTGCGAAGGGTGATTTGCGGACTTATACACCGGGAACAAACACCTATTTTGCAACAGAGGACTATCTGCCGTTCCCGTATGGTGGAAGTAAATGCCTTTTACGCGCAAGTATGAGTACAGCTTCCACTGATGTTTCAGGTCTTGCTTTTTATGATCAGGACAAAAAGTATATTTCAGGATTGAAGTACAATCAGGAAAAGGGTGGTATTTTAAGCTACACGGATTTTATCTGCCCCAAGGGTACTGCGTATATCCGCCTGACCATGTATAAAGAAAATTTAAAAGATTTTGCCAAGATTTGGTTTATGGATACGGTCGTATCTACCGGAAAGGTACAAGATGCTGCAATTACTACGCAGAAAATTGCTGATGAAGCAATCACAAAAGACAAATTGGAAAAAGATATCCAAAAAAGACTGACAGCAGGAATCAATGATCTGTTAGGCTTGAATCTCTCAGATAATCCTCTGGAACGGATTCGAAATGATGCTGGTTTAATGACCGTATTTCGTCATGTGGGCTGCATTGGTGACAGCCTTGCAAGCGGAGAAGCAGTATACAAAAAAGCCGATGGCACCACAGGAGGGAAGGATTTGTTTGAATATTCCTGGGGACAGTATCTTGCTAGAATGACCGGGAATACCTATTACAACTGGTCTAAGGGTGGACTGCGTTGTGATACGTTCCTTTCCAGTTCGCTTGCAACGGAGTGCTTTGATGGAAATCATAAGTGCGAGGCTTATATTATCGGTCTTGGACAAAATGAAAACAATCGAAAGTACAAGATTGGTACGGTGGAAGATATCAATCTCGGCGACTACACACAGAATCCAGACACCTATTATGGCAATTACGGAAAGATCATTCAGAAGATTCAGGAAATGCAGCCGAAAGCTAAAATTTTTATTCTGACTGATCCATTAAAATCTGTAGAAAATGCTGGCTACAATTCGGCAGTTCGGGAGATTGCAGGAATATTTAAGAGCGTCTATCTGGTTGATCTGTATACCTATGGAACAGCTTTGTATAATTCTGGCTTTCTCTATCAGCAGAAACGTGGCGGTCATTACAATGCAGTCGGGTACTTTATCTGTGCCATGATTATTTCTACCTATATTGATTGGATCATGAAGAAGAATCCGAATGAGTTCCGTGAGATTGAGTTTATTGGATTGGACAATAAATTCTATTAAATTTCCACCGTCCCTGACAGACATACCTCCCAAATGCCTGTGAAACGGTGTTCATTATAGAAGGAGTATACACAAGGCGGCATTGACCGTCTATTTTTATGCCCAAATGGGCAGGAAAGGACAAGATTATGCAGAATGTGATCGACAAGATTGAATGGATGTTCGCAGGTCTGGGTGGTTTCCTGGGCTGGTTCTTTGGCGGGTTTGACGGCTTTTTGTATGCACTGGTGGTGTTCGTGGTCTGTGACTACTTCACCGGGGTGCTGGCGGCAGCGATCAAGCATGAGCTTTCTTCTGAAGTTGGCTTTAAGGGCATCGCCAAGAAGGTGTGTATCTTTGTGCTGGTTGGTATTGCCAACATCATCGACACACAGATCCTCCAGAATGGAGCGGCCATCCGTACAGCAGTGGTGTTCTTTTATTTGGCGAATGAAGGCCTGAGCTGCCTCGAAAACGCAGCCGTTATCGGTCTTCCCGTGCCGGAGAAGCTCAAGGAGATGCTGGCACAGCTGAAGGAAGAAAGAGAGAATAAGGACGATTGATCAATGGGGAGAGGTGTAACAGCCTCTCCCTCAAATTTTAGGAGGAATGAACCATGAGTAAGAAAGAGTATCCCGCAAAACTGACGACCGGTTATTACCGTGTGCGAGAAGTCTGGGAAGATGAGGCATCCCAGTTTGGCGCGTACCGTCTGCTGGCGAATGCAAAAGCCAAGTGTGATGAGAACCCCGGCAGCCGAGTGTTCGACAATGACGGCAACGTGATCTATCCGGAAGAGGCTGTCCCGGATACTGGTGCAGATGAGAACGAGGAGAAAGCAGTCGTGGACGATATCCCGGAAGATAAGCCGGAAACCACAACCCCTGTGGAAGATATCCCGGCGGAGAAAGAAGCTGAAGACGAAGTGGATGAGAATGAGTTCCCGACTGCGGAGGAGCTTCCGGCGACCATTGCCTACGGCAAGCTCAAGACCCTCATGAACATCCGCAAAAAGCCGAGTCTGGATGCAGAGGTCGTAGCGGTCTACAAGAAGAATGCCCTTGTGGAAGTCGTGCAGTTCTGTGATGGCTGGCTGAAGATCAAATGTGCCGAAGCAGAGGCCGGTGTCGCATATGTCCTGAACAGTGCGGACACCTATGCGTTCACAGCTGGCAGAATCTATACCGTTGTTCCCGGTGATAATCTCTGGAAAATCGCAGATAAGGAACTGGGAAGCGGCAGCCGCTGTGCAGATATCCGTGTGCTGAATGGTCTGACTTCCAATGCCATCCGGGTCGGCATGAAACTGCTGATTCCGTAACAACAGAATAACCACAGTACGAGGTTCAGAGTGATCTGGACCTCAATTTTTTTAGCAGGAGGAAATCATTATGGGATATACCAATAGTCCACTCGTTGTTTACACTAAGCTCTCCCCGAACCATTCCGGGCAGAGGACACACAGCATCGACCGCATCACACCGCATTGTGTGGTCGGTCAGCTTTCTGCGGAAAGCATCTGCGGCTGTTTCACCAGCACAAGCCGTCAGGCAAGCTGCAACTACGGCATCGGCACAGACGGCCGTGTGTCGCTTTGTGTCAAAGAAAAGAACCGCAGCTGGTGTTCGTCCAGCAATGCCAATGACCAGAGGGCGGTCACCATCGAATGCGCCAGCGACATGAATGAGCCGTATGCCATGAACAGTGCCGTATATGACTCTCTGGTCAAGCTCTGCATTGATATCTGCAAGCGTAACGGGAAGAAGAAGCTCCTGTGGCTGGGTGATAAAAATAAGACACTCAACTATGCTCCGGCGGCAGATGAAATGGTGCTGACCGTTCACCGCTGGTTTGCGAATAAAAGCTGCCCTGGAAACTGGCTGTATGCCCGCCTGGGTGATCTGGCCGCAAGGGTAACTGCAGCACTGGGCGGTTCATCCTCATCTGGCATGCAGGCTTCTTCGCTGAAAAATCTCTCGGAAGCAGAGGCAGTGGCAAAGATTGGCCCGCTGTTTACTGCGAACCAGAAAACCACTGGCATCCTTGCCTGCGTGTCGATGGCACAGTTCATTCTGGAATCCGGCTACGGTAAATCTGAGCTGGCACAAAATGCCAATAACTGCTTCGGCATGAAGACCTCGCTTTCCGGGAACAGCTGGAGCGGCAGCAGTTGGGATGGCAAGTCTGTCTATCCTAAGAAAACGCAGGAGCAGAATACCGATGGCAGCTATGTGACGATCACTGCTGACTTCCGCAAGTACGCCTGTGTGGAAGACTCCATTGCCGACCATGCAGCATATCTGCTCGGAGCGATGAGTGGCAGCAGGAAACGCTATGAGGGTCTGGCAGGCTGTACCGATTACAAGAAAGCGGCACAGATCATCAAGGATGGTGGTTATGCTACCAGCCACACCTATGTTCAGAACCTTTGCAATATCATCGAGCGTTGGAACCTGACGCAGTATGATGCGGTAAAGGATTCTGAAAGCACCACTATTTCCGGCTGGTACCGTGTCCGTAAGAGCTGGCAGAATGCCGCTTCCCAGAAAGGTGCGTTCCACGACCTCACCTATGCAAAACAGTGTGCAGATAAGAATCCGGGCTATTATGTTTTTGACCCGGCGGGTAAGGCCGTCTACCCGGAACCGAAGTCTTCAGTCCCATATACTGTGCATGTATCCATTAAAGACCTCAACATCCGCAAGGGACCGGGCACGAATTACGGTAAGACCGGTTATTACACCGGGAAAGGCGTGTTTACTATCGTGGCAGAATCTGCCGGTGCTGGTTCTGCGAAGGGCTGGGGCAAGCTGAAATCCGGTGCAGGGTGGATCGCACTTGACTTTGCGGCCCGTATCTAAAAACACGCCCCGTCCTTACCGGGCGGGGCGTACATATCGTGCAGATAAGACAATAATCTCCCAGATTATTCTCCGTCTTTCTGCGCCGAAATTACTTGATAATATCACGAAACAGAGGGAATATGTGACTGCCCAAAGAGAAGAAAACGGGCAGGAACGGAGCGAAAACTATGAGTACTGGTACGGATTTCCTTGCAAATCTGCAGAAAAAGACTGTGAAGAATACAGTACAGCAGAAACAGCAGAAGAGAGTAAATGCATCTGCTGTGGATGTCTCGGCTTTACTGGAAGCCGCTCTTGGAAAAAAGAAACCTGTGGAAGCTGTGGCAGATGTTCGTCAAAGTACGGATGCTGCCACAGCTTCTTTTTTACCACTGGCTGATACGCACCAAGGCAGGTCTACTCAACAAAAACCAAAAAACGCATCAGATAAAAAACAGACACCCCAAAAATCAAAAGACATCGTGGACGCCGGTATCACAGCTCTTATCCAGAAAGCTCTGGATGCCAAAAAGGTCATGGCAGAGCCTGACATTGCAGAACGGCTGCAGAGCAGTATGGAGAGTGAGTTTACGAAGCTCTTCACACCGGAAGAACCGCAGGAAAACAAGTTCGTTTCGACGGCGACCTTCCGGGCTACCAAAAAGAAAGCCGGAACCCTTAATGTGGCGGCTTACATCCGCGTTTCTACGGACATGAGCGACCAGGAGAACTCCTATGAAACGCAGGAAAAATACTTTAACCAGCTGATTGAAAATAATCCAGTATGGAATGCAGTCGGTGTGTACTCCGATTACGGCATCTCCGGCACTTCCAAGGAAAAGAGAACCGGATTCCGCCGACTGATGCGTCATTGTAAGGACGGGAAGATCGACCGCATTGTGTGCAAGTCCATATCACGATTTGCCCGAAACACGGCTGACTTTATGAGTGCACTGGATGTCCTGCATGACTGCGGGGTAACGATTCTGTTCGAGAAAGAAAATCTGGATACGGCAGACCCGACCAGCGACTTCATCCTTACGACACTGGCAGCCATTGCACAGGAAGAAAGCCGCAGCATTTCCAGTAACATCCGGCTGGGGCAGAAGATGCGATTTCCGAAGGGGGATGTTCCAAACAAGATCATGTACGGATACCGCTACAATGGGAAAATGGTTACCTCCGAGAGCGGATATGAGTATAAAGATATTGAGATCGTTGAGGAAGAAGCCAGGGTCGTCCGGCGTATTTTCCATGAAGTTGTGGAAGGGAAAGCCTATACGGAGATTGCAAGGGGACTGAACATGGACAAGATTCCGGCTCCTGTCACCGACGCAGTGAGAGTAAGAAAGAAAAAATCCAAGAAAGGGCAGTTAAACAGTGATCTGCTGGATGGATGGACAGGCGGGAATATCACGCGGATCGTCCGTGCCGAGCGGTACATGGGTGCAGTCCTTATCCAGAAGAAGTTCACATCGGATTACCTGACACATGAAGTCCGGGACAACAAAGGCGAAGTTCCTCAGTATTTTGTCCGGAACCATCATCCGGCAATCGTTGACGAGGACCTGTTTGAAAAGGCACAGGAAGTTGTAAAAGTAAACAGCGATTTATATAACAGGACAAGATCCGGCAAGAAGCCGAGAGCGTTTTCCCAAAGACTAATCTGCGGGGAGTGCGGCCGTTTTTTCCATGTGACAAACGGAAATGGGAACTATCCCATCTGGCGGTGCCCGACGAGCAGCCGGACGACAGGAAAACGTATCTGCCATGCAGAAAAAGTATACGAGGAACAGGTTGTCCGAGCCTTCCGTAAAGCAGTTCTGGAGCGGTTCCGGCTGACGCTTAAGCCCATCCATGACAACGTGGCTGTGGCAGACATCATGAGCGGCCGGTTCAAAGAGCAGTATGACAACTTCACCCCGGAAGCAGATTCTTTTGTAAGCCAGATGCTTGCACGGCTGGAGAGCATTCAGAAGCTGGATTTTATGGAACGCGACCGTGCTTTTTATAAAAAGCAGATAGCGGCCGCACACACCAGTGTGGAAAGCACCAGTAAGAAGATCCGGCTCCTGAAAAGTCAGGTGGATGTGATGCAGACCCGTCTGGAACTTCTCGGTGACGAGATGATCGACCCTGCTTCTATTGAGGAGAAGAAAAAGCTCATTGAGAAACTGGAGTGTGATATTCAGAAGGACACGGACACTGAGCAGAAACTGACCGAACAGCTCGACTATATGGAAGACTACTGGGAAGAACTGGAGGGCGACTATGAACGAAGGGAAAAGGCAATCGAGTGGATGAAGAACCTCCCGGCGGGGCGGGATGGTACGGTGGCCTTTCTGAATGAAGTGACCGAAGAACACTGCAAGGCATTCCTCCTCTCCATCACGATTCATTCACCGCTGAAGTTTACGGTACACTGGTTCGATGACACCAAGACCGAGGTAGAGATGGATTCCAATATCGAAGATTACCGCAATACCGCAAGCTATTATGACGGGCATACGATGCGCGACGGCAGCCAGCGGAAGAGGCATGTAAGATAAGACCAGTTGCAAGGCTGGAAGAAAGGAGCAGATTATGACAAGACAAAAAGTGGATGTGATCCCCGCCAGTGTGCGCTCGGTACAGAACGGCGGGCAGCTGAAAAGCCAGACCAACATCCGTGTGGCGGCTTACTGCCGTGTTTCCACCGGCGATGAGAGTCAGCAGACTTCCTACACGACACAGAAAGCATTCTACAAAGACCTCATCACCCGGAAGCCCGGCTGGATCTTTGCCGGCATCTACGCGGATGAAGCAAAATCTGGTACGAACCGGGAACATCGAGAGGAATTCAACCGCATGATAAAAGATGCGATGGATGGAAAGCTGGACTACATCGTTACAAAGTCCATTTCCCGATTTGCACGAAACACTATTGACTCCCTGACCTGTACCCGTGAGCTTCGGCAGCTGAAGCCGCCCGTGGGTATCTATTTCGAGAAAGAGAACATCGACACACTGGATGCCAAAGGTGAGCTGATCCTTACGATTCTTTCTGCACTGGCACAGGATGAGAGCCGTTCCATTTCCGATAACATCCGATGGAGCATCCAGAAGAAGTTCCAGTCTGGTGTCCCGCATATCAATCTGAAACGGATGCTGGGATATGAGCTTGGGGCAAATAAGCAGTGGGTCATCGTGCCGGAGCAGGCAGAGATCATCCGGTACATTTTTGACCGCTTCGTGAAAGGCCAGACGGCGAATAAGATCGCACTGGAGCTGAACCAGATGGAAAAGTTCACGGTCAACGGAAAGAAATGGAGTGCCGGCTCGATCCTGATCGTCCTGCGGAATGAGAAGTATGTGGGCGACATCGAGATGCAGAAGACCATCACCAAAGACTTCCTTACCCACCGTTCAAGCATCAACAAGGGCGAAGCACCCCGCTACTATGTGAAGAACCATCATGTGGGTATCATCGACCGTGTGACTTGGGACAAAGTGCAGACCATGCTGTTCGAGAAGCCGAGGGCAGACATGACGAAAGGCCCCGGCAAGAAAAAGGTAAAGAGCATTAAGGGTTCTCCGTTTGGAAACCTGCGCTGCGGTGCGATCCTGGAGAATGGGCCGGATGCCGGAAAACCCTGCGGGGAAGGATTCTTCCGTACAACCTACACGGGTGTGGCAAATGGTTACAGCGATGAGCGGAGTCTTAAGGCGACTGGTGAGGATACCGGAGAGTATCTGGAAAAATACACTTATTCGTATCCCGTTTGGCGGTGCAAGCGTAAGGTCGGGGAGCGGGACGGTGAGCCGCCGAAGAACGGTTCTCCCGACCAGAAAGCGTATTGCCGGAGCAAGAAAGGCTGCATGTCAGATGAGGAAAAGGAAGCTGCAAACAAGCGCTGCCCCTCAGAACGCTACCATGAGTGTGCGCTGGAGCAGAGTTTCATGGAACTGCTCTACAGCATGAAGCGTGATTTTGAACAACACGGAGATGCCTCCATGATCGTGGCGATGTTTGACAATGCCTATGAGCAGGCTGTCCGGCTGGCGAATAACAACAGCATCTCGGTGCAGAGGATGGCAACGGTGGAAAATCAGATCAAGGAGATGGAAGAACGCCTGCAGGATGCCATCAGCCATCAGGTGGCGGCGCTTCGGGAAGCTGCACTGGAACAGAACGTGGAACTGAATGAAGCCCTTTCCAACGGGGAGGTGACCATTGACGACATCGACCTGGACATCCGGAGCGGACTGACACCGGGAAGCATCGGAGTGAGCTTCTATGGGACGGAAACGGAGGAAGGCTCGGAAGCCCAGATTTATACAGAACTTGTGAACGACCTGCAGGAACGGCTGAAAACACTCCAACAGGAACGGCAGACGATCGAGGAGGAACAGGGTGTGCTGGCGATCATGAAAAAGAACTTTGAATACTTCCTTGCCTGCCTGAAAGAACTGCCGGATACCAATGCAGGCGGAATGCCGCTGAGAGTCAACGGTCTGGATGTACAGGGAACCCTGCTTCGGGATGTGGACGGAAATGCCATCGAAGGCCGGAAACGTGCCATCACCAGCGGAAAGCTCAAGCTGACTCCTGAGCGGATCGCAGAAGCACCAGATATGCTCCACTTTGAAAAAGGCATCTACTGTGCTTTTGTTGAGAGCGGGGTACTGCAGGGGGATGTGGCAACCTATAAGACAAACTTCGGTGTGACACTGACCTCAAAGGGCAACCGCAGAACGCTCGACAGCTTCATGGGCTATAAGCGGAGTGACATGGACGGCAATGTGGTCTATGTGGACGCTCCTTATAAGGTGTACGGATTCAGCATTCAGTACCGCAGATACCTGACAACTGCAGCGAAGCGCGAGAGGGAAGAAGCGGTGTGATGGAAGGAGACAGGACCCTGCCGGGTGTGGTTTTTGTGGCTGCATCAGGCAGGGCTTTTTTTGTTTTTAAGGTTTTATTGTGCTGCTATTTTGCCTGCTTTTTTGTCTGGCCTTTTTTACCCGTAAGGATTGCTATGTGCAGAATCCTGTTATATGTTGTGGGTGGCGAGAAATACACATACGACAGAAAATACACATAGCGAGGAGTGTTTGGAATGAAAGATGTAGCTGGGATGCTGGCAGAGAAATATGGTGCAACAGCTGATGAAATTGTGGCGGCCGGTGCTATGAAATTATATCTCCAGAGCATGGAGCCGGCAGAGGCACTGAGAAAGGTAAGGGCTGTGTATGAGCCAAAAGTGATCATGCTTGACAGTGGCGAAGGCGTGCCGGTACAAAGCAATATTGATGGTGCAAAGTACGCTGCGTTCATCGATGAGTCTGTGGTGTTTGCTGCTCAGAAGATGAGAGGGCGTGGGGATGCATTGGCAGAAATGGTTATGGAAAAGCTGAAAGCCGTGGATGGAAAATGTCTGATCAAGTGTGCCAGCGTGGAGTTCATGAGTTTTATCGAGGATGTATATAGGAGTTTGCGTCGGCGTGAATATTAATGGAAAAATTTACAGGTAATCATTTCCAAGGTATTGGATAGGGTTGTTTATTTTTTTTTTAGAAGAGCATGACCGCTTGAAATAAGCGTGTTTTGATGGTAAGATATTGATGGGGAGATTTATTCTTCACAACCTGAAAGAGGGTGATATCCGATGAATAAGTGTAGAGATTTGGATTTCGAGCGAAAGCATGAAGAAGATCTTCAAAGATTGCGAGGTTTTAGGCTTTTGGATGATGATTTCATGAGCAAAGTCTTTGAAGATATAAAGTGTGCAGAATTTTTGTTGCAGATTATTCTGAATCGAGACGATCTGAAAGTGAAAAAATCCAATAGCCAGTATAGCGTTAAAAATTTACAGGGAAAATCTGTGCGGTTGGATATTCTTGCAGTGGATAGGGAAAACCGTGTATACAATATTGAAATTCAGCGAAATGATAAAGGTGCTGGTGTTAAGCGAGCTAGGTATAACAGCGGTATAATCGATGCGAATGTTACTGAACCAGGCGAGCAGTATGAATACCTGAATGAAACTTATGTGATTTTCATCACAGAGAATGATGTTCTTAAAAGAGGACTTCCGATATATCATATTGACCGTATGATTAAAGAAACAGGAGAATCATTTGGTGACGAATCGCATATTATATATGTGAACTCTCAAATCAAAAATGAAACGGCACTTGGAAAACTGATGCATGACTTTTCTTGTACAAGTGCAAAAGATATGTATTATGAAGTATTAGCTAATCGAGTACAGTACTTCAAAGAAGATGAGAAAGGAGTGGCGGTTATGTGCAAGGTTATGGAAGACATGAGAAATGAAGCTGCAAGAGAAAACTCTCTGGAAACAGCCCGTAGCTTGCTGTTGATTGGAAAGCTAACTTATGAGGAAATAGCGCAAGCTACGAAACTCACAGTTGATGAGGTAAAAGAACTAGATGAGAGAAGAAGTGCATAATTGAAACTCATCGCCTACCGGTGCAGTGTGTAACTATTGATATGCTTTTTCCATTGATGGCAGAGAAAACCAGATGTCTAAAAAACTGAAAGAGTGAGCGAAGTGTGCAAGCAGATGGAAGATTTAAGAAATGAGAGTATTCTTGAGGGCATCGACATTGGCGACCTTAGAACGACAGTAAAGTATTATAAAAAGGGCAAGATTACCCTTGAAGAAGCTGCTGAGGACTTGAACATGACTGTGGAAGAATTTAAAGAGAAGATGAACCAAATTCCAGCAGAAGCAGTATAAAACATACCAGCCCACTGGCGCACTGTGTAGATTCCTACATGGTCCGCTGGTGGGCTTCTTTTTTTGTCCTTACCCGCATAAACCACAGACAGCACTTCGGTGTGTTCCAAAGTGCAGTTGTGGCTTATGCGGGCTTTTTTGTTATATGATCAACAAGTTATAAAATCAAACTCCTAAGCCGTATAAAATTGCTTTCATCTCCTTTACCATCCGGGTGAGAATCTCCTGCTCAATTGCATTACAGTCTAAAAGCAGACGGTGGATCTCGGAATCGGCAGTGGACGCGGAGTGCGCCAAACTGTCTACAAGAAGATCATCTGCTGAGATGTTAAGAATATTAGCAATGTCGACCAGAGTTTCAAGGCTGGGGCGGCTGATTGCCGCTTCAATCTGACTGATGTGTTTGCGAGATACATTCAATTTTTCGCAAAATTGTTCCTGAGTTAATCCGGATGCGTTACGGAAAGTGCTGATACGCTTTCCAAGTGCAGTATAATCTAATGCCATGTATGTTCCTCCTTATGTGTACCCGCATAAGGCTGTTACGATTATCCCGCAGAGAAAAATACATAGCAACTTGATTACAGGAATTCTAAGGCCGCAAAGGTCTACACCTCTATCTGTTATGTGGTCTAAGGCTGTTTTGCCACCTGTTGGGTGGCAAAAACGATGATGTGCCACCTGATGGGTGGCAGTCAAAACACCACACATACTCTATAATATAAATGTAGAAAAGACTGCACACAGAAAGGGACGATGATGACGAACAAAGAAGAAAAAGGAATTCTTACATTATACAGTGATGTACAGGCGACTTCTGTTCGTTGGCTGTGGTATCCATTCATAGCAGTTGGAAAGATCACATTGCTGCAAGGTGACCCCGGTGATGGCAAATCCACAATGATGATGCACCTGATAGCCGAGCTGTCTAAGGGAGGAACCTTGCCAGATGGTAAAACCATCGGAATGCCGCAAAGGGCTATTTACCAGTGCTCAGAAGATGGCATTTCAGATACCATTAAGCCTCGGCTTGAAAAATGTGGGGCAGATTGCAGAAATGTGGCCTTCATAAATGAAGAAACATACAGTGGCTTGACACTGGATGATGAGCGCATCCGGCAGGCTATTATAGAATTCCGGCCGCGGCTGGTAGTTATCGATCCGATCCAGGCATATCTTGGAAGTGATTCCGACCTCCAGATTGCAGGAAGAGCCAGAAGGCTGATGCAGCGTCTTGGCATGTGGGCATCTATGTATGACTGTGCCATTGTGCTGATCGGACACCTTAATAAAAAAGAGGGAACAAAGGGTCTTTACCGGAGCCTTGGCAGCATCGATGTTGTTGCCGCTGCCCGGAGCGTTCTACAAGTAGAACGGGATGCGGAAAAGTCAGATATCCGCATTGTGCGGCAGATAAAAAACAGTCTGGCTCCGTCAGATGGTGAAATCAAATTCTCGATAACAGCGGAGCAGGGCTTCAAATGGCTGGAGTGTGAAATTAAGCCAGATCCATCAGCGGAGCCGGAAACACCAGTTTTTGAGTCAAAATCTGAGAAGGCGGCGTATCTGATCAAGAAGCTGCTTTCCGGGGGTGACATGAGATCCAGAGAAATCTATATGCGGATGAGCGATGAAGGTATCAGCCGCAGGACAGCAGAAAATACAAAGAAAGAACTCGGCATCCGGAGTTATCGGAAGATGCGACAGTGGTACTGGAGCATGAAGCCGGAGGAATGAGAGGAAGCAAATGATAAGCAGTGGAGCAGAGGCGGCAGACCGCAAGCAGAGAATCAGAGACAGATATAAAGGCGTGGATACTTCTGAGTTGGAAGTTATCCCGGCAAAAACTGTGGAGGGGCTTGGAGAAAGCACCTCTATCCGTCGTGTTGCCGCATATGTCCGTGTTTCCACTGATAATGATGAACAGACTTCTTCGTATGAACTTCAGAAAAATTATTACACGGATTATATCAAGGCACAGCCGGGATGGGAATTCGTTGGAATCTATGATGATGAAGGCATCAGCGGTACATCATTGGAGCATCGTAAAGGAATGCAACAGCTGATCGAGGACTGTAAGGCCGGAAAGATTGACCTGATCCTCACAAAGTCCATCGCCCGATTCGCCAGAAACATTGTAGACTGCCTTTCCGTCATTGAAACACTGAAAAATCTTGACCCGCCCGTGGGTGTAAAATTTGAAGCGGACAACATCTACACACTGGACAGTAACGGGCGCATGATCCTGACGATTTTGGCATCCGTGGCAGAGGAAGAATCTCATTCCAAGTCTATCATTATGAACTGGTCCATTGACCGCAGGTTCAGCCGTGGACTGTTCCTTACGCCGGCCCTGCTCGGATATGACCAGGACGAGGATGGCAGCCTTGTGGTGAATCAGGACGAAGCACAGACGGTAAAGGTGATTTACTATCTGTACCTGAATGGATTTTCATTCACCGAGATTGCAGAACTCCTGACAGAATATGGCCGGAAGACAAAACTGGGGAATACGGAGTGGAATCCCGGCACTCTTGCAGGTGTCATTGCTAATGAACGCCATTGTGGGGATGTATTGGCAAGGAAGACCTTCACACCGAATTTCCTGACGCATAAATCAAAGAAAAACAATAACGACCGGACGCAGTACCGGCAGAGAGATCATCATGAGGCAATCGTGTCCAGGGAAGTCTATAATGCGGCAAATCATCTGCGGGCATCCCGAAGTTATACAAAGAAAAATCGCCCACTGCCAGTCCTGAGTGTGGTGGATGATGGAATCTTACGCGGATATGTGCCTTTTGATAAGGACTGGACCGGCTTTTCGGCAGAAGAATACCGGGAAGCATCTGAAAGCGTCATGCGGGAAAAACAGCAGGATACGGTAGAAGTCATGAACCGTTTAGACCTCAGCGGATATGAAGTTGTGCGGGCACAGTATTTTGCTACTTTACAGAATCCGGCTATGACGATCTCCAATGGCAAGTTGCGTTTTAATACAGCCTGCCTGAAAAAGTTTGAAGATGTGGAGTATGTAGAACTGCTCCTGAATTCGGTTGACCGCTGCATTGCCATTCGCCCATGCGAAAAGGATAATCCGAACGCAATCCGCTGGGGCAGACTGAAAGAGGGACGCTGGTGCGCCAGTACACTCGGATGCCGCGGTCTGGCAAAAGCCCTTTTTGACATGATGGAATGGGAAGAAGGTTTGAAATACCGTTTCCGTGGGCAGCTCGTGGGACAGAACGATGACAAGCTGATGCTGTTTGAACTGGATGAGCCGGAAATGGTTAAGGTGGAAGAAATTGTCCTGCCATCCAAGGAACAGGATGAAGAGGGAAAAACCGTCAAGCAGACGATCTATATCTTCCCGCCAGAATGGGCAGGTACTTTTGGAAAACCGATCACAAGTATTGCACAGGTTGGCATTTTGCAGCTGGAACATTATGCAGGAAACTGGGATGTGCTCCGGCCGGCAGCAGAGATAGAAGAAATGAATACTTTTACCGCAGATGGCCTGAATGCTCTGCTCCATGAAGCGGAAAAAATAATGGAAGGATGGACTGACACAGATGAATGAAAATACGAACGCCATGCCACCGGAAGAGCAGGCAGAAAATGATAGAGACGCAAGAGCGGAAGAATTAGAAAGTACATTTTCCTATGATGGATACCAGGTCGTGCGGAAGGAGCTGTTTGCACATCTCCGTGACCCCGCGATCGTGATCCGCAAGGACAGCATCACATTTAACACGGCCTGCATCACCGGGCTGGAAGATGTGGTTTATGTACACGTCATGTTCAACAGTGATTTGAAGCGTATTGTTGTACGCGGCTGTGATGAAAACGACAAGGACGCTCTGCGCTGGTGCATCGCCAAGCCAGATAAACGTAAAAGCCGGAAGATGACCTGCAAGCCTTTTTCAGAACTGGTGTATAAGGAAATGGGCTGGGATACCGAATGCCGGTATAAGATGCTTGGATACAGAATTTCATTTGAAGGGGAAACTCTGTATGTTTTTGACCTGCTTGTGCCGGAGATCTTCCATGAAGGCCAGAAGCGAAAAAATGAAACAGACCAGAAAAATGCGCAAGAGACAAAGCCTGCAAATACCAGAAAGGGATTTTACCCAGATGATATTGCAGGTACTTTTGGCGTACCTGTAGAAGAACATCTGAAAGAATCTGAAGTTAAGCAAATGGATGGCTATGTATCAGTGGGGATGCTGACGGGTAAGACCGTCCCCGACACCGGGCTTGATTAAAACGGCCACCAGGATTCCAAGGGGGAAGTGCGCCCATTTTTAAGGAGGGGAGAGTAGTGAACGAAAGAATATGGAACCAGCGGATGCTGGGTCTGACTTTTAATGTCGAGGATGGAAGGATCACAATCTTCCGCAGCACGTTGGAAGCATTAGGCTGGCCAACCCACTATCGCTTTCTGTACAACCGAGAGGCAAAACAGGTAGCTGTGCAGAACTGTACGGCTGAGGATGCAGGAGCTCATAAGACACCGAAGCTGACTGTGAGCAACAGCTGCGAGATCAAGTGCGTGGCGTTGGTGCGGATGATCTACCGGGACATGCGGTGGAACCGGAACAATACATATCGTCTGGAGGGGAAAAGCGT
Source organism: Blautia faecis (assembly GCF_020554845.1). Lineage (GTDB taxonomy): Bacteria > Bacillota > Clostridia > Lachnospirales > Lachnospiraceae > Blautia_A > Blautia_A faecis. Next base: position 10,030 of record NZ_JAJCIA010000004.1, on the reverse strand, counting down.
CCCCAGACAGCAACTTGTGAGTTTCGATCTGGACATTCCGTTTTTGGTGGAAAACGGGAAAGCTCTGGACGAAAATCCAAGCCCCACAAAGCCCCTGTGTGGCGAAGAATTGTCCGCTGCGGAAAGTTCCTCGGCCTCGCCAATTAAACGCGACAGTGGGGCGCTGTGAGGGGTGTGTGGCGAAGTCGGCAAAAGGCAGCCAATCGGGTCAGAATCCAGGATGCTTGCAAGGCAGCAAGGTGGAAGGTGACCGGGTGGGCAGGAGCTATACAGACAAGTCTACTCAACAAGTAAATAAAATCACTTTTGCACCTATGAACGTAAAAAATAAGTGATTAAGCTCACTTATGGCTATTGGAAATAAGTGATTTTGTTCACTTAGAAAAAGTGAGCTTTTTACGCCACCCGGAGTTTTGGGTGATGCTATCATTTGGTAAAAATAAGTGATTATAATCACTGAAAATCATTACAAACTGAAATAAGTGAGCTTAATCACTTATAAGGAAAAAAAGTGAATATTTTACGCTCTGATGTACTTTGAGGTCGTCGATTAGTCAATAATCGGCGGCTTCTTTTTTATGCCCGGAAAAGTGGGTATGTAGCGACATATGGCAATAAGTGAGCTTTATACGCCACCGTCGAGCAACTTCTCCGAACAAATTTGAGTGCAGAAATGTCTACTCAACAAACCATAGCAACGTACAATAGACTCCAAACTGACACAAGGACAGATGAAAAAGTTAAAGGAATCCATTAAGGCTATTGCGGAGCAGTTAGGAATGACCATACCGAATATTGATGAAACACGCAGTAGGAGAAGCTACAACCGCTATATTCTGGAGTATCAATCTGTGCTTTCAGAGCCGGATGATGCTGTTCAGAATGCTGTGTTGATGGAAACATCTTTTGCAGAAGTGTCTTTTCCGACTGCTGTTCTGCCGGTTCATAGCTATATTGGAGATATGATGGTAGAAGAAGCACCGGAATAGTCATGTGGATTATGCGATTCATCAGGCTATAGATAATGCCAATAGTAATAATACAGGCTTTTTTGATAAGAAGATAAAAAAAGAGTTTAAGAGAGTATTACATACAAAGCGAGAAGATATAATTCGTTGCGGTAGAGGAAAGGCAGTGATTACCAGTGGATATGGATGGTGTGAATATGTAATACATGCAGTGGGGGCACGTAGTGATTGTAACCAGGGGAGAATTCATGGAGTTTATTCAAGTTCATGCGTAGAGAAGCTGACGAGTTGTTATGAGAATATTATGCAGCTTATTTTTTCTCATCCTGGGATAAAAAGTGTTGCAATTCCTATTATTTCAGCTGGAAATTATGGATTTGGCTTTGAGTACGCATTTACCATTGGTTTAACGACAGTATATAATTCCCTATTGGAGAAGAAAAAAGAATTAAGAGAACTTTTTGATAGCTTGGAATTAAAGAAAATTTATTTTATAGTTAATGAGGATAGTAATTATACAGAAGCCCTTGAAATAAAAACGCGATATAAAAATACTTTTTTGAAGGAACACAGGGCTGTTTCTAGAGGTGCGATCAAGAGCCAGAAGGAGTACTCGAAAGAAATTGAATTGTATGATGAGCAGAAAGGCTATTTTGCAATTGTATCATTGGTGCGAAAGTTGCTTTTGAAAATGAGGTGGGTTCTGGGTGGATGGACATTTATTAAAGATTTTGTAAGCAAAGAGGATTGGGTGTGTAGAAGACAGATCGTTGAAATTACTGCTTTAGTAAAAATGGTTATTCCAATGATTGTGTTAGCTCTGTCTGCTTATTTTAGAACAAATAGTATTATAAATATTGGTTTATTACTGGTTGTTGGTTATGATCCTTTGGATACAGTTACATACCTTTTGTCTTTGATGTTCTTTGCTGATATTCAGCGTCCATCAGCAAATGTTAGTAGATCTTTGATAATGCTGAAGAACAAAAGGATAATGGAATGGTTTTATGTGGTAGATATGGAAGTTGATGGAGAGTATGGTTAAATGGTTAATATATATTCGTTGAAACAATTTTTATTAGAAAAAAATCCTGATCTGTTTAACGGGATTAAAGAGTTTAGAGAATAACCACATTGTGAACTTTCGAAAAAAGCTCTCTTAAACAAATTTTTGGGCTGAGGAAAAATAGTAGAATGTTATTTGATAAAAATTTATTTGAATCAAAATATGTGCCGGCAGAACAAAGAACACCAGTTGATACTTTGATATTGATTGGAAATGGATTTGATATTTGGCAGAATTTAGATACAAGAGTTTTAGACCCTTGTAAGAGACCCTCATCCATAGACCAGGGTTTGGCATGGAAATACCGTGCGGAACAAATCAGCAAAATCTTGAAGGGAGTACAGTGATGTGATATGGGGAGTATGCTCCATATACGTTTATAGAGGATGAAACGGAATTTGAAAAACTGGTTCAAAAGATGGGATAAATATAGGTAAAGCTTGCACCACAGCTTGTGCGAATAATACCAATGTAAGAATTCATAAACACGCATAAAATTATTGAGACCAAAAAGTTTTCATGATATCATTATTGGTAGAAAATAGTGATACTGTGGAAGCTTTTTTGTATAGGGAGTGTGTGATAGATGGGAAGATTTGTGAATCCGGACAACAGTGCTTTTCAGGCTGCTTTGAATTCCAGAATTTATGTGGATAAAACTGGTATGATCGAATATATGAATCGCGTTCTGGAGACTACAGATGCGTATATTTGCAACAGCCGCCCCAGGAGATTTGGGAAATCCTATGCGGCGAATATGCTTGCAGCATATTACAGCAAAGGTGCAGATTCTGAGAAGATGTTTTCCGACCTTTCAATTGGAAAAACACAGGATTTCAAAAAGTATCTTAACAAATATGATGTAATTCACATTGATGTTCAGTGGTTTCTGGCAAATTGTGAAGATAAGAACAAAGTGGTACAGTTTATTACAAAAAGCGTACTGGACGAGTTGCGCGAAATTTATCCAGAGTGTTTGGTTCTCCAAGACGGTTCTTTGTCTGATGCGCTTTCAAGAGTTAAAAATCAAACAGGACAGAAATTTGTCATTATTATTGATGAATGGGATGTTTTGATTCGAGATGAAGCGCAGAATCAGGCTATACAGGAAAATTATATTAATTTCCTGAGGGGACTGTTTAAAGGTACTGAGCCAACTAAATATATTGCTCTCGCATATCTGACAGGTATCCTTCCAATCAAAAAAATGAAAACCCAGTCAGCACTAAATAATTTTGATGAGTTTACTATGCTTAGTGCAGGCAATATGGCGCCTTATGTCGGTTTCACAGAAAGTGAAGTGAAGATGCTTGCAAAAAAATATCATCAGAATTACGAAAAGGTCAAAAGGTGGTATGATGGTTATCTCCTAAATGGGCAGCAAATATATAATCCACGGGCGGTTGTGGGAGTTATGCTAAATGGCGAATTTAAGAGCTACTGGTCAGAGACTGCTCCTTACGAGACAATCGTGCCGTTGATCAATATGGGTTTTGATGGCTTGAAGTCTGCTGTTATCGAAATGTTATCAGGCGATGAAGTGAAAGTGAATACGGCAACTTTTAAAAATGATACGGTAAATATACAGAACCGCGATGAGGTTCTTACGTATATGATCCATCTTGGCTATCTGGGGTACGATCAGAATCGAAGGTCTGCATTTGTTCCTAATGAAGAAATTCGGCAGGAACTTACGCTTGCTGTAAGGGAAATTGTGGTATAAAAAGTTATAGGTACTTATAGGAAAAATATCACGGAACTGTATTGTTTATTGTTATATATTGCGGTAATATAAGTTTATAAGCGGAGGTGATTGTATGTTTAAAGTAAATCCATATAGACCAGGTGCTGGTTTAATGCCAGTATATATTGCTGGACGAGATGAAGACATTCAGAACGTAAGTCAAATGTTTGATGCGTTAACTATGGATATACCTACTCAATCAATTATTTTTAGTGGTTTGCGCGGCGTTGGAAAAACTGTTTTAATAAATAAGCTGCAAAGTATTGCAGAAGAAAAAGGTATTTTTTGTAAGCATATTGAAATTGAGGAGAGAAATGACTTTATTTCACAGATTGCTGAATGTTCTCAGGCATTTTTAAGAACAGTAAGTGCAAAAGAAAAATTTAAACATTTAATACAGAAGCCATTAGAGGCAATAAAGTCCTTAGTTGTTTCTTTTAACCCAGAAGATAATTCATTTTCTTTATCAATGCAGGATAGGGAATTGTATGTGTCAAATAATTTAACGCAAACACTTACTGAAGTATTTTCAACAATCGGAGAAACCGCACAAAAAACGGAAACGCCAATTTGTTTCTTTATAGATGAAATTCAGTATATGAAGCAAAACCAGCTAGGATCTTTGATCGCTGCATTGCATAGAGCAAATCAGTTAGGTTATCCAATTATGATTATAGGTGCAGGATTGCCTAAAATATATAAAATGCTTTCTGATGAAAAATCTTATTCCGAAAGATTGTTTATGTATAAAAAAATCGATTCATTGACGGATGAGCAATCAGAAAAAGCAATTGAAGAGCCAGCAAAAAAATTCAATATAATATATGCACATGAAGCCACAAACAAAATAGTAGAAATTACAAAAGGGTATCCTTTTTTTATTCAACAGTTATGCAAAATTGTGTACGATAAAACAAATAAAGATGTCATAGAATTGTCTGATGTAGAAAATTGTATAGATGAATTTTTATCATCTCTGGACGAAGGATTCTTTAAATCAAGATATGAAAGATGTGCAGAAAGTGATAAAAAATTTATTTTTGCAATGGTAGAATGTGGTGAATTACCATGTACGATATCAAATGTTGCACACAATCTTAATAAAACAGTTGGATCTATTTCAACAACAAGAGCACAGTTAATTAGCAAGGGAATTATATATCCTGTAAGATATAAAGAACTTGATTTTACGGTTCCAGAATTTTCAGGATATATACAAAGACTGGAAGAATATAAACAGTGGTGTGTATCAAAGTAGAATCAAACAGTAACTCTCTGTGAGCTTTCAGAAAACATCCCAATAAAATTATTGAGCACCAAAAGTTTTCATGATATCATTATTGGTAGAAAATAGTGATACTGTGGAAGCTTTTTATATAGGGAGTGTGTGTGATGGGAATATTAGTGAATCCAGATAATTTGGCTTTTCAGGTAGCATTGAATTCCGAGATATATGTTGATAAAAGCGGACTTATTAAGTATACGAATAAAGTTTTGAATACATTGCAGGCCTATATTTGCAATAGCCGTCCGAGAAGGTTTGGAAAATCTATTACAGCGAATATGCTTACAGCTTATTACAGCAGAGGCTGTAATTCAGAAGAAATGTTCGCCGGATTGGAAATTGGTAAAAGTGCAGATTTTAAGAAGCACTTGAACCAATATGATGTAATACATCTTGATATCCAATGGTGTATAGAGCCAGCTGGTGGACCTGAAAGGGTGGTTTCTTATATTTCGGAAAAGACGATTGCGGAGCTTGCGGAATACTATCCAGGTGTATTGAAAGAGAAGACGGAATCTTTGCCAGAAGTGTTGTCTCGTATTAATGGTGCAACTGGAAAAAAATTTATTGTCATCATTGATGAATGGGATGTCCTTATTCGTGACAAGGACGTTAATAAAAGGGTACAGGAAGAGTATATTAATTTTCTCAGGGCAATGTTCAAAGGAACAGAACCAACAAAATATATTCAACTTGCATATCTTACTGGTATTCTTCCAATTAAAAAGGAAAAAACTCAGTCGGCATTAAATAATTTTGATGAGTTTACAATGCTGAGCGCAAGTAATCTGGCTCCGTATATTGGTTTTACAGAAGCTGAAGTGAAAAAGCTGTCAGAAAAATATCAGCAGGACTTTGATGAAGTGAAGCGATGGTACGATGGCTATCTTCTGAAGGATTACCAGGTTTATAATCCCAGAGCCGTTGTCAGCGTAATGCTAAGGGGGGAATTCAGAAGTTACTGGTCAGAAACAGCATCCTATGATGTGATTGTGCCTTTGATTAACATGAACTATGATGGGCTGAAAACAGCTGTTATTGAGATGCTTTCCGGAGCCGAAGTCAAGGTGAATGTGGCAGCTTTTCAAAATGATACGGAAGATATTAAAAGTAAAGATGATGTATTGACTTATATGATCCATTTAGGATACCTTGGTTATAATGAGATCAGGAAGACTGCTTTTGTACCAAATGAGGAGATACGACAGGAGCTGACGACTGCTGTTGAGAGTAAAAAGTGGAATGAAATGCTGATATTGCAGCTGAATTCGGAAAATCTGCTGGATGCTACATTGGATATGGATGGTGAGGCGGTTGCAGAAGAGATTGAAAAAATCCATAACGAGCATGTGTCAGTAATTCAGTATAATAATGAGAATTCCTTGAGCAGTGTGCTTACAATTGCCTACTTAAGCGCAATGCAATACTATTTTAAGCCAATCCGTGAATTTCCTACAGGACGAGGATTTGCTGACTTTGTATTTATCCCAAAGCCAGAGTACAAAAATGATTATCCGGCATTGCTTGTGGAATTGAAGTGGAACCAGAATGCGCAGACTGCATTAACACAAATTAAGACTAAAAAGTATCCTTCTTCGATACTGAATTACACAGGCGATATTCTTCTTGTTGGAATCAATTATGATAAAAAAAGTAAGGAACACCAGTGCCTGATTGAGAAGTACGAAAAAGATTGATTTTGCCAGAACAGTGCCGAATGAAAATAACTTAAAAGGGCAGGTGTGGATGTTCTCCACAACCTGCCCTTTCGTGAGGGGAATGTATCAGAAACCTGTAAGTCGGAATACCATTAATTCGCTTGCAGAGTCGTCGTCACGGTCCTGTGTCATAAGAACCATCACAGAACCATCCTCTGCAACTTTCATATCTTCAATCCAGGGGTATCTGGTTCCAAACATATCGTAGCAGTCTACTTCGGCGAGGAGAGTTCCGTCCTTTGACCAGAAGTAGAATTCTCGCATATTTCCATCTGCTGCAATATAGCCATTCGCTGTCTCAGCTATTCCCGTGAGACTTCCGAAATAAGCAGGATCCTCGTGCTGGTCACCGCCAAGAAGCAGCTGCTGGTTGCCATCCAGATCATAAACTGCTATTTTCGATGGGGTGTCATCTCCTGCAAGACGTCCGTATACCATAATATGATCATTGCTGATCTCAACCAGGCTGACAAATTTAAAAATACCGGTTCGTGCCTCGTCATCATTCATGGAGGTTAAGATCCAGGGCTCTGTAAGCACGCTGCCGTCCTGGAAGGTTACTTTTTCCGTATCATAGCCAAGGTAGCTGGTAATGCCCCAGGCACCGGATGGGTGTACAGACAGGTAACCACTTGTGCCGGTCTCCAATATGGTCTGCCCGTCTTTCATAACAATTCCTTTTCCACCGTTACGGGAAATATAAAGTTTTCCGTCCGTGTCTGTAAAAAGATCCATTCCCTGCTCGTCCATTGTATCAGAAGAAAGAAGATTCAGGGTGCTTCCAGTATATTCGTAAGTTTCCAGAGTATTATTCAGCTGATGATACATCCGGTCTCCAGATATTGCAAACTGGTGACGCATGATCTCAAATCCGTTCTGGGAAACACTAAATGGAATATACTCCGGAGTGACGGTATAATCTCCAACAGCTATACTCTGCGGAGCCGGTGTGAATGGAGTTCCATCCCAGGGGTAAGGTGATTCCACATTGCCAGTGTCCTCTAATTTCAGTTCCAGATTGTTAAAAACATTTCTGACAGAATCATTTTCTTCTCCGGAAATGATAACTTTGTAGGTCACACCGGATGGCTCGTGACGATAAATGTAGTAAATTCTGTCAAAATTGTCTGTGGTTCGTATATAATCCACATCACCAATGGTTGTTTTTTCAATAGTGCCGTCTGCATAGTCATGAAGATCGATATCGGAGGTCTGCAGATATTTGCGGAAAGAGTAGCTTGATTCTTCATTTGCTTTAATGGTGAAATCATTTTGTGAACTGTCCTTGTCATCACCTTCAAATACGCTGACGGAGCAGGTGTATTCATAATCGCTGATATCATTCGGATCATAGCTCCAGTCATCTGGAAGGTTAAGTTTGAACAGGGTTACGTCAATGGTGTTGTCACTTTCTCCGTGAACGGTGAGAGCGCTACTGGCAGTCAGAAGCACAAGTCCGGTCACAAGAGGTAGTATTTTCCATAATTTTTTTCTCATATTTAGCACCTCTTTTCTATGTGGAATGTTTTGTATTTTTATTTTCCCAGATTTTGGAGACGTTGTCACTGACACAAATGACAGGTAATCCGTAAGGAAAGCGTTATTGCTGGAAAAAATGCGGATATCCGGAAGCAGCAAATGGGAATAAAAGTAATTTGTCCGGCATAGGCTATTGAAAAAAGGATATTTGGCATGATATCAATTGGCCTGTGTATGATCGTAAAAAATGAGGAGGCGGTACTTCGCAGAATCCTCACGCCGATGAGCAAGCTTGTGGACAAAATCTATATTTGCGATACCGGATCGGTGGATAAAACGAAGGAGATTGCCAGGGAGTTTACCGATGAGGTTTATGATTTTTTGTGGAATGATGATTTCTCAGCTGCCCGCAATTTTATTACGGAAAAAGCAGATACGGATTATTGGATGTGGCTGGATGCAGATGACGTCATTACGCCGGAAAATCAGGAGAAGCTGCTCAGGCTGAAAGAGAGCATGGATTCAGACACGGATGTGGTTATGATGGATTATGCAGTGGGATTTGATGAATGGGATCATGTTACTTTTTCTTATTATAGAGAGCGTATTATGAAGACTTCCCGGAATTTCAGATGGCAGGGGCGCGTCCACGAAACGGTTGTTCCGGCGGGGAATATTTTATATTCGGATGTGGTGATTGAGCATCGGAAAATAAAGGCTGGAGAGTCTTTTCGCAATCTGCATATATATGAGCAGATGATTGATTCCGGTGAAAAAATGGAACCGAGACATTTCTTTTATTATGGGCGGGAGCTTTTTTATCATAAGCAATATGAGTATGCAATTTTAATTTTAAAAAAATTTCTGGAAGAACCAGATGGCTGGATAGAGGATAAACTGAACAGCTGTCTGGTTCTTTCCTGCTGTTATCAGGCAATGGGAGAGAATGCAGCTGCTTTTGATATACTTTTTTACAGCTTTACGATGGATGTTCCGAGAGCGGAGATCTGTTGTGAGATAGGAAGATTGTTTATGGAAAAAAGGGAGTATGTGACGGCAGCATATTGGTATCAGCAGGCTCTTCTTGCGCCACGGAAAAAGAAAAACGGCGGTTTTTATATTGCAGACAGTCATGATTTTATACCTGCGATACAGATGTGTGTATGTCTGGATAAAGCGGGAAGGCACAGGGAGGCGTTTGAATTTCATAAAAAGGCAAGAGCATTGAAGCCTCTGCATCAGGCAGTTATTGGAAATGAGAAGTATTTCAGGGATGTTTGGGGTATGGAGTGAGAGGGAAAATTCACCTGTATTGTTAGTATTTCATATATTGATAGTGAATATCTAAGCTGTTATGGGAGAATGTGTATGTTTTTTGATCGTCATAATCAGAAAAATTCTTCTGAAAAGGAAGCTTCCGGTGATATTACCTGTACATCCTGTTTTGGAAACAATAATCGCTGTGGCTGCGATTGCAGTTGTCCGGGACAGGGAGCCACAGGGCCTCGTGGTGCAACCGGTCCTATGGGACCTATTGGTCCAAGAGGGTGTCCCGGTGTGACTGGTCCTATGGGACCAAGAGGATGCCAGGGAGCAGTAGGCCCAGCAGGTCCTATGGGCCCGCAGGGAGAGCCTGGCATGCCAGGTGCTATGGGTCTCGACGGAGCAACAGGTCCAACCGGCCCTGCCGGGGCGACAGGTGTAACCGGTGCTACCGGAGCAACAGGTCCAACCGGCCCTGCCGGGGCGACAGGTGTAACCGGTGCTACC
>NZ_JAJCIA010000039.1 GCF_020554845.1 Blautia faecis | reverse complement strand
AATACCTACACTCCAAAATGAAATGTAGGTATTTTTGTCGCTTACCTTTAGATATCTCACCTGTCTACTTGACAAGGGGCATATCAAAACGGTATTATATGGCTTTTTTATAACATGTATCCAATATGTTATTTTTGTTATAAAATAAAAAGAAATAACTAAAATATTACTTATTTACATCAATATAACTATAAAGCGTATATTTAGAGATTCCAAAATAATTCGCTACTTTATCTCCGGACTTTGTAATAAGGAAAGCTCCGGAATCATTAAGAAACTGGATCGCAGTTACCTTATCCTCTTTATTCATGAGAGCTACCGGCTTGCCTACAAGCTTCACGGATTCTTCAATGAGACGATCCAGAAGATCGTTGACACTGTGAGTAATCTGCTTCGGCTTCTCTTCTTTGTTCTTCGGGGTGATCAGATCATCAAGGGCACTGTTGATCAGGGTCAGCTTGGTGATGTCGTAGTTGATGCCGAATACATAGTGAAGGCTGCCGTCATCGTCCTTTATATATGAAGTACTGCACTTCAAAATCTTGCCGTCTGCTGTTTTCATCAGGTAACCATTGTGGTCGGCTGGAGCACAGTCACTTCCCCGTCCTTTCTGGCGGATGCCGTCGAAAACTGCGTCCGATGGACCGTCACCTACATTTCGTCCGGTTACGTGTCCGTTTACTATATAGATAATGGAATGTTCCGGTTCTTTTGTCTTCAGATCATGGATGACGACCTCGCAGTCGTTCCCGAATTCTGCTGCGATATCCTGCGCAATCTGCTCTAAGACAGTTAATCTTCCCATATTTGTTCCCTCCTGTTTTGGATTTGATTTTTTTATTAAGAGCAGGAAAATCCTGCCATGGGTCGATGCCTGAAATCTCCGCATAGAATCCGGGCATCCTGTCTGTATTTATTACTGTTCACTGGGAGCGTTCCGCGAGGTGTTTTTTGTGAACAGAGTTCACAGAAAACCCGAGAATGTCGGCGCGAAATCATGCAAGGCATGATTTCTGTGCATCGCGAAGCGGGTTGCTGTGAACGTAGTGAACAGTAACCTGTATTCGTATATTGCAGATAGTAACGAATGACTTGTTTCTTTTATAATAACATGTCAGAAAAAAAATAAAAAGACAATTTTACAAAAAAATTATTGAAGGCTTAAAAAAATTCGTATTTATTTTGTTGAAGATGGAAATTACATGTGGTATATTTACATTAAAATAAGATATAAGGTAAATAAAATTGGTTATTTTGTATAAATGCAAGTCAATGTGGAAGAAAAATAAATACAGGACTGGTTTGGAAATTGCAGATAACCATAGAAATGTGAAGGGAGGATCTGTTGTATGAAATATCTTTTGAAAAACGGAACCGTAATATCAGGTGCAGGCACAAGGAAACAGGATGTGTTGGTGGAAGGCGAAAAGATCATAAAAGTAGGAGAGGATCTTTCACAGCCAGATGCCAAAGTGGTGGATGTATCCGGCAAGCTTCTTTTCCCGGGATTTATTGACGGACATACCCATTTTGACCTGGAGGTTGCTGGTACTGTAACAGCAGATGATTTCGAGACAGGAACAAGAGCGGCAATCCTTGGAGGAACCACTCTGGTCATTGATTTTGCTTCACAGGATAAAGGAGGTCATACCCTGAAAGAGGGTCTTGAGAAGTGGCACAAAAAGGCTGATGGCAAATGCTCCTGTGACTATTCTTTTCACATGTCCATTGTAGAATGGAATGAGGAGACAAAGAAAGAAATTCAGGATATGATCAATGAGGGCATTACCAGCTTCAAGCTATATATGACTTACCCGGCAATGATCGTAGACGACGAGGATCTTTATAAGATCATAAAGGCCTTAAATGAAAAAGGCTGTTTCGCAGGCGTACATTGTGAAAATGCAGGCGTGATCGACGCACTGATCCAGGAAGCGAAAGCACAGGGAAAACTGGGTCCGGAGAATCATCCTCTTGTACGTCCGGATACTATGGAGGCCGAGGCAGTACACCGTCTTCTTGTAATTGCGAAGGAAGCAGGAGCTCCGGTCATGGTGGTACATTTGACCAACCGCAAGGCATACGAAGAAATCGTCCGTGCCCGGGAAAATGGTCAGACCGTATTTGCAGAGACCTGTCCTCAGTATCTTCTTCTGGACGACAGCGTTTATTCCAAACCTGATTTCGAAGGTGCCAAATATGTGTGCGCTCCGCCAATCCGCAAGAAAGAGGATCAGGACTGCCTGTGGAAAGCTCTGGCGGATGGAGATATCCAGACAGTAGCTACGGACCAGTGCAGCTTTACCCTTGCCCAGAAAGCAATGGGAAAAGCGGATTTTACCAAGATTCCAGGCGGCCTGCCGGGAGTTCAGACAAGGGGAACTCTTCTCTACACTTACGGCGTGCGCACCGGAAAAATTACAGTAGAGAAAATGTGCCAGCTTCTGTGTGAAAATCCAGCTAAGTTGTACGGTGTATATCCAAACAAAGGAGCTATCGCCGAAGGCAGCGACGCAGACATTGTAGTATTTGATCCGGAAAAAGAGAACGTGATCTCTGCGAAAACACATGCCTATAATACAGATAACAACCCCTATGAGGGTTTTGAAGTCCATGGAGATATTGATAAAGTATTCCTTCGCGGAAACCTTGCTGTGGATGAAGGAAAACTGGTGCAGGAGAAACTTGGAGCTTATATTAAGAGAGGGCTGAGACAGCCGCTGGCCTAGAGCCTGTTTGAAAAATCATGTCTTTTTACATATCCTGTCAGAAACAGTGCAGCGGCTCCGTCACATGTGGCATTACATGCTGCTGCAAAAGCATCATTCAGTGCAAAAACAGCGAACATCAGCGCCATACCGGAATCTCCGAATTTCAGGATTCCGGTCAGGGTTCCCAGGGATACCATTACGGTTCCCCATGGAAGCCCGGGTGTACCAATGGAACAGGTGGCAAGCAAAATACTGAAGATCAACATAGTTCCCGGTGCAGGAACAGAGCCGTACAGAATACGGGAGATCATCATAGCGAAGAATACCTCTGCAAGCACAGAACCACAGTGATGAATCTGGGTAAAAAGAGGAATTGCCTCTTTGATAAGCTCGGAATCAAGCGGCACACATTTGTCAGCTGCTTTCTGTGAATATTTTTCCACAGCTGTGGAAGAATGGGTTCTTAAAGCCATTTTACAGACCGGTATATAATTTTTCAGAATTCCCCATGCCTTTTCTCCGGCATAAGAGCCTGCAATATGATACAGAACCAACACCCAGACCATATAAGCCGGAATTATAATAATAAGTGCCAGAAGCAACAGTGGCAGATACTTGATGAAATATCCCTGATAAGCCAGTGTACAAAGAGAAAGCCCGATATAAGCAGGTAACAGTGGAAGAAGAATTCTGGACATCAGGGAAAGGGTAATTCCCCGAAACTCCTGCAAAAGCTCTTTGGTTCGCACTGCATTGGTCCAACAGGCACCAAGGGCAAGCAAAATAGCAAGTACTAACGCACTCAGTGCAGAAACCGGTGCTGGAATGGGAAGCTCAAACAAGGTATCCGGCAGGAAGCGGAAAGATAAACTGTCTGTGGATACCGGAAGTCTTGGAATGATCAGATATCCAAGAACGGATGCGAAAGCTGCGGCTCCAAGCATGGAAAAATAAGTGATCCGGACAACTGGCGCGGTGGCTGGTGTGGGAGCTTTTTTTACGGAAATAATGGAAGATGCCACAAGACCGATAATGATCAGCGGTGCCAGAAAGGTGATTATCTGACTTAGCACATAACGGGCTGTAACCACCAGATTCAAAGCCCCGGAGGTCAGTCCCATAGTTCTTGTGACATTTAAAAACAGGCCTGCAAGGAGGCCGGGTATACTGACTGCCAGAATCCGAATGGGAAAACTGGCCATAATTCTTTTTTTCTTCATTGTGAAAATTCCTCCGGATGTATTATAATATATAGGAATGAAAGGTGCAATGAAATTTTAACCGCTGCATCATCCTCTTGCCAATAACAGGGATTGATTAAAGAATGCCTGGTAATGATGGCAGGAAGGGATGGGTAGTTGATATGACAGGATGGAGTGAAAAATCATGTATAATAAAATTTATCAGATTCTTGATGAAAAAGGCAGGGCAAAAACTGGAATTTTTCTGGATGGACTATATATGGGAAAGAAGTGCATTTTGAAACCAGAAACGGTTATTAGAGAAGAAAACTGTGGTGAAGCTGCTGAAAAAAAATCAGGTGTACAGCTGATCCCCGAGAAAACGGAAGATGCTTCCATATGGGATAATTATCTGAATATTCTGAGTGAGACGAAAGAGACAAAAGTGACAGAAGCAGACGGTCACCGGCTTTTCGTAGAAGATTACCGCAAGAATCCAAGGCTTGTGATCTTTGGCGGCGGTCACGTATCCCAGCCTACTGCTCATCTGGGAAAAATGCTTGGTTTCCATGTAACGATCATGGATGACAGAGAATATTTCGTGACAAAGGAGCGTTTTCCAGAAGCAGACCAGCTGGTCTACGGTGATTTTAAAGAACTGGATAAGTACATTACGCCTTACGATAACACTTATTATGTAATCCTTACCAGAGGCCACATTGGTGATGCAGACTGCCTTCGCAGGCTTCTCCATCGTCCCTACGAATATCTTGGCATGATCGGCAGCAAAAACAAAGTGCGGATCACCAGGGAAAATCTTCTAAAAGAAGGTTACACTCTGGAGCAATTGGACGAAGTCCATGCACCAATCGGAATTCCTCTTGGCGGGCAGCTTCCGGAGGAAATTGCAGTGAGCATTATGGCAGAGATCATTAAGGTAAAAAATCAGCATTATTCCGCCTACTGTGATGAAAAAGTAGAGACAGCAGTTCTGGAAGGTCGTCATGGTGTCATGGTCACCATCGCAGAGAAATCCGGCTCTTCTCCAAGAGGAGTAGGAAGCAAAATGTTCGTAGAACCGTCCGGACACATTACAGGCAGCATTGGCGGCGGCAAAGTAGAGTACGAAGCCATCAGTCATTGTAAAGAAGTAAAAGAAAAAGAAGTAAAACACTATGCCTTAACAGCAGACGGCCAGGACAGTCTTGGAATGATCTGCGGCGGGCAGGTGACGGTGGTATTTGAGCGGGTATAAGTTATGGAATGGGAAAATGTTCCTGTAACACGTACAAGATCACATTGTAAAACAATAAGAAAACAGGCTGGCTTCTACAGAAGATATGTGGATCAGTCTGTTTTCTTTGAGTATATAAAATATAGATGTGATGCCACTGCTAAAAAAAGAAATTAATCCCTGTCCGCTCCGACAGACAATTCCCCAAACTTAAAATTATCTAAATACCATAGATTTACAATTCGTGTCATTTTCTGTCGTTTCGTGACAGAATTATTGAAATAATTTTCGACTTTTTTATAATGAGAATAACAAATGGGAGACATCAGATGGAAAAGGAGGGATGTCGTGTATTGTATTGCTATATTGACTGATCAGAAACAGGAAGGACAGAACTGTGCGGAATATATCAGGAATTACTGTACAGAAAAGAAAATTTTTCCATTGATTGAAATCTATCAGGATCAGGAACAATTTTTTGAGTGGACACGAAAAACAGTACCGGCAGTGGTGTTTCTTGCATTACCTGGTGTGTCCGGTCTGAATGCGGCAGAACATCTTCGTTCCCTGTATCCCAAATGTGGGATCATCTGGTGCAGTGATCTTGATTTTTCGCTTCATGCGTTCAGGATGCGGATAGAATATTTTTTTATGAAACCTATGGAAGAGCAAAAAATAAAAGAAGGACTTTCCATTTGGTTTGAACGCAGTAAGGTAATATGATAAAAACACTCAGGAGGAAAACAATATGAAGAAAAGAGCTTTAATTCTTGCAATGATCACTTTTATGGCTGCAGCAACATCTGAACCATCAATAAATATGGTACGTGCAGAAGAAACACAGACGGAGGAAAATACAGCTCAGACATCAGAACTGCCCATAAAGACACTTACACAGAAGGTTATTGACGAGAATCCTTATATGGCAGCAAGTGATTCCAATATTCATCATGATTGCTACAATACAGATTCCACAGACGAAGTATTACCGGTAGGCATTTATTCAGAAATCAATGTTTCTTATGAAAAAACCAATGCAAATGCGTCTCCGGCTATCTTTTTCGATTCCTATGGACATGCAGTGGTTCCGTTGCTTGGTGGACTGGCAATTCGTGATATCAATGCAGAGGAAACACAGACACTGGGATATTTTTCTCCAAAACAGCATGACAATGGAGAATATCTGATCCAGAGTTCCTATTCCTTTGTAGATGAGAGTAACCGTCTGGTGTGTCCGACCAATAATAACCATGTGCTGATGCTGAAAGCAACAGATGAAGACGGAAACGTACTTCCGGAATTTGAGAAAGTGCTGGATATTGATATTAAAGCAGCAGCAGAGGCAGCACTTGGAAAAACACTGGATCAAAATCTTCTTGCTGTAGTGTTTGACTATGAAGGAAATCTCTGGTTTGCAACCGGAGGATTCCGTATTTACCCTGACAGGAAACAGCAGGGTGCTATGGGCTATATTTCCCGTACAGCTATTGATGCCATTTTAAATGGAGAGGAAACTGATCTGTCAGATGCAGTCTTCGTATATGAGCTGGCTCCGGGAGAGGGTGCAGAGAACGGAATTGCAGCATCCAAGGATGGAGCAGTGATCCTGACGAATCAGAACTGTTATCTGCTTCAGGCAGACAATGGGGTGAAGAAAATCTGGGAAACTCCTTACGAGAGTGCTGGTGCGAAAGAAAGCAAAGAAGGGGATGAAACAACTGGCGGAGGTCTTGCCTGGGGCAGCGGATGCTCTCCATCCCTTACAAAAGATCTGGTGATGTTTACTGATAATCAGGAGACCGTAAATCTTCTTGCCCTGGATATGAAAACAGGAGAAGTTGTTGCAAGTCTCCCTGTAATCGATGAACTTCCGGAGGGCAGTCAGGTATCTGTTGAAAATTCTGCGATCGTGTATGATAACGGTGCAGGAACCGTAAGTACCATCGTATGTAACTGGTTTGGTGCAGGAAGTGCCAACCTGGGAAAAGAGGACAGTGATTCCTCCATTCAGAGTTATACAAATATTTATGATGAAAATTGGTTGAAACAGGGAAATAAAATGATCACGCCGGGTGTGGAACGCGTAGATACGATTAAGACTGAGGATGGATACGAAATGAAGAGTATCTGGTGCAGAAGTGATCTGTCAGATACTTCCATGATGAAATTATCTACGGCAACCGGATATATCTACGGATATGTACAGAATTTGGAAACCGGTATGTGGCAGTATATTATACTTGATTTTGAGACCGGTGAAACTGTTTTTTCCATGGATGTTGCCAGCAAGCCTATGTACAACAACATGGCTATCGGAATGTATGCCGGAAACAGCGGAAATTCACTTTATTGTCCTACCGGTTATCTGGAACTTCTGAGACTTCAGGACAGATTCGTTTATCTGCCGGAAATGCCTTATCGTAAGGTTGATCTGGATCAGGCAATGCGCAATGTGTTAAGCCAGGAGAAATTTGCGGCAGATGGTGGCCTGGGAGATGTGGAAGGATGGCTGAATACGATCACAATTGAGAATGTGCATCCGAATACAACCGTTGCAATACGTATGAAAGGAATCTCTGGGGAAACAGGTTCTCTGAAGCTGTATGCATATGGCACAGATGGTACCTTGAAAGAAGTTCCGGCAGAGAAATGGCATATCCAGACAGAAGATGGTGAAATACCGGATACATTATCCGAAGATGTACTGTATGAGGTACACATGACTGTGGAAGATGGCGGCGACTTTGATCTCAGTGAAACGGAAAAGGAGATTAAGATATCTGCTGTTCTGGGAATCTGAAGGATATGCTTTATTGCAAAGATACACTTAGGGGTTGCATAATTTGTAATAATACTGTATATTAATTGTAACGATTCGCGAAATGAGTCTGTTTTTGTAATATTATATGAAAAGAAGATGAATCAATTCAAAGCACCATTGCTTTGTAAAGGAGGAACTATATTATGAAAAAAGCAGCATTAGCCGTTTTGCTTCTGGGCGCAGCACTTTGCATCCCTGGATGTGGATTTGAGGAAGGTGCAGGAGCAAGCGTTACAGTTATACAGGCAACCCCGACCCCTATTCCAACACCAACCCCTGAGGCAACTCCTACACCAGAAGTTACTCCTACTCCAGAACCAGTTGTAGAGCAGACTGCAAGCGGTGTGAATGTAACCAAGCAGGATGGTACATATGTTGCGAATGCAGATATTAACCTTCGTGCAGATGCAAGTGCAGATGCTGCCTGGATCGCAGGTGTAACAAGCGGTACACAGCTTACAAGTACAGGTGTATGCGACAATGGCTGGATTGAGGTTTCCTATGAGGGACAGACTGCTTATGTATCCGGTGATTATGTAAGTGCAGTGGCAGCTGACGGTGCAGCCGCAGATGGAACTGCTGATCAGGCAGCTACAGAAGGAAGTGCAGATGCTGCAGCTGATGAGGCTGTTGCAGGCTGACAGGCTAGAAATTTAAGAGATGAAATGATGAGATGAAAGACGCTATGTAAATGGATGATATTATCGTTTGCATAGCGTTTTTTGAGTACTAAAGAAATTCCCTCCTGCCATGAAATGGCAAGAGGGAGATTTCTGAATATATCAAATCAAATTATTCCGGATAAACCAGTCTGTCTGGTTTGATATCATACAGCACTTCATCCAGGAACTTTTTAGCCAGATATTTCGCCATTCCAAGGTTCATATCCAGATAATTTCCACAGTCTTTCGGGGAAGCACCAGGAACCTCGCCCTGGAAATCACGGATAAACTCAAAGGTTTCAACCATAAGCGGAACAATATCCTTAGATTCATAATCTCCGTTCAGCAGCAGATAATTGCCGGTACGGCAGCCCATTGGTCCCCAGTAGATCATCTTCGGTCCGAATTCCTTGTGGTTGCGAAGAAAAGTAGCAGCAAGATGCTCAATGGTGTGAAGCTCTGCTGTGTTCATAACAGGCTCCTCATTTGGGGAAGTCATACGAATGTCAAAAGTGGTGATCACACTATTTCCAACCGGATCCTTGCGGGAAACGTAAACGCCTGGCTGAAGTTTGATGTGATCTATTGTGAAACTGGTAATCTTTTCCATAAAAAAGACCTCGCTTTCTCATAAATTCTTTCTTGATTTTAGCAGACAATACAAGCTGTGGCAAGACAAAGAAAAAGAAATTGAACAATCTGTGAAAACAATTGTTTTTTACGTGATTTTCGTTATAATAGAAAAAGATGGCATCAAGAATTGGAGGCATAAAATCATGAAAAAAAGAAAAATTCTGGCAATGCTGATGGTGGCAGCTCTTTCCGCAGGAATGCTGGCAGGCTGTGGTTCAGATAATACGAAAGAGGAAAGCAAGAGCACAGAAGCAGCAGATACTAAAGAGAACACAGAAGAAAATAAAGACACAGAAGAAACAAAAGAGGAAAGTACAGATGATAGTGCTGATCAGTCAGAAGGAACGGAGGAAGAAGTTTCCGGCTTTACAGACGGTTCCGGGGATGGAGAAGGTACAGATGAGACAGCAGACGATACCAGCACTGTTCTGGATACTTCAGAGCCTCTTACCGGTCTTCATCATGCAGAGATTGAGGTGAAGGACTACGGTACCATTAAGGTGGAACTGGATGCGGACACAGCACCTATCAGTGTAACCAACTTTGTGAAACTGGCACAGGAGCATTTCTATGATGGACTTACTTTCCACCGTATTATTGATGGATTTATGATCCAGGGCGGAGATCCGGAAGGAACCGGAAGAGGAGGCTCTGATGAGACTATTAAGGGCGAGTTTTCTGAGAATGGCGTAAAGAACGATATTTCCCATGAGAGAGGTGTGATCTCCATGGCAAGATCCTCAGACCCGGACAGTGCAAGCTCCCAGTTCTTTATCGTGCAGTCTGACAGTACCTATCTGGATGGACAGTATGCCGCTTTCGGACATGTGACAGAAGGCATGGACATTGTTGACCAGATCTGCAAGGATGCAAAGCCTACAGATAACAATGGAACTATTTCAGCAGATGAGCAGCCGGTGATGACAAGCGTTACCATTATAGATTGATAAAGTACAGTTTGAGAATACCGAAGATAAAACACCCCTTTGGCAGACACAAATAATTGTAGTCTGTCTAAGGGGTGTTTTTTGAGTAAATACATGGGAAAAAGTTGTTGCTTTTTGTATACAAGTTACAGTTTGACTACAAGTACGGGCATAGGCGGATGATTAGGCCGGTTGTAATATTCTGTTTTAATAACCAGAAATTTCCTGGAATCCAGCACCTTCAGCCATTTCAGCAGTGCATCCCGTTCCTCAAACCCGGAATCTCCGCCGCTGTAGATACACAGCATCAGGATCCCGCCCTTTTTCAAAAGGGACAGGGATACGGTAAGTGCCTGAATACTGGATTCTGCCCTTGTGGCAAGAGTATGATCGCCCTTCGGCAGATAGCCGAAATTGAATACAATGCAGCTTACACTCACAGGCTCTGCGTATTTTCCCATATTTACGTGGGAATCCAGAAACAGTTCATAATTGTGAGGGGCATTTTCTTTTTCAAGCCGCTCTCTTGTATTGGCAAGTGCCATTTCCTGAATATCGAAAGCGAGTACATGCCCTTTTTCCCCACAAAGACGGGAAAGAAGCAGAGTGTCATTTCCGTTACCCATGGTGGCATCAATGCAAAGCTCTCCCTCTTTTACATGCTCTGAGATAAAGTGGGCGCACCACTGTGTGATCTGGTAGTTCATAATGGTTCCTTTCTTTTGTAGTATCCTTATTATCAAAGACGAAAACAGATGGCAAAATTTCCCGCAAAGTGGGGTGTGCACGTTACGGGAAGGATTTTTTTACATGCTCTGGAATGGCTGTTAAAAGTCCAAGGCTATTATAACAGATAATAAAACAAAGAAAAGATGCATATAAAGGTAAATTATGTATGAAAAGCTGAACATATAAAAAATACATTGCATTCATACGTCTCTTTGCATTATAATAAGCGGTACGGACAAAAGGTATAAAATAACAGATGAATTTTGTCCAAAAGATTTCAAAGAGAGATGAGGGAAGATAATGTTAGAGGGAAAGACAGTTCTTCTGGGAGTTACTGGAAGTATTGCAGCATATAAGATCGCATATCTTGCAAGTGCGTTGAAGAAGCAGCAGGCAGACGTTCATGTGCTAATGACCAGAAATGCCACTAATTTTATTAATCCCATTACTTTTGAGACACTTACCGGGAATAAATGCCTTGTGGATACCTTTGACCGGAATTTTCAGTTCCAGGTAGAGCATGTGTCCATTGCGAAAAAGGCTGACGTTGTGATGATCGCACCGGCAAGTGCCAATGTGATAGGCAAGCTGGCTCATGGAATTGCAGACGACATGCTTACAACCACCATTATGGCATGCAGATGCAAGAAATTTATTTCTCCGGCGATGAACACCAATATGTTTGAGAACCCCATTGTTCAGGATAATCTAAAAATCCTGGAGCATTATGGATACGAAGTGATCGATCCTGCTGTGGGCTATCTTGCATGTGGCGATACCGGAGCAGGAAAAATGCCGGAGCCGGAGACTCTTTTAAACTATATTTTGAGAGAGTGTGCCTGTGAGAAGGATATGAAAGGGCTGAAGGTGCTGGTTACCGCCGGTCCTACCCAGGAAGCAATTGATCCTGTCCGTTATATTACCAACCATTCTTCCGGCAAGATGGGCTATGCCATTGCAAAAATGGCTATGCTGCGCGGAGCAGATGTCACACTGGTGAGTGGACGTACTGCACTTACACCGCCGCCATTTGTAAGAGTGGTTCCGGTGGTAACAGCCAGAGATATGTATGAAGCTGTAACCTCTGTCAGTCAGGAACAGGATATTATCATTAAAGCAGCAGCAGTGGCAGACTATCGTCCGGCCAGTGTGAGCGATGAGAAAATCAAAAAGAAAGACGATGACATGTCCATTGCCCTTGAGAGAACAGATGACATTCTGAAATATCTTGGAGAGCACAAACCGGATGGACAGTTTCTCTGTGGCTTTTCCATGGAAACAGAGAATATGATCGGTAATTCCAGAGTCAAACTTACCAGGAAAAATCTGGATATGGTAGCTGCCAACAATGTAAAAATGGCAGGTGCCGGATTCCAGGGGGACACCAATGTTCTGACTCTGATTACACAGGATGAGGAAGTATCACTCCCGCTAATGAGCAAGGAGGATGCAGCCGGTAAGATCCTGGATAAAATACTGCTTGAGAGAGTTCGCAGATAGTTATTTACAGGCTGTCATTTTGATAGCATTTATAAATCTTTTGCGAAGCCGCAGGCAGTGGCACTGGTGTTATATTCGCAGATTGTATTTTGTAAATCTGGACAGAGGATAACACATTTTTCAGAGTGGCGGGTAAATACCAAAAAAACATGCCCGCTGTTCCATACCGTATTGTATCCCTGGGTCTGAACAGGCTCTAATATAGGGAACGATAACAAGGAGGACAATATGAACAAAAAATTTACAACATCTCAAATCACCTTACTGGGCCTTATGATCGCAATTCTGCTTCTTATGGCTTACACACCTCTTGGATACCTGAATATCGGGCCTCTTGCAATCACCTTTAATATTATTCCGGTTGCCGTCAGCGCAATTACAATGGGACCTGTAGGCGGAGCCATCGCGGGAGCCGTATTCGGACTTACCAGCTTTGGTCAGTGTATCGGCATTGGAGGTACCAGCCTTATGGGTGTTACCTTATTCGGAATCAATCCATTCCTGGCGTTTGTTCAGAGATTTATTCCAAGACTGGTTGACGGACTTCTTCTTGGATATATTTTCCGGGGAGTCCGCAGGAAATCAAAAAATATTTATCTTTCCTGTGCTGTAACAGGATTTCTTTCCGCATTTTTAAATACTCTGTTTTTTATGGGGTTATTGGTTTGCCTTTTTGGAAATACCGAGTATGTACAGGGACTTATGGGTGGAAAAAACGTGATTCTGTTCATCTGTACATTTGTAGGAATCAACGCAGTATGTGAAATGCTTTCCGCTACCGTTATCACAGGCGCTGTAGGTGCAGCCCTTTACAAGGCAAGGCTTCTTCCGGAAACAGAGAAGAAATCTGAGAAAGTGGTAAAAACAGCAGAAGTTTAAGAAAATTGAAAACAGACAGACTGTTTGCAAAAATGGCCGCTGATTGCGGCTGAAAGCAGTCTGGCTGATGATAGAGAAATCATGGAGGAAAAAATGATTTTAGCAATTGATATTGGAAACACAAATATTGTGGTTGGCTGCATTGATTCAAAGCAAACCTATTTCATTGAGAGACTTTCCACTGTCCGTACAAAAACAGAACTGGAATACGCAGTTGACCTGAAGACAGTTTTGGATTTATATCATATTAAGCGGATTGATATTGAAGGCTGCATTATTTCCTCTGTAGTACCGCAGATTACCAATGCCGTGAAGCTTGCAGCTGAAAAGGTTCTGAAAAAAGAACCTATGGTATTGGGACCAGGTGTAAAAACAGGACTGAATATCCTGATGGATAATCCCGGACAGCTTGGAGCAGATCTTGTAGCAAATGCAGTTGCAGGAATTCATGAATATTCTCTTCCACTGGCAATTATTGATATGGGAACTGCAAGTACGGTAAGCGTAGTAGATGAGAAGAAGCATTATGTGGGAGGCATGATTTTTCCCGGAATGGGAGTGTCCCTGGATGCCCTTACTGCCCGTGCTTCTCAGCTTAGCGGAATCAGTATTGAAGCACCGAAGCGCATCATTGGAAAAAATACCATTGAATGCATGAAAAGCGGTGTGATTTACAGCAATGCAGCAGCCCTTGACGGAATTGTTGACAGAATTGAAGAAGAGCTTGGTCAGAAAATTACAGTTGTTGCAACTGGTGGTCTTGCCCGTAAGATTATCCCACATTGCAAGCGGAAGATTTTGCTGGATGAGGATCTTTTGTTAAAAGGTTTGCTCATTATATATGAGAAGAACAGAAAAGAATTATAAGCTTTCTGAGAATGAAAAATGAGACAGGTCAGAACTTCACGGTTATGAGGTTCTGACCTGTTTTGCCCGAATTCGGTTGCCGTTAGGAACGATGAAAGGCATCTGCAAAATCTTCTGGGACAGGGGCAGTCATACACATGTTTTCTCCTGTAACAGGGTGAGCAAATTCCAGCTGAAAGGAGTGCAGGGGCTGTCTTTTTATAATTCTGTAATCTGGATTGTAGAGAAAGTCTCCTGGCAGCGGATGTCCAATGTACTTCATATGCACACGGATCTGATGAGTGCGTCCGGTTTCCAGATGGAGCTCGATGAGAGAGTAGGAATGATAGGTGTCTAATCGCTCATAATGTGTGACCGCACTTTCCCCATTTGCGAAATCCACCTGTCTTTCGATGGTGGAATCTGCTGCGCGCCCGATAGGCGCATCAATAGTTCCTTGCTCTGGTGCGATTCCCTGTACAATTGCCAGATAGGTACGCCGGATCTGACGCTGTTTCATCTGGGCAGAGAGAACTGCTGCACTATAAGGATTTTTCGCCAGGATCAGGGCTCCTGTGGTGTCTCTGTCCAGACGGTTGATGCAGCGGTAGACGAAATGCTGTCCTTTTTCTTTAAAATACCAGGCAACTCCATTCGCCAGTGTATTATCATAATTTCCAATGGAAGGGTGCACAGGCATGTCTGCCGCCTTATTTATGACTAAAATATCTTCATCTTCATATAGAATAGAAAGGTCCATTCTCACAGGCAGGATATTCTCAGTGTTGTCCGCTTCCGGAATATGTATGTGAAGAGAATCTCCGACCTGAAGAACTGATTTCCCAAATCCCCGCTCCCCATTTAGCTGAATCGCATTTTTATCTGCCTTCATGGAAGATAAAATTCCCCGGGAAAAGCCCTTGTTCCTGAGAAAATCAAGAAGCTGCATTCCTTCCTGCTCTGGCTGTATCGTGTATGTAAGAATTCTGTCCAAGGTGTTCCTCCTGAAATTGTATTAAAATTATGTTGAAACATAAGGATTGTGCGTAATTAAATACTGTATTTTTTTCGCTCAAGGTGTATAATAGCACAGAAAATATTTGCATGGAAGTATCTGAAGCAGTTTTATGAGATATACATCCATGCGACAGGAACTATTTATATATTTAAGGAAAAAGAGAAAACATATGAAACAACAGCAACATCTTTTTACAAACAAAATGCTCCGGGCGCTTCTTGTTCCTATTATTATGGAACAGCTATTAAATGCCTTGATGGGTACGGTAGATACTATGATGGTCAGCAATGTAGGTTCTGCGGCCATTTCCGCCGTTTCTCTTGTGGACTCCATCAATGTATTGATCATTCAGGCCTTTTCTGCACTGGCAGCAGGAGGTACCATTATCTGTACCCAGTATCTTGGCCAGAAGAATCACGAGATGGCAAACAAATCAGCCAGGCAGGCACTTTTTATTATAACAGCCATTTCTGTCTTCATCGTTGTGCTTGGACTTGCTTTCCGTGCACCGCTTCTTAGCTTTATTTTCGGAAAAGTAGACGCGGATGTTATGAAGAATTCCATGGTATATTTCTTTTATACTGTGCTGTCCTATCCTTTTATTGCGCTTTATGATGCCGGAGCATCCATTTTCCGTGCACAGGAAAACACCAGAGGACCGATGGTAATCTCCATTATTTCCAATGTGATGAATATTGTGGGAAATGGAATCCTGATCTGGGTATTTCATATGGGAGTTGCCGGAGCCGCCATTTCTACACTGGTATCCAGAATTTTTTGTGCAGTGGTAGTGCTTTATCAGCTTAGAAAAGACAGGCAGCCAATTGTGGTACGTGATTATCTGAAAATCCGTCCGGATGGAAAAATGATTGGCAGGATTCTTGCTCTTGGTATTCCTTCTGGTATAGAGAACAGCATGTTCCAGCTTGGAAAGCTGGCAATCCAGTCTACAGTCTCTACGCTTGGAACCACTGCAATTGCAGCCCAGGCTATGACCAATATGCTGGAGATGTTAAATGGAACAGCTGTAATTGGTGTTGGAATCGGACTTATGACAGTAGTGGGACAGAGCCTTGGAGCCGGAAAAAAAGACGAGGCAGTTTATTATATGAAGAAACTGATGATCTTTTCCGAAGTCTTTCTCATCGCCTGCTGTGCAGTGGTATATGTCCTTGCACGGCCGATTACCATGATTGGTGGAATGGAAGCTAAAAGCGCTGAAATGTGTCTTGATATGATGTTCTGGATCACCATTGTGAAACCAATCGTATGGATGTTTGCGTTTATTCCGGCTTACGGCATGCGTGCGGCAGGAGATGTGAAGTTTTCCATGATTACTTCCTGCATTACTATGTGGACCTTCCGCTTTTGCCTGTGCGTTTATCTGATCCGGGTATGTGGCATGGGACCGATGGCTGTCTGGATCGGAATGTTCACAGACTGGACGGTACGTGCGATCGTGTTTGGTCTGCGGTTTAAGAGTGGAAAATGGATGGAACATAAAGTTGTGTAAAAGGTAACTGCAAAAGGTAACTGCAAAAGATAAGGAAAGCGATCCCCTTTTATTGACTTTTAAATGGCAAAATTATATAATGTAACGGATAAAAACAGGGAAAAGCATGATCAGGAAGCCAGGTGTAATTCCTGCACAAGTCCGTTACTGTACAGTCAGATACTGGTTGCTTTTTCAGAAACAGGATTTCCTGCGGCAACCGGGATAAGACTGATAGGAAAGAAGCTTTGTTGTCAGGACAGGGCTTCTTTTATTTACGTAACAGATGGGGCGGACGTGAAGATTGCCGTCACAATCCCGGAAACCCGCATAGCGGGTTCCTCATAGCTTTGGAGGCAAGAAACATGGAACATAAGACAGGATTGGAAGATTATTATGTGATTCGCGGACAGAAGAAAATGCGTTTTGGCTATACTACAGGTTCCTGCGCGGCAGCAGCTTGCAAGGGCGCCTGCCTGATGCTTCTGGGAAAAGAAAAGTTAACATCTGTACCGCTTATGACTCCCAAGGGAATCCTCCTTGACCTGGAACTGCATGACATTCAGATCAGTGAAAATCAGGTTACCTGTGCAGTGAAAAAAGATGCCGGAGATGATCCGGACACAACAAATGGCATTCTTGTGTATGCTACAGTGTGGAAGACGGATACTGCCGGAATCGTCATAGATGGCGGAGTGGGCGTAGGCAGAGTTACAAGACCCGGGCTCTCCCAGAAAGTAGGAGAAGCTGCGATCAATTCTGTTCCTCGTGCCATGATCCTTCGAGAAGCAGAAGAAGCTGCAGTTTCCCATGACTATGAGGGAGGGCTGAAGGTTGTGATTTCTGTTCCGGAAGGTGTAGAGATCGGCAAGAAGACCTTTAATCCCAGGCTGGGAATCACAGGGGGAATTTCCATTCTTGGAACCTCCGGAATTGTGGAGCCTATGAGTGAAAAAGCTCTTGTAGAAAGCATTCATGTGGAAATGAAGCAGCACTTTACCCAAGGCGAGAAGTACCTTCTTGTGACTCCGGGAAACTATGGGGCAGATTATCTGCGTGAGCACATGACCTTACCTTTCGAACGAAATATTAAGTGCAGCAATTATGTGGGAGAAACCATTGATATGGCTGTGGATATGGGAGTGAAAGGAATCCTGTTTGTGGCCCATATTGGCAAGTTTGTAAAGGTAGCAGCAGGAATTATGAACACCCATTCCCACAGTGCAGATGCCCGTATGGAAGTGCTTGCAGCCAATGCCCTCAGAGTGGGAGCGGATGGAGATACTGCAAGAGATATCCTGAATTGCAATACCACAGATGATGCCCTTGATATTTTGCACGAAAAAGGCCTTTTAGAGCCTGCAATGCAAGAAATTATGGAAAGAATCCAGTTTTATCTGGATCACCGTTCTTATGAACAAATTAAGCTTGGTGCGGTTGTTTTTAACAATGTATATGGATATCTGGGAAAAACAAGAGATGCCGGTGAACTGATTCAGGAAATTCAAAAGCAGGATGAAATGCTTAAACTTCAAATGTAAGCGGGATGATAGAGTGTGCAGATTGCAGGCATGGACAGTATGTTGCAGGGCATTTTTACGAATAAAGATATGTTCAGTTTATGAGAGCAAAAAATAAAAACAGAGTAGTTATGTTTAAAAACTATTTCAGAAAGAGAGATCTATGACAGGAAAATTATATGGCGTAGGAGTTGGCCCAGGGGATCCGGAGCTGATCACTTTAAAGGCCTTAAGACTTACAAAGGAAGCAGATATACTGGCTTTTCCAGGGGAAAACCCAAAAGAATCTGTAGCATACAGGATCATGAAAGGTGCGTATCCGGAAATTGACAGCAAACAGATGATTTCCCTGCCAATGCCCATGATCAAAGACAGAGAAGAACTGAAACGTGTTCATGATGAAGGAGCAAAAATAATTGCAGAATGGCTTGAGAAAGGAAAAAATGTAGTATTTCTTACCCTGGGAGATCCAACCGTATATTCTACATACATTTATGTTCATAAAAGGGTGGAGCAGCTGGGATATGCAACGGAAATCATCAGCGGCATTACATCCTTTTGCGCAGTCAGTGCCAGATTTAATGAAGGACTGGTGGAAAAATCCCAGCAGCTTCATGTAATCCCTGCCTCCTATCAGATAGAAGAAGCATTAAAGCTTCCAGGAACGAAGGTTCTGATGAAAACCGGCAAAAAAATGCAGGAAGTAAAAGCACAGATCAAAGCATCTGGTAACAAAGCCGAGATGATCGAAAATTGCGGAATGCCAGATGAGAAAATTTATAGAAGTGTGGAAGAAATTCCAGATGATGCAGGTTATTATTCGTTGATCATTGTGAAGGAAAAGTAAGATAATGTAAATGAAAACCAATGTAGGCAGAGTAAAAATTTATTAAAGCAAGAATTATAAAACTTTGCCGCATAATAAAAATTATAGTGAAAAAGGAGAGAAAGCCATGATTCATTTCGTAGGAGCAGGTTCCGGAGCACCGGATCTGATCACCGTAAGAGGAAAGAAATATCTGGAAGAAGCAGACGTAGTTATTTATGCAGGATCTCTGGTAAATCCAAAACTTCTGGAGTACACAAAGGATATTTGTACTATTTATAACAGCGCAAAGATGACACTGGAAGAGGTGCTTTCTGTTATGGAAAAGGCAGAAGCAGCAGGCAAGACAACAGTAAGACTCCACACAGGTGATCCCTGTATTTATGGTGCCATCCGTGAGCAGATGGATGTGCTGGATGAGAAGGGAATTGCTTATGATTACTGTCCTGGTGTCAGTGCATTCTGCGGTGCGGCAAGTGCTTTAAATCTGGAATATACGCTGCCAGATATTTCCCAGAGCGTGATCATCACCCGTATGGAAGGAAGAACTCCGGTTCCGCCAAAGGAAAGCATTCAGTCCTTTGCTGCCCATCAGGCAACTATGGTTGTTTTTCTCAGTACAGGAATGCTGGAAGAACTGAGCAGAAGACTGATCGAAGGCGGTTATACGGCAGATACTCCTGCTGCGATTGTGTATAAGGCAACCTGGGAGGATGAGAAGAAATTTGTGTGCACAGTAGGAACCCTGGCGCAGACTGCGAAAGAGAATCATATTACGAAGACTGCACTTATGATCATTGGAGACTGTGTAAATGCCGCTCATTATGACCGTTCCAAGTTATACGATCCAGGATTTACAACAGAGTTCCGTGAAGCAACGAAATAAGAATAAGGTTATTTGATATGGCAGCTTAGGTTAGAGCCTGTTCCAGATGAAAGGAAAACGGATGAAAATTTCCATGATATGCTACACCCTGACAGGGCAGCAGACAGGAGAGAAACTAAAAAAGGGACTGGAAAAAGAAGGAAATATAGTTTCTTTTTTCACAAAGAGCAAATACATTCCAGATTCTATAAAGGGAAGCTGCGGGAAATGGACGGGAGAACAGTTCGAAACTGCAGACAGTATCATTTTCATTGGAGCAGCCGGAATCGCAGTGCGCAGCATTGCTCCCTTTATACAAAGCAAAAAGAAAGACCCGGCTGTGCTGGTAGTAGATGAATTGGGCAAATTTGTGATATCCCTGCTGTCTGGACATCTTGGCGGGGCAAATGAACTTGCCTGTCTGGCTGCAGACATTTTACAGGCAATCCCTGTAGTCACAACTGCCACAGACCTTGAGGGAAAATTTGCTGTGGATGTGTTTGCAAAGAAAAATAACTGTCACATTTTTCGAATGAAAGAGGCGAAAGAGGTTTCTGCCGCGCTGCTGGCAGGTGAGAAGGTGGGATTCTACAGCGAATTTCCCTGGGAGGGAGAACTGCCAGAGGGACTGATCTGGTGTCAAAAAACTGGCATATCACTTTCTGAAATACAGTATGAAACTGTGGATGGCACACCACTTCCAGAGGTGGGGATTGCCGTGACCGTACATAAAAGCTGTCATCCCTTTGCCTCAACGACGCATGTAGTTCCACCAGCTGCTGCGCTTGGAATGGGCTGCCGGAAAAATAAAGAATCAGAAGCCGTGGAAAAAGCAGCATTCAGCTGCCTGAAAGAAAATGACATTTATCCGGAGGCAGTTGCAGCTCTAGCAAGCATTGATGTAAAAAAAGAAGAACCCGGGCTTCAGGCTCTTTCAGAAAAGCTGGGAGTTCCCTTCAAAACATTTTCCAGTGAGGAACTTCTGTCTGTGCAGGGTGAATTCACATCATCCTCTTTTGTGAGTAAGACAGTAGGTGTGGATAATGTGTGTGAGCGAAGCGCGGTGAAAGCCGCAGAGAATTATACTGGCGTTCATTTTATACAGAGAAAACGGGGCGCAGAGGGCGTGACAACGGCTCTTGTCCTTGGAGATTGGAGGATACGTTTTGAGTAAAGAAAAGAAAATCTATGTGGTAGGAATCGGACCAGGTTCTTATGAAGGAATGACAGGAGCTGCAGCTACAGCTCTTGAAAAAAGTGATGTGATCGTTGGATACACTGTTTATATTGATCTTGTAAAAGACCATTTTCCGGGAAAATCTTTTCTCACTACACCTATGAGAAAGGAAGTAGACCGCTGTGTAATGGCTTTTGATGAGGCTATGAAAGACCAGACAGTTTCCATGATCTGCAGTGGTGATGCGGGAGTTTACGGAATGGCTGGTCTTATGTATGAAATCGGCGCAAACTATCCGGAGGTGGAGCTGGAAGTAGTTGCAGGTGTTACAGCAGCAACCGGAGGAGCAGCAGTTCTTGGTGCTCCATTGATCCACGATTTCTGTCTGATCAGTCTCAGTGATCTGCTCACACCATGGGAAAAGATCGAGAAGCGTCTTCTTCTGGCTTCGGAAGCTGATTTTGTGATTGTTCTTTACAATCCGTCCAGTCACAAGAGACACGATTATCTGAAAAAAGCCTGCGAACTTATGCTTCAACACAAATCTCCGGAAACAGTATGCGGTACCGTGCAGAACATTAACCGCGAGGGTGAAACTGCCAGGGTTATGACTCTGGCTGAATTGAAAGAAACACAGGTAGATATGTTTACCACTGTATTTATCGGAAATTCACAGACCAGAAATATTGATGGAAAAATGGTAACACCAAGAGGATATAAAAATGTCTGATGTTGTTGTTTTTGCAGGCACCACAGAAGGCTGTGAAATCTGCAGCTTTTTGGCAAAAAATAAAGTAAGTGTGTTTGCATGTGTTGCTACCGATTACGGCAGCAAATCATTAAAAGAGGGAGAATATCTGAAAATCCACGCTGGCCGCCTGAATGGGGCGGAGATGGAAAATCTTCTGAAAGAACTCAGTCCCGGACTGGTGCTGGATGCTACCCATCCGTATGCTGCCGAGGTAACGGAGAATATTCGGACAGCCTGCAAAAATACAGGGCTTTCCTATGAGAGAGTACTTCGTGAAAAGGGCGCGTATCAGGATAAAGCTGTATATGTGGAAGACACGGAGGCAGCAGTGAGGTTTCTGGAAGA
Source organism: Blautia faecis (assembly GCF_020554845.1). GTDB lineage: Bacteria > Bacillota > Clostridia > Lachnospirales > Lachnospiraceae > Blautia_A > Blautia_A faecis. The sequence goes on along the minus strand of NZ_JAJCIA010000039.1, from coordinate 11,400 downwards.
CACTAAGGGGAATATCCTGCTAACTACAGGCAGCAAGGAGCTTGGAAAATTTACAGCTTTATCTGATGCAGGAGAACGCATTTATGCCCGTGTTCTGTCTTTGCCATCTGTGATGGAAACCTGCAAAGGTTACGGCTTTGAGGGCAAGCATCTGATCGGTATGCAGGGACCCTTTTCCATGGAATTAAACACAGCCATGCTTCGTCAGTATGACTGCAGATATCTTGTGACAAAGGATACAGGAAAAGCAGGTGGTTTCCAGGAGAAAATTGATGCTGCACTTATGTGCGATGTGATTCCTGTTATAATTGGAAGACCTCTGCAGGAAGAGGGCCTTTCTGTGGCAGAATGCAAACATATGCTCGCAGAACATTTTGGACTTATTCTGAAACCTCACGTTACACTTCTGGGAATTGGGATGGGAAGTGAGAAAACCCTTACAATTCAGGGAAAAAGGGCAGTTCAAAGAGCTGATCTGATCATTGGGGCCAGGCGTATGGCAGATTCCATCCGGGAGCCGGGACAGCCGGTGATGTATGAATACCGCAGCGATGTGATTGGAGCTTATATTAAGAGCCATCCGGAATATGAGAATATTGTGATAGCTTTGTCCGGGGATGTGGGATTCTACAGCGGAGCGAAGAAGCTGCTGGATGTGTTGAATGGAAGGAAAACAGAGGGTGTTTTAGCAGATGGTTTTGAAGGGCAGGAGGACAGTGAAAAAGAGAATGGCTGTGTCTCCATTGAGATTATCTGCGGAATTTCTTCTGTGGTCTATTTTATGTCCCAGATTGGTTTATCCTGGGATGACGCAAAGATCACCAGCGTTCACGGCAAAAATTGCAATTTGGTTTCCATGATCAAGCAGAATCAGAAGGTTTTTTCTATTCTGGGAACAGGAAGTGCAGTTGCGGAACTTGCACAGAAGCTGGTGGAATATGAGATGGGAGATGTGGTTCTCTATGTTGGAGAAAACCTTTCCTATCCAGATGAAAAAATATTCCAGGCGAACGCCAGTGAACTGACTTCCTATGAGGGTCAGGCATTGAGCGTTGTCTGTGCTTATAATGAAAAAGCCAGACCGGCATTTTCCACTCATGGAATTCCAGATGAGAAATTTATCCGTGGAAAAGCACCTATGACAAAAGAAGAGGTGAGATGTGTTTCTCTTTCCAAGCTTCGCCTTCAGGAGGATTCCATCTGCTATGATGTAGGTGCCGGAACAGGTTCTGTTTCTGTGGAAATGGCACTTCGCGCAGATCAGGGACAGGTTTTCGCTGTTGAAAAAAAGGATGACGCGGTGGCTCTTCTTTACGAAAACAAACAGCGGTTTGCAGCGGATAATCTGGAAATTATAAAGGGCGAGGCACCGGAAGCACTAAAAGAACTGCCGGTTCCTACACATGCGTTTATCGGTGGTTCATCAGGAAATCTGAAAGAAATCGTTGCCCTGCTTTTAGAAAAGAACCGGGATGTGCGGATCGTGATCAACTGCATTACGCTGGAGACTATCAGTGAGGCACTGGAGGTATTGAAAGAATACGATTTCGCAGATCAGGAAGCAGTGCAGCTTACAGCCTCCAGATCAAAAGAGATTGGAAGATACCATCTAATGATGGGAGAAAATCCTATTTATATTATCACCTGCCAGAGCCCCCGGGCGCAGATATGACAGGTGTGGCTTTTTTAAGAGTGCAGAAAAAGGCTGTTGGCGAGGAAAGAAGAGGAGGACTATCATGAAAAAAAGAATACCCAGGATCTTGCTTGCAGCAGGAGCCAGCGGAAGCGGAAAAACACTTCTCACCTGTGGTCTGCTGCAGGTACTGGTAAACAGAGGAATAAAGACAGTCTCCTTTAAATGCGGACCGGATTATATTGATCCCATGTTCCATACCCAGGTAATTGGTACAAAATCCCGAAATCTGGACACTTTTTTTACAGGAGAGGAGATTACCAGATACCTTCTTGCAAAAAACAGTGCTGATTGTGAAATAGCAGTGATGGAAGGCGTTATGGGTTTTTACGATGGAGTGGCAGGAACCACTACTTTGGCAAGTGCTTATGATCTGGCGCGAGTTACGGATACGCCGGTTATTCTGATCGTGAACAGCAAGGGAATGAGTGTCTCTCTTGCTGCCTACATAAAAGGCTTTCTGGAATACAAAAAAGACAGCCGCATAAAAGGCGTGATTTTTAACCAGATGTCCCCTATGCTCTATCCCAGAATGAAGAAACTGGTGGAAGAGGAGCTTGGCATCAAAGTACTGGGCTATGTGCCAAGGGTGGAAGATTGTGTGATCGAGAGCCGACACCTGGGACTGATTTTGCCAGAAGAAATCCCGGAACTGAAGGGACGGCTTTTGAAGCTGGCAGAAGTGCTGGAGAACAGTCTGGAAATAGAAGAGATATTAAAACTGGCCAATGGGGCACCAGTGTTGGAATATCCATTGTTGGAAAAGACAGATGAGAGATCCCTATGTCAGCCTGCTGGAACCAGTGTAATAGCTGAAAAGGTGAAAAGAGAAGTGGATGCATTGAATGAAATGAGTCAGGTGTATACCTGGAAAAGCCCAGGGAAGCTTCGGATCGGTCTTGCGAAAGATGAGGCATTCTGCTTCTTTTATGAGGACAATCTGGATCTTCTTCGTTCCATGGGTGCCGAGCTGGTGGCCTTTTCGCCTGTACATGACGGTCATTTACCAGAAAATCTGGACGGACTTCTTCTCTATGGTGGATATCCGGAATTAAATGGAAAAGCATTGGAGGAGAATCTTTCCATGCGGCAGGAAATTGCGGCAGCCATAAAGGATGGAATGCCCTGTCTTGCAGAATGCGGTGGGTTCATGTATCTCCACGAAAAGATGGAGGGAATGGATGGGAAATGCTATGAAATGGCAGGCGTTATTCCGGGTAAGGTATGGCGCACACCCAGACTGACCCGATTTGGCTATATTACTTTGAAGCAGAATCTGGGGATTTCCCATGGAAAACAGGAAACAGCGATTCTTGGGGAGTCAGATCTTGGAGTAAGTCCAGCCCATGAATTTCATTATTTTGATTCGGATAATTGTGGAACTGCATTTCATGCTTCCAAATCGGAAAGCAAACGCGGGTGGGACTGCATGCACGGCTCTGATCATTTGTTAGCTGGCTTTCCTCATTTATACTATTACGCAAATCCGAAAATCCCGCAGGCATTTTTAAAAAAGTGTCTGGAGTATAAGGAGTTACAAAAATGATACGATTATTAACTCTTCCGGCAGGTTTTATTCTTGACCTGCTTATGGGAGATCCAAGATGGCTATATCATCCGGTATGTCTTATAGGAAATCTGATCAGCATACTGGAAAAAGGAATACGAAGGGTGTTTCCGAAAACAGATAAGGGTGAGCGGGCAGGAGGCATTCTGGAAGTTGTCCTTGTCTGTTTTATTACCTTTTTTATTCCTTACGTTGTAATCCATCTGCTTTATAAATGGAATTTCTGGCTGGGCTTTGTACTGGAGACTTTCTGGTGCGGACAGCTGCTTGCAACAAAATCATTGAAAGTGGAAAGTATGAAAGTATATGACCGCCTGAAAAACGGAACCATTGAGGAAGCACGGTATGCTGTTTCCATGATCGTGGGACGTGATACACAGGCACTTTCAGAAATCGGAGTGACGAAGGCAGCTGTGGAAACGGTTGCGGAAAATTCCTCTGACGGAATTATTGCCCCTATGCTTTACATGGCAATTGGCGGTATTCCCCTGATGTTTTTGTACAAGGGCATCAACACTATGGATTCTATGCTTGGATATAAAAACGATAAATATCTGTATTTTGGAAGATGTGCAGCCAGACTTGACGATGTGGCGAATTATATTCCAGCCAGAATTTCCGGTTGGTTGATGGCATTGTCCACAGTATTTGTTGGAATGGATACCAAAAATGCAGTGAAAATATACAGAAGAGACCGCCGCAATCATGCAAGCCCCAATTCTGCCCAGACAGAAGCGGCTATGGCAGGAGCACTGGATGTTCAGCTGGCAGGAAATGCTTATTATTTTGGTAAGCTATATGAAAAACCGACGATCGGGGATCCGATCCGCCCGGTTGAAATCGAGGATATTCCAAGAGCGAATAAGCTGCTTTATGCAACCTGTATTGTGGGAGCAATTTTATTCTTCGGGCTGAGTGTTCTTCTGAAAACTGTGTTATAGCGGATTTTGCTGAAAAAACAGCAACAAATAAAAGATTAAAGTATGTTTTAAAATTGTGACGCACATCTTACAGAAAGCCTTTTTCAAACACGCTTTAGATCATGTAATTACTTGAATGGAGACAACAATGGAAAAACACATACATGGCGGTGATGTGTATCATCATCAGGGGTGCATTGACTTTTCAGCAAACTGCAATCCTCTTGGTACCCCAGAGGGAATCAAAAAAGCAATCATTAAAAGTCTGGAGCATATAAACGACTACCCCCAGGTAGGCTGCACTCCCTTAAAAAAAGCCATTGCAGAATATGAGAATACGAAGCCGGATCAGGTAATCTGCGGAAACGGTGCTGCAGAAGTGATCTTTTCCCTTTGCCGGGCGGTGAATCCAAGACGGGCTCTGGTGCCGGCTCCGACTTTTGCAGAATACCAGCAGGCATTATATAGTGTGGATTGCCAGGTAGAGTTTTTTCCCCTGAATGGGAAAAAGGGGTTTGTGCTGGAGGAAGACTTCTTACAGGCATTGACAAAAGAGATTGACATTATTTTCCTGTGTAATCCCAATAATCCAACCGGGCTTCTGGTGGAAAAACCGTTGCTGGAAAAAATTCTGAAGCGTTGTCAGGAGCTTGATATTCTTATGGCTGTGGACGAATGCTTCCTGGATTTCGTTCCATCACCAGAAAAATATACGCTAAAAGAATATCTGGAAACCTATGACAATCTGTTTCTTCTGAAAGCTTTTACAAAGCGCTATGCTATGGCAGGCGTGAGACTTGGCTATGGCCTTTGCGGAAATAAAGGACTTCTGAGGAAAATGGAAGGTGTATGTCAGCCCTGGAATGTCTCTTCCATGGCACAGGCGGCTGGTCTGGCGGCTTTGCAGGAAAGAGAATATGTAGAAAAGGGAAGACAGGTGACCTTTCAGGAACTGGCATATCTGAAAGAAGAACTGGCGGCACTTGGCTATCCGGTTTATCCTTCTCAGGCGAATTACGTGTTTTTTACAGGTCCGGCGGATTTGTATGAGAAGCTGGAGCAGAAGAAGATCCTGATCCGCGATTGCAGTAATTATACCGGGCTTTCCAAAGGATATTACAGGGTGGCGGTGAAGAAACATGAAGAAAATCAGCAGCTTGTCAGGGCATTGAAAGAAATAGATAGAACCAAAGTTGAAAATGTGATTTTATAAAAGGAGGAACACATTTTGGCAAAAGCAATCATGGTGCAGGGGACAATGTCCAATGCCGGAAAAAGCCTTCTGGCAGCAGGCCTTTGCAGAATTTTTAAACAGGACGGGTACCGTGTGGCACCTTTTAAGTCCCAGAATATGGCGTTGAATTCTTTTATCACAAAAGAAGGTCTGGAAATGGGACGTGCCCAGGTGATGCAGGCAGAAGCAGCCGGAATTGCTCCTTCTGTTCTGATGAATCCTGTTCTTTTAAAGCCTACAAACGATGTAGGCTCCCAGGTAATCGTAAACGGTGAGGTTTTGGGAAACATGAGCGCCAGGGATTATTTCAAATATAAGAAAAAACTGGTGCCGGATATTATGAAGGCTTACAATGCTCTTGCAGCAGAAAATGATATTATTGTTATAGAGGGAGCCGGAAGTCCGGCGGAAATCAATCTGAAAAGTGATGATATCGTAAATATGGGTATGGCGAAAATGGCAAAGGCTCCGGTTCTTCTGGTGGGAGATATTGACCGTGGCGGTGTTTTTGCCCAGCTGATCGGAACTGTCATGCTTCTGGAAGAAGATGAAAAGGAGATGGTAAAAGGTCTGATCATCAATAAATTCCGTGGAGACAAAACCATTCTGGATCCTGGGGTGGAAATGCTGGAGGAGAGAAGCGGCATTCCGGTTGTAGGCGTAGCTCCTTATCTGAATATTCAGGTGGAGGATGAGGACAGCCTGACGGAACGTTTTGAGACAAAACGGACAGTAGACATGATTGACATTGCGGTGATCCGAGTGCCCAGAATTTCTAATTTCACAGATTTTAATCCGCTGGAGAGTATTCAGGGAGTTTCCCTTCGCTATGTAAAAAATCCATCAGAGCTTGGAAATCCGGATATGATCATTTTGCCGGGAACCAAAAATACAATGGAAGATCTTCTGTGGATGAGAGAAAATGGCCTGGAAGCGTTGATCCTGAAGGAGGCTGCGAAAGGAAAGCTGATTTTTGGAATCTGCGGCGGCTATCAGATGATGGGCGAGACTTTAAGCGATCCTCATGGAGTGGAAGCTGGCGGAACGATTAAAGGTATGGGTCTTCTTCCAATGGATACCGTTTTTGCAAAGAAAAAGACCAGAACCAGAGTGGAAGGCTCTTTTGGCCAGCTGACTGGTGCGTTTGCAAAGCTTAGTGATACTGCTCTGGAAGGATATGAGATCCATATGGGTGAGACTGCCTTGAAAGGAGATGCAAAGCCATCTACCAGTATTCAGGATAGCGTAACCGGAGAGAGAAAGGCGGATGGTGCTTATCTTGACAATGTGTGCGGAACCTATGTACATGGTGTTTTTGATAAAGAGGCAGTAGCTGAGGCAATCGTACAGATCATTGGAGAAAAGAAAGGTTTGGATGTATCTGGAATGACTGGTATGGATTTCCAGGCGTTTAAGGAAACCCAGTATGATATTCTGGCAGCAGAGCTCCGGAAACATCTGGATATGAAGAAGATATATGAAATCCTGGAAGAGGGGGTACAAATATGAAAGTAGAACTGGAAAATGTAAAACCAATGGACATAGAGAAAAGAAGCTTTGAGATCATCACAGAGGAGCTTGGCGATACCCCTCTGATTCCGGGAACAGAGCTGGTGGTAAAGAGATGTATTCATACAAGCGCTGATTTCGATTATGCGAAAAATCTTTGCTTTTCCGAAAACGCAGTGGAAAAAGCGATTCAGGCAATTAAAGATGGCGCCTGTATTGTAACCGACACCCAGATGGCAAAAGCGGGAATCAACAAGCGCGCTCTTGCAAGGTATGGCGGTGAGGTTTACTGTTTTATGTCAGATGAGGATGTGGCGAAGATTGCGAAAGAAAATGGTTCAACCCGTGCCACAGCCAGCATGGACAAGGCGGCCGGATTGGATAAAAAGCTGATCTTTGCTATTGGAAATGCACCTACAGCACTGGTTCGGCTTTATGAGCTGATCGAGGAGAAAAAGCTGGATCCCAAGCTGATCATCGGTGTGCCTGTGGGGTTTGTGAATGTGGTGCAGTCCAAGGAACTGATCATGCATACAAATGTACCGTACATTGTAGCCCGTGGACGTAAGGGCGGATCAAATATCGCAGCGTGCATCTGTAATGCCCTGCTGTATATGATTGACAACAACCGGGGATAAAAAACAGCGTATACTCTGTCTGTGGCAAATGGCAAAGTATACGCTGCTTTTACTATAAAAGTCCCGGACGGCAGCTGTGGGAGCGCCATAGGCGCAGAACAGCTGACTTTCATATATGGTGATGTTGCTGAATAGGCGACATATCCGTTTAATCTAAAACTACAGACTTTAGCAGTTCGCAGGCCGGGATGAAATCCTGTACTGGCATGGAAGAGCAGGACATAAGTACCGTCACATCTTTTTCACTTTCTTTTAAAATTTGTAAATGCAGGCTTTTTTCAGAGGCCTGTTTTTTTAATTCATCCCCGCTTTTTTCATAAGGCAAAGTAAGAGCCAGACTGGTACCGGCTGCGCCCACCTGAATCTGACAGCCACTGCCAAATACCTGACGGACTGAGCTGCGAAGCTGTTTTAATTTGGAAGAATAAAGTCGTTTCAGCTTTCTGGTCTGTGCAGCAAGATGACCGTCCCGGATAAATTGACACAGGGCAATCTGTTCTGCCTTGGAAGCGGTCTGGTTGTAAAATCCGGCTTTCTTTTTATAAGCATTGAGAAGCTCAGGAGGCAGGATCATAAAGCTGATACGGATAGAAGGCAGCAGCAATCTGGAAAATGAACCGATGTAAACTACGCCCTGTCCTCCGGAAAGTCCGAAAAGGGAGGGGGTAGGCTTCTGGAAATAGACAAATTCGTTTTCGAAATCATCTTCGATTACCAGATGATGGCGTTCATCTGCATATTTCAAAAGCTCCAGACGGCGCTTTACCGGCATGATCTCGCCCCACTTTGTCATGTGTGCAGGGGAAACATAGACCACATCACAGTCTTTGTCCCGGTAACAGATCTCATATCCATAGTCTCCGAAAACTGTGCTTCCGTGAACAAAAGAAGGGGTTGGAAAGGATACCCGGTGAAATTCCGGATATACTTCATGGATAAGAGGACAGAGAATCTGCAGCAGGCTTTGGAAACTGGCACCTACTACAATGTCATCCGGAGAACAAAGAATGTTTCGCCTCTCACGGATATAATCTGACAAAGTTTCCCGGAAATCCGCCTCCCCCTGGGGTTCGCCGTAGGTCAGCATGCGTTCATTCTGCCGGAGGGCGCTTTTCATGTAGCGGCTCCACAGGTCAAAACGAAAGCTTTCTTTATCCACACCTGAAGATGCCAGGTCATAGCGGTAATGAGTTTCTTTGTGAGTACCCGGCTGGTTGTTTATATGCTGGTGGGAGGCAATTTCTGTGACATAGTAGCCGCTTTGGGCTTTTGCCATAATGTAGCCGTCTGCGGCAAGCTGAAGATAGGCAGTTTCAATAGTAGTCCGGGAAAGCTTCAGCTCCTGGGAGCACTTGCGAAGAGAAGGCATTTTGCTTCCGGGGGCCATTTTCCCATCCAGGATCAGTTTGCGGTAGTATTCGTAAACTTCCATATAAAGATGCGTAGTGCGGTTCTGATTTTTTTCAATGTCTAACATAAAACTGTCCCCTCTAAAAAAGTTGAATTTGGATATTTCTGTACATACACTTAGGTGATATTTTATAATATAAACGAAAAATTTACAATAAAAATCAGGAGTGATATATTTGAAAAAAATAGCGGTAATCCAGGATCTGTCAGGGCTTGGAAAATGTTCCCTGACAGCGGCAATTCCGGTGATCTCGGTGATGGGTGTGCAGGCGGTACCGCTGCCAACAGCAGTACTCAGCAACCAGACTGGTTATCCTTCCTATTACTGTGATGATTATACAGAGCACATGGAACAGATCATGACAGAATGGGAGAAACGGAAGTTTTCCCCTGATGGAATTTATACGGGCTTTCTGGCTGACGAAGAACAGGCAGATAAGATTCTGGATTTTTTTCAAAGATTCCGAACGGAGAACACAATGGTGCTGGTGGATCCGGTTATGGGAGACAATGGCAGGGCTTATGGAATTTATACAGAAGGTCTGCGGGAAAAGATGCTTCAGCTGGTGGGAAACGCCCATGTGATTACGCCCAATCTTACGGAAGCTCTGCTTCTTTTATATGGGAAAGAAGGGATGGAAAAAAGATATGCCAGCCTTTTGGAACTGGATGGAAGGAAAAGGCTGGAACAGATCGGAAAGATTGGGGAGCAGCTGAAAAAAGAATATGGCTTACAGGCAGCTGTGATTACAGGCGTGGAGTCTCAGGCAGAATTGTGTGTACATCAGATGGGAAATCTGGTAGTAGAAAATGGTCATTCTTCCTGGTGCTTTGCCCCAAAAATAGGAGGCAGTTATTCTGGAACAGGAGACCTGTTTGCCTCGGTGCTTAGTGCCGGTCTGGTGAAAGAGATGTCCATGATGAGCTGTGTAGAGCTGGCTGTGAATTTTCTTTCCAAGGCAATTGCCCAGACGGTACAGGAAGGCACAGACCGGAATGACGGAGTCTGCTTCGAGGCGTATCTTGGGGAATTATGTAAAAGTTGATAAGAGAATAACAATTGCTGTAAAAGGATAATATCCACTGGCAATGTTACGCAAGGTGCTTTGAGATAGCGAATGATTTCGGAAAAGAAAGTTATAGTGCCGCAAAGTAATGTCTGCGAACCGCAATATAGATGAGAAGGAGAGTGTAATAATGGCAGATATCGTATATTGTTATAATGATGAGGTATATTTTAATCTGACAAATAAGTGTCCTTGCAACTGTACCTTTTGCATCCGCAACAATGGGAATTCGGTAGGAGAGGCAAAAACTTTATGGTTTGACAAGGAACCCACAATGGAGGAGATTTATAAAGCAATTGATGCTTTTGATTTTTCAGGATACAAGGAAGCGGTTTTCTGTGGCTATGGAGAGCCTACTATGGCGCTGGATAAGCTGATCGCTGTCAGTGAGTATATGAGAAGCAAATATCCGGCACATTTGGATCGCGATGGGAAGCCCTGTCCGGGAATCAAGCTTCGTCTGAACACCAACGGTCTTGGAGATCTGATCAATAAGCGCTCTATAGCGAAAGAGGTCTGTCAGGCAGTTGATATTGTTTCCATCAGTTTAAATATGCCAGATGCCAAGTCCTACAACGAAGTGGTACGCCCGGCTTACGGCGAGAAAGCCTTTGATGCCATGCTGAAATTTGCGCAGGATTGCAAAAAATATACAGAAAATGTGAAATTCACGGTTGTAGACTGTATCGGGGAAGAAAACGTTGAGAAAAGCCGTAAAGTGGCAGAGAAGCTTGGAATTCCGCTGAGAGTACGGGAGTATACGGCGGAATAAAATTGAGGTGAAAAAAGACATCAATGCAGATGCTTCATAAAATCAATTGGAGCCGTTTTCAAACGTGCGCTGGATTTATCTATGAGATTTTATGAAATATGGAAAAATCTGCAGTGGTGTCTTTTGATATCTGTAAGTTGTTTTTCAGCATTTACAAAGTATTTGAACGCAGATAAGCATTCCCCCCGCTTCAAGTGCGCGGAGCATTAAGCGGCGGGTGAGGGGGATGCTTATGTCCGCTTTACATGCCAGACCTGTTTTATATAAGCCTTTGCAAAATATCCCGGAACTGGGGTACACAGGCCAGTATATCCGAATTCTCAAGATAAGGCGGCTCTTTATTTTCCCAGTCCGTGATGGTACCGCCAGCTTCTCTTAAAATAACGGTAGCCCCGCTGTAATCCCAGGGCTTCAGATTTTGTTCCAGATAAGCGTGCTGTCTGCCGCAGGCTACATAGCAAAGGTCAAGGGCAGCAGAGCCGGTGCGCCTGAAATCTGCACAGTTCATAAAAATATTGTAAAATACCGGGAACAGTTGGCTTAACAGTGATAAGGAACTAATTTACTTATCAACTGTTAGCTGACGGTTT
>NZ_JAJCIA010000038.1 GCF_020554845.1 Blautia faecis | reverse complement strand
GATACTGTATTTGGTAGTTTTATTATAGCATTTTTCTTAATTGTTAGACAGTCTGACGCACGGTGGTGTGAGAGGTCGAAATATCTCATTCACAAGATGAGATATTTCTCCTACTCGATTATAGAAAAAATGTTAGATCCTTTTGAAATGTGTTTTTGAAAATTCTATTAAATGAGGAGAGTTGGATTATGTTGAAAAAACAGGCACCGGGAGAGACCATCCTGAAGGTGGGAGGAATGCTCCTGCTTTTTCTTGGCGTTCTGCTGGCATTTGGAAGTGGAAACAATCTTTCCCTGGTTATGAAGGGTAGCAGTGACAGCGCAGTTGTAGAATATCTGAATCAGAACGGTATGACTTACAGCCAGCTGGTGGCAAGCAATGTGATGGTTCTGGTGGCAGGAGTGATCTACCTGGCAGCTGGCGTGGTTGGAGTGAAACAGGCTGGTAAGGTGGAGAATGCAGGCCTTTGTGTGGGAATGGGAGGCCTTCTTATTGCAGAGGTTGTGGCAGAAGTGATTGTTACTATGATCTTCGGGGATTTCGATCCGGCTTCCGTGATCCGAATGCTGATGTTCCCGGCTATTTATATGATTGGCGCAGTGCTGAACTGGCAGGCGAAGAAAGCCAGGAGATAGGGAGGCACCGTCATGCTGGAAGAAGTTAGAGAGCTCTGATAGAGTTTTTAAAATAGTACCAATCGTGCAAAAAATACCTACAAAAAATATTTAAAAAAAATTTCAAAAAGGTGTTGACAAAACCACAGGTATCGTGTAGAATATCCATTGTTGTGAGGGACAAATACTTCACAAGTAATAAATGTGTGTTTAGCTCAGCTGGATAGAGCGTTTGGCTACGGACCAAAAGGCCGGGGGTTCGAATCCTCTAACACACGTATTTAAGAAGAACCGGAAACCTAGAGAAATCAAGGGTTTCCGGTTTTTATATCTTTTTGAAAGAGCCATTTTGTGGTGATAAGTCATTTTTGACAAAATTTGAAGGATGATATAATAGAATTGGGCGCTATATCCAAAGGTGATATAGCGCCCTAAAATGTGACTTAATTTGAATGTATTAATAGGATATCCAAGGTATTGTTAAAATTAAGATTTTGAAATAATTTTTCTTCCTTGGAACTGCAAAAAACAGATGGATTTACAATATTGTTTTCCTTACAGAAATCCATTGCTGCTATGCATAGCATTTGCGCAATTCCTTTTTTACGAAATACCGGCTCCACATAGAGGTCGGACAAGATTCCTGCTTCAGAACAGATGGAAGAAGAGAAATATCTTGTTATACTGCACATCCCAACAGCCCGGTAGCCACGTTTGGCAAGGAAAAATGTGGTTTCACCGTTTTGTATTGCGGCAGTAAGCTTGCTGTACATTTCTTCCGTTAAAGCAGGAACTCCGACTTCAGCTCGAAAACCATTTTCCAGTTTTTGAAGCTGCCAGTCTTCAGAATCAGTGAGGATTTCCACTGAGATTGGGGCTCTCTCCTTTGGGGGAAAGAGCATTAGGGGATCACCCCACTGGTCAGAACCATTTTGGACAAACCCAATGCTTTGCCAGAAATGTTTTCGGCGAACGTTGTCGCTATAGTTCAGCTCTGCATAAAATGCCCCATTTTTTTCAGCCCATTTCAGAAGTGCTCTGGCACATTCTTTTCCCATACCATTTCCACGGAATTCAGGGTAAACGCAAAAGTCCATAATAAAACATTTTCCATCTTCGCTTGTGTAAATCACAGGCATTGCAAAACCTACATTTTGTTCATTTTGATAAAAAAGCAGGTAGTAGCAACGATCTTGTGGTCTTTTGTGAATTATCTCCATATGTTGTCGATATTCGACCCCGAGGAAATGATTTTGCTCCCCGTCTACAGAATCAGGAAAAATATCACGTTTGTAGTAATTGTAAAGTTGCTCCCAGAAAGCAGCGATTTCGATTTCCGTGACTGCTTCACGGACAGTAATTCGATTTTCCATTTTAATTCCTCCAGAATTTATTCGGAGGGTTAGGCTTAGGAAGTGTGAACCCTCCACACACGATTCATTTTCATAAAAAGTCCCCCTTTCGTAAGCGTATTTTGTATTCATACACTGATTGCAGTGTTGATACCAATTATTTCTTTATAAAAGAAGTATAGGCGATAGCTTGTATTTTGGCAATCAGGAATTTATATTAATGATTCTATAAAAGAACAATCCTAACAAAAATTGCTTTTCTAACCAACTGGGATGATGATATAATAAAACTGACACAAGGAACTATTTTGGAATTTTAAATAATATTATAACTATGGTACGGTAATTCCATCAAAGGAGTGACGCTGAATGATTGATATATATACAGAAAAAAAAGAGTCAAAAGATTGGATCATTCAAAATGATTTATATTTTAATTTGAATACCGGAAACGAAGAAATGACCCAAAATGAGAAAGAACTTATTCAGCAAGTGGATAATGCCAAATTAACTTCAGATAAGCACATCGAAACAAAGTATGGATTGGGTACCATTCGTAATTTATCTTCCGGATGTAAGACTTTGCTTAATATTGTAAAACATCCTGATAAAGTGATTTGTGTAGAAGAATGCGGACCGAATGTGCTAAAAATCATTTTTACAATGGATAACATAAAAATTTATATGTCCAGACCATCACTTACTGATATTCCGGATAGTGCAAAGCTCAGATTCAATGATTCGGATATAGTAACTGGCAGTAAAGGGTATAATGCCTGGTGGAGCAGGGAGTATGAAAGGAGAGAAGCTGGTGATTTATAAAAATATTACGTTTAAAGCTGCTCCTTTTTCCTATGATTTAATATTCGATGACAGAATTACTCTTGTTGGTGGAGACAGCGGAACTGGCAAAACAGTTCTCTATGAAATGCTGGAAGATTTAAGGTTTACTGATGAGTATAAAAGAATTAAATTATTTAATTATAAATCGGATAATCTTTTGGAGACGCTTAAACAGTGCCGTGGTAATTTTATTGTAATTGACAATGCTGATATTTTACTTAATGACGATATCAGAAGATTTATCAATTTTGAATTTTCAAATCAATATATGTTGTTTTCAAGAAATTGTGATGGCCTTAATGTATCGGATAAGAGTTTCAAGATTTTGAAGGTAGAGGGAAATCGGATAACGCTGGAAGAGGAGCTGTGATATGAAATATTTATGGACTGAGGATACCGGTGCAGGACTTCATTTCTGGAAATTGGTTAATCAGCTTTTCTTTGAAAATGCTCTTGTAATTGAAAGCAAGGAAAGTAATCAGGGAATTCTGGATGCAGTATCAGATTTAAGGCCTGAAGAGGAAGATAAGTATTATATTGCATTTGATTATGTAGTTGATAATCAGGATATCCGTAATAAATATCGTTTGTTGAAATCCATAGCTGAAAAGTCAAATGGAAGAATAATAATTCTGGACATGATCTGTTTTGAATATTTGATTCTCGCATTTGATTATCTGGTTCAATGGACTGGTTCTGGAAAGACGGATAAAATCAGGATTCGTGAAGCTGTTTTATCGGCAATTGAGAATCATAGAATCAATTTGAGCAAGATTGATGATGAGAAGACGCTGCAGTATCTGGCTAGCTTTAAGAGATATTCTACAGAACGGGTAATGAAATCACTGGTAGGTGAGTTTACGCAAAATGAGAAGTGGTCTGTTAAAGGTGCACTCATGGGGGAATGCTGGTATAAAAATTGCTGTATATCAGAACATCCGAATAATCTTCGTTGCGGTAAACCTGAGACTGAGGATGGTAATGAGAAAATGAGAATGTTGATTTGTTCAGAAGAAATTCAAAAATTATTGAACGAATTAAATTAGGTGAAATGGAAGGGGGAGAAGAGAATGTTTACAGTATTTAATTCAGAAAGTCTATGGATTGGCACAGATCTGAAACGGTTTAATGAGATTCGGGATATTCTGGATAGACAGAATATCAGGTATAAGTACAAAGTAAAAGACCAGCTGGGAGAATGGACAGGCAGCGGAACGCTCAGGGGACGCGTGGGAAGTGCTGGAAATCCAGCGGAGCAGGCCAAGCAGTATGAAATCCTTGTGGATAAGAAAAATCTGGAGCAGGCACTTTTTGTGCTTCAGAAATAATATTATACTTTTTTATAAGACACCAAAACCTTAGAGAATGTTCAAAAAGGATTTGGTGTCTTTTTTATGCAGCAAAAATAGAAATAAATTTTACATAATTTTCAGGGTATGCAACGGACGCCAAAATTTTACGTGATATATAGTGAAAAAGGAATGAAGTAACTACAAAAAAGAAAACTGGAAAATATTGTTTACAGCTTATAGCTGAAAAAATTATGGAGATGAGGTAGGATGAATATGATGAAACGAAAACTGTTATTGATTGGAGTATCAGTAAGCATGCTGATTGGTGCAGTTTCAGTAGCTGCCAGTTCTGGAGTTGAATTGCATGAATTTTTCAATGCAAAGGGAGAACGGGTAATGTATCCATATCCATTAGGTACATTTAAGGAAAATCACGATTTGAGTATTGAGGGACCGCAGAATCAAGTATCAATAGGGCAGATTATTGAAACTGAAGACGGTAAAGAACGAGTAATTGCCGTAGATGGACAAGGCAGCTATGTGACAGAGGTATTGGATCAGGAAGGAAAATAAAAAATTCTCTTTTTGCGACCAATTGTAATAAAATACGTGATATAAAGTGAAAAAGAAAGGAGGGCACAGGATGGATGATTCACAGATCATTAACTTGTATTTTGCCAGAGATGAAAATGCAATTATAGAGACAAAAAACAAATATCAGAATATGTGTTATAGGATTGCACAGAATATTTTGTATAACAGGGAAGACTCCGAGGAGTGTGTAAATGATACATGGCTTTTTACATGGAATAACATTCCGCCCAGGAGACCATCTGTTTTTTCTTCCTTTGTTTCTAAAATAACAAGAAATACAGCGATAGACCGCTATCGCAAAAGAAATGCGCAGAAACGAGTGGATTCCCATATGGAGGATATTGCAGGAGAGGTGGAAAAGATTGGAAATGCAATTTCTTCTGACATTGAGGACTACCTGAAAAAGAAGGAACTTGTAAAGTTGTTTGACTTCTTTTTAGGGAAGCTTTCCGAACGTGACCGGGATATCTTTATAAGGCGTTATTGGTATATGGATCCTATAAAAAAGATAGCGGACCGACATGCCTGTGGGGAAAGCAAGATCAAGTCAATTTTGGCTCGCAGTAGGAAAAAACTTTATGGTTTGTTAAAGGAGGCTGGCTATGAAGGAGAGTAAAGGGTGGGAATTTTTAACTGCGTTTGAGGAGATCGATGAGAAATACATCTATCAGGCGGCTAAACCATGGAAAGAAAATAAAATCGTAATAGTCCAGCATTACATAAGGGGGGTGGCCGCCTGCATCCTATTAGTGGCAGTCATTGGCGTTGGTCTTATTCATCAGAAAAAGGTGGAAGCAGCCTGGTATAAAATGACCTCCCTTATTGGGCGGATTTTAGGAATTGAGAAGGGCACAGATGAATATGTGAAAGCAATCCAAAAGACAATTGAAAAAAATGGGATTGCGGTTTCTTTGGAGGAGGTTGCTGCGGATGAAAAAAGTCTCTGGGTTGCATATTCTCTGACAGACGAAAATGACGAAAATGATATTTCCATGAACAGTGTCCAGGCAGCCGTTGATGGGGAGGCATTAGCGTTAGAAAGGCAATATGCGCTTAATAACAGCACAGGATCAGAAAAAACAGCTTCTAAATACTTTGTAGCGAAGTTTAATCGAAGTAAAGCTGATCGTTCCCAGAAATTTGAAATTGAAATAGGAACGTTTCAAAATGAAAATGGGCAGGTTGAAGAGAAGGATGCGTATGAATTTTCATTTACAGCAGATCCAGAAGTTTTGGAAGCGGATACAAAGGAGATTGACATTCAAACCTCCATACCAATTGAGAAAAATCAGACGTTTTTGCTTTCAGAAATGAAATATAATATCTTCGGGTGTACTATTTCAGGATCATTTTCTGATATGGCAGAAGATGATGAATTCTGGATTCGAGGGAAAGACGACTTAGGAAATGAATATGTTTTTGATCTCACTTCCTATGAAAAACCGAATTTGATCTTTGAATTAGAAAATCTTGAAATTCCAAATCATGCAAAACAATTAACTTTGCAGCTTTATCATTTTTCAGGAACTGCAGGAGAAATCGTTTCCTACGAACAGAAGGAATCGGAAGATGCATATATAGAAGAAATCGGAACCGTATATGGCGAAAACCAGGCACCGGAAGATCTGGCGGTTCCGGTAGGTGAGAGTATTACGGTTGATTTACAAAAGTAAATTGGGCACATTTTTGCGGACGAATCACAAGAAACCTCTGTATTGACCGCCTGCGGAAAAAGCGGAAGCATTGAGAAATCAGTGGTTCCGTTTTTTCCGCAGGGGCGATTTTATACCAAAAATCATTTTGTAATTTACATGCCACTTTGCGGTAGATTTCACTTGAATTCGGGTATTGTAGGCTGGTATGAGAAAATTGTAAATACATGGACAGTTTTGGTTTATGTTATAATATCTCAAACTTTGATTCTAAAGTTCACTTCAAGGTACATTCTGTGCCATTTGCATACTCAAGGGGAAGAGGAAGCGTAAAGGGAAAAGAAAAATATAATGCCGTGGCAGAAGTACGCAGCGGTTAAACACGGAGGAAGATATGTGCGGTATCTGTGGATTTACCGGTCACAGGAATGACCAGAAGGCTGTGATCGAGAGAATGATGAAATCCATTGAACATAGAGGGCCAGACAGTGAAGGCTCTTTTTGTGGTGGCGAGATTACCCTTGGGTTTAGAAGGCTCAGTATTATTGACCTGGAGGATGGACAGCAGCCAATGGAAAGTGCAGATGGGAATCTGCAGATTGTTTTTAACGGAGAGATTTATGATTATAAAGAACTGCGGGCCGAATTAGAGGCAGCTGGCATTTCTTTTCGCACCCATTCAGATACGGAAGTGCTGGTGAATACCATTCAGAAGTACGGGGAAAAGGCCTTGGACAAGCTGCGGGGAATGTTCGGATTTGCTGTGTGGAATGAGAAGGAGCAGACTTTGATGCTGGCAAGGGACTTCTTTGGAATCAAGCCGGTGTATTATGCGCAGATCGACGGGCATTTCGTATTTGCATCTGAGATCAAGAGCATTCTGGCGTTTCCAGGGTATAAGAGAGAAGTGAACAGACTGGCGTTGGAGCAGTATCTGTCCTTTCAATATTCAGCACTGGAAGAGACCTTTTTTAAAGGAATTTATAAGCTGATGCCGGGGCATGTGCTTATTTATAGAGATGGAAAATATGAAATAAAATCGTATTTTAAAGCCAGACTTACACTCGGTCAATGGGAAGAGGGGGCAGTGCAGCTTGAAACCATCCTGGACGATTCCGTAAAGCACCACATGCTAAGCGATGTGGAGGTTGGCGCATTTCTGTCCGGCGGTGTGGATTCTGGCTATTTGGCAGCAGCTTCCGGAGCAGACCAGGCCTTTACTGTAGGCTTTGACGAAGGCAATCGCTACAATGAGGTGGAAAAAGCTGCCCAGGTTGCGAAAGCAGCAGGCCTTAGGCACCATGTAAAAATCATTTCCAAAGAAGAATTCTGGAATTCCCTTCCAGACGTCATGTACCATATGGATGAACCTTCAGGAGATGCATCCGCAGTTGCCCTTTATTTTCTGGCACAGGAAGCTGCGAAGCATGTGAAAGTAGTGCTTTCCGGCGAGGGCGCGGATGAGCTTTTCGGTGGATATAACATTTACCGGGAGCCGGAAGCTCTGAAAATGGTTGGCTGGATCCCATTTGGAATCAGAAGGGCTGTGGGCCGGCTGGCAGCGAAACTGCCAGATGTGAAAGGCAGGGACTTCCTGATACGCGCAGGAAAGAAAGTAGAAGAACGATTTATCGGAAATGCATATATTTATGGTGAAAAAGAGAAAAATCAGATTTTAAAAGGAGGCGTGACAGGGCAGACAACCCAGGAATTCCTGAAGCCGTTTTATAAAGAAATTGAAAATGACCGTTTCCTTGAAAAGACAGACAGAACTAAGCACACACATAAAGTGTGCCGTATAGAAAAGAAAAGTGGAAGGGATGGATTGGGGAAATCTCACCTTCAGGATATGGAGAAAATGCAGTCCGTAGACCTCAATTACTGGCTTCCCGGCGATATCCTCCAGAAAGCGGACAAGATGAGTATGGCTCATTCCCTGGAAGTGCGGGTGCCGTTTCTGGACAAGGATGTATGGACGCTTGCAGCTGGGCTGCCTAAGGAAGCTAAGATTGCTGATGGTACAACGAAGGATATTTTCCGAAAGGCGGTCTCGAAGTATATCCCTCAGGATACTGACGGAAGGAAGAAGCTGGGATTTCCAATCCCCATCCGTGTGTGGCTGCGCCAGGACGACTGGTATCAGATGGTGAAAGAATTGTTCACATCAAAAGAAGCTGAAGAATTTTTCCATACAGAAAAATTGCTCCAGCTTCTGAGAGAACATAAAGAAGGGAAAAAGGACAACAGCCGCAAGATCTGGACAGTTCTTGCTTTCCTGATCTGGCATCATACATTTTTTTACAAGGAAAGTTCTGAACGTCAGCTGCAAAGTAACTGACTTTCTTATATGGTGATGTCGCCAGAGGTCCCCTGTCCGTTTAGAAATCCTTCCGCTCTGCTTTTCTGGACTTTTTCACAGAATACATTTTCTCATCTGCCAGATTGATATAATCATTCAAGGGCAGATCCGGATCATCGGCAATTACCCATCCGATGCTTGCCTCAATGGGGAAGCCCATACGGCTATTGGCAGAAAACACTTCCAGAGAATCCAGAAGGGTATGAGCCAGCTCCTGTATTTTCTGTTTATTATAATCAGGAATCACGCATACGAATTCATCTCCTCCATAGCGTATGGAAACGGACTCTGCCGGACAGTGCTGCCGCAGGACGGAAGCAATGCTGCTGATAGCAAGATTTCCCATATCATGCCCAAAGGTGTCATTGATATATTTCAGGTGATCTGCATCCACAAACATGATTCCAACTGGCTGATTTTCCTGCATGCACTGATGGAAAAGAGGCATGGCAAGCTTCTCGTAAGCCATCCGGTTGTAGAGCCCGGTGAGAGAATCATGGATGTAAAGCTGAGAAAGCTGTTTATTCATTTTACGCAGGGTAAGTCTTGCATACAGGGCTTCCATGGAAGTCTGGAGTGCATTTAAGGTTTCGAACAGGAACTGATGCTCCAGAAGATAATCACAATTGGTGATGATCAGAAATCCAATCTCCCGTTCACGAAAATGCAGAGGACAGAACTGGTAAATATTTTGTCCTTTGGTAGCTTCTGTCTGTGGAAGTGAAAGAATTTCTTTCAGATTAAGCTGAAGCCGGTTCGTACCATCCAGGGGCGGGTAAACCAGTGCCATCTCCTCCGGGTATCCTTCTGTCTGATAAGTATCCTCCGGAAGCTCAGGCAGTGCATCTATATTTTCGCTCATAAAGATATCCGGGTTCAAAAACAGATAAATATTTCCGCAACCATGCTTTGTCAGCCAGTTCTGCATACGTCCTGCAAGCTCTGTGTATCCTGTACAGTCCAGGAGAACACGGTTCAGATCCATCATCCAGTTTTGCATATCGCTCTGGCGTGCTTCTGCTACAATGCGCTTGATTACATACTCTCCACGGTCAGGTGGATTCTGGGAAATACAGCCGCAGCTTTCCTGAAAAACGTAGGTGAAAGGTGCGTATATATAAGTCTCCTCTGCATTTCCATTCCAGATTTTTTCCAGCATTAAAAGGGCATTTTCCATGATATCGGCTTTGGAGAAGCCTACCGTGGTAATTCTGGGCTCATAATAGGAAGCCTTATCTTCGTTGTCAAAACCGGTTACCAGAAAATCCCCGGGAATGGAATATCCGGCTTCCTTGGCAGCCAGACAGACGCCTACAGCTGTATTGTCGTTGACACAGACAAAGGCATCTGGAAGCAGGTTTTTCTCTTTAAATGTGGAAAATGCCTGGATTCCGGTTTCAATTTCATAATTATGATGGATCACGCGCTGCTCCTCGAAAGGAATCCCATGGCGAAGAAGGGCATCCCTGTAAGCTTTGAAGCGGAGCTGATTTTCCCTGTTAAATTCTGGTCCGCCGATGAAGTTTAAGGTACGGCATCCGTGCTCTGCGATCAGGTGCTCAACAATCCGGGTAATGGCTTCGTAGTTGTCAATTCCGGAATGGTACAGTCCTGGAATCTGCTCAAGAAGAGAAATTGCTGGGATGTTGCTGAGCTTCGCGCGTTCAATTATCTCTGCAATCAGGTCTGACTGGGACACGGTGGCAAGATCCAGAAGGATGCCGTCAAATTCTGAAAAATCCGGAAGCCGTGCAATGTTATATTCTCCTGCATTATGCTTCTCATCCATACTGAAATTCCCAAAGCTCTGAAAAATATATAAATCCATATCTGACTGGTGGGCAGCCATGTAATTTCGATATCCCTGAATCCAGGTATAGGTTACATAACGTCCCCAGCCATCTGTAATAAGTGCTATTTTTTTCATGCAAAAATCTCCCGAATAACAGATTTCACAATGTTGTGAAAAACTATAAACATTGTGAATATTATATCGAATTTTTTATGGAAATGCCACATTTTCTGTGAAAAAATATGTAAAAAATTAAGAAGAAAAATTTGGTAAAGGTGATTTTTAACAAAATAATTTTCGAAAAAGCGAAAATGCAGATGTTGAGAATTATTCTCAATTCCCCTCCTTTTCATAACCGGATAAAAGAGGTATGATAAATATAAGTTAGCATAAACTAACAAAAGACAGAATGATGAATGCTTGTAATTGTTTTTTATGAAAAATGTTCATGAACGATAATGGTTTACAGGGAGGAAAAGAGATGTTTCTTGAAATTAAAGATTTGAAGAAAGGCTTTGGTTCCGGAGACAGCAGGACAGAGGTTCTTCGGGGAATTGATTTTTCTGTGGAAAAAGGGGAATTCTGCGTGCTTCTTGGACCGTCTGGTTCTGGAAAATCCACACTTTTGAATATTATCGGTGGAATTGATGAGCCAGATGAGGGCTATATTTCCATAGATGGGGAAAAAACAGGAGATATGAAGGAGAAAGCGCTGACTCTTTACCGCCGGAAGCATCTGGGATATGTTTTTCAGATGTATAATCTGATCCCAAATTTAAATGTAAAGGAAAATATTGAGGTGGGCGCATATCTCAGCGATAAGGCACTGGATATTGACGAGCTGCTTTATACATTGGGGCTTTATGAGCACAGACATAAGCTGCCCAACCAGCTTTCCGGCGGTCAGCAGCAGAGAACGGCCATTGGTCGTGCCATTGTAAAAAATCCGGACATTCTTCTCTGCGACGAGCCTACAGGCGCACTGGATTACAACACATCTAAGGAAATTCTGCGTCTGATCGAGCAGGTCAACCAGAAGTACGGAAATACCATCATCATGGTTACCCACAACGATGCCATTAAGAATATGGCAGACCGCGTAGTGAAGCTTCGTGACGGTCAGATCCGCAAAAACTATCTCAATGAGTCCAAAGTCGCAGCTGACGATCTGGACTGGTAAGGCGGTGCGCTATGAAGAATCCATTGTGGAAACGTCTTCCAAGAGAACTGAAAAGTGATTTTGGAAAATATATTGTGATCTTTCTGTTTATGACACTGACCATAGGCTTTGTCTCGGGCTTTCTTGTGGCTGATGACAGTATGCTGGCTGCCTATGACGAAGGTTTCGAAAAATATAACATCGAGCATGGCAACTTTACCCTTTCTTCGAAAGCCAGCAAAAGTGATTTGCAGAAAATTGAAAAAAATGGAAAAGTACGAATCTGCGAAAACTTTTACCGCGATGAGGCTGTAGATGCGGATCTGGATGGAAACGAAGAGGGAACCATGCGCATCTATCAGGAGCGTACCGATATGAATCTTGTGTGCCTGATGTCAGGTGCAATGCCGTCTGCAAAGAACGAGATTGCCATTGACCGGATGTATGCAGATAATAACAAGCTGAAGGTTGGTGACAAGCTGAAAATCGCAGGAGAAGAACTGACAGTTACCGGATTTGTGGCATTACCCGACTACAGTTGTTTATTTTCCGATAACAGCGATATGATGTTTGATGCTGTAAAATTTGGTGTGGGTATTATGACCGAGGAAGGTGCGGATGCTTTTGGAACAACCCATCTGGAGTACCGCTATTCCTGGCAGTATGAGACTGCACCAAAGGATGATATTGAAGCAAAAAACATGTCTGAGGATTTCCTGGAGGTTCTGGTCAAATATGGAAATGTGACAGGCTTTATCCCGGCCTATTCCAATCAGGCCATCACTTTTACCGGTGAAGATATGGGCGGTGATAAGGCTATGATGGAGGTGCTGCTGTATATTCTGATCGTCATCATTGCTTTTGTGTTTGCAGTTACAACAAATAATACCATTACAAAAGAAGCTTCTGTGATCGGGACTCTGCGTGCTTCCGGATATTCCAGAAGAGAACTTCTGTTCCACTATATTTCCATGCCGGTGATCGTAACTGTGGTTGCTTCTGTTCTTGGAAACGTGCTGGGCTACACCTCCTTTAAAGATCTCTGCGCAGGTATGTATTATGGCAGCTACAGCCTGCCGACCTATGAAACACGCTGGAATGCAGATGCATTTATACTGACCACAGTAGTTCCGGTAGTGATCATGCTGGGAATCAATTTGATTTTGATTTCAAGGAAACTACGTCTTTCTCCTTTGAAATTCCTGCGTCATGATCTGTCTGCCTCCAAAAGGAAAAAAGCTGTGCGCCTTCCGGACTTTAAGTTTTTCAACCGATTCCGGCTGCGTATTATCCTGCAGAATAAGTCCAGTTATCTGACTTTGTTTATTGGAATCTTTTTTGCAAATGTACTGCTGCTTTTTGGAATGATGATGAAGCCGCTTCTGGATCATTATCAGGAAGAAATTTTGAAGAATATGATCGCGCCGTACCAGTATGTGCTGAATGTACCAGAGGAGCCAGATGAAGATGAGAAATATACGGTTATGGGAATGCTGCAGAAATTTCTTACTCCATCTTTGAAAACAAATGAGAAGTCAGCAGAAAAATTCTGCCTGAATTCCATGAAAAATGTATTGCCGGATCAGGAGGGAGAGACCATAACGGTCTATGGCATTTCTGAGGACAGTGCATATGTAAAGGCAGAGCTTCCAGAAGACGGAGTCCTGATTTCCGATGGTTATGCAGAGAAATATAAGGTAAAGACCGGAGATACCATTGTTCTGAAGGAAGCTTACGGAAGTGAGACATATGAATTTTTCGTGCAGGGAATCTACGATTATCCGGCATCTTTGACAGTATTTATGCCGATTTCTTCCTACAGGAAAACCTTTGGGGAAAAGGAGGATTATTTTAACGGTTATTTTTCCAGGGAAAAGATCACAGATCTGGATGAGGATCTGATCGCAACAACAATTACGGAGGACGATCTGACAAAAGTCAGCCGTCAGCTGGATGTGTCTATGGGAGAAATGTTCCAGCTGATCAATGTATTTGCAGTTGTGCTGTTTGCCCTCCTGATCTATCTGCTTACCAAGCTGATCATTGAGAAAAATGCCAATGCCATTTCTATGGTAAAGATTCTGGGGTATGAGAACAGAGAGATCAACAGCCTGTATCTTACATCCACTACGTGGGTGGTGATTTTGTCCATTTTACTCAGCCTGCTGCTGTCTACCTGGACGATATATGGAATTTACGGATATCTGATGTCATCCTTCTCAGGCTGGCTGACCTTATATCTGAAACCAGCGGTTTATCCGGAGATGTTTGCGATGGGAATGGGAGCGTATGTGCTGGTAGCCTTGTTGCAATTTAGAAGGATCAAGAAGATTCCAATGGATGTGGCGCTGAAGAATGTGGAGTAAGAGAATTATAAGAAAATAGAATATTGGAGGATATTGGGGCAGACTTCTATTTCTTCGGGAGTTTGCCCTGATTTATGCTGAGCATTTTATTTTCGGCAATACGTTTTGAGGGTTCGGGTTAATAGTAGCAGCCAGGTTGGAACGGTGTTTTGTTTATTGAGAGATTTATTCATATTTTCATATTGTGATTTGACAAAGTTTCGTATATACTTTCCCTTGTAGCCCAAAGTGGATATTTTGTATCCGAGCGGGACTTGCTGCGTATAATAATGAGAGCAGGTGCCCACACATTTTTTCAGAAGAGGAGATACGAACATGGATTACGCAAAAGAATCCTTAAAGATGCACTATGAGTTAAAAGGTAAAATTGAAGTTGTTTCAAGAGCAAAGGTTGATTCCAAGGATGCTTTAAGCCTTGCTTACACTCCTGGTGTTGCACAGCCTTGCCTTGAGATTCAGAAAGATATTAATAAAAGTTATGAACTCACCAGACGTTGGAATACCGTTGCTGTTGTAACAGATGGTACCGCAGTTCTTGGTCTTGGAGATATCGGTCCAGAGGCTGGTATGCCGGTTATGGAGGGCAAATGCGTTCTGTTCAAAGAGTTTGGTGATGTAGATGCTATTCCACTTTGTGTTCGAAGCAAGGACGTAGATGAGATCGTGCAGACCGTTCGCCTTCTGGCTGGAAGCTTCGGCGGTGTAAACCTGGAGGATATTTCCGCACCGAGATGCTTTGAGATTGAGAAGAAGCTGAAAGAGTGCTGTGATATTCCGATTTTCCATGACGACCAGCATGGTACTGCAGTTATTACGCTTGCAGGTGTGATCAATGCGCTGAAGGTTGTTGGCAAAAAAATCGAAGACATTAAGATCGTTACTTCCGGAGCGGGAGCAGCTGGAATTGCGATTATTAAACTTCTTATTTCCATGGGCCTTAAGAATGTTATTATGACAGACCGTAAAGGTGCAATTTATGAAGGCCGTGAGGGGCTGAACCCAATTAAGGAAGAGATGGCGAAGATCACAAACGCCAATCAGGAGAAAGGCTCCTTGAGTGAAGTGATCAAAGGTGCTGACGTATTTATCGGTGTTTCCGCACCTGGAACCCTTACTCCGGATATGGTTCGCACCATGGCGAAAGATCCGATCATCTTTGCCTGCGCAAATCCGACTCCTGAGATTTTCCCGGATGAAGCCAAGGCAGCAGGAGCAGCAGTAGTATCCACCGGTCGTTCCGACTACCCGAACCAGGTGAACAATGTTCTCTGCTTCCCGGGAATCTTCCGCGGTGCCCTTGATGTCCGTGCATCTGATATCAACGACGAAATGAAGATTGCCGCAGCTTATGCCATTGCAGGCCTGGTAAGCGACGAAGAACTCTGCGCTGATTATATTCTGCCAGCAGCATTTGATTCAAGAGTGAAAGATGCGGTTGCGAAGGCTACTGCTGAAGCTGCCATTAAGAGCGGAGTGGCTAGGATCTAAAATTCTTTATATATCCGTTTGTTTTCTTCTGCGGAGAATAACTTTAAACGATGCCCGATGCGAATCGCCTTTGAATCCGTTCCATGCCCGATCAAAGGTGATTTCGCAACGGGTGTCTTTTTTTCTGCGAATTCAAGGACTAGCTGCGCCATATCTGGTTGACAGTTATCCTCCTCCATTTTCGTAAACGTCCCCAATAAAATCCCATTCACCTTCTTAAATACCCCCATCTGGTTCAACTGGCTTAAATAAGTCACCATCTGCGGCAGTTTTCCTCCAAAGGACTCCAGAAGCAGGATTTTCTCCCGCATATCCGGCCAGTAAGGCGTGCCAGCCAGCTTCAAAAGGCACCGTATATTTCCTCCTACTACAATTCCCTCCATATGAGTCCCCCTCACAAATTCATAAGGAAAATCATAAAGAGAAGTGGCCCCCGCCAAGGTAGTACTAAGAAAGTCCGTTATCTGGGACTGGCTGTGATCGTAGGTGAGATTTCGTATCTGGTACAGGACAGATGATTTCCCTGTTCGGGCATAAATGGCATTTATAATTGTTGTCAGATCACTATATCCCCAAAAATGCTTTTTTTCGTAAGCAATGGTCTGAAAATCCAGATAGGATAAAATCTCGTTGGCCATATCCCCGCCAGATACGTCAAAAATATCCGTGACAGAATCATCCTCATAAAATTTCATAAGAGCCCCGGCACGATCCCTGGCAGTTCCAGCCTGTCCGTTTTCATCTCCATAAAGATAAGGGCTAAGATCTACTTCTAGTCCGGATTTTTCCAGAATCTGCACCAACATTTTTATTGTTTCGGCCTGTTCTGGCCTAAGTCCGTTGGAACAACAGACAATCCCGATTTTGCTTCCCTGTTTCATAAAAAGTAATCCTTTCTTTTCAATAAAGTGCATGTGATTTTTTTATACATGTAACTTTTTCACAGATTTTACTATCTAAAACAATATATGAAGAATAAAAATACGCTCATTCAACACTTTTTATCTTCTTTTACATTATAAACAATAATTCCTCATAAATCCACCATTCATCCTGGAGCGTGTTTGAAAAAGCATTCCCGCAGTTGATGTTCACTGGTAACGTTTCGCAATCTGTACGCCCCACTTTGCGGTATATTTTGTAGAGATTTTTTTTAACACACTCTGGAATCCCGAAACATTTTCAAAAAGCACTGGTCAAAATTTACGAAATTGCAGTGAAAAAAATGAGAAAAAAGTGCAAATAAATTATTGACAGCTTATATAAATTAGAATATACTAATCAACGTAAGCGAAACATAATAATAAATAGGTGTTTCTAAAGCACAAAAAAGGAAGGATGATATGATGCCGTTATCAATGGTAAACGAAGGAGAGCCGCAGGTGATTAAAAAAGTCGGCGGTAAAGAAGAAACCCGTAAATTCCTTGAAAATCTTGGGTTTGTACAGGGAGCTACAGTAACCGTTGTAAGTGAGATCAGCGGTAATATGATCGTGAATGTGAAAGATTCCAGAGTTGCCATTGGCAAGGATATGGCGAATCGGATCATGGTCTGAAATCCAGAAAAAAGGAGCAAGTATTATGAAAACATTACGGCAAGTTGGCGTAGGTCAGACTGTCACAGTGAAGAGACTGCACGGTGAAGGACCAGTAAAGAGACGTATCATGGATATGGGAATCACCAAAGGGGTACAGATCTATGTACGTAAAGTTGCACCGCTTGGAGATCCTATTGAGGTAACCGTGAGAGATTATGAACTGTCTCTGAGAAAAGTCGATGCAGAAATGATAGAGGTAGAATAAGTACTGTACAGGATATAGTACTTTGCTGTGTGTACATAAGGGAAAAGTTACTGTTCACGTACTTTTGCGAAACATCTTACAAATGTTGTCA
The DNA here is from genome assembly GCF_020554845.1 of Blautia faecis. Classification (GTDB taxonomy): domain Bacteria; phylum Bacillota; class Clostridia; order Lachnospirales; family Lachnospiraceae; genus Blautia_A; species Blautia_A faecis. The sequence continues at coordinate 20,673 of NZ_JAJCIA010000038.1, read as the reverse complement.
TATGAACAGTGGTAAAATCAGCACAGCATGAAATTGCATGTTCTGGAATAGAATGGGCAATTTTTTTTACCTTGTTGGTTAGCGAAACCTAATATAAGGTTGAAAAGCTAACAAACGAAAGCTGATTAAAACAATAGGCAGCACAGGGCAACTAAAATCAGCAGAAGCTGTATATAATAAGCCCGGAAAAAAGAAAATCTGGAAAGAAAGAGGAGGCATGAAAATGTCGATTAAGATTGCACTTGCAGGTAACCCTAACTGCGGCAAGACCACATTATTCAATGCACTGACCGGCTCTAACCAGTTCGTTGGTAACTGGCCTGGTGTAACAGTAGAGAAAAAAGAAGGTAAACTGAAAGGTCATAAGGATGTAACCATCATGGACCTTCCTGGTATTTATTCCCTTTCCCCATACACACTTGAGGAAGTGGTTGCCAGAAATTACCTGATCAATGAAATGCCAGATGCGATCATCAACATCGTAGATGGTACAAACCTTGAGCGTAACCTGTATCTGTCCACACAGATCATGGAGCTTGGAATCCCGGTAGTTATGGCTATCAACATGATGGATCTGGTTCAGAAATCCGGAAACAAGATCCACATTGACAAATTAAGCAAAAAGCTTGGCTGCGAAGTAGTTGAGATTTCCGCTCTGAAAGGAACCGGAATCATGAAAGCTGCTGAGAAAGCAATCAGCGCAGCACAGAGCAAAAAGAAAACAATTCCGGTTCACGAATTTGCACAGGATGTTGAGGATGCGATCAAATCTGTTGAGAATAAGCTGACAGGAACTGTTGCAGAGGCTCAGAAACGTTTCTTTGCAATCAAGCTTATCGAGAAAGATGACAAGATCGTAGAGCAGATGAAGAGTGTTCCGGATGTGTCTTACGAAGTAAAGGCTCTGGAAGATAAATTCGATGATGATACAGAGAGTATTATCACAAACGAGCGTTATGTATATATCTCTTCCATTATTGGACAGTGCTATACAAAATCCTCTACAGGAAAGAAACTTACAACCTCCGATAAGATCGACAGAATCGTAACCAACAGATGGCTGGCGCTTCCGATCTTCGCAGTTGTAATGTGGGTTGTTTATTATGTGTCTGTAACCACTGTTGGAACTATTGTAACAGATTGGACAAATGATGTACTCTTCGGTGAGATTATTCCTCCGGCAGTTGAGTCTGCTCTGGAAGCTGTAAATTGCGCTGCATGGCTGCAGGGACTGATTCTTGACGGTATTGTTGCCGGTGTTGGCGCTGTACTTGGTTTCGTACCGCAGATGCTGGTTCTGTTCCTGTTCCTTGCATTCCTTGAGTCCTGCGGTTACATGGCTCGTGTTGCATTCATCATGGACAGAATCTTCCGTAAATTCGGTCTTTCCGGAAAATCCTTTATTCCAATGCTGATCGGTTCCGGATGTGGTGTTCCTGGAGTTATGGCTTCCCGTACAATCGAGAACGACCGTGACCGTAAAATGACAATTATGACCACAACATTTGTTCCTTGTGGTGCGAAGCTCCCGATCATTGCAATGATTGCAGGTGCATTCTTTAACAACAGCGGATGGGTTGCGACAAGCTGTTACTTTGTTGGTATCGCAGCAATCATCTGCTCCGGTATTATCCTTAAGAAAACAAAAATGTTCGCTGGCGAGCCGGCACCATTCGTTATGGAGCTTCCGGCATATCACTGGCCAACCGTTGGCAATATTCTGAGAAGCATGTGGGAGAGAGGCTGGTCCTTCATCAAGAAAGCCGGTACCATCATTCTTCTTTCCACCATCGTTCTCTGGTTTCTTATGGGATTCGGCTGGGAAGGCGGTTCCTTTGGAATGGTAGAAGAGCTGAACAACAGTATTCTTGCCAAGATCGGTTCTGCAATCGCCTGGATTTTTGCTCCTCTTGGATGGACAAAAGCAGGAGAAGGCTGGAAGATGGCAGTTGCTGCCGTAACAGGTCTTATTGCAAAAGAGAACGTTGTTGCTACATTTGGTATGCTCTTCGGATTTGCTGAGGTTGCAGAGGATGGAGCTGAGATCTGGGGAAATCTTGCACAGGTAATGACTCCTATTGCAGCATACGGATTCTTGGTATTCAACCTTCTTTGTGCTCCTTGTTTCGCAGCTATGGGTGCTATTAAGAGAGAGATGAACAATGCAAAATGGTTCTGGTTTGCAATCGGCTATCAGTGCGGTCTTGCTTATGTAGTTTCCCTTTGCATTTATCAGATTGGTACACTGCTTACAGGCGGCGGATTTGGAATCGGAACAGTTGTTGCATTCGTTCTGGTTGCAGCATTCCTGTACCTGCTGTTCAGACCATATAAAGAGAGCAACAGCTTAAAAGTTAATACAAAGAGTATTGCTTAAGCAAAGTTGTTAAAAATAATTCAGCCTGTATCCCTTAAAAGATACAGGCTGGAATTTTTATATAAGGGGAAATCACCATATCTTTTCACTTTGGAAAAAGATGCTCTGCAGCAGTGAAGGCGTGAACCGTTATGGTTTCTCCTTATATAGAAATTCCAGCCCTGATATAAAATCATACAGAAATCAAAAAGGATGGCGATGAAAATGATGAAAAACGCAGTTGAAGAAAAAGCATATGAAAATCAGGAAGCATATCAGCGGACACAAATGCAGAAAGATATGATCCTTGAACGATTACGCGAACAAGGCTGCAGGATCACCAGACAGCGCCAGCTGATACTGGATATTATTCTGGAGGAGGAGTGTTCCTGCTGTAAGGAGATTTATTACAAGGTGCAGGAGAAAGACCGAAATATTGGACCTGCCACAATTTACCGTATGGTAAATATGCTGGAAAAAATCGGCGCCATCAGCCGAAAGAACATGTACCGGATTTCCAGCTGTGCAGCATGCTGCCAGGAAAATGGCTGCACGGTAAGACTTAGCGATGCTACTGTCTGTAAGCTGCCTTCTGAAGTCTGGAAACAGGTTGTAAGAGAAGGATTGAAAAATATGGGCTATATTGGAGATCAGGATATTGAGAGTATTGAGATGACCATGTCAAAGTGCGGTGCTTGAAAACTGGCATGATAGTATGAAGGCATATAAAAATAGCAGTTATCCAGGGGAGAGAGTTAGAGCCTGTTTGAAAAAGCATTCCCGCAATCTGCACGCTCCTCTTTGCGGTATATTTCACTCAAATTGTGACGTACATCTTGCAGAAAGTTTTTTCAAACACGCCCTAAAACAGGGAGATAATGAGAATATTTCTCGATAAGCAAAATAGTACTGGGAATTTCAGAAAACCTGATATATAATACCAAAATATTGAAAAACAATTAACAACAATAGCGTTTCACTATAAGGAGGAATTTAATCATGGCAAGTTTTAAATGGGACAAGACAGGACTTTTTGCAGCAGGTGTTTTATTCGGAACAGCAGGTATCAAGCTTCTTTCCAGCAAAGATGCGAAAAAAGTTTACACAGAGTGCACAGCAGCTGTTTTAAGAGCAAAGGACTGTGTAATGAAGACGGTTACAACTGTTCAGGAAAATGCAGGTGATATCTATGCAGATGCACAGCAGATCAACGAGGACAGAAAAGCAGCTGAGGAGCCGTTTGAGGATGAGGCAGCTGAAGGCGAGACAGAGTTTAAAGAGACTGATGAAGCTGAAGAGGCTGAGACAGAGGAAGCTGCTGAGTAATCTGGCAGTGTAATACCTTGCAAACATATTGGGGACTGCCGTTTTTGCGACAGTCCTCTTAATCGTTGCTGTTCCTTTGAAAAACTCTGCGAAATATTTTGGTGAACAAACCTTACTAAAATTTCGAAGAGTGTGGCGCGAAGCGATTACGGTAAACGTAATGAACAGTAACTCTTGCTTTGAAGAAAAAGTAGGTGAACAAGTTGAAATTTACAATTAAACATGAGAAAAAAGGACGTATCAGAGTCCATCTTTTTCAAAAATATATGAATTTTACCCAGGCAGATACCCTTCAGTATTACTTGGAAAATCTGGATGGAGTAAAGAAGGCCCAGGTCTTTAATCGTACCAGTGATGCTCTTATCTATTACACTGGAGAACGGAATGAACTGTTAAAGGCAATTCAGGCATTTGGTTACAGCCGTGTCAGCGTACCCGCTCAGGTGCTGGAGAATTCCGGAAGAGAATTAAATGAGACTTATAAGGAGAAGCTGGTAAATAAAGTTATTTTCCATTACGGACGCAAACTGCTTTTGCCATATCCATTGTCTGCAATCTATACCACTGCAATGTCTGTGAAATACATCTGGCTGGGAGTCAAGACACTCTGGAAGCGTAAGATCGAGGTTCCGGTTCTGGATGCAACTGCAATCGGTGTTTCTATTTTCCGCGGCGACTTCTCCACAGCCGGTTCTGTTATGTTCCTGCTTGGAATCGGAGAACTGCTTGAGGAGTGGACCCACAAGAAATCTGTGGATGATCTGGCACGTACCATGTCTCTGAACACTGGTAAGGTATGGCTTCGCAGTGAAGGTACGGAAGTGCTGGTGGATGCAGACAAGATCCAGGCCGGAGATATGGTTGTAGTACATATGGGAAATGTGGTCCCATTTGACGGTTTGATCGCAGAGGGCGAGGCTATGGTAAACCAGGCTTCCCTGACTGGTGAATCTGTTCCTGTAAGAAAAGTGGAAGGAAATTCCGTATACGCAGGTACGGTTGTGGAAGAGGGCGAGGCTGTCATTACTGTAAAAGCAGTTGGTGGTTCCAGCCGTTATGAGAAAATCGCAGCCATGATCGAGGATACTGAGAAACTGAAATCCGGTCTTGAGAGCAAGGCCGAGCACCTGGCGGACAGACTGGTCCCATACACACTTGGCGGTACTGCACTTACTTATCTGCTTACCAGAAATGTAACCAAGGCTGTTTCCGTATTGATGGTTGATTTCTCCTGTGCCCTGAAGCTGGCAATGCCGGTTTCTGTACTTTCCGCTATCCGGGAGGCAGGAGAATACAAAATCACTGTGAAAGGCGGTAAATTCCTGGAGGCAGTTGCGGATGCCGATACGATCGTATTTGACAAGACTGGTACGCTTACCAAGGCAGAACCTACAGTAGCTGAGGTTGTCCCGTTTAATGGACAGAACGAAAATGAACTGCTAAGAATTGCAGCCTGCCTGGAAGAACATTTTCCCCATTCCATGGCGAAAGCTGTTGTAGACGCAGCGAAGAAGAGAAAACTGGATCATGAGGAAATGCATTCCAAAGTAGAATACATTGTGGCTCATGGTATTTCTACAACCATTGAGGGGAAAAAAGCAATCATCGGAAGCTCCCATTTTGTATTCGAGGATGAGAAATGTACCATTCCGGAAGGCATGGAAGAGAAGTTTAAAAATCTTCCAAATGAGTATTCCCATCTGTATCTTGCAATTGAAGGCAGTCTTGCAGCTGTTATCTGCATTGAGGATCCTCTCCGTGAGGAAGCTCCTGCAGTTGTAAAAGCGCTGAAAAAAGCCGGATTCAGCAAGGTGGTTATGATGACCGGAGACAGTGAACGTACAGCCAGGGCTGTTGCTGCCAAGGTCGGCGTTGACGAATATTATTCTGAGGTTCTTCCGGAAGATAAAGCAAGCTTCGTGGAAAAAGAGAAAGCAAAAGGACGCAAGGTTGTCATGCTGGGTGATGGAATTAACGATTCCCCGGCACTTTCTGCAGCTGACGCAGGTATTGCAGTAAGCGAAGGCGCTGAGATTGCAAGAGAGATTGCAGACATCACTATCGGTGCGGATAATCTGGAAGGTATCGTAGTTCTGAAGCATATCAGTGACGCGCTGATGAAGCGTATCCACAATAATTACAGAACGATCGTAGGATTTAACACTGGTCTGATCCTGCTGGGCGTTGCCGGAATCCTGCAGCCGACTACCTCAGCATTGCTTCACAATACTTCAACATTGCTGATCGGTATGAACAGTATGAAGAATCTGGTGGGCACTGAGGAAATCTGAACGGATGTGTCGCGCATTGCGGACATTGTAAAAAAATCGGGTTCTGATTGCGGGAATGATTTTTCAAACACGCTCTGCGGTAATAGTGGAACTTCTGAATATAATCAGAGAGTTAATGAGACTGTTTTTCATTAGCTCTCTTTTTTTTGCTTAGTACTTGACAGAAATAAAGGATTAGTGTAAACTAACACCATAAAAGTTAGCATAAGCTAACCGAAGCGTAGAACTATAAAAATATATAATCAGCACATTTTACATAAAATAAAATGTAAAGGACTGCAGCAACTAAAACATATTTCAGAAGTGCAGGCGTTACTGGGAAGGTTGTAAACAGTAAACGGAAAGCTTCTAATTTTTTTAACAAAGGGTTAGAACAGACTAACGAAAATAAGGAGAAAACATTGCATGGAAGCAGGGAGGTTTCTTCATTTTCAGAAGCTTCAGGAAACCCGGAAAGGACAATTTACATGAGTATTGTAATCATCGGCGGAAATGAGAGAATGGTATGTCAGTATACCGATATCTGCAAAGACTATGGATATAAGGCGAAGGTTTTTCCAAAAGAGAACGGCGCCATCCGTAAAAAAATCGGATGCCCGGATCTGATGGTGCTTTTTACCAATACAGTGTCCCATAAAATGGTCATCAGTGCATCCCAGGAAGCAAAGAAAAACAACATTCCGGTAGCGCGCATCCATACCAGCAGCGCAAGCGCCTTAAAGTGTGCATTGGATGAGCATGCAGTGATGGCATAAAGAAGAATTTGCGAGCCACATTCGCAAAGGGGTTATAGTATTTTGAATGCAGCTAATGACAGGAGTTTATCATGATCGAGAAATGTCTCATTGAGCACTGTGCTCCAACCCTCGCTTCACTAAAAGCAGCCAATCTTTTTAATGCCTGCTGTGAAGAGGGAGAAAATATAAACCTTCAGATTATTATGTGGAATCAGTTGATGAATCAAAAGGGTGTGAAGCTGTTGGCACTTCGCAGCCGTGGCAACCGTTCACTGGTTTATGTATACCGGGAAAAACAGCTGGCACAGAATCTGAATCGTCCCGGAGTTGCCCGGTTTCTGAAGCAATATGGATATGAAAATACAGAACCGGAACAGTGCCTGGCGTTATTGAAGAAGCGCTTTGAGGCATCAGAGGATTTCCCACATGAGATTGGGATATTTCTTGATTATCCACTTGGGGATGTAATTGGTTTTATCCAGAATGGCGGACAGAATTATAAATGTTCCGGCTGCTGGAAAGTATATTGTAATGAATGTGAAGCATTGAAAATGTTTCAGAAGTACCATAAATGCCGGGAAGTTTACCGGAATCTATGGGCAAAAGGCAGGAGTGTTCTGCAGCTGACAGTGGCTGCTTAACATACAATGAAAGTCCCCTATGGGTGATGGTTAAAAAGCGATAAGGGTCGCGGAAAAGCTGACTTTCGTTATTAAAGTGCCGGATGTGGAGGAAACAAACATAAATGATCTCGCAGGCTGGCAATAAAATTATAAAAGAAAGAGGTTAAATGAAGTTATGAGTAAAGTAGCAGTTGTATATTGGAGCGGAACTGGTAATACAGAGGAAATGGCAAATAAAGTAGCGGAAGGTGCAAAAGCTGCAGGAGCTGAGGTAGAAGTGATCAGTGCAGATGATTTTGATGGAACAGATATCAGCAGTTTTGACGGTGTAGCTTTCGGATGCCCTGCAATGGGAGATGAGGAGCTTGAGGATTCCGTATTCCAGCCGGTATTCGAAGCATGTGAGCCAAAGCTTGCAGGCAAAAAAGTAGCGCTCTTCGGTTCCTACGGATGGGGAGACGGCGACTGGATGCGCAGCTGGGAAGAAAAATGCCAGAACGATGGCGTTGCACTTGCTGTTGACAGTGTAATCTGCAACGAAGAGCCAGATGATGAGGCTCAGGCAGCCTGCATTGAGCTTGGAAAAGCTATCTGCTGATTGGAACTGTTTTTGAAAAAAACAGAATATAGATTATTATAACAATAATAACATTTACAGCCGCTATTAGTGCAAATAACGTACTAATGGCGGCTGTTTTGATGAAACTTAAATAAATTGACCGAAATCCCGTCTGGGAGTATAATTGTGTCAGAAAAGTGAAACAGTAAAAATCCCCATAAAAGCCAAAGTTCACCCCTCTGTTCAAGGCCTTCCAGATAAGGTAAAATGAAGATTACAAAGTGGGAGATCATCACAAAACGGATTTGTTGCCTATTTGTGACATCACTATATATGAGAGTCAGCTGTAGAGCGGGACTTTCACAGGATATTACAGTATAAAAGGAGAAAACAGAAATGGCAGTTACAGAGAATAAATATCAGCTTGGAACAGCTGAAAACCAGAAATTTCTGCAGGATGTTAGAGATGGCTTATTAAGCTTCGGACATCAGTTTCCGTCACCAGGAGGAAGCTCCTATTATCTTGGAGATGACGGCACTCCCTGGAAAGACCGTAACCGTGAAACCTGGATCACAAGCCGTATGACACATGTGTACAGCATTGGTTCCATGCTTGGACATGAAGGCAGCGAGGCATTGGCTGATGCAGCGTTGAAGGGGCTTAGAGGCGAGCTTCACGATGATCAAAATGGTGGTTGGTATGCAGGTCTTACAAAGGACAATGAAATTGTTCCAACCAAGCAGTGCTATGCCCATGCATTTGTAATTCTGGCAGCTTCTTCCGGCGTGTTGGCCTGCAGAGAAGGGGCAGAAGAGCTTCTGAAAGATGCGCTGGCACTTTATGATCTGAGATTCTGGAACGAGGAAGAAGGACTTTCCTGTGATACCTGGAACACAGAATTTACAGAGCTGGATTCCTATCGAGGCTTGAATGCAAATATGCATACCGTTGAGGCGTTTCTTGCCGCAGCTGATGTGACCGGGGATGAGAAATATCGTGTACGTGCAGGCAGGATCATCGACCATGTTCTGGTATGGGCAAAGGACAATAACTGGCGTATACCGGAGCATTTTTCCAGTGACTGGGTACCGGATTTGGAATGCAACAAAGACCGTCCGGACGACCAGTTTAAGCCATACGGCGCAACTCCGGGACACGGAATTGAGTGGGCAAGACTGATCACACAGTGGGCGCTTTCTACATATAAAGAGGACAAGGCTGGCGCAGCACCTTATATTGAAGCTGCAGAGAATCTGTATAATCGCGCAGTTGCTGACGCATGGAATGCAGACGGTGCACCGGGAATTTGTTACACAACAGACTGGAACGGCAAACCTGTAGTCCATGACAGAATGCACTGGACTCTTGCAGAAGCAATCAACACCTCTTCCGTTCTGTTCCATGTAACAGATAATGAGAAATACGCAGCAGATTATGCAGAGTTTATGAAATATCTGGATGAGAAAGTTCTGGATCACGTAAACGGTTCCTGGTTCCACCAGCTGGACAGAGAGAACAATCTTCTGGAGACCGTATGGCCTGGAAAGTCTGATATTTATCATGCACTGCAGGCTACATTGATTCCATATTATGCTCCCGGTCTGTCCATTGCAGTGGCAGTGAAGAAGCAGGCAAGATAAAACAAAAATATTTTGTAACTGAGAAGGTTCTGACCAGGTACAGTGATAAAATTAATGGGGAGGCTTTGCCTCCCCATTTTGGACTTATTAGGTAAGTCAGTGAAGTCTGGAACGTAAGCGGACATTTCAAACACTCACGGTAAACTTCATTCATCCCACCCATCATACAACCGGATGTTCACCTGGATATTTCTGACCACATCCTCATCTTCTAATTCCATATCATCTGGATCTGTGATCGGAGGCAGCTCTGGAACTTCTTCGGAGAGCTCTACAGAAATCCAGTCGAATGCAGCAGCGTTAGCGCTTTCGATAGCTTCGTCTAAAGTGTCTCCTTCTCCGAAGCAGCCTTCCAGGTCTGGGAAAGTTCCCTTATAACGACCATCTTCGGTTTTCTTAAAAACAGCAGGATATATAAATTTCATGATAAACCTCCCGAAAATAAAAATAACATATTGAAAATTAATTTCAATTATAAGCGTTTGAGCTGGTAAATACAAGATAAGAAAAAACTTGTATTTAAGAAAATACGAAACGAGAAAAGACGTGGCAGCGGAGCCAAAAAGAATCTAAGAAACAGGATTGTCAAATATAGGGGAAAATGATATTCTTACAGCAAGAGACTTTAGAGCGTGTTTGAAAAATCATTCCCGCAATCTGCACGCTCCACTTTGCGGTATATTTCACCTGAATTCGGTTGCCGTAGCCCGCTACGGCGCCCTCATCCGAGCGAAATCTCCCACAAATTGTGACGAACATCTTGCAGAAAGCCTTTTTCAAACACGCTCTAGCCGGTTCGGAACTGAAAGAAAATGGCGCGGCTTTATAGAAATATACCTGCCGGAGGTGAAATCTTGGAATTTCAGCATGAATTGATCATACCAAACGAAGGTCTTCCTTTCAAAATCTTTTTATTTGAAGGCGGACACGGCAATTACGAAAGAGAAAAACACTGGCATACCTCAATTGAGATTTTTGCAGTGCTAAAAGGCAGACTGACTTTTTTTCTTAATGAAGAAGAGTACCCCCTGGAGGCTGGCGGGCTGATCATCATCAATTCCAATGAGATCCACTCCATTCACGCCCCCAGGAAAAATGAGACTGTGGTTTTGCAGATTCCACTAAAGCAGTTCGAAAAATATTTTACTGCCCAGCGGTTTATCCGATTTACAAGTGCAGCCCGTGTAGCAAAGGATCAGAAGTCCAAGGCTCCGGATAACCGGAAGCTGGCATTTTTTATTGAGGAGCTTTATAAGGTGTACCGTGCCCGTGAAGAAGGATGGGAGTACCGGACTATGGCACTGTACTACAATATTTTGTACCTGATGGTAAGGGATTATCGTGAGACCGAGGCTGCACAGGAGGAAATTCAGGACAGCCGACGACTGGATGCTTTGTCAAAAATTACCACTTATATGCGTGAGCATTATACAGAAGAACTGAAACTTTCTGAGATGGCAAATTTATTTGGCTATTCAGACGCTTATTTGTCGCGAATGTTCAAAAAGTATGCAAAAATCAATTTTAAGACTTATTTACAGGAAATTCGCATGTCTTATGCATGTCGGGAACTGATGAATACAGAGAAAACAGTGAGCCAGATTGCCCTGGACAACGGTTTTGCCAGCAGCAGAGCCTTTTCCAGAGAGTTTCAGAAGAAATATAACAGACTTCCAAGCGAAGTAAGACAAAAATTTAATACAACTCCAAAAGAATAAAATGTCAAAAAAGTGCTATAGATAAGACAAGAAAACCGTCGTAAAGCATATCAGAATATGGTATGCTTTTTTCATGCAGAAAGAACCAGGGCAGACTGAGATCAGCAGCTGGTTCGGGAATCTTGAGTATGAGCATGTTGGACTGCTGTGAGAGTGGCAGATAACAGCCATGTCCGCATTCTGATATGCGCAAAAGGAGGTTAATCGTGAAGATTCAGAAAGTAACAGATCCGGCATTCCGTAAATATGGACAGGTGCTGGAGGGATACGACTTTACAGGTCTTATCAAGGAGATGAAACACACTCCGGTTCCAGAGGACGTAATCTATGTTCCATCTGTTGAGGAGCTGGAGGCACTGGATATTATGAAGGACCTACAGAACAAGGGATACGGCGGGCTGCCGGTCCAGATCGGATACTGCAACGGCCATAACAAGAAGCTGAATGCAGTGGAGTATCATCGTAATTCCGAGATCAATGTAGCGGTTACAGATCTTGTCCTTCTTATCGGACATCAGCAGGACATTGAGCTGGATCATACCTATGATACATCTAAGATCGAGGCATTCCTTGTACCGGCAGGAACCGGAATCGAGGTATACGCTACCACACTTCATTACGCACCATGTCATGTGAATGAGGGCGGTTTCCAGTGTGTTGTTGTACTTCCGAAAGGAACTAACACAGACCTTACTTTCCAGACTGAGAAGACGGGAGAGGACAGCTTGATGACAGCCAAGAACAAATGGCTGATCGCACATGAGGATGCGAAGATCGCTGGCGCATTTAATGGTCTGAAGGGTGAGAATATCACAATTGACTGATAAAATAATTCATAGTTGCTCATTTTTTTCAGAAGATAAACCGACACGTTGTTGGTGGGTAACTACTAAAGTCTGTTTGAAAAATGAATATTGAGACCTGAGGAGCTTACATAGCTACCACAATTGAAAGTTTCTTAAAAAATTAAAATATGGAGGAATACCTATTATGAACAATATACCAGTAGTAAAACTTGGATTAATCGCAGTAAGCCGTGACTGTTTCCCGATTCAGCTTTCTGAGAAGAGACGCGCAGCTATCATGGACGCTTACAAGGGTGAGCTTTATGAATGTCCAGTAACTGTTGAGAATGAGAAAGACATGGAGAAGGCTCTCGAGGATGTAAACAAAGCTGAGTGTAATGCACTTGTTGTTTTCCTTGGAAACTTCGGACCAGAGACTCCAGAGACCCTGATTGCTGAGAGATTTGACGGACCTTGCATGTATGTAGCTGCTGCTGAGGGCGATGGCGATATGATCAATGGTCGTGGTGATGCTTACTGCGGTATGCTGAACTGCTCCTACAACTTAAAGATGCGTCATCTTGAAGCTTATATTCCGGAATATCCGGTTGGAACTGCAACTGACATTGCTACCATGATCGCTGACTTCGTACCAGTTGCACGTACCGTTATCGGTGTTCGTAACCTGAAGATCATTACCTTTGGACCACGTCCACAGGACTTCTTCGCATGTAACGCACCAATCAAAGGACTCTATGAGCTGGGTGTTGAGATCGAAGAGAACTCTGAGCTTGACCTTCTGGTTGCTTACAAAGAGCATGAGAACGATCCTCGTATCCCAGAGGTTTGCGCAGATATGGCAAAGGAAATGGGCGAGGGCAGATACTATGCTGACCTTAGTGAGAGAATGGCACAGTTCGAGCTTACTCTTCTTGATTGGGCTGAGGCTCACAAGGGCGCCAGAAAATACGTTGCATTTGCTGATAAATGCTGGCCTGCATTCCCGTCACAGTTTGGATTTGAGCCATGCTATGTAAACAGCCGTCTTGCTGCAAGAGGAATCCCGGTATCCTGCGAGGTTGATATCTACGGAGCTCTTAGCGAGTACATCGGACTTTGCATTTCCAATGACGCTGTTACACTGCTTGACATCAACAACTCCGTTCCTCAGTACATCTATGATGAGGATATCAAGGGCAAATATGATTATAAGCTTACCGATACATTCATGGGCTTCCATTGCGGAAATACTCCGGCCTGCAAGATGTGCGATTCCAGAGCTGTTAAATATCAGCTGATCCAGCACAGACTTCTTGAGCCGGAAGGATCTGAACCAGATTTCACAAGAGGAACTCTGGAGGGTGATATCGCTGCTTCTGATATTACATTCTATCGTCTGCAGTGCAACTCTGAGGGAGAGCTTGTTTCCTATGTTGCAGAAGGTGAAGTTCTTGACGTACCTACAAGATCCTTTGGTGGTATTGGTATCTTCGCAATCAAAGAGATGGGAAGATTCTACCGTCACGTATTGATCGAGGGTAATTACCCGCATCACGGTGCAGTTATGTTCGGACATTATGGAAAGGCATTCTACGAAGTAGTGAAATTCCTTGGACTTGATGTTAAGAAGATCGGTTACAACCAGCCAGCTGGTGTAAGATATCCTACAGAGAATCCATGGGGCTAATGCTTAAATAAACAGTAAGTAATTGCTGTGTACAAAGTTGAGAGCAATGTAGAATGATTGCTTCTTGCTTAAAAAAGCAGGAAGGGACGATTTGAATAGAATTATAGGCGTATATAGAAACGGCCGTACCACTTTATGCGGTACGGCTGTTTTTAGAATAGGCGGGCAGAGCATTCTAAGAGAGTTCTGTCCGGAAAGCCTAGAAGGAACGCCTAAGGCATGAACTTAAGGAGGATAAAAATGTATTTTATCGGTGTTGATCTTGGTACTTCCGCAGTAAAACTTCTTCTTATGGAAGAATCCGGAAAAATCTGTAATATCGTATCAAAAGAATATCCATTATTTTTCCCGCATCCGGGCTGGTCTGAGCAAAATCCGGAAGACTGGTATACCCAGAGTATGGCTGGTATGAAAGAACTGACAGAGGGCATTGACCGCTCCCAGGTTGCCGGAATCAGCTTCGGCGGACAGATGCATGGACTGGTAACTTTAGATGATCAGGATCAGGTAATTCGTCCTGCAATTTTGTGGAATGACGGACGTACTTCTGAAGAGACAGATTATCTGAATAATGTGATCGGAAAGGACAAGCTTTCCCAGTATACTGCAAATATCGCATTTGCCGGCTTTACTGCTCCGAAGATCCTGTGGATGAAGAAAAATGAGCCAGAGAAATTTGCAAAAGTTGTGAAGATCATGCTTCCAAAGGATTACCTGGCTTATCGTTTAAGCGGCTCCTTCTGCACAGATGTATCTGACGCTTCAGGTATGCTTCTTCTGGATGTAAAGAATCGCTGCTGGTCTAAAGAAATGATGGAAATCTGCGGTGTGAAAGAGGAGCAGCTTCCGAAGGTTTATGAGAGCTGGGAGGTTGTTGGAACACTGAAGCCAGAGGTTGCTAAAGAGCTTGGCTTCTCTGAGAATGTAAAGGTTATCGCTGGTGCTGGAGACAATGCGGCAGCAGCTGTTGGTACTGGAACAGTTGGTGATGGACAGTGCAATATTTCCCTTGGTACTTCTGGAACTGTATTTATTTCCAGCAAGAATTTTGGTGTAGATGAGCACAATGCCCTTCATTCTTTCTGCCATGCAGATGGAAGCTATCATCTGATGGGATGTATGCTCAGCGCTGCTTCCTGTAATAAATGGTGGGCCGAGGAGATTCTTGGAACGAAGGACTTCGCAGCAGAGCAGGCGCCTATCCAGAAGCTTGGTGAGAATCACGTATTCTTCCTGCCATACCTGATGGGCGAGCGTTCCCCACACAACGATCCAGATGCAAGAGGCGTATTCTTCGGTATGTCCATGGACACCTCAAGAGCAGATATGACTCAGGCTGTATTGGAGGGAGTTGCTTTCGCACTTCGTGATTCTCTGGAGGTTGCAAAGAGTCTTGGAATTAAAATTGAGCGTACCAAGATCTGTGGCGGTGGTGCAAAGAGCCCGCTGTGGAAGCAGATTATTGCAAATGTTATGAATATTAAGGTTGACGTTCTGGAAGTGGAAGAGGGACCATCCCTTGGCGGTGCTATGCTGGCAGCAGTAGGATGCGGTGTTTATCCGGACGTTGAGACTGCTGGTAAGAAGCTTGCAAAAGTAGTGGATACTGTAGAGCCTACTCCAGAACTGGCTGCGAAATATGAGGAGAGATACCAGAAGTTCAAAGAACTGTATCCGGCTATGAAGCCGCTGTTTAAGAATCTGTAAGAGATGTAGCAAGCATATTCGGCTGTAAGAGCGAAGTCTACAGTTGTAATGTTTAAGAATCTGCAAGAGATATAGCAAGGCGGACATAATTTGGTTTAAAACGGATTAATAGAATGGTGATTGTGTTGAATGTGAAATAATTAACACAATCACCATTTTTGTATAGTCATGATCCTATAAAACAAATTTTTCCAGAACTTCTGCAACACCATCCTTATTGTTAGTGCGTGCAGTGATATAATCCGCAGACTCTTTCACGCCATCTGGTGCATTTGCCATGGCAACGCCAAGGGCAGCATAGCGGATCATGGAGAGGTCATTGAAACCGTCGCCGATAGCGATAGTTTCAGCGGGGGTGAAATCGTAGAGCTTACCAATGCAATCAATAGCTGCAGCCTTTGACACCTTACTGCTGAAGAACTCCAGATAGAAGGGCTTGGAGGTGCAAAAAGTTACGTTATGAAAATGAGCTGTTTTCCGTAGCTCTTTTTCTATTTGCTGAATTTGGGAAACATCGTCATACCAGAGAATTTTCGTAATCCCCTGCGCCAAAAGCTCGTCGATAGATGGCATGAGAAGGGGCGTTACCTTGGTAGCCTGGCTGTATTCCTGAATCCGGTCATTCAGCTTGTTCCCATATAATTTATTGTCCGACCAGATGCACATGGTAGTATCATAGTTCAGTCCTGCTTCCAGAATCAGACGCGCATCGTCAGCTTTCAGCTCCTGTCTATACAGAACGCGTCCGTCAGCAGAATCCAGGATCATAGCCCCATTATAAGTGATCACAGGTCCCTGAATGCCCAGCTGTTTCTGATAGCGCTCCACTCCCTGAATGGGGCGCCCGGTGCAAATGGAGAAAATCAGTCCCTGCGCGGCTGCCTGCCGGATTATTTCGATGGTGTATGGTGTAATTTCGTTTTTGTCATTTAATAAAGTACCGTCCATGTCGGCGGCTGCAAATTTATAGATCATAGTGCCTCCTGGAATATATGGTAAATTAGTTTTGTGAGCTGAAATGTCCCTCGCAGGCAGAGTATCCTGCTGGTTATATTTTCTTATTATAAAACGAAGATAGTGCAGGAATCAATCACTTTGAATGGTTACATGTGAAGATTCACATGGATTTCGGGAAAAGATGCCTTGATTTCGGCATTTAAGAGAATTGTTTTTTTGTTTGCAAAATGGTAAAATAATTGGGTGCTGTAAAAGCGGAGACAGGCAGGCTGAGATTGTGAAACAGTCATGCCTTTGGGACTTTTACAAAAATGAAAAATAGAAAAGTGATGAGGTGTAAAGCTATGCAGGAAATGAAGCCAGTTAAAGAAGGCAAAGTACGCGAGATTTACGACAACGGAGACAGCCTGATCATGGTTGCGACAGACCGTATCAGCTGTTTTGATGTGATCCTGAACAACGAAGTGACGAAGAAAGGCACTGTTCTTACACAGATGTCCAAGTTCTGGTTTGATATGACCCAGGATATCCTGCCGAACCACATGATTTCTGTTGATGTAAAAGATATGCCGGAGTTTTTCCAGCAGGATAAGTTTGACGGAAACAGCATGATGTGCCGCAAGCTGGATATGATCCCGGTTGAGTGCATCGTTCGTGGATATATCACTGGAAGCGGCTGGGCAAGCTACCAGAAGAATGGTACAGTTTGCGGAATTACTCTTCCGGAAGGTCTGAAAGAGTCTGACAAGCTGCCTGAGCCTATTTACACACCTTCTACCAAGGCTGAGATCGGCGACCACGATGAGAATATTTCTTTTGAGCAGAGCGTTACCCATCTTGAGAAATACTATCCGGGACATGGTCAGGAGTATGCAGAGAAGATTCGTGATTACACCATCGCATTATATAAAAAATGTGCTGAGTATGCTTTAAGCAAAGGTATTATTATTGCAGATACCAAATTTGAGTTTGGACTTGATGAAAATGGTAATATTGTTATTGGTGATGAGATGCTTACACCGGACAGCTCCAGATTCTGGCCGGCAGATGGATATGAGCCAGGTCATGGCCAGCCATCCTTTGACAAGCAGTTTGCCCGTGACTGGCTGAAAGCAAACCCGGACAACGACTGGACTCTTCCACAGGAAATCGTGGACAAGACAATCGACAAATATCTCCAGGCATATGAGATGCTTACAGGGGAGAAGCTGAAATAAGTAATATACATAATACTGCCAGGGCGTCTGTCCCTGGCAGGCTGATAAAATCCTTTATTTTATTTTCAAAGGATACACTTTGCTTGTATGTAAAAAGCGCCCGGGAGTTTGGGTCTCCCGGGCGTTGATTTTTGTGAGCAACGTGCCAAATCCATGTTTACACGGAAACCTGGCTGACATGTAAAAATCAGAACAGTCCTGTGATCTTACCTGTTTCGTCTACATCGATTTTCTCAGCAGCCGGAACCTTTGGAAGACCTGGCATGGTCATGATCTCTCCTGTGAGGGCTACGATGAAGCCTGCACCTGCAGAAATCTTCAGGTTACGAACAGTTACTTCAAAGCCTGTCGGAGCACCAAGCTTGGTCTGGTCATCTGTTAAGCTGTACTGTGTTTTTGCCACACAGATCGGGCAGTTTCCGAATCCAAGCTCTTCCAGCTGTTTTGCCTGCTTCTGAGCATTAGCTGTAAGAACAACTCTCTTACCGCCATAGATTTTCTGAACGATCTGGTTCAGCTTATCTTCGATAGAGCCTTCAAGCTCATAGGAATATGTGAAGTCGTTTGGCTCTTCAACAAGACGGATTACTTCCTCAGCTAATTTAATACCGCCTTCGCCGCCTTTTGCCCATACTTCAGAAAGTGCAACATTAACGCCAAGCTCTTTACATTTTGCTTCTACCAGGTCAAGCTCTGCCTTGGTATCTGTCGGGAATGCATTGATTGCAACAACACATGGAAGCTTGTAAACATTTTTGATGTTGCTTACGTGTTTCAGAAGGTTTGGAAGACCTTTCTCAAGAGCCTCAAGGTTCTCATTGTTAAGATCAGCCTTCGGAACGCCGCCATTGTATTTCAGTGCACGGACAGTAGCAACGATAACAACTGCATTTGGTTTCAGACCAGCCATACGGCATTTGATATCAAGGAATTTCTCGGCACCAAGGTCAGCACCGAATCCAGCCTCTGTGATGGTGTAATCAGCAAGCTTCAGAGACATCTTGGTAGCGGTTACGGAGTTACATCCGTGAGCAATGTTTGCGAATGGTCCGCCGTGAACGATTGCAGGTACATGCTCCAGTGTCTGAACAAGGTTTGGTTTCAGAGCATCTTTCAGAAGTGCTGTCATAGCACCCTCTGCATGAAGATCACCAGCTGTTACCGGTTTCTGCTCTGACGGTTTGCCATATGTATAACCGATGATGATTCTGGAAAGTCTTTCTTTCAGGTCTTTGATATCACTTGCAAGACAGAGAACAGCCATGATCTCGGAAGCTACCGTGATGTCATAGCCGTCTTCACGAGGCATACCGTTTGTTCTTCCGCCAAGTCCGTCTACTACATTACGAAGCTGACGGTCGTTCATATCTACACATCTTCTCCATGTGATCTTACGTGGGTCGATGTTAAGAGCATTGCCCTGGAAAATATGGTTATCGATCATTGCTGCAAGAAGGTTGTTTGCTGCGCCGATTGCGTGGAAGTCACCTGTGAAGTGAAGGTTGATATCTTCCATTGGAACTACCTGGGCATATCCGCCGCCTGCTGCACCGCCTTTTACACCGAATACCGGTCCAAGGGATGGCTCACGAAGAGCTACCATAACGTTCTTGCCAAGCTTCTGCATAGCGTCTGCCAGACCAACTGTAGTAGTGGTTTTTCCTTCTCCGGCAGGAGTCGGGTTGATAGCGGTAACCAGAATCAGTTTGCCATCTTTCTTATCTGTTTCTTTCAGAAGATTGTAGTCGATTTTTGCTTTGTATTTACCATACTGCTCAAGATATTTGTCCTCAATACCTGCTTTAGCTGCAATCTCAGTGATTGGTTTCATTTCACATTCCTGTGCGATTTCGATGTCACTTTTAAACCCCATAATAAAAGCTCCTTTCGTTGTGTAAGATTAAATGGTTTTTATATGACCGCTTCTTAAAAAGACAACGGTATTTCCCTCATGTCAGAGGTACCTCCCGGTAAAAAAAGGGCAGTATCTGATGATTCAAATACTGCCCAGACGGTCGGCTGGAAATTACTGCCTATGCTGTCTGCAAAATATGGTGCAGCAGCTGTAAACAGTAATCCTCATGATCTGCTCCTGAAGTCCCTGTGGTTAACTCCACGATCCGTCAGTATTCAGAAGCTTTTCAATTGATGTGTTCATTGTATCATTAAAAAAACATTTTGTCAATAAATTAACAGACAGCATTATTGTCAAAAAAGACGATGTATATTTGTGAAAAATAACAAATGCTTTGAACGTGGATAAAATCTACCCGAATTGAAAAATACAATCTCCGCTTCTGACTTCATAAAAATTTTATGACTTGGATAGTTGCGTATGAGGGCAAGTATTGTTAGAATAGAAAATGCACAGAGCCTGTTTGAAACAGGATAATGATTCGTGGTTTTATATAAGAAAGGTTGAATAATTGAATGAATAGAACAGAATTTCTGGATACATTGAGAAGTCAGCTGTCCGGACAGATGCATGAGGGTAAGGTGGCGGCGCATGTGCGTTACTATGAAGATTATATTCAGTCACAGGTACGTAGTGGACGCGATGAGCAGCAGGTTCTTGATGAACTTGGAGATCCCAGGCTGATCGCCAGGACTTTGCTGGATACAGATGTGGATAACGGGCAGCTGGATTATGAGGAGTACAGCACCTATTCGGATGACGCACAGAATACCCAGAGCTCCAGCCGGAATCATGTACATGTATGGCGGTTTGATACCTGGTACAGCAAACTTCTGGGCGTGGTGATCCTGCTGATAGTCGTCTTTTTGCTGTTTCATATTCTGGTGGCAGTGATTCCGTTTTTTGCGGTACTGGCGTTGATTTTGTTTATTGTGTCACTGATAAAAAATCGGAATTAACATGATACTATGAACGTCACGAACGGCAGATGCGGGAGTGTCGCAGGCGCACAGCAGCTGATTTTCATATATAGAGATGTCGCCGATAGACGACATGTCCGTTTTGTAACAAAAAAATGTCGGACATGCTTTAGAGAATCATATGTTACTGTTCACTCCGTTCACAGTAACGCGCTTCGCGATGCACAGAAATCA
>NZ_JAJCIA010000037.1 GCF_020554845.1 Blautia faecis | reverse complement strand
AGCCGGGGCTAATACTTCAATTATTTTAGGACATTTTCAAAAACGCTTGACACCCTTTGAAAAGATTTTTGTTATTTTTTTATCAACCAGATGTTGCTAGTCACGGCGTGACCAGCAGCGTCATTTTTTCCTGAATCTTCTCCACCAGGATTTTCGCTGTTCTTTCATGAGATCTGTGCCCTGGGTGCTGCCTTGATCCAAATTCTCCTTCCAGTGTATCCGGAAGCTTCACAAATTCTACGCGTTCATCCCCTGTTTTTCTTTTATAATTCCCCACCGCTTTCTCAAGCGTTGGTAAAATCTCATCTCCAAGCATTCCATAACACCACAGAATATAGCTTTCCGGATTACATACGCGCAGTTTTCTCAAAAAGTCTTCCACAGCCTTTCCAACCCTGTCCATATTCTTCGTGCCGCTGCTGTCGTTTGTCCCCAGATTCACCACGATCACATCAGGCTGAAACTTCTGGAAATCCCATTTTTCCATAGCACCCAGTTGTTTGTTTCTTTCTCCATTTAAAAGACCGCACACCTGCTCATAATATAGCGGGATTGCCTGCTGCTCATTGCCTTCCCAGGAACAGAAAACGCCCCAGCCGCTCTGACTGATGCAATTGTACACCGCGCCCAGTTCTTTTGCTGCCATATATGCATAATTATCCACGGCATTGAAGCAAAAGGAATTCCATGTCATTTCTTCTCCTGCACCGCTGCCGCCCTCACCAGAGGTAATGCTGTCCCCTATTACCTCCAATCTGAGCTTTGGTGTTTCAAGAGGTAAAAACTCACCGTCAGTTTCAACCTCCAGAAGCTGAAGCAATGTTTTTTCATCTGTGGGAAACGCAGGGGTATCACGAAGAAGCTTTACATTTCTTACCTTATCCCTTTCCATATTACGGAAAAGACAGATTTCCTGTTCTCCCTTATTTACCATAAGCCGTTGGGACAATACGCCGTCTACGATCACATCCACCCATGGCTCAAAAACATCATAATCGGAGCGGATTTTCACCCATATTTCTGTTGCTTTTACGTTCAGTTCAATTCCGGAAGCAGTCCAAAATAGTGTTACCGGTTCCAGACTGCCATTCGTTCTTCCTAATATTCTTAAATATGGAATTTCCTTCATCTGATAATGGCTAAGCATTTTTCTCCACCTCTCATCTGGCTATACGAAATATTTATGTTACGATTTTCAGACAATACTTTTATTCTTACTATACTTCTTTTTTCTTTGCTTTTCCACATTATTTTCAGTAAAAAGCCCCTTCCGGATTTTCATTTCCGGAAAGGGCTCACAAATTCATTTATTCAGATTACACAAGACGTCTTACAGAAGTAATCGTTCTGTATGCAGCATTATCGCTGACCTTGATACCATCTCTGGCATTGGATGCATGTACGATCTGTCCATTTCCCATATAGATTGCAACATGTCCGCCATAGCAGATCAAGTCGCCTGGCTGTGCATCTGCATAGGACACTTCGTATCCTGCATTCTGCTGCTCATAAGATGTTCTTGGAAGACTTACGCCAAAGTTTGCATATACACTCTGCACGAAGCCGGAGCAGTCAGCACCACTGGTAAGGCTTGTTCCTCCCCATACATATGGGTTTCCAACAAACTGTGTTGCATAGGATACAACAGAAGAGCCGGAACCTGAAGAACTGCTGGCTGATGAACTGTCAGAAGAACTATCTGAGGAACTGTCGGAGCTGTTTGCATCGGAATTGTAATCAACTGTATTGTCAGTATCAATTACATTACCATACTCATCATATTCATAATCAGAAGATCCATCAGAAGAACCACTTACAACATTTCCATCTTCATCATACTGAACCTCTTCTGAGGAATTATCTCCGTTCTGAGCTGCTTCCTGTGCTGCTGCAGCCGCTGCGGCCTCTGCCTCTGCCTGACGTCTTGCCTCTTCTTCTGCTGCAATACGTTCTGCCTCAAGCTGCTCAATTTCTGCCTGCTGCTGTTCCAGAAGGTTCGCATACTCAGTAGCCTGCTGCTGTGCGTATGCGATCTCATTCTCGCAATCAGCACTGTTCGCACGGGTTACATCCAACTGATACTGAAGGTTAGACTGCTGAGCCTCATATTCTTCCTTCATGGTCTCAAAATCAGCTTTCTCCTGCTCATACTGATCTTCTAACTTCTGAACCTCCTCAATCGTTCTAGCATATTTCTGAAGGCTCTCTCTGTCCTGCTCATACATCTGCTGTGTATACTCAGCTCTGGTAAGAAGGTCTGCAAGGTTATCTGCATTTAACATCATCTGGAACCATGCATTGTTTCCACCTTTTTCATAAAGATACTGAATACGTTTCTTCATGGCGCCGTACTGTTTATCCTTGGCATTCTGAGCCTTGGTCAGGTCACCCTGTGTTTTCTCAATTTCTGCTTCCTTGGAAGCGATATCACTCTCAAGAGTCTGAATGGAAACCATTACATTTACAAGATCAGAATTCAAAGATTCGATCTGGCTCTCAAGCTGCTGCTTCTGATCCCACAGGGCACTCATGCGTGCGTATGTAGCATCCAGCTGCTGGCTTGTCCAGGCCTGCTCTTCTCTTAAATCGCTCTCACGGTCAGCCATTACGCTTACAACCTGTGAGCCGCACATTAAAATTGCCAGTGTCAGACATACAATTCTTTTCTTCATGTTTCATCACCCTCGTTAATCTTTTTGATAATCTAAAAAGCTCAATTTGTAATATGTTTGCAACATTTCATTCAATCTTGCTACATATTAGCACACTCTCGCAAAGATTTCAACCCTAAATCGCAATAAATTTTAAAACTTTGTAACATTTCGTAATACATTTGTCTAAATAAGAGAACACAGAGCGTGTTTGTGCAACAGAGGGGGAATTCAAAGATTTCCGCTGTTACATAAAAAGAGAACCAGTATTTTCACTGATTCTCTCTTGTATATTACTTAACCATTATTTTCCAAACAGATCGTACAAAATCTGGTCTGCTGTCATATTATAATAACCATCCGGATCGGAAAGTGTATCTCCATTCCATCTCAGATAGTTTCCATTTCGGATATAGTTTCCAACGGATGGATGATAGTTGAAGATGCTGTATCCGGAATACAAGGACATATACTTCTTCGCAAGGGCTGCAGCCTCACTGGAATAGCTTCCCGTAGGTGTGGTAGTTCCGGAAATCTGGACACCTGCCTGCGGAGTGGAATGAATGATAACAACACTCTTATCACTGCACTGTCCAAGAACGATCCATGTATGACCATCATTGTATCCGATATCGCCAGGCTTCAGCTCCCATCCATTCTGTGACAGATAAGACTGATTTACGATTGATCCCCAGCCTTTCCCCTTGTAATAGCTTCCAATTTCACCTGAAACCACTGTGTATCCATATCCTACACCGGACTGTGTCTGCATTACCTGATAAGCAGACCAGCCTACAAAGCCTGAACAGTCAAATCCTTTCGCACGATTGGAAGTAGAAAGATCACGGTAATTATTGTAATCATAACTGGATGGATTCGCTGACCATTTATTATACCAGCTGGTCATGGTATCGCTGAGACCCTTTCTTGTGGAATCATTCCATCCGCCGCCCCATACGTAAAGTGCTTTTCCAACAGGTAAAAGTGCTCCTGCAAGATAATTCTTGATGGTCTTATTTCCTGTATTTCCATTCGGAGAAGGATCATCCTTCTTCTCTCCCTGACATACACCAGTACTGGAAAATGTATATGTAACACCATCAATAGTCTGTGTGCCTGTGTACATCGCGCCTGTAGTAGGATCAAAATAGTACTTTGTACCCTTGTCTGTATTCTCCACCCAGCCCGTCGCCATAGCTCCGGAGCCGCTGTAGAAATAATAGGTAACATTATTAATTGTCTTAAATCCAACTGCCATGATTCCATTGGTAGCAGTTTTCGATGTAGTGTCAAAATACCGCTTCACTCCTGATGAGCTAGTCAGCCAGCCTGTGGCCATAATTCCCGTTTTGGAAAAATAGCGGATATTTCCTTTGCTGTCCTTTACAAAACCGGTAGCTGCAACGCCTGATTTCGCGTAAAGGTAATAGGTCTTTCCGCCAAGCTTCAGCCACTTTTTCTTCATGTATCCGGTTGACGGTGCAAAGTAACGGCGCTGTCCCTTGGAATTGGAAAGCCATCCAGTTACCATAACACCTGCTTTGCTTGTGAAATAACGCTTTCTGCCCTTTTTATCTTTCACCCAGCCTTTCACCTGAACACCGGTAGATTTATTAAAATAATATTTCTTACCGTTCAGGGTAAGCCATCCTTTGACTTTCTTGCCGTTTTTATAGTAGTATGTTTTTCCTTTTACTGTACGGAATCCATTCTTCGTGGCAGCCTGTACATCTCTTGATGTACTATGGCATGTAAAACCGGCTGCCATAAGCATTACCAGCAGCAGGATACTCCAAAGTCTGAATTTTTTACATTTGTTTTGCATACTTACCTTCCTTTTTAATTAATCTGTTGCTGTCCACAGGTAATACTGCAGTCCAGCAAACACAACCCCTGTTATTATCATCTTCAAGTTTTTACAAAGTTGTTACAGCTTTATGTAGCTCATTATATTACAATTTCCATCTATCGTCAACCCGAAAGTAAAACTCTGTAAAGTTTTCACAATATTTTCGTATTATTTTTCTTTAAAAGCAATGATTTCAAAGGTATTTTCCATAAAAAAAGAACAGTCCCACACAATGTAAAAGAACTGTCCTTTTATAAATTCTGTAATATTTCTGTTATAAAGTGATTATAACAAATGTTTTCTTAATTCTTCTCCGCTCAGAGCGCTTAAGTAAGCAGGTGCTACATCAAATACCGTCTTGCAGCCATTCTGTCCTTCCTGGTTCATGCGGTATGCAGCTCTGGCATATGCAACAATTACAGAAGAAGTAAATTCCGGATTGGAATCCAGTTTCAGGCTATATTCGATCACATGACTGTTCTCATCGTTCCAGCCGGTCTTGCCTGTGCGGATTACAAATCCACCGTGCGGAATTCCGCTGTGGTCACGCTTCAGTTCCTCTTCGGAAATAAAATGTACTGTGGTATCGTATTCATCAAAGTAGTTCGGCATAGTCTTGATCTCATTCTCAATTCTTGCAAGATCAGCGCCTTCCTCAGCTACTACGAAACACTCTCTGGTATGTTTCTCCCTTGTAGTAAGCTCCGGATTCTTTCCGCTTCTTACTGCTTCCAGTGCAGCCTCAACCGGGATAGTGTACTGTTTGCCATCCTTTACCCCTTTGATACGGCGGATTGCATCAGAATGTCCCTGGCTTACGCCTTTTCCCCAGAATGTGTAATCCTTTCCGTTTGTCAGGATTGCATTTGCATACATGCGGTTCAGGGAAAACATTCCCGGATCCCAGCCTACAGAAATAATTCCAACATGACCGTTCTCTGAAGCTACTTTGTCCACATTTGCAAAATGTTCCGGGATTCTCTTATGGGTATCAAAGCTGTCTACCACATTGAACCACTGGGCATATTTCGGTGTCTGCTCTGGCAGGTCAGTAGCACTTCCGCCGCAAAGAATCATAACGTCGATCTGATCTTTCATCTTCTCAGCATCATCTACAGAATATACCTTCGCTGTCTCTGTCAGAATTTTAACACTTTCAGGAGCACGACGGGTAAAAACTCCCACCAGTTCCATATCAGGATTGTGTTTGATCGCACATTCTACGCCACGTCCCAGGTTACCATATCCCAGGATACCAATACGAATACTCATTATTTGATTCCTCCTATACTACCGCACGCCAGATGCACAATCCCCACAAATGGTCATGCAGCCCCCAAAAGCTGTATTATCCCATACGAACGTCAGATGCTTCACGTCTGCGGTATCTATATCTATTTCACGCTTTAACAGTTTAATACGTGCGAGTTTTCTTGTCAATTAATTTTTAACAAAATCTGTCATTCAAAGGTTACTGTTCTCTGGTAACATCAAAACACCTCAAAAAAGAATACTGTACAATGGCATCCTTCTCCACGGTACAGTATCATAAACTTCTACTTTATCAACAGCACAGCACTCCGCTTCCCGGACAGCACATTCCGCAAAGCGCATTCGCCAGACAAAGCTTCAGGCACATATCATCCCCTGCCACTGGCATTCCTCCAAACGGTCCCTGCTGTGTCTCATACCAGCTTCCGCCACCTTCCATCCGGTTCAGGAGCATACGGTACTGCTGATTATTCGGCTCCTGGCGCACAGCTTCACGAATATGCTCCAGCGCTTTTACATTATTCCCCATTCCCATGTTCGCCATGGAGGAAATATAATACCACTCTCCATTCTTCTGGGAAAGGGAATTCAACACATTCATAGCCTCCTGATAATGTCCGCTCTGAACAAAATTAGCTGCTGCACGTCTGCGCACACTTTCTTCATCTTCGTAAGTGCTCTGGCGCTGCTGTCCTCCAAAGCCGCCAAATCCTCCATATCCATAACCACCGTATCCGCCGGAAGATCCACCACTGCTTCCATACTCGCGTTCTCTCATGATCTGCTCATATGCCTGCTGTACTTCCTTAAACTTCTCTTCTGCCTGATCCTTGTTCGGATTGTTAATATTCGCATCCGGATGGTACTTCCGGCTTAACTTTCTGTATGCCTTCTTTATTTCTTCATCTGTTGCATTTCTGGAAACTCCCAGTACGCTATATGGATCCAACATGTTCTTTCTCCCGTTCTTCCCTGCGTTTCCTGCTCACTTCCTCGAAGCGGCACCACACACCGGAATATAAAATGTTCCGAAGAATATCCCCATATTTAATAATAGGAAGCTTCTCGAATTCTCTGCAGGTTTCTGCCATCATCATCATAAGGATCTGGCGTACTTCCCCTTCAAACCCTTCCATTGTATATTTTTCTGCGAAAGGATTGTAATCTTTATTTTTCACATCTTCTTCCACATCATCATATGCATCCAGAAGATAGATGAATTTGCCAAGATAAAAGCCAATTCTTCGAAGGCTTTTCTCCCACTCATCCTGCCTGTAAGCAAGAATCTCCTCCATAATATGCCCAAAAATCCCGGACATTCTGTCTATATCTGTCTCTCCCTGTTTCTCCAAAGCGGAAAGCTCATCCAGAAGTTCGACGATCCGCTTCGCCTTATCTGGATAAAGTTTTAACAGACGGTTATTTTTCCCCTCGAGAAGCCTGGCGTAACCAAGCTTCACATATTTTCTGTCATCGTTCCAGTCATCCAGACATTTATAATAAGTTAAAAGTATATTCATGTCTGCACAGTATTCTGTCATCACATTCTTTCGAACTGGCTGTTTTCTCATAGGATGAAGAATGCATCTGGTAGTGCCCTTGTACGTCTTTGGCTCATAAAGGCCGGAAAGAAGCATGATCACAAAAGTCATATCATAGCTTAATGTAATCTGGCCGGATATCCCGTATTTCTCACGCAGTTCCCTGCAGAGTCCGCAGTAAAAGGACCTGTATACGTCAAAATCCTTCATCTTGATCTCCGGCTTGTTCATTACAATATATCCAAACATATCAGCGCCTCTTTATAAATTTGGTATGACACTTGGGACATTCAATCTCCACTTTCTTAAATCCGCCTCTGGGAATACGGATTTTCTGACCGCAGCCAGGACAGCTGTAAATATGATAGTCCTTGCGCTGGCTCATCATTCGCTTCTCTTTCTGGAAACGGGCTCTTAACTTATCTGTCATCTGAAGATACTTCTGATTCTCCTGATAACGTTTGGAAATATTTTTGGAAAAAATCCTGAAATAAGTATAAACAATGGCAGCCATTCCAAACAGATCCAAAAATGCGCCAATTCCACTTCTGGTCCCAGTAAATACGGTGAGCACAATAGCAGCCAGTGCCACTCCCATAGTGAATCTTGCGAACTGATCTACTCCGTTGCGTCCCTGCATAAATCTCATAAATTTTTCTTTCAATAAAATACCTTCTTTCTTGTGAACTTATCTTCCTGGAATAAGTTTCTGTCGCTCTTTTGTTATTATATTATTTCCCTATCCCTGATTCTGTACATTCACTATTATGGTTCACAAAACAACCAGCAATCATTCCGTCTTTTCCTATCTGTCGCTGCAGACTTGAAAAATGTAAAATTTCAGATAATAAGATTCATCAGCAGACCATAAGATCGGATGATCTGGTGCCTGGGTGCGATATTCTACCTGACGGAGACGTTTATGCACATTTCTGGCAGCCTGCCCGATGGTCTGGGTAAAAAGCTGGTAATCCATAAAATGTGAACAGGAACAGGTTGCAAGGAAACCGCCGTCTTTCACCAGCTTCATGGCACGAAGATTGATCTCACGATAGCCTTTCACTGCATTCTTAACAGAGCTTCTTGACTTGGTAAATGCAGGTGGATCCAGAATCACCACGTCATATTTCTCGCCTTTCTCTTCCAGTTTCGGAAGAAGATCGAAGACGTCCTCACAGATAAATTTTACAGAATCAGAAAGTCCGTTTAAAGCTGCATTGGCTGTAGCCTGATCAACTGCAAGCTGTGAAGCATCCACACCAGTTACTTCTTTCGCTCCTGCATATCCTGCATTTAAAGCAAAAGAACCAGTATGGGTAAAACAGTCCAGAACTCTGGCATTCCTGCAAAGCTTCTGGATTGCCAGACGATTGTATTTCTGATCCAGGAAAAATCCTGTCTTCTGACCGTCTTTTACATCCACCTGATATTTTACACCATTTTCCACAATTTCAACCAAAGTAGGGAACTCTTCACCAATAAAGCCCTTATATGGCTCCATTCCCTCCTGCTTACGTACTTTCACGTCACTTCTCTCGTAAACGCCGCAGATCCGGATACCATCCTCTGCCAGAACTTTCTTCAGAAGTTCCACCAGCATCTCTTTATAACGGTCGATTCCAAGTGCAAGGGACTGTACCACCAGCACATCAGAAAACTTGTCCACAATAAAACCCGGCAGAAAATCTGCCTCTCCGAAGATCACGCGACAGCTTGAAGTATCCGTTACTTTCTTACGATACTCCCATGCATCCCGCACTCTTTTCTCAAAAAATTCCTCATCGATCACAGTATTCTCATCTCTTGAAAGAAGACGTACCACAATCCTGGAATTCGTATTGATGAATCCTCTTCCCAGAGGATATCCGTCAAAATCATGAACCAGTACAATATCTCCATTTACAAAGCTTCCCATAATAGAAGCTACTTCATTATCAAAAATCCACATTCCGCCGGATTTCAAAAGACGTCCTTCTCCCTTTTTCAGGGTTACTACTGCCAGACTCATAGCACTACTCCTTTGCTTTTGCGATTTAGGTAACATTGTAGCACACAATTTCTCAATTTGCCAGTGTTTCCAGGGGTTCTGAGAAAAAGTCATAAAAATTTCACTAATCTTAAAATTTTATAAACTGCCAGCCATTCATCTTCTTTTTTTAACAGACATCTCAGTCTCATTAACAACACAAAAAAACTCCGGACTGCCTGAACTCGCTTCCTATCGTCAGATTCTAAATCTGACTTTCAATGGCGGTACACGGTTCAGACATTCCAGAGCTTTCACTTATCTTATATTCTGACTTTTCCAGATGGTTATTTTCTTCTTATTTCGCATTCGCTGCAGTTACATATACATGAATCAGATTTGCCTTAATAAGGGCTGGACGAACTGCATTGTAAATAATCACAACCAGGATTGTAGATACAATTGCATTTACAAATGTAGCACCGGCGCTTAATTTTGCAAGGATGCTCGCTACTTCCTGGGGCTGACCAAGAATGTACTGTTTGTAGAAATAGCCAACGATGGGATCTGCGATCACATTAAAAGCAAGACCTGCAATGGAAGCGATCAGACTCCATTTGAATACGTATTTCTTGTCGTTCGTCTCATTGATCTTTGCAATCTTGTGGGCTACAAGACCTGTTATAAGACCGATGCAAAGCTTCAGGACAAAAGTCTTGGGTGCTCCTGTAATGTAAACCGGATCCATAAGGTCTGCAATAGTCATTCCAATAGAACCAGCAAGACCGCCGTACCAACCGCCAAGAAGCAGAGCTCCAAGCACGCAGAAGGTATTTCCGATGTGAAGAGAAGTAGCATCTCCACCCGGTACCGGAATCTTAATCTGCAAAAATGTAAAAGATACATAGCAAAGTGCTGCAAGAAGTGCAGTCTCTGCAAGTTTCATAATGGTAGAATTCTGTTTGTTCATAGGTTTCTCTCTCTTTCCCGGAAACCTGGTACATATTGAAAAACATTCTGCAAGATGTGCCTCACAAGTTGCAGGAATGATTTCTCAAACAAGCTCCAATGTTTCCTGTTTAATCACTGCTTTTTATACTGCAGTATCTAATTAGCACTTATCATAGCGAGATACTGGTATGTCTTCAATAGACAGTTTTGATTATTTTTAAGAGGACAGTTATTTTCTGCAAAAAAAGGTACAGTCCCCAATATCCCACTGGATATCAGTTTCTGTACCTTTTCCACCAGCAGACATGTCATCTCCTGGAGCATCAACACATACTATTCAACAGTATTCTTCCGAATTCAGGTCTGTTATTCTTCGTAGGACTCTTCATCAATAGTCTCGTCATAAGACTCATCGCCTACTTCATCTGTAGCACTTTCATCTGTTGTCACATTTTCAGAGCCGTCAGCTGAATCACTGGATTCTGAACTCTCACCATAAAGTTTCTCAAAGAACTTCATAGTATCTTTATACAGGGTATCTTTATCATCAGAAGATACTGCATCGCCAAGAACATCAATATCCTCAGAAGACTCACCATCATCGATCACATCAATGCCGAAAAGTTTCTTCATCTCTTTATCCAGCATATTCAGTTCTGGTGTAATGTATTTCTCAGTTCCATCCTCCTGATAGGAAACAGCACCATTTCCAAGGATACCAAGGTATTTCTGAAGAACTTTGATGGAAAGCTTGTTGGCTGTGTCAGAATCAAGTGTTACAGTAACTGCAGCATCATCTCCCATTACTTCGTAAAGAGCATCCTCATCACCGCTGTACTCTCCCTGACAGAAGGTCTTCGCTTTTTCAAATTTCGCTTTCGCATCATCGCCAAGGAAATCTGTATTCAGCTGGGATATATCTGTGATCTCTTCGGAAGAATCACTGCCATCACCAGTATCTGTTCCGCCAACTTCACTGATGTCACCATCAGCTGGCTCATCTGTACTTCCATCTGTGTTCTCGCCGGAATCATCAGAAGCCGGAAATTCTTCCCAGGATTCTTCACCGGATTCGTCTGCAGCTCCAGTCTCCTCAGCAAGTCCCGGATCCTCTGTAGAACTCTCGATAACATTGTCACCAAGAGCACTCTGGTCTACATTATCCACAATACTGTCCTCATCATCTGATGAATCACTGCTCTCCTCTGCCTTTCCTGTTACATTGTCATTTACACGCTCCAGAGTTTCCTGCATCTCAGAGTAATCATAGTCCTGCTGGGAAATCTGCTGAAGCAGGTTTACGATGGTATTAATCTCATCATCTGTAAGAGTTACATTGTTATTATTGGAGATATTTACGACAATATTGTAGATATCATCTGCATTCTGAACATTGTCTGCAATAACCTGCATTTTCGCCTGGTTAATAACAGTGGTAGCGTCATTCTGTCCTACAGAATCAGCAAGATTACCTGTAACTACCATCTCCTCAGTAGCAAGCTCCTTCTTGGTCTCGTCAAGCTTCTGTCCACTGGCAGTCTCATATGCCATCTGGATACCAGTCAGTGCTCCTGTACCGGATACCTCGAATGGGCATGCAGCAACAACCTCACAGTTGGTAACACCAGATGTGGAAAGGGAACTTGCAATCATATTGCAGGTAACCCAGTTCAAATTGGCGGTACGAACCTTGATGCCACCGGATGTGGTAGGCTTCACATAAGCGCAGCTCACTGTTCTTGTACCAATCTGCTCCAGCGGAACATAGGAACTTAAGTGATCCCTCTCATCCTGATTGGTAACGTAGATAATCTGTACCTGGCTGGAATCTACTTTAAAATATTTCAGCATGGTGTTCTTCTGCTCATCTGAAAGATCTGCGCCAAGTGTAACAACCTTCATAGCATCTGCCATAGCCGGTACTGTGGGAACCATGCTTCCCATAACCATTGATGCGCTGCAGAGTAGCGTAGCTAATAATTTGCCTTTCTTCATAACTTTTCCTCCAACTTTCTGTCCGGGTTATAATCTGATCTTTAATGAAAGCCTCATACTCTGTAACGGCTTCCATGCACTGCACTTCTGTCTTTGCAGTTGTTTCATTTAGTACACTTATTATAACATACTTCTTATAGTTTTTGTAATTTTAATTGTTAATTCTCTCTTTGAACCTGAAAATATGTTTTGGTAAAAAAATTATTATATCAGCAGCTTTTCCAGAGCCTGTTACCGTGCAGGCTGTAAACAGTAATCCAGAACCTCCTGCACGGTCTTAACTGGTGTAATCTCAAGCTTCTCTTTTACCTCATCGGCCACATCATCAAGATCATCCATATTCTCATATGGAATAAACACATGCTTTACGCCAGCTCTTTGGGCAGCCATCAGCTTCTCCGGCAATCCGCCAATAGGCATAACACCGCCGCGAAGGGAAACTTCTCCTGTCATTGCTATTTCTGCTGGTGCAGGCTTTCCTGTCACCAGAGAGGATAATGCAGTTACCAGCGTGATGCCTGCTGATGGGCCATCCTTGGGAACTGCTCCTGCCGGCACATGGATGTGAAGATCATTTTCCTTGAATTTATCTGCAAATTCCGGATAGAGGGACTTCACAAGAGTAATGGCAATCTGGGCGGACTCTTTCATCACATCTCCAAGCTGTCCGGTAATGATCACCTTTCCATCGCCTTTTGTAAAAGAAGTTTCGATAAAAAGGATTTCTCCACCAGCACTGGTCCAGGCAAGACCGGTTACAACTCCAGGCACTGGGTTTTCCAGAATCTTCTCATGATGAATTCCATGTCCCAAAAATTCTGCTACACGCTTCTCACTTACCGTAATGCTCTTCTGCTCACCCTTTACCAGCTTCACAGCTGCATATCTGCATAACACATCCATCTGCTTCTTCAGTCCGCGGACACCAGCCTCCGCTGTATACTCTTCAATAATGCGGCGGATTGCCTCATCTGTCACCTTCAGATTCTGGGCTTTGATTCCCATGCTCTTCATTGCTTTCGGCAAAAGATGACGTCTCGCGATCTGAAACTTCTCTACTGCAGTATATCCAGGAAACTGGATTACTTCCATACGATTGAGCAATGGCTCAGGAATGGTATCGGTGGAATTGGCTGTACACACAAAAAGCACATTGGAAAGATCATAAGGAACATTCATATAATGGTCTGTAAAGCTTCCGTTCTGCTCCGGATCCAGCACTTCCAGAAGAGCACTTGCCGGATCACCGCCGTAATCTTTGGCGAGCTTGTCCACCTCATCCAGTACCATAACCGGATTTGCAGCTCCGCTTCTCTTCATTCCTTCCATAATCCTGCCTGGCATAGCACCTATGTAGGTTCTTCTGTGTCCTCGAATTTCCGCTTCATCACGGATTCCACCAAGACTGATACGCACGTATTTACGGTGAAGCGCACGGGCAATACTCTGTCCGATACTGGTTTTTCCAGTTCCAGGCGCACCTACAAACAATAAAATGGAACCAGACTGTTTCTTATTAAGAGCCATAACAGCAAGCTGCTGGATAATTCGCTCTTTTACTTTTTTCAACCCATAATGGTCTTCATTCAGGATTTCTTCTGCCTCGTTCAAATCAATTTCAGCAGGTTCCTCTGTCTTCCAGGAAAGACTTGTAGCAAAGTCCAGATAATCATACAGCATACCATACTCATGGCTGTCTTTTCCTTCCTGCTTCATGCGGTTCAGCACCTTTTCAGCTTCTTTGCGTGCTTCCTCATTCATGCCGGATTCCTGGATTTTCTTCTGGAAACGGCGCACATCAGAAATATTCTCCGGATGCATTTCGTCCAGCTGCTGCTGAAGAAATTCGATCTGCTTCCGGATAGCGGACTCCCGGTAAACTTTCTCATTGGAGTTCTTCTGCGCAGTCTCAGCTTCCTCACTGACACGGAAAATCTCCATCAGCTCATAGACAGCCTCTTCCATCAGATGCATGCGTTCTTTCCTGGAATCCACCTCGATCATATGGTATTTTTCTTCCCAGGAAAGGCTCATGTAACCAGCCAGGGCACTGACGGCTTCCGGATAGCTTTTCCAATGGTAGATCATGCTGCGTACCCAGACGCCCCACTGAAAGCCTTTTGCAAAATCCATCAGTTCTTTCTTGATCTTATCAAATTTCTCCTTTTCTTCTTCCGGGGAGATATCCTGGATATCCGGAAGATCTACCGCTTCTGCCTGAACCATGCCGTCAGTATATTCTACACGAGTCACCTGCACTCTTTTTCTGGTAGTAATCTTGACGCTGCCTTCCTCGTCTATATTCTCAATGATTCCCATCACGCCCACTGGAAAAATATTTTCCATGGAAATTTCCTCTGGGGCTATTTCTTTCTTCTGTAAAACGAAGAGAATTTCTTCTCCGATATTCTGTTCTTTAATTCTGCCTTCCGGAAACATATCTTTTTTAAAGAAAAATGTAACTTCCGGTAAAAGAAGAAGTTCATAAACTGGTATTGTAATCATACATGTTTCCTCCTTGTATTGTTAGCACTCCTTTAATATGAGTGCCAGATTTATTCTATAGAAAATGGCGAACTCATATGAATTCGCCATCTGAATCTATGATAGTTCATTATAGCACTAAATTAAAATTTTGCAATAAGAATCGAACATTCTTTCTGGAACATGGTAGTTTTTTGAAACATTTATTTCGAAACGGGAGCTAATTTTGCATTCTGATCTGTTCCCCTTTTATGGGCGCATAGGTATAAAGCTTCTCACCTTCCAGGTCCGCCTTGTGCATATCCACAGCACTGATCTGGTGGTTGTCGTAAGTATTATAATAGTAAATTCCCTTATCCGTATTACAGCAGGAAGTATATAGCGTAATCTCATACTTGTCTTCTCCCAGCTTGCAGCAGCCCCTCTGCTGGTCTACGCTGCCAAGAATGTGGAAAAACTGGCTTACACTTTCTTCTTCTGAATCCCCGGACAGAGAATTCATTTTTACAAAGGCCACCCGCACAAATCTTGACTGGGAGGAGAGATCTCCCGGCAGTCCCATGCCACCCATTCCCCGGCTGTACTGATTCAGTTCCAGATTTTCTGAAAAAGTGTTACTGCGGTTTTCCACAGCCAGCTGCATATAATTGTTCAGATTAAACATCTGATAGTTAAAGGGCGGATTGTTTGTGAGGACACCTACTGGATTATCATATATTTTCATTCCCTCTTCCAACGACTCCAGGGTAATACATTCCTCTTTGTCCGCAATAATCCAGTGCAGCTGCGCAACTGGCAGATCAGGAAGAAATGGGGTGTCAATCAGGTTCATATTCTTAAGAAGCTGGCGTGCTTCTTTCACTGTAGCACATTTTCCCAGAATCCATGGGATCAGTTCGAACTGAGTGATATTGTCTTTCCCCTCTACAGGCTTCTTGTAGCTGGCATTTCCAACGAAATTAAGGCCGGCGATTCCAAGACCTTTCTCATTGACCGCATCATAATACAGAGGATAGTTCTCCATAACACATGCCATTCCGATCATGGCATAATGATTTTTCAGCTGACCGCCTTCTCTTAAGTCAAATACATAATTTCTAGGCGTGATCACTACCTGGTCTCCATAGGAAATCTCATAATCCAGAGTTCTTCCAAAATAGAAATCCTTTGTTTTATAGGTTGCTGCTGTACACATATTCTGTTCCTCCATTCATCAGAGACTGTTTAAAAGTCAGTTCTGTATTACTGTTCACTGGTAACGTTCTGTAATCTGCATATTCCAAAAAGTTCCCAAGGCGTTGTATTTTCCAGTCTGTCATGTTATTATTTATAAAAATTGTGCATGAACGGTTCATCATTAGTGTTATATATTGTAGCACAAACTGTGAAAATTTAAACTCTTTTTTCCCGATTTCACACTTTTTTAAGAAAGGAACTTACCATGAATAAATCTATTGCAGTCGCAGGTACCGGATATGTAGGGCTTTCTATTTCTGTACTGCTGGCTCAGCATAATCATGTTGTTGCAGTTGACATAATTCCGGAGAAGATTGCTTTGATAAACCAGAAGAAATCTCCAATCCAAGATGAATATATCGAAAAATACCTGTCGGAAAAGGAACTGGATCTTACGGCCACCTCAGACGGAGAATCCGCCTACGCAGAGGCTGATTTTGTGGTAGTGGCCACCCCCACCAACTATGACAGCAGGAAAAATCATTTCGACACTTCCGCTGTTGAAGCTGTACTAAGCCTGGTCACAAGGGTGAATCCTGCTGCCACAATTGTGATCAAATCTACGATTCCTGTAGGCTACACAGAATCTATCCGAAAGAAGCTTCACAATAACAATATTATTTTCAGCCCGGAATTTCTCCGAGAGTCCAAGGCCCTGTACGACAATCTTTACCCAAGCAGGATCATTGTCTCCTGTGATGAACACACCAGAGAAGCAGCTCATACTTTTGCAGCACTTCTTCAGGAGGGTGCTCTTAAAGAAAATATCGACACCTTGTTCATGGGATATACGGAAGCAGAAGCTGTAAAACTTTTTGCCAACACCTATCTGGCACTTCGTGTTTCCTATTTTAATGAGCTGGATACTTACGCGGAAATGAAGGGGCTGAACACCCGCGATATTATCAATGGAGTCTGTCTGGATCCCCGGATCGGAACTCATTACAATAATCCTTCCTTTGGCTACGGCGGCTACTGCCTGCCTAAGGACACCAAACAGCTTCTTGCCAATTACAACGACGTTCCTCAGAATATGATGTCCGCAATCGTGGAAAGCAACCGTACCCGAAAGGATTTTATTGCTGATCAGGTACTGCAAAAAGCCGGCTATTACAACTACAATGAGGACAACCTTTATCAGTCAAGCCTGGAAAAAGAAGTGGTTATCGGCGTCTACCGCCTCACTATGAAGAGTAATTCCGATAATTTCCGGCAAAGCAGCATTCAGGGTGTTATGAAACGGATCAAGGCAAAAGGCGCCACTGTCATCATCTATGAGCCCAATTTGGAAAACGGTTCCACATTTTTTGGCAGCAAGGTTGTAAATAATCTGGAAGAGTTTAAAGAAAAAAGCCTGTGTATTCTGGCGAACCGTTATGACAAGGTCCTGGACGATGTGAAGAAAAAGGTTTATACAAGGGATCTGTTTTCCAGGGATTAAGAAACGAAAGCGTGTCTAAAAAAGGCTTCCGCAAGATGTACATCACAATTTGTGGGAGATTTTGCCCGGATGAGGGCGCCGCAGCGGGCTGCGTAGGTCGAATTCGAGCAAAATATACCGCAATCTGCACCATACAAAAACAGGCAGGAAACATAGCGATCAAGAGAGCAATAGCTCCGTTTAATCACTGTGTTTCCTGCCTGTTGTCTATGAAATCCGTTTTTTATTCACCATACTGGCAATTGCTCTCTTTCAATTGCCGGATGACTTTATCCTGAAATAGTGATTATAAGCATCCAGCACATCCTTACGTCCTCTCACGCGAATGGGAACCCGTTCTCCATTTCGGAGTAAAAACTCCTCTTCTACATCTGTAATGTGATCCATATTTACCAGAAAGCTTTGGTGGCAACGCAAAAAACGGGGATCCTCTATCTTTTTCTCAAGATTCCCAAGTTTTTCCGCAGTTTCAAGCACCGAACCATCCAGCATATGTAAGGTTACTGTATGGCGGTCACTTTCCAGGTATAAAATTTCATCCACGAAAGGATAACGATACTGTCTTCTGCATTTCACGGAAATCCGCCTGCGAAGCTCAGACTTCAGCAGTCTGTTTAAAATTGCTGTGGTCTGCTTCTCTTCTGCAGGTTTCAGAAGATAGCCGGATGCTTCTACCTCATAACTTTCAAGCGCAAAATCAGGTGAAGCAGTCAGAAATACAATAGGCGCTTTTACTCCCAGGTCACGCAGCTTCCGTGCCGTGTCCATTCCATTCAGATCGCCCATATAAATATCAAGAAAAATCAGATCTGGCCATATATAGCCCTCTTCAATGTCTGCAAGGAGGCTCTCTCCAGATTCATATTCCTGGATCTGCGCCTCCCTGCCATTTGTCTGAAAGTACACCATCAACTGACGCTTCAGCACAAAACGCTCAACTTCCACGTCGTCACATATGGCAATTCTGTTTACCAAAGCTCTCCCAAAGCCTCCTTGTACTTGACTAGTTTATTATAACACAACGTTCCCTCTCGGGGAGAAATCTGCATAATCGTCACGTTTCAGAGCATAATCCTCAATTACCTGCACTCCCCACTTTGTGGGATCTTTCAAGGCTTGCAAAGATCCTTCACAACCTCTCCGGCAATGATCAGTCCTGCAACAGACGGCACAAATGCTACGCTTCCCGGAATATCACGACGCTCTGTACATTTGTGCTTGGCACCTGGCGGGCAGATACAGTGGGTTCTGCAGCTGATGGACATATCCTCTATCGGTCTTGTAGGGATTTCCTCGGAATAAACCACTTTCAGCTTACGGACGCCACGTTTCTTCAGTTCGCGGCGCATAACCTTGGCAAGAGGGCAGACCTTAGTCTTATAAATGTCCGCAACTTTAAACTGGCTTGCATCCAGTTTGTTTCCGGCACCCATAGAACTGATGATCGGAACCCCTTTCTCCTTTGCCTTCATGACAAGGGAGATTTTTGCAGTAACGGTATCTACTGCATCTACAATATAATCATATTCTTCAAATGGAAAATCGTCTGCATTCTCCGGCAGAAAAAAACACTTATGTGTCTCCACCTTCACGTCCGGATTGATTTCCAGCATACGCTCTTTCATAACATCCGTCTTGTATTTTCCCACTGTTTTTCGCGTTGCTATGATCTGGCGGTTCAGATTCGTAAGGCATACCTTGTCGTCATCGATCAGGTCAAAAGCACCTACCCCGCTTCTCACCAACGCCTCACACACATATCCGCCAACACCGCCGATTCCAAATACTGCCACTCTGGCACCGGCAAGCTTCTTCATCCCCTCTTCTCCAAGAAGAAGCTGGGTTCTTGAAAACTGATTTAACATAAATTTTTCTCTCCTCAATGAAAGACAGGCAACAGACTTTCAAACAGACATTTCTCTTTCAATAAGAAAACTGCGGTCTGTTCTATCTTCACATAAAAAGCCTGGGAAGCTTATCCACCCAGACTTTTGTCCACATTACCTTTCGGAAATATTTTATAATGACTGTGTTTTTCTGTCAATTATTTTTTCGCCTACACATAAATAAATTACAGCGTTCCTGTTCACTCCGTTCGCAGTATCATTACAGCCATTTTTTCAAAACATCACTCAGCTTATTCATATCCAGCGGCTTTGCGATATGTCCGTTCATACCTGTATTTTTTGCCAGCTGTACATCTTCTGCAAAAGCATTGGCAGTCATGGCAACAATTGGCAGTTCTCCTTTTTCACCGGGGAGGCTTCTAATTGCTGCGGTTGCCTGATAACCATTCAGAACAGGCATTTGGATATCCATAAAAATAAGGTCATACCGGTCTTTTGGAGAAACCTCCACTTTTTCAACTGCAATTTTTCCATTTTCGGCTGTCTCAACTTCTGCCCCTGTCATCTGCAGGATTTCCACTGCAATTTCTCTGTTTAACTCATTATCCTCGACCAGCAGAATCCTTTTTCCTGTGTAATCTGCTTCTGACAGATTCTCCAGATAATTCCTTGCTGTTTTTTCTTTTTTGTCAGAAACAAACTGCCGCAGTGTAGCGGTCAGCCTGGAACGGAATAACGGTTTTGCAATAAAAGCATCTACACCTGCTGCCTTTGCATCTTCTTCAATCTCGCTGAACTCATAAGATGTCAGTACAATGATGGTAATCTCCTTCCCTATCCGTTTCCGAATCTGTCTGGCAGTTTCTATGCCATCCATATCCGGCATCTTCCAGTCCAAAATAACAGCAAAGTAATCATTTTTTAGCTCATGACGTGCATAGCAGCGCTCAACGGCTTCTCTGCCGGAGAGGACCCATTCGCCTGTAATTCCAATCTCCTTCAATGTCGCAACTGTACTTTCACAGCATGTCTTATCATCATCCACAACCAGAACCGGCAAATTCATCAGATTTTCATCCTTTTCTTTCTCTTTTTCCTGAAGTTCAAGATAAATTGTTACCGTAATTTTAGTTCCCTTGTGTAAGGTGCTGTCCACTTTAATATTACCATTCATCAGATTTACAATATTTCTGCTGATTGCCATTCC
The DNA here is from genome assembly GCF_020554845.1 of Blautia faecis. Lineage (GTDB taxonomy): Bacteria > Bacillota > Clostridia > Lachnospirales > Lachnospiraceae > Blautia_A > Blautia_A faecis. The sequence continues at coordinate 20,113 of NZ_JAJCIA010000037.1, read as the reverse complement.
CAGACCAGTTCCCTGAACTCTGGTTGTCCGATGGTCATCTGCGCGGCTGAAGGGATCAAACATGATTTTCTGGAATTCCGGCGACATACCGATTCCATTATCCTCAATCGTGAATTCATAGCATCCAAGCTCCGAAAATCCATTTGGCTTTTCCTCTATGGAAAAAGTAATATTCCCGCCATCCGGTGTATACTTGATCGCATTACTCATCAGATTCACAAATACCTGCTGAATCCTCAGACTGTCACCGCAGACATCCTCATGTTCAATATGATTAATGTGTATATCAAAATTATGTTTATGTTCATCAAGCACCGGTCGCGTAAGTGTAATAAGATTATCCACCAACTCTGACAGATTGAAATCTTCCTGTGCCAGTGTCATTTTTCCACTTTCAATACGTGCCATATCCAGCACTTCATTGATCAACCCAAGCAGATGACGGCTTGATTCTGTAATCTTGCTGAGACATTCAATAACTCTGTCCTGACTCTCAATATTTGCTCCGGCGATTGCTGTCAGACCCACAATGGCATTCATCGGTGTCCGGATATCATGGGACATATTGGAAAGGAATTCTGTTTTTGCACGATTTGCATTTTCTGCGGACCGGTAAGCCTCTTTCAGTGCCTGACGGGATTCAATCTCTGCTTTCTTCTCCTGTGTCACATCCATGGATGCCAGCAATACCTTTTCCAGCTTTCCATTCTTCCATTCCAAGGGAATATAAGAAGCGATTTTATAAGTCTTTTCATCCAGGCTGCAATACTCAAACTTATAAATATCATTTTCGCTTTTCAGATTTTCCCGGATATTTTCCGGGGCTATCAGAATATCTATAGCTTCCAACGGTTCCAGTGTCTTATACTTTTCAAGAACCTGCATCTGAAAATCATGATAGAAGCCCAGAGGTTTATATATCATCTGTCCATTCAGATTGTAGAATTCATATCTGTCATTTTCCAGATCACAGACAACAAAACGGTCAACCAGACGCACTATGCTCTGAATCAGCTGCTCCATGGAAGCATTATCCGCTGCCATCTGCAGATGCCGTGCGCTCTCTACCTTTGCCTCCGTAATATCCCGCAGAAAAATCATGGCATATTCTGAATCCTCTATCTCGCCACGTATGATCACATTACGGACCCATCGTTCTTCTCCCTTCAGAGTGATTCGGCACTCCAAAGACAATTCGGTTTCCAGACCCTTCAGTTTTTCCGCAATATAGCCACGATCATAAAAAGCAGATACTGCCTTCTTATCTGTTTCCACAACATAGGAATCCACAAAATGCCGGATCAGTTCATCCCATGTATGACTCTGTTCAAAAACAGTCATCAGGGACGGTTCAACCTTAAAGGTATCAAATGTGTTTGCTTCCAGGTTAACATAATATTCGCACAGATCTGTTTTCGTAAAGGCACGGTGGAAAGCTGCTGACTTTTGTGCCTGCATAATTTCTTTTTTTTCCGCATCAATATTAATAAAAATCCCGGCAATCCTGCTGGCAGAACCATCCAGCCGGCGTATTACTTCTGCTGATGCCCGAAACCACTGGTACTGATGATCCTTCATTCTCATACGGTACTCTACCTGGTATTTTACCTGATTCGTCTTATCCGCAATTGCCGCCTGAAGCTGCATCATTACTCTTTCTTTATCCTGTGGATGCAGAAGATCTGACCAGGATTCCAGTTTATTCGGAAAATCCAGAGTATCATGATAGCCAAGCATTTTTCGGAACTCATGGCTCCAGTTTGCATTCACAATCTCACTGTTTTCGTCACAGTCAAAATACCAGAAGCCAGAACAGATAGCCTCATTGATCAGTGCCAGATTTACATGATCCCAGTTGACCTGTACGGACATAATCCAGATCTGTCTGCCTGCTTCATCTGTCGCATCCTCTTTATAAAGCCGTACATTATTCACTGTACCGTCCGCTGTAAGGATCTGCGCTTCCCCGGCTCCGTGGATCTGCAAAAAACGGTCTCGATCCAATATACTTATATCCTTGCCGTAAAAAAAATTCTTCAATGAGCCTTTTGTCTGCTTCATAAAAGAATCGAACGTATGTCCTATACTATGTAGCAGCAGATTACTCACAGACAGAATAGACAGATTTTGGTCATAATATCCGGTCAACATACCTACCCCGCCATTATTTTCCAGTGTTTTCTGTATTGCCTGTGATAAATCCTGTGTTTGTCCAGGTACCGTCTTGTTTAAAGAATATATTTTATCCTCATAATTTTCCTTATATAACATTTTATAAAAACCCTCACTCTGTTTGATGCGTGTTTGAAAAAAGCTTTCTGCAAAATGTGGCGCGCAGATTGTAGGAATGCTTTTTCAACCACGCTCCAGAACATGCTCCGGCAAGTTCTCGTACATATTTTGGCATATAAAAAGGACACCTGACAAACATCCTGCCAGTGTCCCTGCTACATCTTTTTAAACTCACACATCCATATACATATAGTATAAAAGGTATCGGAATCGCTTCCGTTCTCACGTCTTTTCTATATATGGAAACAGCAGCAACCGGCTGACATGGTCAGACTTTCTGACTTTAGCCCCTTCTGGCTTTGCGTCCCTGCCTTTCAGCAAGTTTGCCTTTAAATAATTCCCATTTTTCATCAAAAATAAAATACCATGAAGTTTCCGGTGCGTCAATAATATTTTGATAGAAAATCTGTGTTTATGAACCATTCGCAAAGTCGAAGATGTCTCGCACAATCGTTACTCTGTCTTTGTCATATTCCCCGAAGTTCTGAATCATGCAGCAGCCACCACCAACAACTACATATAAACGCATCAGCTCCGGATTGTATTCCCTTTCTCTCAGCTTATGAAAGATTTCTCTTGTGTAATCACTGGCAGCCTTACGGATTACAGCCAAATACTTTTCTCCGATGTCTGCTGTCCCGGCACGGATCACCTGTTCAATCTATAGAATATCCAGACGGATGTGGAGTCTAAAAAAAACTTCACGCAACTGACCGCCCGATGACCACACCCTTGTTTCTGCTTCGCTGCGTACAGCTCGGAATCTCCAGCCGGGATCTGGATCTTCTTACGATTGGGATGGTGAACGACATGTACGCAGAAAGCAGCAATGATGAGTACAAAGGCTATGCGCAGATCGCTACGCAGAGGGATTTTGATGCATTTTAGCAAATTTATGTGCCTTATATAATGACAGTGTGTTGACATTAGACACGCATTTGAGTATACTATACTTGAATGGAGGTGTTCTGTATGGCAACAACTAATTTAAATATTCGTACAGAGAAGGCAATCAAGGATCAGGCGGAGGAAATCTTCAATGAGCTTGGTCTGAATATGACAACTGCTGTAAATATGTTCCTGAGAACCGCTATCCGTGAGCATGGTATTCCTTTTGAATTAAAACTGGAAGTACCGAATGATACGACAGCCGCTGCCATTGAGGATGGCAGAAAAATGATGAAGGATCCTTCTGCTCCGCGTTATTCCAGTATGGATGCGCTTAAGGCAGCTCTCGACGTATGAAATACGACATTCAGTTTACCAATCAGTTTAAAAAGGATTTGAAGCTTGCCAAAAAGCAAAATAAAAATCTTGATAAGCTGTTTGAGGTAATCGATATTCTGGCGAATGGCGGTACGCTGGATGCAAAATACAGGGATCATGACCTTACAGGAAACTATAAAGGCACGCGTGAGTGTCCGAAACGAGAAATACATCGACGAGGCCCTGGTAAAGCGCTGGCTCGAGCGAATCACCGTTTGGGAGGACCACTTCACTGTGGAGCTTAAGTCCGAACTAAAAATTGATATTGATGAATAATCCCAATAGATGCACAACACCCTCTCGACCATGATGGCCGGGAGGGTATTTTCTACATCCACAAACCAGAATTGTCTTAACACTGTGCTGTTTCTCTTTTCTTCCAACATATGAATCCATACATGTCATTAAGAATAAATATCAAGAAATTTACAACCACTGGAATATACCCCGGGTCCTTAATTGATGCCAGTATCCATAAGATAATCAGCACGATGTCATTCGATGCATATCCCAAAGCATAATAGGAAGACCGTAACATAGTGAGTGATGCAGCAAAAAAACTTGTTACTACCGAAATGGTACTAAATATCAGATTCGGCGTGTTAAGTTTTTTTAGTAATATATAAAATGCAATTGTCACTACCACATTGCAAAGAACAAGAACTCCTGCTCCTTTTCTTGTAATTTTTCGTATTTCTACTGTTCCATCACTACTGTTTCTCGCATTTTTCAGCCATGTCACAATCGACCAAACAGACATCGGAAGTGACATAAATAAGTAAGTAAACATCTCTCCCCAGTAGCGAAAACGGTATGATATTATCGCATACTGGATGCAGAAAATCGTCATCAATATCGGTGCCCATACATTTCCCTGTGCGGCAAATATCAGTGAAGTTACACCAATACAAGTTGCAGTAAGTGTCAAAGCATCTACTCTTCCTGCCATAATATTGGACATAACAACAATAGCAATAGACACGAACCAAAGTGCCCATTCTCTTTTGGTCATTCTTTTAAATGGATTATTCATTTTTCTAATTCCCTTCATACGTTGATTTGAGACAACAGGAAATTAGATATATTTTATACCTGTTGTCTCTTAAAATTGGATACCCTTTATATGCTTCTCTTGCGAAGCAATGGCACCCTTCTGCATATGAAGGATTGCATAATTACTTTCGTGAAATTGATAATATCCAAAAAACATAATTTTATCCTCTATAACGCTCTGACAAATCGCGATTCACCGAATTTTCCCTTGCCATCTAATCCACTGCCTCAAATCGTGACATCTAATCCGAGGTTACAACCTGACACACATTTTGCAGTAGATATGTTTCCATATAAAACAACCGAGCTTTTTCAGGAGTTAGGCTTCTATTCCCAACTTCCGAAAAAGCCCGGAAATACGCCGCTTTCTGGCACTTGATTTTATTTTCTTGACATCAAGACTACCGTCTCAACATGCGTTGAGACGTCTGAACTGCTCTCTTTTTTACTCGTTGGTTTGCGAAAATATGTCCAACGTCTCATCAGTTTGTGGAAACATATCAATGGATTACAGCTTCTCCATTGTATGTTTTTGGTACAGTTAACTTCTAGAATAACCTACTTACTTCAACGTATCATTTCAATGATAAATTGTTCTGTTCCCTCTTCCAATTGCCTTACTCCACTTGGAGTAAAACCGTGTCGCAAATAAAAGTGCTGCGCTTTTGTATTCTTCTCAAGAACCCATAGTGAATTACAATTCCTACTTACGGCAAAATCTAATAATTTACCTCCGATTCCCTGATCCACGAAAAACGTATCTACATACAATTCCAAGACTTGCGTTCCCTGAATATGAATGAACCCCTTAACAAAATCATCTTCATATACATAAAATTCCTTAAGTATCTCTGGGTGCTCGATGTATTCTTTTGCCAACGGATAAACTTGTATTTCACCAAATGAAACCATATCATCGTGAAAAATTTCTCTATAGTTCATCCGCTTGGAGAATACTGATATCTCAGCAATTCTCGATGCATCTCTATCTATTGCTCGTCTTATCATGACTAATTCTCCTTTTTGTAATAAACTGAAATTCATCAGCATCTCTGCCTTCCTCTTTTATTCCGCAGGGATTATTTCGCCTCGGTTAGATACGTCCCCCATCGCTGAAACCATCTCTACCAGGCCATTCCATCAACTTCCGATTTAAACAATTCTCCACATATCTAATCCACTGTCTCAAATCGTGACATCTAATCCGGGGTTACAACCTGACACACATTTTGCAGCGGATATGTTTCCATATAAGAAAACCGAGCTTTTTCAAAAGTCTGGCTTCAAATCCAAACCTCCGAAAAAGCTCGGAATCTATGTTTTTTAATTTGTCTACGCCACGCCGGATGCGCTACGGAAGCAAAGCTTCCTACGCTTATCCGCGGCATTCGCCGCATACAGCCCATCGCATAATGGTGCCTTTGTGAGCAAGCTCCCACAGCACCTTATGCTCGGTCTTAACCATTGAAGTCTATGGGAACAAGTCGGTATAAGGCCTTTTCTACCTATACAATGCAAGGCAAGTTTACACTGCTGCCACCTGCCACTGTCTCGACCGTTGAGACAGTGAAGGCCGCTTAACTTCTACACAATCCATCCGTTCAAACCACGGATTTGCCATACACTCGCAGGGAGTTGAGTTGCCTGATTTCACCGTCTCGACCTGATATCTGATCCTTATTTCTTTGCGCTTTCTTCCAACTCCAGCATATACCTATCAAAGTCGGACATGAATAAACTGTCCTGGATCACGCGATATTTTTCAAATTCTGTCTCAGCATGAAGCTTTGCAATTTCTGCGGACACCTTACCCGCATCCTGTAAAATGCCATAATCAAACATTTCAATGAAGCTGTTGAGCCTCTTTTCCCAGTCCTGCATCGTAAGCGGAATATGTCGTAAGGTCATGTTTTCCGCAAAATCCAGGTATGCCGTCACCATACGATTCAGCTGCTTCATTTCATCCTGACTCAGATAATTTTTAGCAACCGTGACATCGCTTTTCTTAATCTTTCCGTCAGGAGCATCTGCCCAGGTGGTTAATCCCATGTGCTCTTTTGTGTGATCCGCTCTTTCCACGATCATCTCCGCCGCCGTATGTCCATGAACGGCATAATGCATTTTATTCTGAACAGTCGCATAGAATCTTCTCGTTGTTGCAGCATTTTTATCATAGTCAATGGCTGTCGCATACAGGTCAGTGATCTTCTGATAGAATTTTCTTTCGCTGGCACGGATCTCTCGGATGCGCTCTAGCTGCTCATCGAAATACTTTTCTGTCAGATACGTTCCGCGCTTCAGCCGCTCATCATCCATGACCCAGCCTTTGATGGTGTAGTCCTTTGCGATCTGGTTTACCCATTTTCGGAACTGTACCGCACGCTCGGAATTGACCTTGAAGCCTACGGCAATGATCATTTGAAGGCTATAGTGCTTGGTATCGCGTGTGACCTGGCGAGAACCTTCGGTTTGAACTATTCGGAAATTCCGAATAGTTGCGGCCTCTTCCAATTCACTATCCGCATATATTTTTTTAATATGTTCATTTATCGTTGGTGAACCAACATCATACAATGTGGCCATCATCTTCTGTGTCAGCCATATATTCTCATCCTCATAGCGCATCTCTATGCTGTCCTGTTGATCACCTACAGAGGCAACATAGGTCAGGTACTCTGCTGCGCTGGAACGGATGGTTATTTCATCTTTTTTCTTTGCCAAATAGAATGCCTCCCTTCTACATATCACTAGATCCAGCCATTCTTTTTAAATTTCTCAATTTGAGCTAATTCTTCCTCAGATGGTTCGCCCGCCTTACCCTCGCTGACCGGAGTGTTTAAATATTCGTTATTCCATCTGTTCATGATTTTGACAACCTCATCAGATACACGAATATCACGTTTCGTGATGGATTCCAGGTTCCAATCCATTACATCAGAGGTTCCCATTGCCTTAGTAATTACAATTTTGGAAGCTATGTACTCTTTTTTCTTCTTGCCAAAATATCCATTACCAGCGACAATGTTCAGCTTCTTTTCGAATGGGAGCTTATTGCCTATATGCTCAATTTTCTCTTTGATGGTTGCGTCTGGCTCATCCGGAAAATAATTCGTCTGCCACTTCTGTGGAAAGATATGCTCTATCTCCCACTTAGCCGGAAGCAAATCATCCTGATGTTCATACGCAAGCGTCTTCAGAAGCATACGCACTACATTACGATTCGGATTCTGGATATATGGCTCCAGCTGTGTCATATCGACAGTCTTAAATTCAAACGTAGGTATATCCGATGCTACAATTGCAGAATTCAGCTTCAGAATATCCGGCTTTACAGCATTGATTGTCGGTATCATCAAGTATTTTGTCATCAGCTCCATGAGCAGCTTATTCAAGAACCGAGCAAATCGTGTTTCAAAATTTTCTTCATTCCTGTAGCAAACATAGTAAATAACAACCGGGTATTTCCAGTACTCGTTCGGATATGAAGTCAGAATATCCAGTGTCTGCCTAATTTTAATATTCTTGGACCAGGCTTCATCTTCAAGTTCCTCTCCTTTGTTTACAACCTTCCACAGATTCAGGATAACAAAAAGAGTATCCAACAATTCAGGCTTATACAAGCGTTCAAACTTATTAACCGCATAATACTTCCTGACACCAGGAGTAGTCGTCTTCGTATCCTTATCCAGTGCTCGATAATAAAACATATTGTAGTAGAACAGCTGCTGGATGCTTTCATTAGCATCTGTAGACTGCTCATCTAAATCTTTCCAGCGGTCAATAAATGCCTTCTTATCATCCGGCGCAAGCTGGTTGTAAATCTTTGCCTTAAAAATATCTGCGTCCGACAGAGGAAGACCTCTATCATTTAACGTTGAGAAAATAGTCAACGCAGTATCCTGGGTGTCTGCTGTGATAGGAAGCAGAATAGCCTGGTTCAAGAGCGCATAGATAAACTGATATACCATCAATGGATTCTCTGTGGAATGCTTATCAAACAACTCTTGAAAATGGCGATAATTCTTTGAATAGTTATCTTTCGCATCCTCATCCGCTTTTCCGGTTTCCAAGATTGATCGCAGAATTTCATTTCCTTCGTTATTCACAACACGTGAGGTCAAAAGGATATTTTTGAAATCCACCGTTCCAGTAAGTTTATTGGTTCTCCAGATAGTAGGCTCAATCTTTCCAATAAAGTTATTGGCCTCTGCCGTTCTCTCTGATGCAGGCGTAGCAACAAGCTTCGTATAAATTGCACGTAGCAGCAGAAACAAAGACGTAATACGCTGCTGTCCATCAATTATTTCCTGCTCACCATCTTCATTTTCGTAGGAAACCACACTTCCGAGGAAGTAGGAACTCTCTCTTTCTGTACCGCCACTTGTAGCAGTAAAATCCCATAAATCCTCAAAAAGTGTTTCTACCTGTTCATCCGTCCAAGCATATGGTCGCTGGTACTCAGGAATGACAAACGGTTTTGATTTTCCGCTACCCAGGAGCGCTTCCACGCTTTGTTTATTTACTTCTATCGTTGTTGGCATGTTTACGCCCTCCTCTAATTATCAAAGAAAGTATGTAAATCAATTATTTCGTAATCTTTTGAAAGCCGCACGGGATAACTCTTTCCAGCCTCTATAGTCTCATTTGGAAGAACTATTCTATACTCCTGTTCTTGCTCAAAAAATACATCTTTGCAGAATAAAACTCTAAATGCATAATCCGCATAAAAAGTATATCTTATTCCTCCGTCTACTTTTTCTGGAGATGCATCTTGCATCAAATATTTCATATACTCCATGTCCATAGCTATTTCACCATCGGTGGTTTCGTAACCTTTATCTATATGAAAATAATTGACTTTTTCAGCCTTAATCTCAGTACCGATACTTCTTTTAACATCTTCAATAAATTCCTCAGGATTCGGAATTACTGCAACAGCATCAGCATTAGGGAAGTGTTCCCTAATAGTCTGTTTTTTATCATCTGAAAGATTGATGATTGAAGCTCCAGTAATATCGACTTTGCAATCGTCTTCATAAACAGCAAACATACAAAAAACTGGCATTTTCTCTGCTGGTTCTATTCTCACCAAGCCATTTGCTTTTCCACATTTTGCAATTACCTCTTTGGTATCTGGATGCTGCATTATCATTTTTTGAGCAAACATTCTAGTACCAGCTTCAAGAATATCTCCTTGTCCTTTGATTTTCAGTTTATCTTCAATCCCCCAGAAAGTAATTGCATTTGAACAATATATATTTCCACTTACTAGACTTTCCAAATGTTCTCTCTTTCCAAATTTCAACAGGTATTTAATATCTGCCACTCATTCATTCCTCCTTGCCATCTAATCCACTGCCTACAAACACCCCAAATGGTCGAATTGCCGGATTGGTTGTCATCCGTTTTCATTTTCCCAAAATCATCCCCAAATGCCTGACATCTAATCCACTGTCTCAAATTGTGACATCTAATCCGATGTTACAACCTGACACAGATTTCGCGGTAGATATGTTTCCATATAAAACAACCGAGCTTTTTCAAGAGTTAGGCTTCTATTCCTAACTTCCGAAAAAGCCCGGAAATACGCCGCTTTCTGGCACTTATTTATCTTTCCTTGACATCAAGACTACCGTCTCGACATGCACCGTCTCGCAAAACTGATCCACGCTGCAGCTGCGCTGAACCTCATAACCAGCTGCCAGAAATGCTGGTAAATCTCTTGCAAGACTTGTTGGTTTGCAGGAGATATAGACGATGTTTTCTACTCCATATGCCAGGATCTTCGGCAGCGCTTTGGGGTGGATTCCATCGCGAGGGGGATCCAGAATGATCATATCTGGTTTTTCAGTAAGATTGTCTAGGACTTTCAGGACGTCACCTGCGATGAAACGGCAATTGGTGAGACCATTTAAGGCGGCATTTACTTTTGCAGCTTCCACAGCTTCCTCAACAATTTCCACGCCGATAACCTCTTTCGCAACAGAAGCAAGAAGCTGGGCAATAGTTCCAGTACCGCTGTAGAGGTCAAATACTTCTTTATCCTTGGTGTCACCAATGTAATCACGCACAATGGAGTACAATACTTCGGCTGCCAGTGAGTTTGGCTGGAAGAAGGAAAATGTACTAATCTTAAACCGCAGACCCAGCAACGTTTCATAGAAGTAATCCTGTCCATAAAGTAATCTGGTTTCATCGCTCTGCACCACATCAGACAGAGAATCATTGATAATGTGCATAATTCCCACGATTTTTCCCTCCAGCGGAAGAGCCAGAAGCCTTGATACCAGCGGCGCATAGTCGTACTCTGCCTGGTTTGTGGTGATCACATGTACCAGAATTTCACCAGAGGTCACACCACGGCGCAGAAGCAAGTGGCGCAGATAACCAGTATGCTGCATTTTCTTATAATGCACAGCCCCAAGCTCTGTAAAAAAGTCCAGCACACTGGAAAGGATCGCCGTCATATCCGGATGCACCAGCTTGCAGTCAGACGCTGTCAGTACGTCGTAAGTGCTGCCTTTCTTGTGCAAACCAAGAGAAAGAGGACCATCTTTATATTCATCTCCAAAGGAAAATTCCATCTTATTACGGTAACCAAATTCAATAGGACTTCCGTGGATTCCTTCCCAGTGAAGGTCTGTACCAATACCTACTGCCTCCTGGAGAAGTCCTTTCACCTGAGTTTCCTTCATTTTTAACTGTTCTTCGTAGGACATTGTCTGGTACATGCAGCCACCGCATGCTGGAAAAATCTTACATACAGGCTCTCTTACCTCAAGGGTAGAATTCTCCAGAATCTCCAAAAGCCTGCCTTCTGCCCTGCCCGAACGCTTCTTATTGATCATAAAGCGAACTTTCTGACCTGGAATTCCATTTTTTACAATTACTTTTTCTCCATCTATGTTCACATATCCCTTGTTAGGGAAATCAACTTTCTCGATAATTCCTTCGTAAATCTCTCCTTTTTTCATAAATCCTCCATAAAATAATTGTATATAGATCGTAACTATTCCGCAGCTGTCTTTTATATATAATACTGTCGCCAATAGATTACTGTTCACTGGTAACGTTCCGCGAGGTGTTTTTTGTGAACAAAGTTCACAGAAAACCCGAAAATTAAGTTTGCGCAGCAAACGCTACTTCTTGTGCTTGTCACAAGAAGGTTCGTCTTTCTGTGCAGCGCGAAGCGTATTACTATGAAGATACTGAACAGTTACCTTAAATCAAAAATAAGGTATACGGGGGAGCATAACTGCTATATGCCCGTATACCTTTTCATTTAATATGCACTCACTTATAAAAAATCCCCGAAATTATCCACATCCAAACCAGATTTGTATTCCAAAAATTGTGGACGACCGTGGATATCCGCTAAACGCCTTACTTATTTCTCCTCATCCTCGAAATAATCGTCATAATCATCATCAAAATCTTCCTCGAAGTCTTCAAGATAATCCGGTGCGAAGAAGCGATATACTGCAAATGCAATTCCTGCAACAGCAGCTACAGCGCCAATGATAGCCAGTACCCAGAGGACTGTATTCTTCTGCTTCTCATCTTCTTTTTTCTTAAGTAATGATAATAATTCCTCGAGCTTATCCATTTTAATGTTCATGTGATACCATCCTCTCTTTCAAAGTACTCATTAGGTTTATTTATTATACCACTTTTGCAATTATTTTACCATAGTTAATATATTAATTTTAAATTTTTCCAAACCCAATTTCCAATCAAATTTTCTTCAGCTTGGCAAAGCTTGCGAACATCTTCTTCACACCAACCTTATCAAACTCTACTGTAACCTCATAATCACGGCCGCCTTCCACGATTTCCTTCACAATTCCAACGCCAAATTTAATATGGCGTACCGTATCTCCCACCTCATAATCCAGCGAATTAGCTTTTGTTACTTTAAATTCTCTTGGCTTATAATTTCTGCCCTGGAGAATCTCTTTCATCTTGGAGTATTTCGCCGGTGTTGGGATTAGTTCCTCCACTTTCGGCTTCTTCTCCTGAATAGTGTGTCCCAGATCTACCAGTTCTCTTGGAATCTCTCTCACAAACCTGGAAACCCTGTTATACTGAGTCTCTCCACGGATCATCCTCTGCTGGGCGCAAGTCAAAGTAAGGTCTTTCATTGCACGGGTAATTCCCACGTAACAAAGTCTTCTCTCTTCTTCCATCTCCCCGTCATCGCCATAGCTGATGGTCATATGACTAGGGAAAATGCCGTCTTCCATTCCTACCATAAACACCTTCGGAAACTCCAGACCCTTGGCACTATGTAAAGTCATAAGGAGCACATAATCCTGATCCGGATCTACAGTATCAATATCTGCTACCAGAGCCACCTCTTCCAGAAAGCCTGAAAGCGTAGCCGACTGATTCTGCTCCTCCATAGCCTCCTGATAAGCTACAGTCTTGGAAATCAACTCATCAATATTCTCAATTCTTGCTCTCGATTCTTCTGTATCCTCAGCTTCCAGCTCTGCCACATAACCTGTGGAATCAATTACCTCCTGCAGGATTTCCTCCACAGTCATCACATCTGCCTTGCTTTTCAGCATCTGTATAAAAGTTACAAAGCCATCGATCTTTGACAAGCTTCTTCCAATAGAAGGAACCTCTTCAGCCACGCGCAATGCCTCATACAGACTGATTCCCATATTGTCCGCATAATCCTGAACACGTCCAAGTGTCGTTGCACCGATTCCACGCTTTGGCACATTTATGATTCTCTGCACAGCAAGATCATCTCTGGCATTATTAATCGTTTTCAGATAACAGAGAAGATCCTTGATTTCCTTACGTGCATAGAAATTAACGCCTCCTACCAGTTTATATGGAATATTGGCTGCAATAAATTTCTCCTCGAAAATACGGGACTGGGCATTGGTACGATAAAGAATAGCGCAATCACGGTAGTTCCCAAGACCGTTTCTTTTTAACTTGCCGATTTCCCCTGCCACATACTCTGCTTCCTCATAAGCATTCAAAAACTGGCGAAAATGCACCTTGCTGCCTTCTTCGTTCTCTGTCCACAGGGTTTTTGCCTTACGTTCTGTATTATTCGCGATCACCTGGTTCGCTGCATTCAGGATATTCCTTGTAGAGCGGTAGTTCTGCTCCAGACGGATTACCCTGGCATCTGGAAAAACATGCTCAAATCCAAGAATATTTCCAATATTAGCCCCACGGAATTTATAAATGGACTGGTCATCATCACCTACCACACAAAGATTCTGATACCGCTGGGCCAGAAGACTGATAAACTTAAACTGTGCAGTATTGGTATCCTGATACTCATCCACCATAATGTATTTAAACCGCTCCTGATAGTACTCTAGCACTGCACCGCATTTTTCAAAAAGCTCCACCGTCTTTACGATCAGATCATCAAAGTCCAGTGCATTATTCTTGCGAAGAGCAGCCTGGTATTCACGGTAAACAGAAGCCACTTTCTTCATATTGTAATCTCCGGCAGCTTTCATCTCCATATCATCTGGTGTAAGCAGCTCGTCCTTGGCATGGGAAATCTGGGCAAGAAGGGAACGCTCTTTATAAATCTTGGTGTCAATGTTCATCTTCCTGCACACATCTTTCATAAGAGACTTCTGGTCATCTGTATCATAGATTGTAAAATTCGTGTCATATCCCAGATTATCAATATGTCTCCGAAGGATTCTTACGCAGGCTGAGTGGAAAGTAGACACCCAGATACTCTCAGAACCAAAGCCCACCAGCTTATCCACACGCTCTCTCATCTCCTGAGCAGCCTTATTGGTAAAAGTAATAGCCAGAATATTCCACGGATTTACTCCCTTTTCATCCATCAGATAGGCAATCCTGTGTGTCAGCACTCTTGTCTTGCCGGAACCAGCTCCCGCCAGGATCAGGACTGGTCCCTCTGTCTGTGCTACCGCCTCGCGCTGAGGGGGATTTAATGTATCATATATGCTCATTTATGTTCTCCTTTTTTCGCTAACGCATGTTTGAAAAAAGCTTTCTGCAGGATGTGCGCCACAATTTGTAGGAGCTTCCGCCCTGATGAGGGCGTCACAGCGGACTGCGACAACTGAATTCGGACGAAATATACCGTCAAATGGGGCATGCAGATTGCGGGAATGATTTTTCAAATAGTTAAATCTCATTATACATGAAATCCTTATCTCCCACAACCCCGAACGTGCAGAAAATCCAAACATAGATTCGGGTTTTTACTGTTTACCAGTAACATTCCGTGAGGTGTTTTTTGTAAACAAAGTTCTGGTTTTTTTCTGTTTTTCACAAGATCTGAAAAAAACAGTTTACAAGTAGTTTTAAAAACTATATAATAAGGAGCAGAGGTGATAAAAATGACAGCTGATGATAAATCCATATTAAAGAGCATTCTGGAGCACATTTCCGGAATGGATTATATAAAACCAGAAGATCTTCCAAACATCGACCTGTACATGGATCAGGTCACCACGTTTATGGAGGATCAGCTTGCGTCCACAAAGCGTCACGATGATGACAAGATCCTGACAAAGACCATGATCAATAACTACGCCAAGAATAACCTGCTCCCTTCCCCTGAGAAGAAGCGCTATTCCAAAGATCATCTGCTCATGCTGATCTTCATTTATTATTTTAAGAATATTCTGTCCATCACAGACATCCAGAAGCTTCTCGGTCCCATCACAGCGAAATACTTTAAAGGTGAGCCAGGCAAGGACATGACCTATGTATATAATGAAGTTTTTGGAATGGAGAACCGCAAGATTGACCAGTTGATCAAGAATCTTCTGAAGGATTACCGTTTCTCCAGCGCCACTTTCCAGGATGCAGATGAGGAAGATCAGGAATTTCTGAAGCGATTCAGTTTTATCTGTCTCATGAGCTTTGATGTCTACATTAAGAAGATGATCATTGAGAAAATGATCGATGACATTTCCCCATCTGAGCCCAGGGACAAACATAAGAAGAATAAAGACAAATAACAGTACAAAACCCGCGAAATTATCTCATAGCACAATTTCGCGGGTTTTCTTTCGTATATTTTATTCTATTTCGGATTCAGATCCTCTGACGCTTATTCGTCCTTCTGATCCAGAGAACGGTTCTGCTCTTTTTTCTCTTCCATTCTCTTAAATACCATATCATAACCGTCATTGCCATAATTCAGAGAACGGTTTACACGGCTGATCGTGGCTGTGGAAGCACCGGTCTTCTCAGAAATGTCAAGGTAAGTTCTCTTATCCATCAACATCTTGGCCACTTCAAATCTCTGAGATAAAGAAAGAAGTTCGTTAATGGTACACACATCCTCAAAGAAAGTGTAGCACTCTTCCTTATCCTTCAGACAAAGTATGGCCTCAAAAAGATGGTCAACTGCCTCAGTTCTGATATTTTTACTCATTTCGCTACTCCTTTTTCTATATTTAATGTTTATTATTCTCTTTTCAATGATTACTATTTTAACACTCTGACGTGTGATAAGCAAGGACTTTCTATAAATATTTTTGTGAAGATTATATAGTTTTTATGTTCTTTTTTATTTTCAAATTGCTTTTTTTTCACAGATTCGTTATACTATGTGATAAGCTCATTAATGCTATATACAAAATAGAAAAGAGGAATTTTTGAATGGATCGTTTTTTCAACATGGATAACAAATTTTTCACCTTCATGAGCAGGGTGGCAGATCTTATCATTCTGAATCTGCTTTGCATTGTCTGCTGCATTCCGGTGGTGACCATTGGACCTTCCATTGCCGCCATGTTCTACGTCACTTTGAAAATGGTTCGTAATGAAGAGTCTTATATCGTCCGCGGATTTTTTAAATCCTTTAAACAGAATCTGAAACAGGGTATTGTGATCAATCTGATCATGCTTGCGGCTGCCCTTTTGCTGTACTTTGACATTAGCATCTGCCGCAGCACACCTGGCACCATCGGTAAGGTTCTTATGGTATTATTTATGATGATCCTGGTCGTTTACCTGATGATCTTCCTGTACATCTACCCGGTTCTTGCGAAATTTTACAATACCATCAAGAATACTTTTACCAACGCATTTTTGATGTCCATCCGCCATCTTCCATATACAGCACTTATGATCCTTGTCACTGCTGCCCCGGTTCTTGTATTTTTTATTCCAAGTGCCCAGGTACAGTCCATGGTCATCCTGCTGCTGGTGCTCATTGGATTTTCCGGAATTGCATACATCAATTCCCATTTCTTTGTGAAAATTTTTGACAAATATATTCCGGAAGAAACCTCTGAGCCGAATCCTGACAGTGTAGTAGACCACAGTCTTGATTCCGACAATAAGAATTTATGATCACCAGCTGGAATGGAAAGCCCTATCACTCCCTTGACTATATGCTAAAGGAGCGCTTCGGGGAAAAGGTTTATAAAGTCACCTTAAACGGCGGCATGAGCTGTCCCAACCGCGATGGTACAATAGGACACGGCGGCTGCATCTTCTGCAGCGAAGGTGGCAGCGGTGATTTTGCCGCCAGTGCAGCCCTCTCTATCCATGAACAGATAGACAGCCAAATTGCCATGCTTTCCGCCAAAAGACCTATTCACAAATACATCGCCTATTTTCAGGCTTACACCAATACTTATGCTCCTGTGCCTTATCTGGAAAAAATTTTTCAGGAAGCTATTTCCCATCCGGGAATTGTGGCACTTTCTATTGGTACAAGGCCGGATTGCCTGGAGGACGATGTAGTAGAACTTCTTTCCCGGCTAAACATGGTTAAACCAGTCTGGGTAGAACTGGGACTTCAAACCATTCATGAATCTACCGCAGCTTATATCCGGCGAGGTTACCCTCTGTCCTGCTTTGAAGACTCCCTTAAGAGACTCCGCGCAGCTGGTCTGGAAGTAGTAGTTCATACCATTCTCGGGCTTCCCGGCGAATCCAGGGAAGATATGCTGGCTACTATGGATTATTTAAATGCCCGGGATATTCAGGGAATCAAGCTTCAGCTGCTCCACGTTCTGAAAGGCACTGACCTTGCATATGATTATCTTGCCGGGAAATTTAAAGTGCTGGAACGCACCGAATATATTGACCTTGTAGCAGACTGCCTGGAACATCTGGATCCATCCATTGTGATCCACCGGGTTACCGGCGATGGGCCGAAAGATCTGCTGATCGCCCCTCTATGGGCCAGCAGAAAAAGAGAAGTGCTGAATCTGCTCCACCACCGTTTGAAAGAGCGTCAGAGTTTTCAGGGCAAAGCATCAGAGTCTGTTTGAAATATTATTCCCGCAATCTCCCGCAAAGTGTAATACGCATCTTGCAGAAAGCCTTTTTCAAACACGCTCGAATTTAGAACTTACGCAATATTTCACCAGAAGGGAGGCTGGAAAATGGCTACACCATTTACTGTTTACAAACTGATCATCCTATACATGCTTCGGAATTCTTCGTCCCCCATCACTAATTCAGAAATTTCAGAATTTATTCTGGACCGTGAGTACACAAATTATTTCCATTTGCAACAGGCCCTTTCCGAGCTTGAGGAAACAGAACTGATTGAGAAGCGTACCATTTCCAATACTTCCTACTATTATCTTACTGAAGATGGAAAAAACACGCTCACCTATTTCGAGAATGATATTTCCCAGGACATCCGTACTGAAGTGCTCCAGTACCTGGCAGCCAGAGGTGCCTCCACCAAGAATCAGGTGAAAGCTCCAGCCGATTATTACATTAATAATCAGGGAGAATATGTGGTTCACCTTCAGCTTTTGCAGAAGGGTGCTTCTGTGATCGATCTTTCTCTTGCAGCGCCATCTCTTTCCGCTGCCAAGGCCATGTGCAGGCAGTGGCCCAAGAAATATGAAGAAATTTATGCAAAAATAATGGAGGGGCTTTTATAAAGCTCCTCCACTTTTTATTTCAGATATTGTAATTGTTCAGTACCTTCACAGCTGCACGCTTGGCAAAACAGCACTTGCTGATAATTACTCAATATTTATTCCAAACCGTGTTCGAAAAATCATTCCTTCAATCTGCATGGTCTTTTATAAATTTCATGTGTTCCTTTAGTTTCTTCTCATATCCCATATCTGACAGCTCATAGAATTTCTCTCCACGAATCTCATCTGGCAGATACTGCTGCTTTACATAATGATTTGGATAATCGTGGGCATACTTGTAGCCCATTCCATGTCCAAGCTTCTCATGCCCTCCATAATGGGCATCCTGAAGATGAACCGGCACAGTCGTCCTAGTACGCTTCACACTGTCCATTGCTGCAAAAATAGCATTCACCGCAGCATTGCTCTTAGGTGCACACGCCATATATGCGGCAGCCTGGGAAAGAATGATCTGGGATTCCGGCATTCCCACCCGCTCAACTGCCTGGGCTGCTGCTGTTGCCACTACCAGGGCCTGGGGATCTGCATTTCCAATATCTTCAGAAGCAAGGATCATCATACGTCTTGCAATGAATTTCACATCTTCACCTGCATACAGCATCTTCGCCAGATAATAAACTGCAGCATCCGGATCGGAGCCGCGCATACTCTTGATAAATGCAGAAATAATATCATAATGGTTATCTCCATCTTTATCATAGCGCACCACACGCTTCTGGATACACTCAGAAGCCACATCCAGAGTAATATGAATCTTGCCGTCTGAAGCTCTTGGCGTAGTAAGAATGCCCAGTTCTATGGCATTCAGAGCGCTTCTGGCATCTCCCCCTGCCATATCTGCCAGAAACTCCAGGGCATCTTCATCCAGAACCGCATTATAGCTTCCCATGCCCTTTTCCTTATCGTTCACTGCCCGTAGGAGCAGTTCTTTAATCTCCGGAATCTCCAGCGCCTTCAACTCAAATACAATAGAACGTGAAAGGAGCGCACCGTTTACCTCAAAATAGGGATTCTCTGTGGTGGCCCCAATAAGGATAATGGTTCCGTCCTCCACAAAAGGCAAAAGATAATCCTGCTGTCCTTTATTAAAGCGATGAATCTCATCAATAAACAAAATCGTCTTTCGCCCATACATTCCAAGGGCATTCTGAGCCTGTTTTACCACTTCTTCCATATCTTTCTTGCCTGCTACGGTGGCATTGATCTGGGTAAAGTCTGCGCTAGTAGTATTGGCGATGACTTTAGCCAAGGTGGTCTTTCCGGTTCCTGGAGGACCGTAAAAAATAACGGAAGTCAGCTTATCTGCCTTGATGGCTCTGTAAAGTAATTTATCTTTTCCCACAATGTGCTGCTGTCCCACTACTTCCTCCAGTTTCGTAGGGCGAAGACGTGAGGCAAGTGGGGATTCATTCTCCATTGTCCTGGATTTCGCATATTCAAATAAATCCATGTATTTCTCTCCAATTCAAAAGTAATTTTCCGTACATTTGTTCTAATTATAATCTATATTTCTCATTTAGGCAAGTTTATAAAGCTATTTTTTAACTGTTCGCGGAGCATTACATTACTGTTCACTGGTAACGTTCCGCGAGGCGTTTTTTGTGAACAAAGTTCACAGA
>NZ_JAJCIA010000036.1 GCF_020554845.1 Blautia faecis | reverse complement strand
ATTGGGACATTTTCCTTTGTGGTATATTAGGACATTATCATAAATGGTTCATAAAAAATAACAAAAATCTTTTCAAAGGGTTGACAAAGACAGTGACCGGTGGTACTATGGTGTCAGTATAATTCCATAGTGAACATATTAAGTGCTGACAGCTATAAGCTGGCAGAAAGAGGGAATCAGGTGAGAAACCTGAGCGATCCGGTCACTGTAACAGAGGAGCGAATCTCATAGTCCATTGTGCTTGCGCATGAGAAGGAGAGAGGATGTGATGATCCTGGAGCCAGGAAACCTGCTTGGTATGGCGAGGTTAAACTTCCGATGAAAGTGTAACAACCAGTTTTGGGGAATCCGCAGCCCTGAGATGTTGTCCGCTTTTGTGAGTGGACATTTTTTATGGAATGATCGCCTGTTCAGAAGAATTATACAGATTAAATGGCAGGCGATACTACTTCGGATGAAACCGTTCCCTCCGCGTATATATGAACGGATCATATTCTACCCCGGAGTAGCATCGCTCCCTCTTAAATTACGATGATTCAGAAGCCGCATATGCGGTATTTTTTTTACACTTTTCCTGAGCCTGTTTGTAGAATTATTCCGTAATCTCCTGCAGAGTGTGACGCACATCTTGCAGAAAGCCTTTTTTAAACACGCTCTGGCAATATTCTATTCCTGTAAGCGGGAGTCATTTTTATCATTTGATTTTTGTGCATTACGAAATAGAATATAAAGAATATTTTGTTTTGAGTTGTATGAGATAAGGAGAGAAATATGGAGAAAAAATATTGGGAAGACAAAGAATACGCTTATTTCAGCCATAAGAAATGTGAATATTTTCCATGCCATAAAGGAGCTGATCCAGAGGACTTTAACTGTCTGTTCTGCTATTGCCCGCTTTATGCACTTGGAGACAAATGCGGCGGAAATTTCAAATATAATGAGAAGGGATTTAAAGATTGTACGAATTGTCAGCTACCTCATAAGAAGAAAAACTACGGTTATGTGACAGGAAAATATCAGGAACTTGCTGCGATGATGCAGAAAGTAAGAGAAGCAGATCATAAAAATGAAAATGAGTAATCAAAGAAATAAGTATAAAAAACTCTCCGGAATATATACGAAGTTAAGCTTACGTATTTATATTTCTCGGAGAGTTTTTGCGTAACGCAAAATTCCATTGGAATTCTGCAAGCTGGATCCTTTTTATCGTATGCTTAACAGCATCTTTAATTTCGGAATCTGGTTGTTGAGAATCAGACCCTCTGGAAACATAGCATTATGAACGAAATCAGCGGCATAAGTGAAGTCTCCAATATGCTCTGTTCCATGACTGTCACTGGAAAGCACGATTGGAACCAGATACTTCCGGCAGCAGGACAGGATCTGCGCGCAGTTGGCATGGGTATCGCCCCGATATCCGTAAGGTGCCAGGGAAGCTTCGTTGATCTCAAGGAGAACACCGTTTTCACCGGCAGCCTTTACAACTGCGTCGTAATCTATGTCATACTGGGGATTATCAATGTGTCCCAGGATCTTTATAACCGGATTCTTCATTACGTTCAGAAAAGCAGCAGTATTTTCTTCCCTGGTCTTAGGACGGAAATTCTGACAATGCATGCTGGCAATTGCGTAGTCCAGCTTATCAAGAAGCTCCTGTGGCAGATCTGTTTTTCCATCGGTATCCAGAATATTCAGTTCAATTCCATATAATAATTCCACGTCGAAACGCTTCCTTGGCGAATAGATCAGGCTTCGAAAATAAGAAGAAGTTCCTGCAGCCAGAGTGGCTGGTCCGTGGTCTGTGATTCCAAGAAGCTTCAGCCCTTTTTGAGAAGCAGCCTTTGCCATGTCGCTGATGGTGCAGGTCGTGCCGTGTCCGCTGGCAATAGAATGTGTGTGTATATCAGAAAGATACATAAAATCATCTCCTAGTCAAGATTACGTGAATATATGCAGCTGGTAATTTCACTATAAAAGTGTTTTGAAAAGCCATTTACAGTTAACTTTAGTATGCCAGAGGGCAAAAAACATGTCAATCATAAATAAGAAAAAACAGAGAAAACAAATAAAAACAACATTGCAGTACAAGAAAAACCACACATCACATGCAGAGAAGTGTTGCTTTTTGTTGACACTTGGAAATCAGAAAGGTATAATCAAATCAGAAAATAAAAACTCTTTATTCAGGAGGAGAAAATGGGATACACAGATAATATGTCTCCGGAAATGAAACAGAGAATTGTACAGGAGCTTGTGCCAGGCAAGCAGATTTCCCTGGCACATATCATTGCCAATCCAGATAAGATTCTTTACACCAAGCTGGGCCTTGATCCGTCGCTGGACTACTCAAGAGCGGCCATTGGGATCATGACTGTAAGTCCGGCAGAAACTGCTATCATTATGGCAGATATTGCGATGAAATCATCTGGCATTGAACTGGGGTTTGTTGACCGTTTCAGCGGAAGCCTGATCATCACAGGTACTGTGTCGGAAGTAGAAGCTTCTACCAGTGCAATTCTGGATTATGTGGGAAATAAACTGGGCTTTACTTTATGCCCCATTACAAGGACCTGACAGAATATGAAGAAACTTGTTCTGATCGGTCGTAGCGAGGCTGGAAAAACTACTTTGACCCAGGCCCTGCGTGGTGAAAAAATACATTATCATAAAACACAATATGTAAATAATTTTGATGTGATCGTAGATACGCCAGGAGAGTATGCCCAGACGAAAGGTCTGGGACACGCCCTGGCGTTGTATACATATGAATCAGATGTAGTAGGTCTGCTGGTATCTGCCACGGAACCTTATTGCCTTTTTCCACCTTGCATTACCTGTATGGCCAACCGTGAAGTAATTGGAATTGTTACCAAAATACACAATCCGGATGCAAATGTAAAACTTGCCACGTCCTGGCTGGAGCTTGCCGGCTGTAAAAAAATCTTTTATGTAGACTCCAGGCAGCAGGAGGGCATTCCGGAGATTTTGGAATATCTCAGGGAAGATGGCGATGTAATGCCGTGGGAAAAAGATGCCTCTGATCTTGTGAATTAGAAAATACTTGCCAAATGGGGAAAAACAGTAAAACCACGAAAAACAACATAGCAATCTAGAAAAAAATCCACATAAAACAACATAAAACAACGGAAAAACCTTGACTTATAATGTGGAATGGTGTAAACTTACAACATAACCAAAAAAGTAACAGGCTAGCTATGCCTAGCCATGATAAGTTACCCGGTGCGGTACTATAACATACATAATCCACCGCACCTGAATGTGCTTAAGGAGGAAAAAAGCATGGTAAACGAATACGAAATCAAAAAACAGATTTGCGACATCGGAAGAAGAATCTATAACCGCAACATGGTTGCAGCAAATGATGGAAACATCTCTGTAAAACTGAATGACAACGAGTTCCTTTGCACACCTACTGGTGTATCCAAAGGTTTCATGACCCCAGAGTTCATCTGTAAAGTAGATGCCAAAGGAAATGTTCTTCAGGCTAACCCGGGATTCAAACCATCATCTGAGATCAAGATGCATATGAGAGTATATGAGAAGAGACCTGATGTAGGATCTGTTGTACATGCTCATCCAATTTATGCAACATCTTTTGCTATTGCCGGTATTCCGCTTACACAGCCAATCATGCCAGAGGCAGTTATCGCTCTTGGATGTGTTCCGATCGCTGAGTATGGTACACCTTCTACAATGGAGATTCCGGATAACCTTGAGAAATATCTTCCATATTTCGATGCAGTTCTTCTTGAGAACCACGGAGCTCTTACCTGGAGCACAGACCTGAACGCTGCATACATGAAGATGGAGTCCGTAGAATTCTATGCACAGCTTCTGTATCAGAGCAAACTTCTTGGAGGCCCGAAGGAATTTGATAAAGAGAACATTAAGAAACTTTATGAGATCCGTCGTAAATTCGGTATGCCTGGAAAACATCCGGCAAGCCTTTGCCAGAACAAAGATGGCATGAACTGCCATAACTGCGGTGGTGCATGTCACAACGAAGACTATAAACAGTTCCCAGGATATCAGTATGATTTCGTTGGCGGCAACTGCGATGCTCCGGCAGCAGATACAGCTAATGCAGATGCAGAGTTAGTAGCTAAGATCACCAAACAGGTTATGGCTCAGTTAGGACTGAAATAATCAGAAAATATAAAGGCCGCAGCTGTGAGAGAATCAGGCAGCTGCGGGCAATTGTTAAGGAGGAACAATCTCATGCCAATCAGCGAGAGCATGGTACAGGATATTGTACAGGAAGTTATGGCGAAAATGCAGATTGCAGACGCTCCGGCCGGTAAACATGGAATTTTCAAAGATATGAACGAAGCCATTGAGGCAGCGAAAGCTTCTCAGAAGATCGTTCGGAAAATGTCCTTGGACCAGAGAGAAAAAATTATTACCTGCATTCGAAGAAAAACAAAAGAAAATGCAGAAATCCTTGCTCGTATGGGCGTTGATGAGACCGGAATGGGAAATGTAGGAGATAAGATCCTGAAACACCATCTGGTAGCAGACAAGACCCCAGGCACAGAAGATCTCAGCACTACAGCTTGGTCAGGCGACAGAGGACTTACTCTGATCGAGATGGGACCATTTGGTGTGATCGGAGCGATCACTCCGTGTACGAATCCAAGTGAGACCATTCTGTGTAATACGATCGGTATGCTGGCAGGCGGAAATACAGTTGTATTTAACCCACATCCGGCAGCAATCAAAACATCTATTTATGCGATTAACCTTCTGAACGAAGCATCCCTGGAATCAGGCGGTCCGGACAATATCGCAGTTACAGTAGAGAAACCTACATTAGAGACAAGCAACATCATGATGAAACATAAAGATATCCCGCTTATCGCAGCAACAGGCGGTCCTGGCGTTGTAACAGCAGTCCTTTCCTCTGGAAAACGTGGAATCGGCGCTGGCGCAGGAAATCCTCCGGCAGTTGTAGATGAGACAGCAGATGTAAGAAAAGCTGCTCAGGATATCGTAAACGGATGTACATTCGATAACAACCTTCCGTGTATCGCAGAGAAGGAAATCGTAGCAGTTGCTTCTATTACAGATGAGCTTATGCATTATCTGGTAAGTGAGAATGACTGTTACCTTGCTTCCAAAGAAGAGCAGGATAAACTTACAGCAGTTGTTCTTGCAGGCGGCAAGCTGAACCGTAAATGCGTTGGACGTGACGCAAGAACATTACTTTCCATGATCGGAGTAAATGCTCCTGCAAATATCCGCTGCATCGTATTTGAAGGACCGAAGGAACATCCACTTATCGCTACAGAGCTTATGATGCCGATCCTTGGCGTTGTAAGGGCAAAAGATTTTGATGATGCAGTAGAGCAGGCTGTATGGCTTGAGCATGGCAACCGCCACTCTGCACACATTCATTCCAAGAACATTGACAATATCACCAAATATGCGAAAGCAATCGACACCGCAATCCTTGTTAAGAATGCACCTTCCTATGCAGCACTTGGATTCGGCGGAGAAGGTTACTGTACATTCACAATCGCAAGCCGTACTGGTGAAGGACTTACAAGTGCAAGTACATTCACCAAGAGAAGACGCTGCGTAATGGCAGACAGCCTTTGCATTCGCTGACAGGAGGAAACATAAAAATGGACATGAATAACGTAAATATCGAAGAAATCGTAAAACAGGTTCTTGCTGGAATGGCTGGAACAGCACCGGCAGCTTCTGCATCAGCAGCACCAGTTGCACCAGCTGCAGCACCGGCAGGCGCAATCCCGAAAACTGCACACGTTGCAGTACTTACTGAAAAAGAGCATTTTGATATTAAAGAGTACCCGATTCCGGCACTTGGTGATGACGATATCCTTGTTAAAGTAGAAGGCTGCGGCGTTTGCGGTACTGATGCTCACGAATTCAAGAGAGACCCATTCAACCTGATCCCGGTTGCACTTGGACATGAGGGAACTGGTGAGATCGTTGCCATGGGTAAAAATGTTAAGACTGATACAGCTGGAAAACCGGTTAAGATCGGTGACAAAGTTGTTACCTGTATGATCTTCAAGGATGATCCGGAGATCACTATGTTCGACCTGAACAAGAAAAACGTTGGCGGAGCTGACGTATACGGACTTCTTCCAGATGATGACATTCATCTTAACGGATGGTTCTCTGATTACATCTTTATCAGAGGCGGAGAGTTCGGAAGCACATTCTTCAACGTAAGTGATCTTGATCTGGATTCCCGTATCCTGATCGAGCCATGTGCAGTTCTTGTACATGCAGTTGAGAGAGCAAAAACAACTGGTATCCTTCGTTTCAACAGCAGAGTTGTTGTACAGGGATGCGGACCAATCGGTCTGATCTGTATTGCAGTTCTTCGTACCATGGGTATCGAGAACATCTGTGCTGTAGATGGAAATCAGCAGCGTCTTGATTTCGCTAAGAAAATGGGCGCTACCATGAGCGTAAACTTCATGGAGCACAAAGGAATCGAAGCACTTTCTGAAGCTGTTAAAGATCAGTTTGGCGGACATCTTGCAGACTTTGCATTCCAGTGTACAGGATCACCTGTTGCTCATGCAAACATCTACAAATTTATTCGTAACGGCGGTGGTCTTTGCGAGCTTGGTTTCTTCATCAATGGTGGAGATGCTACAATCAACCCGCATTTTGACATTTGCTCCAAAGAGATCACAATCGTAGGCTCCTGGGTATACACCTTAAGAGATTACGTTACAACATTTGACTTCCTTAAGAGAGCAAACGCAATCGGACTTCCAATGTCTGAGCTGATTACAGACAAGTATCCGCTTGAGGAGATCAATGAAGCATTAAAGAAGAACCTTGCAATGACCGGTCTTAAGATCGCAGTTGTAAATAAATAATTGCCGGATAAAGGAGAATCAAGATGGCAGAAGCTGTAGGAATCTTGGAGGTGTTCGGACTGGCAACAGCGTTTGTGGCGGCCGACGCCGGCTGCAAGGCAGCAAATGTCCATCTGGAGGTTTTTGATAAAAATAAACCTGCAAATGCGGACAGTCTGCCGGTACCGCTCCTTGTCTGCATCAAGTTCCGCGGAAGCGTTTCTGATGTAACAGAGGCTGTAGAAGCTGGAATCAGAGTAGCAGAGAGTATGACCGGTGTGGTACAGCACTACGTAATACCAAATCCGGAACCCGGTACACAAAAAATGCTGAAAATCAGCGCACTGGATAAGGATTAATGATTGCTAACCAGTGAATTTAAGTCTATAATAAAAACGAACAAAGTCATGCGGAGCATGGCAGGTACCTCACAGCAAGTACGCTGGAGCGTACTTGAAAAGTCGAGATATATCAGGAGGAATTCATCATGGCACAGGAAGCTTTAGGAATGGTAGAAACCAGAGGACTTACAGCTGCAATTGAGGCAGCAGATGCAATGACAAAAGCAGCAGAGGTTACACTGGTTGGTACAGAGAAAATCGGATCCGGTCTTGTAACTGTTATGGTTCGCGGTGATGTCGGAGCTGTTAAGGCAGCAGTTGAGAGTGGAAGCGCAGCAGCATCCAGACTTGGAGAGCTTGTAGCTACACACGTAATCCCAAGACCTCATACAGATGTGGAGAAAATCCTTCCAAGCATCTAATGAACTATAAGGAGTTCGCTCATGAGTAAATCATATGGTTTTATTGAAATCACAGGTGTTGTAGCGGCCATGGATGCCCTGGACATTATGTGTAAAACGGCAGACGTTGAGCTGGCGTCATGGGAGCGTAAGCTGGGCGGACGACTGGTGACCATTATTGTACAAGGCGATGTGGCAGCTGTTACAGAAGCTGTGGAAGCGGCAGCAACAAATGCCATCAAGAAACCGGCAAGCTATGCAGTAATTGCCAATCCCCATGAGGAAATCGTCAAAATGGTGGAGCTTAGCGCAAGTCGATGGAGAAAGAAAAAGGGGGATGAATAATGGCTGACGAAGAAAAGAAAGAGACAGCGAAAAAAACAGCCCCTAAAAAGGCAGCCGCTCCGAGAAGAACGGCCAGAACAACCAGAGCAAAAGCAGCAGAAGTAAAGGCCGAAGAGCCGAAGACCACTGCAGCTGACAACGAGATTACAGAAACCAAACATACAGAAGCTGAGAAACCAGCAATTCATAAGGAGGAAAAAATCATGACACAGGAAGCATTAGGAATGGTAGAAACCAGAGGACTTACAGCAGCTATCGAGGCAGCTGACCAGATGTGCAAAGCAGCTAACGTTGCATTAGTTGGAACAGAGAAGATCGGATCCGGTCTTGTAACTGTTATGGTTCGTGGAGATGTTGGAGCAGTTAAATCTGCAGTAGAGAGCGGAAGCGCAGCAGCATCCAGACTTGGAGAGCTTGTAGCTACACACGTAATTCCGAGACCTCATACAGATGTTGAGAAAATCCTTCCAGTTCTGAAATAATATAAAAGTCCCAGATAGCAGCCATGAATGAGCTGTGCTTGCATGAGCGAATTCATGGATGCTCCTTACTTTTATAATGTCTGCTATGGCAGACATTACCGAATTTCAGGAAGAAAGCAGGTGTACTTTTGGAAACCAATAATGTTGAGCTGATTACCAGAATGGTACTGGATGCTCTCAATAAAAAAGAAGAAAAAGGCAATGGCTTCATGGTGCCCATCGGAGTTTCCGCAAGACATATCCACCTGACGCAGGAACATGTTGAAGCTTTATTTGGACCAGGATATCAGCTCACCAAGAAGAAAGAGCTGATGGGCGGACAGTTTGCCTCCAATGAGACAGTAACTATCGTTGGACTGAAGCTCCGTGCAATTGAGAATGTACGTATTCTCGGACCGGTCCGCAAGGCTTCACAGGTTGAAGTATCAGCTACAGACGCAATCAAGCTTGGTATGAAAGTACCGGTGCGTGAGTCTGGAGATGTTAAGGGAAGTGCTCCTATTGCAATTGTCGGACCGAAAGGTGCGATTTATCTGAAAGAGGGATGTATCGTAGCAATGCGTCACATTCACATGTCCCCGAAGGATGCTCAGGCAGCCGGTGTGAAGGATGGAGATATCGTATCTGTTAAAGCAGACAATGAGAGAGGAACCATTTTCAATCAGGTGAAGATCCGTGTAGACGACAGCTTTACACTGGAGATGCACATTGATACAGATGAAGCAAATGCAGCAAAAATTGCCACAGGCAATACAGTTACAATTATAAAGTAATGTTTTGGAAATCATTTCCTCATTACTAAAATAAAGTGTTCAGCCATGCTGGTTCTGAAAATGACAGATGCATGGCTGAACTGATATAAAATTTGGAGGTTCACATGATAGTTGGCAAGGTAGTAGGAAGCGTTGTTTCCACAAGAAAAAACGAAAAGCTGATCGGCAATAAGTTTATGATCGTGGAACCGGTTCATCACATGAAAGGTGACCTCAGTCAGATTGTTGCGATCGATATTATCGGTGCAGGAATCGGAGAATATGTATTGGTGGCACAAGGAAGCGCGGCAAGAATTGGCTGCGGCGTAGAAACAGCACCGGTAGATGCCGCCATTGTAGGTATCGTTGATGACGGTGCAGGATTGGAGTAACGCCATGGATATCAAAGAATTACAGAATATTATACAGGAGAATGGTGTAGTTGGTGCCGGCGGTGCAGGATTCCCTACATACATGAAGCTGACAGATAAAGCAAATACCATTCTTATGAACTGTGCAGAGTGCGAACCTTTACTGAAATTACACAGACAGTTATTAGAGAAGCACGCTTACGAAATAATGAAAACCTTCCATATGGTTCAGGAAACAGTTGGAGCTTCTGAGGCCATTATTGGAATCAAAAAATCTTATGTTCAGACAGTAAATGCTCTGAAACAGCATATCGAAGAGTTCCCGGGAATGCGCATCCACCTTCTGGATGAAGTGTATCCGATGGGAGATGAGGTTGTACTGATCTACGAAGCAACTGGTAGAGTTGTAAGACCTGGCGGACTTCCTATTGAGCAGGGAGTTGCTGTGTTTAACGTAGAGACATTGTATAATATATACCAGGCAGTAGAGAAAAAAGAGCCTGTAACAGCCAAATATGTGTCTGTTGTAGCTGAGGTAAATCATCCGGTAACTGTAAAAGTACCTCTTGGATGTACTATGGATGATGTTGTTGCCCAGGCAGGCGGAACTACTGTAAAAGACCCGGTTTACTTTATTGGTGGACCGATGATGGGAAGAATCGGAAAAGGTTCTGACCCTGTGACGAAGACAACAAATGCGATTCTGGTTCTGCCAAAAGACCATTTAATCGTACAGAAGAAGATGCGGACTTCTGCTATAGATTTAAAACGTGCAGCATCTATTTGCTGCCAGTGTAATACTTGTACAGATCTTTGCCCACGTAACAATCTGGGACATCCGATTGATCCAGCCCGCTTCATGCGTGCAGCTTCCAATCAGGATTTCAGAGATGTTAATCCATACATCAATGCAAGCTTCTGCAGCTCCTGTGGCGTTTGTGAGATGTATGCATGTCCTCAGAGCCTTGCTCCAAGAACACTTCTTGCAGACATGAAGGGCGGACTTCGTAAGGCAGGTATTCGTCCTCCTCAGGGAGTACAGCCAGTACCAGTTAAGGAATCCCGAGAATACCGCAAGGTTCCGGAAGAACGCCTGATGGCACGTCTTGGTCTTACAAAATATGACAAGGACGCACCGATGGACGAGACACTGGTTGATATTCCAAAGGTTAAAATTCTTCTTAGCCAGCATATCGGAGCACCTGCTCAGGCAATTGTAAAAGTTGGAGATCAGGTGACAAGAGGTCAGATGATCGCTTCTCCTGCCCAGGGCTTAAGTGTTGGTATCCATGCAACCATCTCCGGTAAAGTTACCGAGGTGACAGACCGCTGGATCGTAGTTGCAAAGAATTAGAAAGGACGTGCAGAAAATGAGTAAAGCAATCGGAATGATTGAATTCAAAACTACAGCTACCGGCGTTACTGCAGCAGATGCAATGGTTAAGACATCTGATGTAGAAATCGTTGAGGCGCAGACCGTGTGTCCGGGTAAATATATTGCAATTATTACCGGTGATCTCAGTGCGGTAAAAGCTGCCGTAGATACAGCTGTAACAACATATGAGGACAAGTGCATTGACAGTTTTGTACTGGGTAATCCGCACGAGTCTCTTTTCCCGGCTATTTATGGAACTACTCAGGTTGAGGAGATCAGTGCGCTGGGAATTCTTGAAACATATGATGCAGCTTCCATTATTGAGGCTGCAGATCAGGCTGCAAAGACTGCAATTGTAGATCTTATCGAGCTTCGTATTGCAAAAGGTATGTGCGGAAAATCCTACATGATGATCACTGGTGAGGTTTCTGCTGTATCCGCATCAATCGACAGAGCGAAAGAGCTTGTTGCTGAAAAAGGCATGTATCTGGATTCCTCTGTTATTGCACATCCGGATAAGAGAATGATCGACAGCCTTCTGTAATTCTGGTCTGACCAATAAAATGAACGCGGAGGGGACCTGAACATGCTTGCGTTAGAGAGACGGAATCTGATCCTTGAGAAATTACAGAATGAGAAGCGCGTAGTAGTAAGTGAACTGAGCCAGTTATACGGAGTCTCTGAGGAAACCATCCGACGGGATCTGGACAAGCTGGAGAAGGAAGGGCTTGCCATTAAAAGCTATGGCGGAGCTGTGATCAATGAAGATGTGAGCATTGATCTCCCTTTTAATGTGCGCAAGAATCAGAATGTAGTTGGGAAACAGAAGATGGCGGAAATTGTAGCCTCTCTTGTGCATGACGGGGAACATCTGCTTCTGGACGCCAGCACTACTGCAGTGTTTGTGGCAAAGGCATTAAAAGAGAAGGAGCGTCTGACTGTGATCACCAATTCCATGGAGATCCTTCTGGAACTGGCAGATGTGTCAGGATGGAATATTATTTCCACAGGTGGGATGATGAAGGAAGGCTATCTGGCTTTCCTTGGATCCCGGACAGAAGAAGTCATTCGCTCTTATTTTGTAGATACCGTTATTTTTTCCTGTAAGGCTCTTGATGAGAACTGGGGAATAATGGAATCACAGGAAGCTTTTGGAACAGCAAAGAGAGCAATGCTGGATTCAGGACGTAAGAAAATCCTGGTTGTGGACAATACGAAATTTGACCAGACCGCATTTTCCGTTGCCGGAAGATTGCGGGATGTTGATATCGTCGTGACAGATGCGAAGCCTTCTGAAAAATGGCTGAAGCTTTTTGAAGAAGAGGGCGTGGAGTGCAGATATCCGGAATCTGTCCGATAGAAGCTTTCTGCTTACAAAAGAAAGCTGCAATAAAGGAGCATTGAATTATGAAAACTTTTGAAATGAAAACAGTCATCCATTTTGGTGACAATGCCCTGGATAGACTGGCAGAACTGCCATACAAAAAAGTTCTGGTGATCACAGATCCATTCATCGCAAAAGGGAAAATGATCGAGCTGATCACAGACCCATTGAGACGCGGTGGCAAGGAGTTTGAAGTATTCAGTGATGTTGTGCCGGATGCACCGGTAGGAAAAATCGCAGAAGGTGTAAAGAAGTTCCTGGAGTATCAGCCGGAGGTTGTAGTAGCTGTCGGAGGCGGCTCTGCAATTGACTCTTCCAAGGCAATCCGTGAGTTTGCCCTGAAGATCAACAATTATGGCAAAGTAGGTCTTATTGCAATTCCTACTACCAGTGGTACAGGATCTGAGGTTACCTCTTTTGCAGTTGTAAATGATACAGATAATCATGTGAAGTATCCGCTGATCTCAGACAGCCTTACAGCTGATGAGGCAATTCTGGATGCGGAACTGGTAAAGAGCGTTCCGCCTTCTATCACAGCAGATACAGGTATGGATGTACTGACTCATGCAATTGAGTCTTATGTAAGTATCAATCACAATGAATTTTCATCTGCTCTTGCAGAAAAGTCAATTGAAATCTGCGGAGTCTTTCTGTTAAGAGCATACCTTGACGGCGGCGATATGCATGCCCGTCAGAAAATGCATGTAGCTTCCTGTCTTGCCGGACTTTCTTTTAATGCTGCAGGACTTGGAATCACACATAGCATGGCACATCAGCTGGGAGCTATTTTTCATATTCCTCATGGACGTGCCAATGCAATGCTGCTTCCGCATATTGTTGAATTTAATGCAAATATCAACAAACACAGCAGAAGCCAACAGGAATATCTTCCGGCAGTAAAGCGATATGCCAATATTTCACATATTCTTGGACTGAGTAACTATAACAAAGTAATGTCTGTAAGATCTCTTGTAAACTGGATTCAGTTTATGCAGAAGGAAATGAATATTCCGCTTACAATTAAAGAAATGGGAACTATTTCTGAGGATGAGTATTTTGCAGCAATTGACAAAATGGCAAATCTGGCGCTTGCTGATGCCTGCACAACTGCCAACCCAAGAGTACCAACGAAAGAGGATATTGTGAAGATCTACAAGAAATTGTGGTCATTTTAATGAATTTAAGAGTTGCTGTTCACTTTGTGCCCGGTAACATATAAGAGACTTTGGACAGATACGGTGGAATTGCGGTTATTTGTCCAGAGTCTGTTTATAACTAATGTAGTGAATGTAAGATAATGTGGATTATTTCGTTACTGTTCACTGGTAACGTTCCGCGAGGTGTTTTTTGTGAACAAAGTTCACAGAAAACCCGAGAATTGCGGCGCGAAATCATGCGAATGCATGATTTCTGTGCATCGCGAAGCGCGTTACTGTGAACGGAGTGAACAGTAACATTATTTCCTGTTTTTGCACAGATATTGTCTTATATTCAGTGTATTGGTGCATAATAAAATCCATTTTGCCGGATGGGTAAAATGTCAGGAGAAAGTCGTATGAGTATTTATACAAAGAATGGTGACAAGGGAACTACCAATCTTGTCCATACGAAAAACGTTTCCAAAGCGGATGACCGAATCCAGCTGGAGGGAACCATAGATGAACTTTCCTGCCATATTGGAGTGTTGAAAACCCTGATCAGAGATGGAGATACCATTCGTTTTCTGGAGAAGATCCAGGGAAATCTGATCAGAATTGATGCAGGAGTAGCAGATCCATATAATAGAGAGTATAAGATCAATGATGACAAGACAGAGCTTTTAGAGGAAGAGATTGACCGTTTGACGGGGCTTTTTCATATGCCGAAGGAGTCTTCTTTACCTGGGGCATGTCGCTTGTCTGCTGAGATTGATGTGACTTGGGCTGTAGCCAGAAGAGCGGAGCGTGATCTTGCGGCTGTAAGTGTAAAGTTTGGTTCTGACACAGGAAGCAAGAAATATATGAACCGTCTGGCAGACTATCTGTATGTGCTTGCACGCTATGAAGAAGCGAAGGCGGCAGGTCAGAAGATGGGTACGTCAGAGTCTTTAGAAACTGACGCATCTTCTGAAAATACGGAACTACATGCAAGTGGAACTGAGAAAGTGGCAGGAGGAAGCGTGAGCGTGGATACGAAAGTTGAAAATTCTCTCATATCTAGTACCTCTGATTCTGTAGACGAAGCTGTAATCCAGGCAGTACTGCGCCGCATGGGTATGCAGAATAAGATTACACTGGATGGAGCGAAGAAGCTGATCGGGAAA
This sequence comes from Blautia faecis, assembly GCF_020554845.1. Lineage (GTDB taxonomy): Bacteria > Bacillota > Clostridia > Lachnospirales > Lachnospiraceae > Blautia_A > Blautia_A faecis. Next base: position 26,444 of record NZ_JAJCIA010000036.1, on the reverse strand, counting down.
ATCGAACAGGAAGCCCTTCGCCGCGGTAAGAAAGCAGTGATTGCAGTTTGCGGTCCGGAAGGAAATCCAATTGCCGTTCATGTAATGGACGGAGCATTTCTGGTAAGCTTTGATGTCGCTTTGAAAAAAGCTTATACTTCTGTTGCGGTGAAGATGTCCACCATGGAATTATCCAAACTTGCCCAGCCAGGCGGAACCTTTTATGGCGTAGATAAGATGGATGGTGGAAAGATCGTGATTTTCGGAGGCGGTGTGCCGCTGAAATCCGGAGATACGATTATCGGAGGTCTTGGTATAAGCGGCGGCACAGGAGAGGAAGATCACAGCCTGGCAGAATATGCATTGTCCGTATTACCGGAGATATTGTAGTTGGAATATAGTACAAGGATTATGACAGAGAAAGGCTATTTTTTCAGGAAAGAGAAAAAGCCTTTCTTTTTTTCGTAAGGAGCTTTTGAGACAGAAAGCAGTTTATAACCTGTTTTATCAATGGTCTCTTTCAGCTTTGCTTCATCAAGATCATTTTCTGTAAGGATAACCGTCTCTCCTTTTGTATGGGACGAGGTGACTTTTTTTACAGAAAAGTTATTACGAATACTTTCGTTAATGTGGGATTCACACATTCCACACATCATTCCGTCTATTTTTAATGTAATCTGCTGCATAATTTAATCTCCTTTTCTTAATAGATTTGCCATAAATGACCTGTCGGTATGTTTTCAGAAGAAGCGGTACTGGAGCCTGTTTGAAAAATCATTCCCGCAATCTGCAGACTTTAAGCTGTGTAATCAAATTTCACAAAGGACAGCTCGCAGTTTGCAATACGGCTGCAGATATTTACTGCTGAATACATTACCACGGAAAATTCTCCGTCAATGGTATCCACATAAAGATAACGTCCGTCAGCGGAGATTCTGGCGTGTTTCACATCGCCTCGCTCTGTCAGTTCTTTTATGATTTTATTTGCCAGGTCTTCCGTAACAGTTTTTGATAAATGATAACATCTTCCCATGATTCAACAGATTCCTTTCGTCGTACTTGTGTTAGTTATTTCTAATTAGAAATATTATAGCACGTTTCAGACAAAAGAAAACTCCAGCTACAGATAAAATTTATCATTTAAGTGTCGAATTATGGGAGAATTTTACGACCGAATTTCGTTGTAATGGTGGTCGGCTTTTGTTAGAATAAAAGAAACGAAAGAGAAAAACAATTTCTGATTTTCTGCGGCGTTCTGCAGCAGTATGTGCGGACAGTTTTCTGCCATGGGCTAATCTGCCTGATCAGCAGCAATTCCATCATCCATTTACTTGAAGGCAACCTGCATAAGGGTCCTGGAATAAGAGACCATTCTGGAAAAAAATCGGCATGTATATCAAAATAACAGTAAACATCTGCCTTTTCGCGTCTGTACAGCAAAAGAGTGCGCAAAAATGCGTTGCCATAGCCTGCAAAAATGCGGGAATCATTCTCTGTCGTCTTTCTTACGGCGAACAACTCATATCTTCTACATATCTGAAGCAGTAAGAGAAAAGGGCGGACATCAGGCCAATGCCCGCCCGGTAAAAATCACCGCTGTCAATTATTTTCATAGCAGTATAGTATCAGCTTTTATTATATTTACCTGGTGTAGTTCCTTTATACTTTTTGAATGTACGGATGAAATAACTCAAATCATTGAAACCATTTCGATAAGCAATATCAGTAATGGAATCACCTGTAGTGGACAGTTCATAACAGGCCTGTTCAATACGCTGTCGGTTCAGATAATCCATAGGTGTCTGATGGGTCATCTCAGAAAAAAAACGGCAGAAGTACTTAGGTGACATGGAAACAGATTCGGATAACTGACTAAGGGTAAGGGGAGAAGCATAGTTCTTTTCAATGAACTCCACAACCTGTTTCAACTGCAGAATTCGTTTGTAATCCCGGCGTGCTTTGGGCTGGCTGTCCAGATAGTAATGATTACCAAAAACAATACCAAAAAAGTGGTAAAATTGTCCGATTACAGAAAGCTCATACCCTGTCTTTTTTTCCTCCATAGCGTGAAAAAGTGAATTTACGATACCTAGAACGTCCGGATAGCGATTGTCAAAATGGTGGAAAATCAAAATATCCTGATGTACGATTTTCTGGATATAATCAGCGCATACGGAATTCAGCTTCAGAAATACGTTCATGTCAAATACAATGCACTGATAGACACAATTCACAGGAATTCCGGAATGTAAAATTCCACTGTGGACAAAAATTACATCGCCCTGGGTCGCTTTAAAACTTTTTTCATCTAAAGTGACGGTGAATTCGCCGGAAAGAATGCGAATGATTTCATATTCTACATGCCAGTGATAAGACATAATGTAGCGGGGATGGTTTTCATCAATATGATGAAACTCAAAAGGAAACTCATAAGTGCCGCGCGGACGGTCTTCGTTCTGATCAATAATCTGCAAAATTTTTCCTCCAGTCAAGAATTTATAGAAATTTTATTGTTTCTACAGAAAAGGTGAATATTGTACTATTATTTGCTATTATATCACAAGTAATTTTCCGGAATCAATCTTATAATGTGAAATATAAGAGGCTGAGAGAAAAAATAGATTTTCAAATCAGCGGCACACAGGCAGAGTGCCTGAAACAGAGTTAAGAAAGCTATTGTAATTATTCAGCAGGCAATTACGAAATGCTGAACAGTTACGAACAATTTAATTTATATTTATAACAGGAGGTATGAAACTACTATGGCAAAGAGCAGATTAATCGGAAGCTACCCTGTAATCGGTATCAGACCGACTATTGACGGACGTAGAGGAGCACTCGACGTAAGAGGATCTCTGGAAGAGCAGACCATGAATATGGCTAAGTCCGTTAAGGAATTATATGAGGCAAACTTAAAATATTCAAATGGTGAGCCTGTAAAGGTTGTTATCGCTGATACCACAATCGGACGCGTTGGTGAGGCAGCTGCTTGTGCAGACAAGTTCAGACATGAAGGTGTTGATATCACTGTAACAGTTACACCTTGCTGGTGCTACGGTGCAGAGACAATGGATATGGATCCACAGACCATCAAGGCTGTTTGGGGATTCAATGCTACTGAGAGACCAGGAGCTGTTTATCTGGCTTCCGTTCTTGCTACACATGCACAGAAGGGTCTTCCGGCATTCGGTATCTACGGACACGAAGTTCTGGATGCTGATGACACAGAGATGCCAGAAGATGTTAAAGAAAAAATGTTAAGATTCGGTCGTGCAGCTGTTGCTGTTGCAACTATGAGAAACAAATCATGGCTGCAGATCGGTTCCGTTACAATGGGTATCGGCGGATCTATTATCGATCCTGATTTCATCGAGTCCTATCTTGGAATGCGTGTTGAATCTGTTGATGAGGTTGAAATTATCCGTCGTATGACAGAAGGCATCTATGATCATGAAGAATTTGACAGAGCTATGAAATGGGCAAAAGAAAACTGCACCATCGGCTTTGACAAGAACCCACCGGAACTTCAGATGACAGAGGAGCAGAAAGAAGAGCAGTTTGAGTTTGTAGTTAAGATGGCTGTTATTATTAAAGAGCTTATGAATGGATGCGATAACCTTGATCCGAAGTTCTCAGAGGAAGCAATCGGACACAATGCGATTGCAGCTGGCTTCCAGGGACAGAGACAGTGGACTGATTTCTATCCGAATGGTGACTTCGCAGAGGCTATGCTGAATACTTCCTTTGACTGGGATGGCGCAAGAGAGCCATACATCCTTGCTACAGAGAATGATGTTCTCAACGGTTTGGGAATGCTGTTCATGAAACTCCTTACCGGACGTGCTCAGATGTTTGCAGATGTTCGTACATACTGGAGCGCAAATGCTGTTAAACGAGTTACAGGATATGATCTTGAAGGTGTTGCAAAAGAGAACGATGGTATTATCCATCTGATCAACTCTGGTGCATGCTGTCTTGACGCTTCCGGTGTTGTTAAGGATGAGAACGGCGAAGGCGTTATGAAAGAGTGGTGGAACGTTACAGAAGAAGATCAGAAAGCCATCATGAAGGCTACTACCTGGAATGCAGCTGATAACGGATACTTCCGTGGCGGCGGATTCTCCTCCAGATTTGAGACAAGAGCTACTATGCCGGCAACTATGATCCGTCTGAACCTTGTAAAAGGACTTGGACCGGTTCTTCAGATCGCAGAGGGCTGGACAGTAGAGCTTCCAGAGGCTGTATCTGATACACTTTGGAAACGTACTGACTATACATGGCCATGCACATGGTTCGTACCGAGATGCGATGGCAAGGATGGTGCATTCAAGAGTGCATATGATGTTATGAATAACTGGGGCGCTAACCATGGCGCAATCTCTTATGGACATATTGGTGCTGATCTGATCACAATGTGCTCTATGCTGAGAATTCCGGTTTGCATGCACAATGTACCGGAAACTGATATCTTCCGTCCGGCTGCTTGGAATGCATTTGGAATGGATAAAGAGGGTGCAGATTTCAGAGCTTGCAAGAACTATGGACCTCTTTATAAATAATTAGCTTTTTATAACTTAACTGCTTTCTTTCACTCCCTCAGGACAATGAAGGAAAGCTGAGAGAGAGCGGGACTTTTGTCTCGCTCTTTTACTGTCTGGGAACCTTTATCGGACATACATTCGCATGATTTCATGCCAGGTTCCCGGTTTTTCTGTGAAATTTGTTTATAAAAACACCTCGCGGAACCTTTCCGGTGAATAGTAACTGTTGCTGTAAAATAATGGGAAAATATGAGAAAAATGGTTGCAAGTTTTTCCTGGTGTGTTACAATGAAAAGCAGAAAAATGGTTACTGCTCATTCCGTTCACAAAAATACCTCGCGGAATGTTATCAGTAAACAGTAACGAAAAATGTATACAAGAGGGAAAAGAGGATATATATGAAGAAAAAGCTGGGAATGCTGCTGGCTGTGCTTCTTACTTTTGGTATGACTGTGGGAGTTTTTGCAGATGCGGGAAAGACACAGCAGGTAGATTACAAAACAGATTACTATATGATTGTAGAATCGCCTGATGGCGGTGTTGACATGTATTCAGAGGCAGATGCTTCCAGCCCGAAGCTGAATGATGAGCTGATTCCTAATGGAACTGCGATTCATGTAGAAGGAGAGACCACAGATGAAGCTGGAATGGTATGGGTATATGCTCAGCTTCATGGCATGTTTGGTTTCTTGGAAGAGAATTATCTGAAGCCGGCCACTCTTGCCGAGGCAGTGGCATCAGAGCTTGCCTTATACGGAAGCAAGGATGCGAATTACAGTATTACAGTGAATGCTAAGGACAACGGTTCCGTTTGCTTGTATAAAGGACCTGGGAAAAAGTACGGCACAGTTTCCGGAGGCTGTAATATAGCGAATGGTGAGAAGTTATATATTGATACAGAAGTAGATACTGGTAAAGATGGTATCTGGGGACACACAGAGGCTGGTGATGTTTCTGGCTGGGTAAATATTGCAGAAGCCACCAATACGGAAGAGAGTACAGTAGAACTTGTTCCTGAAACTGAGAAAGAAGCGGAAGACGGTTCCCAATCTGTTCAGGATGGAGAGAATACTTCTGAAGTTGGAAAAGCAGGTACCGAAGGCAAAGACATCAGTGATGTGGAGACAGAGCCAACAGGCACTCCTGCCCCGAAGCCTGAGAAGACAAGTACTCCTGCTCCGAAGCCAGCTGAGACGAGTACTCCTGCTCCGGAACCTACTGAGAAAGCAACTGCAGCTTCAGAACCAACTGAGACAAGTATTCCTACCCCGGAGCCAACTGAGGCTGGCACTCCTACCCCGGAGCCGACTGAGACAAGTACTCCTACTCCGGAACCAACTGAGACAAGTACGCCCACCCCGGAGCCAAGTGAGACTATTGCGCCTACAGAAGAGGCAGCAGTAACAGCTGCTCCTTCAGAAAGTGCAGAACAGGAAGCGTCCAGCGAAAATGTGGAGAGCACAGATAAAGGAATGAGTTCTGTTATCTGGATTCTGGTTGTAGTTATTATCATTGGTATTGCAGTGGTAATCTGGCTTCTTAAGAAAAAAGGAAAAAATAGTGAATCATAATAAACATGAATAATAAAAGCTCCGCCGGGAATCCGACGGAGCTTTTTAGCTGAAATAAAAAATTACTTGTTGATAACAACACCTTTCTGAAGCATAACGTTTGCGTAAACAGCTTTCTCACCTGTAGCGATAATACAATATGCTTTCTTTGCCTCTTCATAAAATGCGAAACGCTCGATATTTCCAACTGCCTCGGCGCCACGTTCATCATGTTTGGAAACAATCTCTTTGTATGTATCCCAGATTGGAGTTTTTACCGGATCGCCAGGCATAACTTCCATCAGGGTAACTGGTTTCTCTACATAAGAATCAAGAGGGATAACAGTAAGGATAGCGTCCAGAAGTTCTGGAACTCCATGTCCGTCGCAGCGAACAACAATTGCATCTTTACCCATTGATTCTACTGGGAAGTTGCCGTCCGCGATAACGATGCGGTCGCTGTGTCCCATCTCGCATAAAACTTTTAAAAGCTGTGGTGAAAGTATTTCTGGAATTCCTTTTAACATAATATATTCTCCCTTCGTTCTTTCTCAGAAATCTGGCACAGTAATCTATAAAAACTGATACCGGTTCCGAAAGTATTCTACTCTATAAGTTACCTTTCTTTGCTGGATTTTTCAAGGTAAAATTTTACGCAAAAAGATGAAATATTTACTGTTGACAGAAATTTGGAAAAGAGTTAATATGAACTAAAACAGAAACGTTTCGGTTTCTCAAAAAACAGAAGATTCACGGCCTGTATCAGCAGGCAGAAGGAGGAGAATATGCCACTTGTTACATCTAAGGAAATGTTGTTGAAGGCTCAGCAGGGCGGTTACGCAGTGGGTGCGTTTAATGCAGAGAATATGGAGATGGTGAAAGCGATCATTCAGGCAGCTGAGGAGTTGAAAGCACCTGTTATGATCCAGACTACTCCATCTACTATTAAATATGGCACTCTTGAGACCTATCAGGCAATCGTTGCAGCAGAAGCTGCAAAGGCTTCCGTTCCGGTTTGCCTGCACCTTGACCACGGCAGTAGCTTTGATCTCGCCATGAAGGCTCTGAAGGCTGGATATACTTCCGTGATGATTGACGGTTCTAAGCTGGATTATGAAGGAAACATTGAGGTGAGCAAGAAGGTGGCTGACGTAGCAGCTTCTATGGGAATCCCATGCGAGGCAGAACTTGGTAAGGTAGGTGGTAAGGAAGACGACCTGGTTGCAGTTGCAGATACCAATACCGATCCACAGGAAGCCAGAGAATTTGTAGAGCGCACCGGCGTTACTTCTCTTGCGGTAGCAATCGGCACAGCACATGGCTTCTATGTGGGAACTCCTGTTCTTGATAAGGAGCGTTTAAGTGAAATTCGTGAAGTTGTAGATATTCCTCTGGTTCTTCATGGCGCTTCCGGCCTTAGCGATGAGGATGTTATGGATTGCGTAAAGAGAGGAATCTGTAAGGTTAATTTTGCCACCGAGCTTCGTGCAGCATACTCCAAGGCTGTCAGAGAGACACTTGAGGATGAGAAGGTATTTGATCCTAAGGCATATGGCAAGGCTGGAATTGCAGCTGTGAAAGAGCTTGTAATGGCCCGTATGAAAGTTTGCGGCTGTGACGGAAAGGCTGAGTAAGAGGCTGATTTATGGCAGCGACGATGAAAGATATTGCCAGACGGACAGGACTTGGTCTGGCAACGATTTCCTCTTATTTCAATGGGGGGAATGTAAGAGAGAAGAACCGTATCAAGATCGAAGAAGCCATCGAAGAATTACATTACGAAGTAAATGAAGTTGCCCGCGGTCTGAAGACCAATGCGACCAAGACAGTGGGGGTTGTGATTCCAGAGCTGAACAATGTTTTCTGCGCCGAAATCATCAGTGGAATGGAGGATATCCTCCGAAGCCATGGATATGCAGCGATTGTCTGTGACTGCAGAACAGATAAGAAGCTTGAAAAAGAAGCAGTGGATTTCCTTACCCGGAAACGTGTGGATGGAATTATCAATATGCCGGTAGATATGACTGGAGCCCATCTGAATGAATTTCAGAAAACAGGTAAACCCATTGTGCTTATCGACCGTATGATCCAGGGAATATCCTGCGACTGTGTGCTGGTGGATAATGTAAATGCAGCTGAGAAGGCTGTTGGCATGCTGGTAGAAGAACAGCATCAGAAGATTGGTCTGATCGGTGGACCGGATGAGGTATTCACTGCCAGACAGCGTATGTTAGGATATATGAAAGCACTTAAGGCTCATGGAATTGCGGTTGATGAAAAGCTGATCTGTCATGGTGATTACACGATCCAGGGAGGGGTTCAGGCAGTAGAAGAGCTGGTGAAAGAGAATCCGGATATGACAGCTGTTTTTGTGACGAACTATGAGATGACTATGGGGGCAGTGATCGGGCTTAACGAGATGGGGGTATCCATGCCAGAGGAGATTTCCCTGGTGGGATTTGACAATCTGCCTTTTGCCCGTGCATGCAGACCTGCACTTACCATTGTTTCACAGCCCACAGAGAAAATTGCAAGGGAAACAGCACAGATCATGCTGGAACGGCTTGAAGGAAGAGATGAGCTTCCTGACCATATTGTACGGAAACTTCAGACTGATATTTTTATGGGGAAATCCATAAGGAGACAAGGATGAGCAAAGACTATTTATTAGGAATTGATATTGGAACCAGCGCGTGCAAGGTTGCCATATTTAACAAGAACGGAAAGGTGATGGCTTCCGCCAATGGGGATTACCCTGTTTATTATCCTCATGAGGGATGGGCGCAGCAGAAGCCGGATGAATGGTGGCATGCGGTTTGCGGCGCTATTTGCGAATGCCTGGAGACAGGTAATATTTCAGGAGAGCAGATTGCCGGAGTGGGAATTGATGGGCAGAGCTGGTCGGCTATTGCCATTGACCATGAGGGAAATGTTCTGACAGATACACCTATCTGGATGGATACAAGAGCCCAGGAAATCTGCGACAGACTCAATAATGAAATCGGCAGTGAGAATATTTTCAATGTTGCAGGTAATTCTCTTCAGCCTTCATATACCACAGCGAAGATTCTCTGGTATAAGGAGAATATGCCTGAAGTATATAATAAGATTTACAAGATCCTTCAATCAAACAGCTTTATTGCTTACAGACTGACTGGTGCCATCACACAGGATCTTTCACAGGGATATGGCCTGCATTGCTTTGATATGCGTACTGGTACCTGGGATGAAGTGATGTGTGAGAAAATGGGAATTCCTGTGGATTTTCTTCCGGAGATTGTTGCGTGCGATAAGGTAGTGGGAACTGTGACGGAAGAGGCGGCAGCCCAGAGTGGACTGACTGTCGGAACTCCTGTAGTGGCCGGCGGTCTGGATGCAGCCTGTGGAACACTTGGTGCAGGTGTGATCCATCCGGGGGAGACCCAGGAGCAGGGTGGACAGGCTGGTGGCATGAGCATCTGCACAGATACATACAAAGCAGATCCAAGTCTGATCTTAGGCTATCACGTAGTGCCAGGCAAGTGGCTTCTTCAGGGAGGAACTACCGGAGGCGGCGGTGTCATGCGCTGGTTTGAGAGAGAATTTGCAGCTTATGAGAGGAGCCGCAAGGCGGATACCGGGAAATCCTCTCTGGAACAACTGAATGAAATTGCCGAGGCAGTACCAGCCGGAAGTGAAGGCGTTGTGTTCCTTCCATATATGTCCGGGGAGAGATCCCCTGTCTGGAATCCATACGCCAAAGGCGTTTTCTATGGACTTGATTTTGCTAAGACCAAGGGACACATGGTAAGAGCCTGTATGGAGGGCGTAGCATTTTCCCTGCGCCATAATCTGGAGGTGGCTGAAGCGGCAGGTGCTAAAGCAGAAGTTCTTCGTGCTATGGGAGGTTCAGCCAATTCCCTTCTCTGGACTCAGATTAAGGCTGATGTGACAGGCAAGGCAGTGGTGGTCCCTGCTTCCGATACAGCAACCACATTAGGTGCTGCAATCCTGGCTGGCGTAGGAGTTGGATTTTATAAAGATTACGAGGAAGCGGTTTCCATGACAGTGAAAGAGACAAGACGCCATGAGCCCAATCCTGAGAATAAAGAAGTTTATAATAAGACATACCGTACATATAGGGATTTATATGAATCTCTGAAAGCTATGATGGTACGGAAGTAAGGAGGTATTTCAAGATGAAAGCAGCAGTTGTAGTTGCAAACGAGGATGTACAGTACCAGGAAATCGAAGAACCACAGGCAAAACCAGGCTGGGTAAAGATTAAAGTAAAAGCTTCCGGCATTTGTGGCTCTGATGTTCCGCGAGTATTGAATCATGGTGTTCATTTTTATCCTATCGTTCTTGGACATGAGTTTTCTGGTGATGTAGTAGAAGTTGGAGAAGGGGTCACCAAGGTGAAAGTTGGCGACCGCGTTTCCGGGGCTCCGCTTCTTCCGTGCATGAAGTGTGATGATTGTCAGAATGGAAACTTCTCCTTATGTAAGCATTACAGTTTTATCGGTTCCAGGCAGCAGGGAAGTAATGCGGATTATGTAGTAATTCCAGAGCAGAATGCGATTCCTTTTGATCCGTCTATTTCCTATGAACAGGGTGCAATGTTCGAGCCATCCACAGTTGCTCTTCATGGACTCCTTCAGAATGATTATCAGGGCGGTCGCTGCGTGGCAATTTTAGGATGTGGAACAATTGGTATATTCACAATGCAGTGGGCAAAGATCTTTGGTTCCAAGAAGGTTGTAGTATTTGATATTAGTGAGGAACGCCTGGATCTTGCCATGAGAATGGGCGCAGATGCAGTTATCAATACAACCAAAAAGAATTATATGGAAGAGGCTATGGCAATTACCGGTGGTAAGGGCTATGAATATGTGTTTGAAACAGCCGGACAGGTTCCGACTATGCATATGGCATTTGAACTTGCTGCGAATAAGGCACACGTATGTTTCATTGGAACACCTCATGCAGATCTTACATTTACACCAAAGCAGTGGGAGAATATGAATCGTAAAGAATTCAAACTTACAGGCTCCTGGATGTCCTATAGTTCCCCGTTCCCAGGCAAAGAGTGGGATCTTACAGCTCATTATTTTGCAACCGGTCAGCTGAAATTTGATCCGGGATTTATTTATCGCAAAATGCCAATGAGTCAGGCTCAGGAAGCATTCCAGCTCTATAAGACACCTGGTCTTGTAAAGGGGAAGATTCTTCTGACGAATGAGGATTGAGCATATGATACTGACAGTAACATTAAATGCAGCCATTGATAAGCGGTATGTGGTAAATAACTTTAAGACTGGAGAAGTGAATCGTGTAAAGGAATGTACTTATGTTCCTGGTGGAAAAGGTCTGAATGTATCCAAGCCGGCTTCAATTTACGGAGCAGAGGTGATTGCCACAGGTTTTGTAGGTGGTTATGCAGGAGCTTATATTGAGAATGCACTGAAGCCGTTTGGTATTAAAAGTGCTTTTTATCATGTAGCTGCAGAAAGCAGATCCTGTATTAATATCTGGGATGAAGTTAATAAAGTTCAGACAGAATTTCTGGAACCTGGGTTTACCCTTACAGAAGAGGATTTTGCCGGATTTGAGGAAAAATTCCGTAATCTTGTAAAAGAAGCGAAAGTAGTTGCAATGTCAGGAAGTGTTCCGAAAGGACTTGACGGAACTGCTTATCAGCGTCTTATAAAGATTGTAAAAGAGGCAGGAATTCCGGTTATTCTGGATACCAGCGGCAAACTTCTTGAAATGGGAATTGAAGCAGCACCTACTATGATCAAGCCCAATATTGATGAAATCCGCATGCTCACAGGTAAGAATTGTGATGATATCCAGGATATTATAGATGCGGCGAAAGAGATTCATGCAAAAGGTGTGGAAATCGTAGCTGTTTCCCTGGGAGCTGACGGTTCTCTTGCAGTAGGTAATGAAGGAATTTTCCGTGCACTGGTTCCGAGAATAAATGCAGTGAACACAGTTGGGTGTGGAGATTCTATGATCGCAGGATTCGCACTGGGTTTATCCAGGGGACTTTCACTTCCTGAGACAATGAAACTGGCAAGTGCTATTTCAGCGTCAGCAGCCATGCGCGAGGAGACTGGATTTTTTGTGATGGAAGATATGGAGAAACTGCTTTCACAGATTGAGGTTACTAAATTATAAGAAAATGTAGTAAAAGATATTAAGCGAAAGTAAATTGCGTTGTAATTGAAATCTATAGTGCAAACGAAATGTTAAGGAGGATAAGAAAATGACAATGATCGATCCGGCAATTGTTCCGCAGAGAACACTTTATACTGGCGCTAAGATGCCAGCTGTTGGAATGGGCACTTTTGGAAGTGACCATGCAGATGCAGATGCAGTTTCTGCTTCTGTTGCAGGTGCACTTCGTGTAGGTTACCGTTCTTTTGACTGTGCTGCATGTTACGGAAATGAAGATATGATCGGAAAGATCTTCGCAGATGCATTTGCAGAAGGCATTGTAAAAAGAGAAGAACTTTTTATTGCATCCAAAGTATGGAACGATATGCATGGCGACGGAGATGTACTGATTGCCTGTGCGAAGACCTTAAAGGATCTGAAGCTTGACTATCTGGATATGTATTATGTTCACTGGCCATTCCCGAACTATCATGCACCGCATTGTGATGTGGATTCCAGAAATCCTGATTCCAAACCGTTCACAGTAGAGCGTTTTATGAAAACCTGGCGCCAGATGGAGCGCCTGGTAGATATGGGTCTGACGAAACATATCGGTATGTCTAATATGACAATTCCGAAACTGGAGGCAGTACTTCCACTTTGCAGAATTAAACCAGCTGCGATCGAGATGGAGCTTCATCCATGCTTCCAGCAGCCGGAGCTGTTTGATTATTGCAGAGCGCATGGTATTGAAGTGGTAGGATTCTGCCCAATTGGTTCTCCTGAGCGTCCGGAACGTGATAAGATGCCAGAAGATATTGCGGATATTGAACTGCCAGAGCTGAAAGCAATTGCAGCGGCACATGGTGTTCATCCGGCAGTTATCTGCATTAAATGGGCTGTACAGAGAGGTGCTTCCCCAATTCCATTCTCTTTGAAAGAGAAGAATTACACCATGAACCTGAAATGTGTCACGGAAGATCCTCTGACAGAAGAAGAGATGGAAACCATCCGTTCCCTTGATAAGAATAACCGTCTGATCAAAGGCCATGTATTCCTGTGGGAAGGTGCAAAGGACTGGCACGATCTCTGGGATGAGGATGGAGTGATTGTAAAATAATGGTTATAATTTCAAAGCTTCTTTAAATATCTTACACAGCAGAAAAGCTGCAGGGTTTATAATTCTTATAACTTTGCAGCTTTTTTGTTACCAGTAAACAGTAATAGTAACACACACCAAACAAACTCTGGAATTGTTTGTTTAGTTTGCATGATTTTATGGTATGTGATAATATAATATTTAGCTGAAATTAATAGAATACCATGTGCAAACAGGCATCGGGGGGGGAGCCGATGAGGTACATGCTGTGTATAGAAAGGGAAAGCGAAAACTATGTATCGAATTTTACTTGTAGATGATGAGATCCTGGTACGTGACGCCATAAAGGAGAATATTGACTGGAAGTCCATGGATTGCCAGCTTGTAGGAGACTGTGAAAACGGAAAGCAGGCAGCAGATTTTGTAAAGAGCCATCCGGTAGATATTGTTCTCACAGATATTTTGATGCCGTATATGGATGGAATGGAACTAAGCCATTTTCTGCATGATAATTATCCGGAGATCGTAATTGTGATCTTCAGTGGCTTCGGGGAATTTGAATATGCAAAGAAAGCAATTCAGTATAATGTAAGCGAATACATGCTGAAGCCGGTAACTGCTATGGAGCTCAGAGAAGTTATTGGCAAAATGAAAGAAAAAGTAGATCTGCAGAGAAAAGAAAAGAAGAAAATAGAATCCCTCACAAAGACATCTCAGGATTATCACAAAAATGCTCTGGTGATTCGTTCGAAAGCGATTGAATCTCTGGTAAGCTGTACGCGGGATGTGCAGGAGAGCCTGGAGGAATTGTCTGGAATGGGAATTAATCTGGAGGCAGCATCTTATCGGGTTGCGTTATTTGACATGGATCTGTTTTCCGATATTCATCAGATTGATATGGAAAAACGCCAGGAGAGCGCATTAATGGCTTTTGTTTTATTTAATGTTGCAGATGAGATCGTGACAGATCGTAATGCAGGAATTGCCTATCAGGAAGGAAATAACCGGGTGTGTATCCTCTTTATGGGAAACCGCAGCAGGGAGTTTTCCAGAGAAATACAGGAAATCTGTCAGGAAATCCAGAAAAAAGTAAAAGAAGTGATCGGCATTGAAGCTTCAGCAGGAATTGGGGGCTGGGTAAGGAATCCCGGAGATACGATCCAGTCTCATAACCAGGCTGAGAAGGCTATTGAACTGCGCTATTTACTGGGCGGAAATCTGCTCATTGACACAGAAACACTGAATCCGGAGAGAAGTATTTCTTTGCAGCAGCCATTAAGCGATATGGTAGATGGAATCAAGAAAGGCAATGAAGCTGAGATGAATCAGGCTCTTTCTGTTATGAAATCTGAGATCAAAAAGGCCAGAGTGGATAAAAGTCAGGCCTGTGTCTGCCTTCAGATGATTCTGCGCCATGCAGGAAGCTGCTGGGAAGCTCTTTCTTCCGAGAATGAAGATCTGTTCCACAAAAGAGAAATTCTCATGGGACGGGTAACCGAACAGAAAACTTTTAAGGAAGCTTTTAAAATGGCAGAGGACTATGTTCACGAGGTATTTGAAAGATGCTCTTCCCTGAACAGTTCCAGCGGTCAGAAGCAGGCAGTACTTGCTATGGAATATATTCGTCAGCATTACAATGAGCCGGAATTAGGATTAAATGATATCTGTTCCTATCTGAATATTGGTACAAGCTATTTCAGTACTATTTTTAAGGAAGCCACAGGAGGCACTTTCCTGGAATTCCTCAGTAAGACACGTATGGAAAAGGCAAAGGAACTCCTGGAACAGACTGCACTTAAGAACTATGAGATTGCGGAGAAGGTGGGCTTTTCAGATCCCCATTATTTTGGAATTTCTTTTAAGAAAATGACAGGTAAGACTCCTACCGAGTATGCAAGGGAAAAAAGATCCTTATGAAAAGAAAAGTACTGACGGCAGCCGGCATTTGTATTGGAATTTTGATTTTTACAGAAGGAACCAGGTATTTTGTTCAGAATCAGAAATGCCAGAAGCAGCTGTTTGCGATGGACACCTATATGGAGTTTACCGCATATGGTAAAAACAGTGAAAAAGCTGTAGATGCAGCTATAGAAGAAGTACAGAAACTGGATGCGATGTTATCAGCAGAAAACAGTAAAAGTGAAGTATATGCCTTAAATGAACAGGGAAATCTGCAGGCAACAGATGATCTGGCAGAACTGATCCTCCGGGGAAAAGAGATTTATCAGGAGACAGACGGACTTTTTGACGATACGATTTATCCGGTGATGAAGCTATGGGGATTTCCCACAGGTAATTATCATGTGCCTACAGCTGCAGAAGTACAAAAAAAACTGGCACTGGTGGATGGAAATAAAGTAGAAATACAGACCCGGGACTCTGATGAAAAGGGCAGGGACAGCAAAGAAAAAGCAAAGTTTGTAACGCTTGGAGCAGATCAGCAGATTGATTTTGGAGGAATTGCAAAAGGATATACAGGTCAGAAGCTGGCAGAGCTTTTTCAGGAATATGGCGTTTCTTCCGCATTGGTTTCTCTTGGAGGAAACATTCAGGCGATAGGGACGAAGCCAGACGGCAGCAGCTGGAAAGTGGGAATACGTGATCCAAAAGGCGGACAGCAGGATTATATTGGTGTTTTATCTGTGGAAAATCAGGCCGTAGTTACTTCTGGCGGTTATGAGAGGTATTTTGAAGAAGATGAGGAGACCTATATTCATATCATCAATCCCAGGACAGGATATCCGGCAGATGGAGATCTGCTGTCTGTGACAATCGTATCAAAGGACGGTACACTTGCGGATGGAATGTCCACGGCTCTTTATATTATGGGCTATGAGAAAGCTTGTCAATTCTGGCGGCAGCACAGGGAAGAATTCAATGTGATCCTGGTGACAGATGATGGGAAGATTCATATTTCAGAGAATCTTAAGGGGAATTTTCAGACAGAGTGGGAGCTGGAAATGATTGAATCCGGAAGTGAATAATTGCAGCTATAAAAAGATTTGCTGCCAGCAGGTGGATTATTTCTACAGAAATCAGTGATGAAAGATATGAAAAATAAAAAGTTAAATGAATGAGAAAACGTAAGGGAGAGCAGCCTATGAATAAAAACAAAAGAGAACGAAAATTTCTTAAAGGCTTTAAAAGTATTCAAAGCACTATATTTGCGGCTGTTTCTGTTCTGGTTCTCTGTGCGGTGCTTGCAGCGAC
Organism: Blautia faecis; assembly: GCF_020554845.1. Lineage (GTDB taxonomy): Bacteria > Bacillota > Clostridia > Lachnospirales > Lachnospiraceae > Blautia_A > Blautia_A faecis. Next base: position 9,924 of record NZ_JAJCIA010000036.1, on the reverse strand, counting down.
TGCAGTATCAGTAAGATATACGAATTCTACAGTTTATGAGAACTCTGCCATTTATACCCAGACTATTATACATCAGCTGAATCAGAATGTTGATTCGTATATTACATATATGGATAATATTGCCTCAGTTATTGCAAAAAGCCAGGATGCGTATCAGCTTTTGTACCAGCGTATCGGTGAGGATGAGGCTGTAAAAGAAGGGCACAGGAAGCGTCTCCAGGAACAATTCAGTACGATATTGAAAGGACGTGATGACATCTGCAACATTGGAATCGTGCAAAAAGATGGGGTTATGCTTATAAACAGCGGATATCAGGCCACCAATCCGGATCTGGATCTTTCCACTCAGGAGTGGTACACCAATGCAGTAGATAATTACAATCAGTATTGTCTCAGTTCTTCCCATGTCCAGCATGTGATTAAGGACCAGCGTCCGTGGGTGATTACATTAAGCCGCGAAGTCCATAATTTCTATGGCACGGGAAACAGTGACGGTGTTGTATTTATTGACTTGAATTATAGCGCCATCAGTGAGCTCTGCGACCAGAACAGCATTGGGGATAAGGGATATGTATTTATTCTGGATCAGGATGGGAACATCGTTTATCATCCAAGCCAGCAGCAGCTGTATAATGAGCTTCAGACGGAGAACATTGATATTGTTATGAATGCCGACACAGATACGGTAGTAACAGGAGAGGGAGATGACGAAAAAATCTATACACTTGCCCGCTCTGAGATAACTGGCTGGACGATTGTTGGCTGCATGAATATGGCAGAGCTTTTAAAGAGCAGCAAAGAGGCCAATAACATATATGTAATGACGGCCATTGTACTGGTTGTGATCGCCATGCTTATTTCCAGCTTTATTGCCAGAAGCATAACTCTTCCGATTCAGAAGCTTCGTGATTCTATGGAAAGGGTTCAGGAAGGAGATTTCAAGGCAGCAGATGATCTGGTTATACCTTCCCAGAATGAAATTGGAAGTCTTACCACATCATTCAATGTGATGACCCATAAGATTGAAGATCTGATGGCACAGAATGTCCACGAACAGGAACTGAAGCGAAAGAGCGAACTGAAAGCTCTTCAGTCCCAGATCAATCCCCACTTTCTTTATAATACGCTGGATTCCATTATCTGGATGGCAGAAGGAAAGAAATATGAAGATGTAGTACTGATGACCGCTTCTCTGGCACGGCTTTTGCGGCAAAGTATCAGCAACGAAGATGAAACGGTCCTCATCGGCCAGGAAATCCAGTATGTAAAGAGTTATCTCACCATTCAGAAAATGCGCTATAAGGATAAACTGGAATTTGAGATCAATGTGGATCCATCTATTAACAGTGTGCATATAGTGAAACTTGTACTTCAGCCAATTGTGGAAAATGCAATTTATCATGGTCTTAAATATAAGGAATCAAAAGGGATGCTTACTGTTAACGGATACCAGAAAGATGGAAATGCAGTTATCGAAATAGCAGATGACGGTGTGGGAATGGATGAGGAGACCCTGAACCGGATTTTTGAGAAGCATAAAGTCAATTATCGTTCTAATGGTGTCGGTGTATACAACGTTCAAAGACGTCTCAGTATGTACTATGGAAAGGAATATGGTCTGAGCTATAAAAGTGAAAAAGGAAAAGGTACGACTGTTACAGTGGTAATTCCGATCGAGCAGGAGGAACATCATGAAAAAGCGTAAACAATGGCTTATGCTTGTATGCATAGCGCTGGCGGTGTGTCTGGTTTCCGGAGGAATGCTTTATATTCGTCAAAAAAATAATAACAAAAAGTGGTCATTAATTTACATACCGAAAACAGAGGATGGAACCAATGACTTCTGGACCTCCCTGATTTCAGGGACAAGAATGGCGGCGCAGGAATGCGGTGCAGAACTGGAAGTGCTGGCACCGGAGAGAGAACAGGATGTGGAGGTACAGAATAAACTTCTGGAAGAGGCCATTGAGAAAAATCCGGATGCAATATTATTTTCCCCTTCCAGCTTTGATGCTTCCGATGAATTATTGCAGAAGGCAAAAGATAAGGGAATCAAGATCACATTTATAGATTCCTATACAGAAAGCAATATTCAGGATATGACAGTTGCCACAGATAACCTGGAAGCAGGAAAGCAGCTGGGGGAATATGCCAGAACTTTTTTAAATAAGGATTCTCAGATTGCAATTGTAAGCCATGTAAAAGGTGTTTCCACTGCAATCGAAAGAGAACAGGGCTTTCGGGAAGGTCTGGGGGATTATAATAAGAATGTTGTAGACGTAGTATATTGTAATTCCCAGTTTGATAAGGCTTCCCAGCTTACAGAAGAACTGATGGAGAAATATCCGAATCTTGAAATGATTGCAGGAATGAATGAATATTCCTCTGTAGGCGCAGCACGGGCGGTACAGAAACATGATATGGAAGACCAAATCCAGGTAGTGGGGGTAGACAGCTCCCAGGAAGCAGTCCAGCTTATGGAAAAGGGTGTCTTCAAGGGAATTGTTGTGCAGAAAGCGTTTAAGATGGGCTATCTGGGTGTAACGGAGACTGTGCGTATGCTGCAGGGCAAACCTTACGATGAGAATGTAAATTCCGGCTGTCAGCTTGTAACTCCGGAGAATATGTATTCCAGCGAAATCGAAAAGCTGATCTTCCCATTTAATACCATAAAATAGACTTTGTAGCTGTTCTGTATCTTCACAGCTGCACGTTTTGCGGAAGAGTTACCCGATTTATGCTGTACCAGATCTTTTTAATATACTCTGTCAGATAAAATGAGACCTCAGGTTCGATCCTTTTGCGTTTCTTACGTATGAAAAGGATTGAATTTGAGGTTTTTTGATTTTACATGGTAAAGTGTTAGTGCATATTTCACATAAAAGGTTAAAAATTTATGACCATACCGTAAATATTTAACCTTTTTCTGGAAAATATTCTATTACAATTGTGCAGAATTCAAGGTATTATATAGAAAACGCAGAGAGTGCAAAAAGTTATTGCTCAGGAAGAGTGAGGTAAACCTGGACAATAACAAAAAATCAAGGAGGGTGAAAAGTTGGAAAAGTTAAAACAAAATCCAATTGTGAAAAAGCTCGGCCTGAACAGAATCATGCTTGTCTGTATTCTTGTTCTTATGTTCGTAGTTTTCAAGGTAGTACTCGGAAGTAAATTCCCTGTTGGCGACAGTATCAAATCTACTTTGAACTATGTATACTTCCTGGGCTTTTTATCACTTGGAGTAACATTTGTAATTGCTACGGGAGGAATTGATTTCTCCATCGGACCGGTTATGTTCTGCTGTGCACTGGTTTCCGGTTACTGCATGACTTCTTATGGAGTTCCTTGTGCAGCTGCCATGGTTCTGTGTGTGCTCATTGGTCTTGCATTTGGTATATTTAATGGATGGCTGGTTTCTTATATGTCAGTTCCGCCATTTATCGTATCCATGGCTTCCATGAACATTGCAAAAGGTATTGCTTCTGTATTTACCAAGACACAGTCAGTCAGCTGGCCGCAGAGTTCTGATCCGGTAAACGGATGGTTCCGTAATATCGCATCTTATAATGGATTCCCGGTTGGTCTTGTGATCTTCCTTGGAATGGCAGTGGTTTGCGGTATTGTTCTTTACAATACAAAGCCAGGACGTTATATCCTTTGTCTTGGATCTAACAGCGAGGCAGTTCGTCTTTCTGGTGTCAATACCAGAAAATGGAGAATGCTTGCATATGTGATCTGTGGATTCCTGGTAGGAATCGGAGCACTGTTCTTTGTAGCTACTTATACAACCGTTCAGCCAGGATATGGCGATCAGTATAACAACGAGGCAATTGCAGGCTGTGTAATGGGTGGTACATCCATGGTTGGTGGACTTGCTTCCATCGGCGGTACTGTAATCGGTGTATTTATCATCTCTCTTCTTCAGCAGGGAATCATGGCATTTGGTCTTGGCAAAGGACAGCAGATGATTATTACAGGTATCATTGTTATTGTAGCAGTTTACGCTGACGTTTCTGCAAGACGCAGAAAGAACTGATCATAAGGGAGGATTCGATAATGGGTGAAGTTATTTTAACTATGAAGGATATTGATAAGTCCTTTCCTGGAGTTCATGCCCTGGATCATGTTAATTTCGAAGTGAAACGCGGTGAAGTACATGCACTTATGGGAGAGAACGGAGCCGGAAAGTCCACACTGATGAAGGTGCTTACCGGTATTTACCAGAAGGATTCCGGAACAATTACATATAAAGGCAAAGAGACAGAATTTCACAATACCCGTGAAGCTCAGGATGCCGGAGTGGTAATCGTACATCAGGAATTAAATATGATCGGAGATCTGACTGTTGCACAGAACATCTTTATCGGACGTGAACCGAAGAAGGGAATCCGTGTAGACGACAAGAAGATGATCGAAGATTCCAGAAAATTATTTCAGGATCTGAATATTGAGATCGATCCGAGAGAAAAAATGAGTAATCTTACTGTTGGTAAGCAGCAGATGTGTGAGATTGCAAAGGCTATTTCCCACAAAGCTGAGGTGATCATTTTTGATGAGCCGTCAGCTGCTCTTACTGAGAAGGAGATTGCGGATTTATTTGAAATCATCAAAGACCTTCGTAAGAAGAATCTGGGTATTGTATACATCTCACACCGTATGGATGAGATCAAGGTCATCACAGACCGTGTAACTGTCATGCGAGATGGTGGCTATGTTGGAACCCTGATCACAGCAGACAGTACAAAAGAAGATATTATCAACATGATGGTTGGTCGTGTTATTTACGAAGATCCGAAGGATCATAGCATGGTTGCCCCAGATGCCCCGGTTGTTTTGAAGGTAGAGCATCTGAATGCAGGCAAGATGGTTCAGGATGTAAGCTTCGAGCTTCGTAAAGGTGAAATCCTTGGCTTCTCAGGACTGATGGGAGCAGGACGTACTGAGACAGCCAGAGCACTGTTTGGGGCAGATCCGAAACAGAGCGGTAAGATTTCCATTATGGGTAAAGATGGACAGCTCCATGAAGTAACCATCAACAGCCCACAGGATGCTGTTAAATATGGTATCGGTTATCTGTCTGAGGACAGAAGAAGATATGGAGTTGTTGTTCAGAAATCTGTAACAGAGAACACAACCCTGGCTACCATGGAAGAATATTGCAACGGTTTATTCATCAACAAAGCCAAAGAGAAAAAAGTTACAGAGAGATATGTGAAAGAGCTTGCAACCAAGACTCCTTCTACAGACCAGCTGGTAGTGAATCTTTCCGGTGGTAACCAGCAGAAGGTAGTTATTGCAAAATGGCTTACCCGTGACAGTGAGATCCTGATCTTCGATGAGCCTACAAGAGGTATCGACGTTGGTGCGAAGAACGAGATCTACAAGTTAATGAGCAAGCTTGCAGCAGAAGGAAAATCTATTATTATGATTTCCTCTGAAATGACTGAGATTCTCCGAATGAGTGACCGAATCATCGTTATGTGTGAAGGTAAGGTAACAGGAAATATTGATATTTCTGAAGCTACACAGGAACACATCATGAATAAGGCGACACGGAATATCGATTAAGGAGGACGTCATGACTAAGAAGAAAAAAAGTATTTTAAGTGATCAGAGATTTATTGTTTTGCTGGTTATCATTGCACTGGCTGCTGTTTTCTCCTTTATGAGTAAGGAGTTCAGACAGTACACCACAATCCTGAGTATGCTGGATTTCTCATATTATGACCTTCTGATGGCAATCGGTGTTACATTCCCGCTTATCACAGGCGGTGTAGACCTGTCAATCGGAACTGGTATGGTATGTTACGCATTGATCGGCGGAACACTTGTAAGAAGCAACAATGTTCCAGTAGTAGTAGCAATGCTGCTCTGTGTAGTGCTTGGAATTGCAATCGGCGCATTGAACGGTGTTCTCATTGGTATCATGAATCTGCCGCCATTCCTTGCTACTCTTTGTACCTGTATGATTACCCGTGGTGCTGGTTCTCTTTGCAGTGCTACACCATGGCCAACACTGAATCAGCCAGGCGGATGGTTCCATTCCATCTTTAAACTGACAATCGGACAGGGAAGAAGCGCTTCCCGTTACCCGCTCGGTTTCCTTTGGATGATCCTTCTGGTAATCCTGATGGAGTTCGTTCTGAATCATACAAAATTCGGACGTTACACCATCGCAATCGGTTCCAACAAAGAAGCAGCAGCTCTTTCCGGAATCAATGTTAAGTTTTACCATGTAATGGTATACGTAGTTTGCGGTCTGTTTACCGGACTTGCAGCTATCGCATACGCAGCAGTAACTCCTACTGTACAGCCTGGTACTGGTGCCGGACTTGAGATGGACGCAATCGGCGGTGTATTCGTTGGTGGTGTTGCAGCTTCCGGTGGTTATGGATCTGTAGTAGGAACTCTGGTAGGTATTTTCGTAATCATGCTGTTAAAGACCGGTCTTCCATATGTCGGTCTGCAGGCAAACTGGCAGCAGATCATCACAGGTGTTGTATTGATCGTTGCAGTATTGATCGATATCCTGAAAGAGAAAAAAAGTGCACACTAATAACTGAAACATACAGGCTGGCTTACAGACAGTCAGCCTGAAGAAAAGCAGAATTCTGTTTATAAGCAGAACAGCTGGTAAACAGCAACAATTTCATAACGGATGTGAAGCGTCGGAGAGTGTAGCGACGTATCATCATAAAAAACTATATAATTTTTATTTCAAGGAGGAAGTAGTAAATGAAAGCAAAGAAAGTTATGGCATTAGTACTCTGTGCAGCAATGGTATCTGGTTTAGCAGCAACAACTGTTATGGCAGCTCCGGAAGATCAGTTTGAAGGACTTACAGCTAACGAAGCTTATGAGTTCCCAATGATGGTTAAATCCTTCCAGTCTACATACTGGGAAGCAGCTATGAAAGGTATGGACAAAGCTGCTGAAGAATTAGGTGTTACCTATACAGCACAGGGACCAAACAGTGAGTCCGATATCGCTGACCAGGTTAACATGATCAATACAGCTATCGCAGCTAATCCTGTTGGATTAGGACTTGCAGCTTGTGATACATCTTCTGTTCAGGAAGCTCTTCAGACATGTGTTGACAAAGGAATCCCGGTTGTTACATTTGATACAGGTATCGCTGATGCTCCGGAAGGATCTGTAGTTTGCGAAGTCTGCACAGACAACAATCAGGCTGGTTCTGTAGCAGCTGAGAACATGTATCCGGCAATCAAAGACGTTATCGCTAACGCTGACGGACAGGTTATCATCGGTGAGGTTAACCAGGATGCTACAGCTCTTAACATCCAGCAGCGTGGTACAGGATTCATCAATAAGATGATCGAGCTGATTAAAGCTGATGGAAAAACAGTAGCAGTTAAAGGTAATGAGTTCTATGTAAACGCAGCAGAAGGTGCTGACGCTGAAGAAGCTGACGCAGACGTTGTTATCCAGGTTGCAGTTCCGGCACAGACAACTGTAGAGCTTTGCTCCACAGAGGCTCAGGCTATCCTTTCCCAGGAAAACTGTATCGCAATCTTCGGTTCCAACCAGGTTGCAGCAGAGGGTGTTCTTGCAGCTAACGCTAACCTGAACGTTCTTGGTTCTGACGCAGCTAACGGTGATGTTATCGGTGTTGGTTTCGACGCTGGTTCTATCATTAAAGCAGCTGTAACAGATGGCACATTCCTTGGTGCAGTTACACAGTCTCCTCTGATGATGGGATATTATGCAATCTACGCTCTGACAGCAGCTGCTAACGGAGCTGAGCTTGAGGATGTTCCTACAGCTGGTTACTGGTATGATTCTACAAACATCGACGATGAAAACATCGCTCCAAACCTTTACGACTAATTAAAAAGTAAAGAGACGACACAACGTCCAATGTTTGCAGGTTTATAAACTGTGAATGAAACAGACCCCTGGGGCATTGCCCCGGGGGTTTTCTGGGTGAAAGAGGAATTATTGCAGCACGGAAAATATTGTCACTATCTTCCGGATACTTTATGTGAGAGGTTTTTGTGAATATAGTGGACAGAACATTCTGGTTGCAAATAAGGACACTTTTTTAGACAAACAAGGTTCTTATTTATTGATGAATATTATAGTACTATGATATCATCAATTAGAAAAGCCGCTGTATGAGGAATATCAGGATTGGTACGTTATTGTGTTACTGTTCACTGGTAACGTTCCGCGAGGCGTTTTTTGTGAACAAAGTTCACAGAAAACCCGAGAATTGCGGCGCGAAATCATGCGAATGCATGATTTCTGTGCATCGCGAAGCGCGTTACTGTGAACGGAGTGAACAGTAACGTTATTGTTTATGGAAAATGTTTGATGAGACATTTGTGTAGGACAATAAGACAGGAACCTTGATATATACAGCGTAATTTTACAATTGAGGAGGTTTCATAAAATGACAAAGTATTATTTAGCAGTAGATATCGGTGCTTCCAGCGGACGTCTGATCCTTGGACATCTTGAGAATGGAAAAATGGAGCTTGAGGAAGTTCATCGTTTTGAGAATGGAATGGTAAAGAAAGACGGCGAGCTTTGCTGGGAGTTTGACAGACTTTTCCAGGAAATTAAGAATGGTCTTAAGAAATGTAAAGAGATCGGCAAGATTCCGGTAAGCATGGGTGTTGATACCTGGGGCGTTGACTTTGTACTGATGGATAAGGACGACAAGGTTCTTGGAAATACAGTTGGATATCGTGATCACAGAAATGAAGGTATGGATGAGGAAGTATATAAGACGATTTCTCTTGAGGATCTTTATGCACGTACCGGTATTCAGAAAGCAATTTTCAACACGGTATATCAGCTGATGGCTGTGAAGACAAAACATCCGGAATATCTGGAACAGGCTGAAACTATGCTTCATGTACCGGATTACTTCCATTATCTTCTTACAGGCAAGAAAACCTGTGAGTATACAGAGGCAACAACAGGTCAGCTGGTAAATGCAGAAACAAAGGACTGGGATTACGAACTGATTGATAAACTTGGATATCCAAGAAAAATGTTCCAGAAATTGATCATGCCTGGTACCAGTGTTGGACACTTTACAGAAGAGGTAAAAGCAGAAGTTGGGTTTGATGTGGAAGTTGTAGCACCGGCTACACATGATACCGGATCCGCAGTTCTTGCAGTTCCTGCAAACGACGACGATTTTATTTATATCAGCTCCGGAACATGGTCATTGATGGGAATTGAAAGAGAAAAAGCTGACTGCTCCAAGAAGAGTTGCGAGATGAACTTTACGAATGAGGGCGGCTATGCAGGAAGATTCCGTTATCTGAAGAATATTATGGGACTTTGGATGATCCAGTCTGTTCGTCATGAATATGATGATAAATATGGATTTGCAGAAATCTGTCAGATGGCAGAGGAAGCGAAAGATTTCCCATCCAGAGTAGATGCAAATGATGAGTGCTTCCTTTCTCCGGAAAGCATGATCGAAGAGGTTAAAGATTACTGCAGAAGAACCGGACAGAAGGTTCCGGAAACTTTAGGAGAAATTGCTACTGTTATTTATACCAGTCTTGCTGAGTGCTATGCAAAGACAGCAAAGGAACTGGAAGAGATGACAGGAAGAACCTTCAGCCGTATCCATGTAGTTGGCGGAGGTTCCAACGCAGGCTATCTTAATGAGCTGACTGCGAGAGCAACAGGAAAAGAGGTTCATGCAGGTCCTGGAGAGGCAACTGCAATCGGTAATATTACCGCTCAGATGTTAAAAGCAGAAGAGTTTAAATCAATCGAAGAGGCTCGTACTACCATTCATGAGTCCTTTGGAATTAAGGTATATCAGGCTTAATGAAAAGTTAAAACAGCCGGGATATACGATCGTTTGTATAATGGTATTTGTGGTTACTGTTCACTGGTAACGTTCCGCGAGGTGTTTTTTGTGAACAAAGTTCACAG
>NZ_JAJCIA010000035.1 GCF_020554845.1 Blautia faecis | reverse complement strand
TAGTTCGCTGGAGCGTTGCGCCGGCGAGTGAGTAATACACATTGTCCAAATGCGTTCGCATTGAAGAACTTTTAATCAATTAAATAGCAACTTTCTTAGCGTCCTAAATAAATTTTCAGGAACTCATAAATCTCTTCTTCAGTTGGCGGACATCCTTCCAGGTGGTGGGTGAAGTGGCGGGTGCAGTGGCCGATTCCCAGGGTGCCTTCCTGGTTTCGGTAGCCTTGACCGATGGAGATTCGGGTGGTCAGGTTTGAAAGGAGGCCTTCTTGCTTCAGGCGGTCAAGGGCAGGGATCAGGTTGCCGTAGCAGGCGCTGCAGGATTCTACTTCTTCTACAGCGTCGGCAAGCTCTACCACTTTCCGGGACTTGGGAACAGGAGCGCCGGGGTTGCCATCAAGGGCACGGATTTCTACCTGGCGGATGTCGGCGCAGCCAACACCAAGGGCGGCAGCCTTTGTGATATAGGGAACCTCTTCTACCTGGTAGTACATCATGTCGCAGACATAGGCATCCATAAGAACCGGATCCACAGCTGCCAGAACGCGATTCATCTCTACAGGATTTCCGCCATCCTCGAAATCCAGATCTCCGCAAATATTGTCTACCACGATGAAATCCTGGTGGATAGCAAGGCCCAGGTGGGCAATGGGGTCATGAAGACCTAATGCGTGGAAACGACGCTTCTCAGAATTAGGGAGAAGACCTTTCATGTTCTTCAATGCACAGGTGATTTTGGTCTGACAGTGACCTTTTAGTACCGGAACATTAATGAGGAAGTCCAGGTCAAGGACACTTTTGCAGATGTTTAAGGTCATATCGCCACATTGTACAGGCGCACCCTTTTCCTTTTGCATGTCAAGGAACGGAACGTTATATTTTTCACAGAGGGACTTGAAACCACAGACTTCGTAGGATTCGGAGGTCTTATCTCCTACCCAGGAACCTTCCATGATCACCAGATCGGAAAACCCTTTTTCCTGAAGATATTCTACGATTCCGGCGACTACCTCCGGGTGAGTGGTGCCGCCCCAGTAGGCTTCCATGGGAGCGACCAGGTTTGGCTTGATGCCGATCCGCATATTGTACAAACCAAATTCTGAATTCTGTTTTTCCACAGAATCCGAAGGATAAAAACAGTCCACTTCTGCTTCAGAGTTGTCAATAAGACTGCTCTTTGTTTCAAACTTCGCTTCTGTTATAACCTTCTCACTATTCTGCTGTAAACCTGCCTCGGAATTTTCTGAAAGCGCCTTCAATCCGTATTTCACAAACTTCTTCTCTATCTCTCCTGCCAGATCACACGCCTCCAGCAGCTCTTTCGTCATCTCCTTATATTCAGTTCCGCATTTTATAAAAATCTGATTCTTCTTCATTCCAGGATCAGTACTCCTTTTTCTCCATAATCTTTATGGATATTGTACAGGAAATCAGAACCATTAGCAACATAAGAACAAACAGCATCGCCAGACAGACTGGGATTCCAAGGTTCCAAATGCGCAGGCCCAGATTTTTCAGACCTGAAAAATCCACTTTCATTTTCTGGCATAGTTCTACGCCAATCCATCCTACAGCCATGATGCCAAATACAAGAACAAGCAGCACCAGCCTTCCTGTAGAGCTTCCATATTTCAACTGTACCGGAAACACAACCGCATTTGCGAAAACAGCAAGAAAAAGACCGGCAGCTGCAGAAGCGATCAGTTCTTCCCAGGACACCATACGATATCCAGAAGCATTTACGCCAATTGCAATTGCAACAGCAACAGCCCACAATACCGTGACCATCCCTGCACCCAGCAGATACTTCTCCTTCACATATTCTTTCCTGCTGATAGGAAAAGTAAAAATATAAGGCATACCATTATCCATATCATCACTTGCTATGGTATTCAGTGCCATAACAGCAGCCAGAACAGACACATAACTGATTAGAAAAGAAGGACCTGCGGAAGTACTAAGGAAACAGAAAATGGCTATAATATATACGCCAATGAACGTTTTCATGTTTCCCCTCATAATTTCCATGTCTTTTACAAACATACCTTTCATAATACTTCCCCCTTGATCATCATGGTAATAACCTTGTCCACAGACCCACGTTCTATTACAAGCTGCGGGTAGTTCTCCACATAAAATGCACGCTCATCTGTGAGACAGCTGTAGCCGTATTGCTCCTTCTTCACCTTGAGAATATGCTGCTTATCAAGCAATTCATATTGCTTCTCGTCAGCCTTGATAAGACCATATTCATCCAGCAGCACATCTGTATTCTCATGAAGCACGATCCGTCCCTTATCAATCATATAGATATCATCACACAGGCTCTCCAGATCTGAGGAAATGTGGGAGCTGATCAGAATACTTCTTCCTTCCGTCTCCATATATTCCCGAAGGAGTTCCAGAATGCTATCCCTGGCAATCACGTCCAGACCGGCTGTAGGCTCATCCAGAACAAGAAGCCTGGCATCAAAGCTGGTGGCTGTCAGCACTTTTAACTTTGCTTTCATTCCTGTGGAAAACTCTTTCAGTTTCTTATCCATGGGGATGGAAAACAGGCTGCACCGCTTCTCAAACATCTCCCGGTCAAATTTCTCATAAGTCTCTGTCAGAATATGCACAATCTGTTTCACGGTCAAACAATTGGAAAAACCGCTGTCAGAAAGTGTCGCGCCTATATCCGCTTTCTCTTTTTGGGAAATCTGCTCCATATCCTTATTAAACAGACGAATCTCTCCTGCATCAGGATGAATCAGCCCCAGAATAACCTTAAAGGTAGTAGACTTCCCTGCTCCATTGGCTCCGATCAGACCGGTGATCTGTCCTTCTTCTATTTCCATACTTACATCCAGGGAAAATCCAGGATAATTCTTCTGCAAATTCTTCAAACTCAGCAGCATATCTACTCCTCCATAATAAGCTCAAACAGTTCCCGGATTTCTTCCTCAGACAATCCGCTGATCCTCGCTTTCCGGATCACTTCCTCCAGTTCTGTCTCAATCTCCCGCTTCCGCTCTTCCATAAGAAGTCCCTGGTTATTCTTGGCAATAAAGCTGCCTTTCCCATGCACCGTAACCACGAACCCCTCTTCCTCCAGAAAGTCATACGCCTTCTTCACCGTAAGAGCACTAATCTTCAGCTCCTTCGCCAAAGTTCTCACAGAGGGAAGCATTTCCTCTTCCGTTAACGTCCCGTCAATGATCATCGCCTTGATCTGATCTGTGATCTGCTCATAAATTGGCTGCATCGACGAGTGATTAATTATGATCTTCATGTGACTCCTCCTTATGCAAACAGCATATAACAGTATTATACTGTTGTCAAGTGTTATATGCTGTTTATTTTTAATTAATTCCTAGTTACTTTGAACAATCAGCCTGGGAGGGGCAATGTGTTGCGGACAGTTAGTCAAAAAAAGACGTGCATACCTGAGTCTAAACTCACATATACACGCCAATATTTTTATTCAGCTTTATTAAACACTTCTTTATCCACAGCCCCATTCTGGCAAGCCACAATGGTCGTACAAACAGCATCACCTGTAATATTAACCGCTGTTCTCGCCATATCCAGAATACGGTCAATACCCATGATAATACCGATTGCCTCAACTGGAAGACCAACAGAATTAAATACCATAGTCAAAGTAACAAGTCCAACACTTGGAATACCTGCGGTACCAATGGAAGCCAGTGTGGCTGTTCCGATTACTGTAATATAATCCATAGGAGTCAGCTGGATTCCAAAAGCCTGGGCAGCGAACATAACCGCAACTCCCTGCATAATGGAAGTACCATCCATGTTGATAGTCGCACCAAGAGGAATGGTAAAAGAAGAAATCTTCTTGGAAACACCCATCTTCTTGTACAGCGTATCAATAGAAAGCGGAATAGTCGCATTGGAGGTTGCAGTGGAAAAGGCAAAGGCCATAACCGGGAAAAACTTTCGGATAAACTTTACTGGATTCAGGCCCGTGAACAGCTTCAGCAAAATCTGGTATACACCAAAACACTGGATTGCCAAAGCGATCAGAACTGCAATCATATATTTTGCCAGAGGCACAAATGCGCTGAAACCAATGGTTGCAAAGGTTCTTGCGATCAGACTGAATACACCAATAGGAGCCAGACTCATAACCATCATGGTCATTTCCATCATAATATCATTAAACTGGCTGATAAAGTTGGAAACGGTCTCCGCACGCTCCCCAAGCTTTGCCAGGATCACACCAATGATCAAAGCAAACACTATGATCTGAAGCATTTCCGCACTTGCCAGGGACTTGATGGGGTTATCCGGAATGATATTGAGAATAGTCTGAACCAGAGAGGTAGACTCCATAGTCTCAATATCGGAAGCATTTACCTGGATCTTACTCATATCAAGACCAATTCCCGGTCTCAAAAGAGTTCCGATTCCAAGGGCAACTGCAACTGCCACCGCTGTTGTAACCAGATAAAATGCAAGTGTTTTTCCACCTACATTTCCCAGCTTCTTAGTATCACCGATAGCCATACTTCCACATACCAGTGAGCAGAAAACAAGTGGTACTACCAGCATTTTCATAAGGCGGATAAAGCCCTGCCCAAGAACGTACAGCACTCCTTCAACAATCACATCATTCTTCACACTGCTATCCGGCACCAGGTAATGGAGAACCATTCCTGTGATTGCTCCGGCGATCAGCGCAATAAAGATCATACTGGTTAAGCTGATCTTCTTTTTCTCTTTTACATTCTTTTCTTTCTTCGCGCTCATCTTAGCCCTCCCGTTTTTCTTTCATAAATTCTTCCAGAGAATCCTTCCAGCCAGGCATCTCATATACATCGATAATGCGAAGGATAAAATTGTCTAGAACTGCATATGCAGGTCTGGCAGAAGAAAGATCAGACTGCGGGGTAGGTACCGGATTCAGCTGCTCCTCTTTGCCTGCAAGGCGAAGTATCTCCTTTGCAAATTCATAACGATTGCAAACACCCTGACAGGTTGCATGATAGGTTCCGTACTCATTGGTGCGGATCAGATGCAGGATAATTCTTGCCAGATCTTTGGCACTTGTGGGGGAACCATACTGATCCTCAGCTACAGCAAGAGCTCTGCCCTGATCTGCGGCCTCCAGAACACGGTTTACAAAGTTATTTCCCTTTCCAAAGACCCAGTTGCTTCGGATGATAAAGTGCTTGTGGGTAAACTCCTTCACATAATTCTCCCCGGCGCACTTGGATTTTCCGTAAACAGTCTTAGGGTTTGTATTGTCAAACTCCGTGTACGGCTTCTGTGCCAGACCGTCAAAAACGTCGTCTGTGGAAAGCTGCACCATCTTTGCCCCTGTTTTTCTTGCTACAAGGCTTAAGTTGCGGGCGCCTAAAGCGTTTACACGAAATGCTTCCTCCGGCTGCTTCTCGCAAAGTTCTACATCTGTGATCGCAGCACAGTTGATGATCACATCCGGACGGTTGATCTCTCCAAAATGAAGAACTTCGTCTGTTTCTGTAATATCAAGCGCATTTTTGTCTGTATTCAAAACTTCAATTTCCAACGGATCCAGCACTTCATTAATTGCCTCGCCAATCTGGCCTTCAGATCCTACGATCCATACTTTCAGCATGTTTTCTCCTCCTTTTCATACGATAAATAATATTTTAACAAGCCAGGCCATACACTGTCAAGAAAAAAGATTGCGCCCTTTTTCCCAATCTGAAAATTGAATTTCCAAAACAGCTCTTGACATCTTGAATTTCCCAGTCATACCTTGTATAATTTTTGCCAAATGAACAGGGAAGGATTCAGAATATGAAAAGAAAAGTAGGGAAACGAAAAAAGCAGCTGCAGCAAAAATATTTCTTCCGAAGACTTCTTCTTACAGAAGGGATCCTGATCATTGCAGCAGTAATTATACTGGGAGGAGTTTTCCTCGTAAAAAGGATACGGGAAAATGTAAATACAGTTTCCATGGTTGAGGAAGCCAGCGGTCTGGACATGAATGACTCCAACTCTCTTGCCGCTGTAAAGGCCGCAATGGCAAGACCGGCAGAATTTTCTCCTAAATCCGTAGATTCCACCAGACCATCTTTATACATAGAAACCACAGACATTGAGGTGGACGGGCAGATACTTGCCAATACTTCGGATTATACCTCCACAGATCCCCACTCCTTCGATGCCGGGATCAGCTACACAGATGTGGATGGAATCGTCACCTTCCGCGGAAACAATTTCCGTGACACTGCAGCCTATGGCAATACACAGATCAAAAATGGAAAAATCCAGGATCTCTGGACAGCAAAAACCGGCTCTATTACTTACGGAGATGCCACCTGGTCCGGAAGCGGCTGGACCGGACAGCCTCTTATGGAAAAATGGTCCCAAGAAGTAAAGAAGTCCATGAATATGTACGACTGGGCAAAGGAAAAAGACGATCTTGTGGAAGTGATCTATGCCTGCATGGACGGCTATGTATATTTCCTGGATCTGGAAACCGGCGAGGCTACCAGAGATCCCCTTTACCTTGGTTTCACCTTCAAAGGGGCAGGTGCACTTGATCCCAGAGGTTATCCAATTATGTATGTGGGCGCAGGTTATGACAGCAATGAAGGCACTGCCAGGGTCTTTGTTGTGAATCTTCTGGACTGCAGTGTGATGTATACCTTTGGAAATAATGATGAATTTTCCCTTCGCGGAAATTTAAGCTACTTTGATTCCTCTGCTCTTGTGGATGCTGCCACAGATACCCTGATCTATCCAGGAGAGAACGGAATTCTTTATCTGATCAAGCTGAATACCAGTTATGACCCGGAAGCAGGCACCTTGTCCGTCAATCCGGATCATATTGTGAAATGGCGCTACTACGGAACACGTACCAGCGTAGGTTCCTACTGGCTTGGCATGGAGGACAGCGCAGCCATCTATGACGGTTATCTTTTTATTGCAGATAACGGCGGCAATCTAATGTGCCTGGATCTGAATACCCTGCAGCTTGTATGGGTTCAGGATATTCTGGATGACTCCAACTCTACTCCCGTTTTGTCTGTGGAGGACGGACACCTTTACCTGTATGTCAGCACCTCTTTCCGCCTGGGCTGGCGAAGCAGCACCACTGCAGAGGTTCCTGTCTGGAAAATTGATGCGGAAACAGGAGAGATCATCTGGCAGACCTCTTACGACTGTTCCTCCGAGGACAGTGTTTCAGGCGGTGTACAGTCTACCATCGCTGTTGGAAAAGAAGAATTGTCGGATAACATTTATGTGACAGTTGCCAGAACCGGCGGACAGGCACAAGGTGTACTTGCATGCATTGATAAAAATACCGGGAAAGTAAACTGGGAACATGAATCTGCCTATGCCTGGTCTTCACCTATATGTGTATACAATCCGGATGGCAGCGGAAAGGTTCTCTACTGCAACAGCACAGGACATATTTATCTTCTGGATGGAAAAACAGGAGATGTTCTTGACTGCCACCAGATCAGTGAGGGAGTCATCGAAGCATCTCCTGCTGTATATCAAAGTTATATGGTTGTGGGAACCAGAGATTGTAAAATATGGGGGATGGAACTGCAGTGATGCGGTTCCTCCCCATTTTATTTATGCGATAGGCGAGCCAAAGTTCGTGCCTGCACGAAAAACCTTGGTGACTGACGCGATAACGAATAAAACTCGCAGAGCGTGCTTTGTCTCATTTACTTGATAGGCGAGCCAAACTCGCGCAGCGTATTTATCGCGTTTACTCCGATTTAATCGCCCAGCGCATTTTCGTAGACCGTGCGCGTCCATTCTGGGCACATTCCTGGGCTGACGGACGGATCACATCTTTGGAATAATCGGAATAAATTCCCTCCTTGTATCCAGCCTTCAGTGCTTTCTTCACCAGCTTATCCTCTCCTGAATGGAACGTAAGGATTGCTGCTCTTCCTCCGGGCTTCAGTGCTCCCGGCAGCTTCTCCATAAACTCATACAGAACCTCAAACTCCCGGTTCACATCAATCCGAAGGGCCTGGAAGGTACGCTGGCAGGTCTTTTTGATGGTCTCCTTCTTCTCTTTTTCCGGAAGGAAATCCAGAGTTTTCTCAATGACCTGACGAAGCTTTGTGGTGGTATCCATGTGGTTTCCTTTGCGGATCTCATCTGTGATCGCCTTGGCAAGCTCTTCACAGTATGGCTCGTCTGAATTCTCATAAAGCATTCCAGCAAGCTCATCCCGGGTAATATGTTCCAGGCGCTCTGCCGCACTGATCCCGGCTTCCTGATTCAGGCGCAGATCCAGAGGTCCGTCTGCTTTGAAGGAAAAACCTCTCTTGGGATTATCGATCTGCATGGAGGACACGCCGAGATCAGCAAGAAGGAAATCAAAACCTCCTACTTCTTTGGCAATCTCATCAATGGTACAGAAATTCTGAAGTTTAATGGTCAGAATATCCTCCCCAAAGCCAAGATCTTCCAGTCTTTTCTTTGTCTTGGCTGCTTCTTCATGGTCTACGTCAGTGGCATACATATGCCCCTGTCCCTGCAGGCACTGAAGCATGGCCTTTGTATGGCCACCGTAGCCCAGTGTGGCATCAAAGCCAATCTGTCCTGGTTTGATCTCCAGAAAATCAATAATCTCTTTTACCATAATAGAAATATGCATGCCTGCCGGGGTATTCCCTTTTTGCATTACATGCTGAATGGTATCCTGGTATTTCTCCGGCTGAAGTTCTTTATATTTCTCCTCAAATTTCTTCGGGTATCTGCCTTTGTAGCGCACTCTGCGCTTATGAGGCTGCTGCCCCTCCTGCACACTCTGCGCATTCTCATGCTGTCTGTTCTCTTTTTCCTGTGACATTCTGATCTCCTGTATCTTTTTATCTGTTGCCATCTACCAATTTCGCAGAAAAATTCTTTATGCCGGGATTCTCACCCAATTCGTAAACAGCAACTTTCATTTGCTAATTCTGCCGCATCATCACATCAATGTTTACAGCCTACAGCAAACATCTTCTGTAATTACCCTTGCTTTCGTTTTTCCAATTCCATACTGATTTTCGAAACAAACAGATCAAACGCCACGTCATTCTTTCCGCTGTTGATCACAATATCAGCCTTGGAACGCGTGGGCTCTACATAAAGGTAATGCATGGGTTTCACTGTATTTAAGTACTGTTTAATGATTCCATTCAAGTCTCTTCCCCGCTCTTCCACATCACGGGAAATCCGGCGGAGGATACGCTCATCGGCGTCAGCTTCCACATAGACCTTAATATCAAGGAGCTCACGCACTCTGGGATCTGCCAGAAGAAGGATTCCCTCCACAAGGATCACCGGACTTGGGGTGATATGAAGGATCTTGTCGGAACGGTTATGTTGGGAATAATCGTAAACCGGACAGTCAATAGCCTTCCCCTGCCTCAGAAGCTTCAGATGCTCCACCAGAAGCTCTGTCTCCAGGGAATCCGGATGGTCGTAATTCACAGTCACACGCTGCTCAAAAGGGATTCCATCCTGTCTGCGGTAATAATTGTCGTGATAAAGGACTACTACGTCATCTCCAAAACGCTTTTTAATTCTGTTTGTAAAAGTAGATTTACCGGAGCCGGAGCCGCCGGCAATTCCTATAATAAGACTTTCCATATTCTTCTCCTACCTGTCAAGATCAAATTCTTCCGGCATAAATCTCGGACAAATGTTCTCTGAGGTACAAATTACAGTTGAGGAAAGACGGGTACCAATGGCACATGCCTCTCTCATTGTTTTTCCATAGGTAAGGCCTACGCACACACCTGCAAAAAAGGCATCTCCCGCGCCTGTGGTGTCAACCACATCTACCTTCATAGCTGGATAAACGCCCCAGTTTCCTTCCTGATCTGCATAAGCTGCACCATCACTTCCCATGGTAACCACCATCTTTGGAATATGGGCGGACTGGATTCTTTTTGCCAGACACCGGGCCATCTCTTCAGGCTTCAGGCCACCGTAATCCTCCGAAAACAGGATGCCCGCTTCCTGCTGGTTGCATACAAAGCAGGCTGTCCGCCTTAAGAAGTCACGTCTTTCGATTGCAATGGTCATATTCGATACAAGAGCGTATACTTTTTTGCCGTATTTCTCTGCATAGTGAAAGGTCTTCTTCACAATTTCCTTGTCAATATCAATCTCGATCACAACGCTGTCCGCATCCTGGAAAATTTCATCTCCGTGTTCATCCAGGATCTGCTCTATCGGACG
Organism: Blautia faecis; assembly: GCF_020554845.1. Lineage (GTDB taxonomy): Bacteria > Bacillota > Clostridia > Lachnospirales > Lachnospiraceae > Blautia_A > Blautia_A faecis. The sequence goes on along the minus strand of NZ_JAJCIA010000035.1, from coordinate 32,510 downwards.
ATGGTCCGGACGTTTGGAAATAGATGCCACCACATCTCCGTCCTGGTCAAAGACAGCCAGCCAGGTTCCCATGCCGTTTTTTACCTTACGCATATATCTGGTATCTACTTTATGACGCTCCAGTTTGCGGATCACATCATCCCCCATAGCGTCGTCATCTACCAGACTGACAAAGGTTGGTTTCAACTCTATATTGGCAATATCTTCCACTACATTTCTTCCTACACCGCCATGGATCTGCTGGATCACACCGGCATTTCTTCCTCCAGGAATAAATGGTGCTGTGGAATAACCTTTCACATCGATAAAAACATCACCGATTACAACAATTCCCATATTATAACTTTTCTCCTTTGTTACGTTATATCTTTTGGTTTGCGCTGCCTCTTATGAAACCCGCACTTCCTTGCGGCTACATACCGGCTATGATTTCCGTCACCAGCTTTTTAAAAGATTTCGCCACTCTGTCTGCAGTCTCCTGAACCTCCTTGTGGTTCAGCTCCTGCTTCGAAATGCCAGCTGCCATGTTGGTGATACAGGAAATTCCGCACACTTCAATTCCCATATGACGGGCTGCCATTGCTTCACATGCAGTGCTCATTCCAACTGCGTCACCGCCCCATATAGCTGCCATTCTCACTTCAGCCGGAGTTTCATAGGCAGGACCTGTAAACTGCACATATACGCCCTCCTGGAGATCTATACCGCATTTTTCTGCACTGGCACGGATCACCTCTCGCAATCGTCTGCTGTATACCTCACTCATATCCGGAAATCTGCTTCCCAGTTCCTCAATGTTCGGTCCGATCAGCGGACTCGGGATTCCTGTGGTAATGTGATCGGTGATCATCATAAAATCACCTGGTTTAAAATTCGGATTCACTCCACCGGCTGCATTTGTAAGAAACAGCTTCTTCGCCCCCATCATGCCCATCAATCTGGTGGGAAGAACTACATCCGTCATTGGATAGCCTTCATAGTAATGCACTCTTCCCTGCATGATCACAACCGGCACATTTTTCACATATCCAAATACAAATCTGCCTTTGTGACCTGCAACTGTGGAGGTTGGAAAGCCCTCAATCTCTGTATAGTCAATGGTGGTTTCGATCTGGATCTCATCTGCATAATCTCCAAGGCCGGATCCCAGGATCAGCGCCACTTCCGGTTTAAAATCTGTCTTTTTTCTAACACTTGCAAGGCAAGTCTCTAATTTCTGATATAAATCGCTCATGTACACCTTCTCCTTTATCTGCAGCTATCCGGCTTATCGCCAGGACAGCTTATAACATTATTTTCATATAAACAGAAAGCCTTCAATACCATGCGTTTTGCTATAGTCTTGTGTTCCGTTTATACGTTGCCGATTTTCTCATCCACAGTCCGCTTCAGCCTTTCGTACTGCTTCCTGTCGATACAGATCTGATTTCCTTTTTTCACGATCAGCTGTTCTGCCTGAAACTTCTTGATGGCGCGGCTGATGCTTTTCAGGCAAAGGCCTGTCTCATCTGCCAGATTCTGCCGGCTTTCGCCGATGCATAAAATGTCATTTTTGTTATATTTTTCAAACCATTCCGAAAAAAGTACAGCTAATCTGTCAGCCCCTTCCAAAAACAGGTACAGACGGTTCCGCCGCTCTTCCTCCAACAGGGAAGCACAGGTAAGCTTTGCCTCCATGCGAAAAGCTTCCGTATCTGAATAAATCCATTTCTCATACTGCGCTCTTGGAAGCTTGGTAACAATACACTCTGTCTCTGTCTGCAGGGTGGTCTGGTAGGTATCCTGTCCCAGGATCACTTCCATACCACCAAGCGCAATGAGATTCATGGGCTTCATAAAATCATAGGCAATGCCGGAAATCCGGTAATCTGTAGCTTTTACTCTTCCTCTGGCAACAAAGAAAATCGTATCTGCCGGTTCATTTTCCCTGATAAAAGTAGTTCCGGCTTCCATTATCTCACTCTGAAACAGGTCCATAAGCCATAATGGCGCAGTACGGAAATAAGCCTCAAATTGTTTCTGTTTCTCACGTTCCAGTTCACGAAGGAATGGAAGTACATCGTGTAAATAAGTGTGTTTCATATGATTTCCTCATCTTCTGCCATGTGCTGCAAATCATTTGTTTCTATCCGGGTTCTGTCGCAAAAGCAAGCAATCCACCGGATATACAACCGCTATCCAACAGCTGCTTTTCTATTTTAGCATAATTTCTCAAGAATGGAATGTCCGATAGTTCCTTCCGGCATTTTCACGTCAAAATTATCTGCCACTGATGCGCCAATAACGGAAAAAGTATCCTCGTTTTCAAGGGGGCCACCCTCTTTCATAGTCTTGGAATAAGCCAGGAAGGGAACATACTCTCTGGTATGGTCAGTGCCGCTATAGGTGGGATCATTCCCGTGGTCTGCGGTAAGAATAAGAAGGTCATCCTCCCGAAGCTCTTCCAAAAGAACGCCCAGATTCCTGTCAAACTTCTCGATTTCTTTGCCGTAGCCTTCCACATTTCGTCTGTGTCCCCACAGGGCATCGAAGTCAACCAGATTCACAAAGCAAAGTCCCCTGAAGTCCTCTTTGCAGATCTGGATGGTCTGCTCCATACCGTGTACGGAGCTGTCAGAATGATAGGTCTTTGTGATTCCTTCGCCGCAGAAAATATCGTTGATCTTCCCTACACCGATCACATCCAGCCCATTATCCTTTAACGCATTTAATGCAGTCAGACCTGTTGGCTTCAAAGCATAGTCATGACGATTACTTGTTCGCCTGAACTCACCTTTCTTTTTGCCAACGTATGGTCTGGCGATGACACGGCCTACACGCCATTCATCCTTCCGTGTAATTTCTCTTGCGATCTCGCAGCAGCGATACAAATTCTGAAGATCAAAGGTTTCCTCATTTCCGCAGATCTGAAGAACAGAGTCGGCTGAAGTATACACGATCATGGCACCTGTATGGATTTCTTCCTCCCCAAGCTCTTCAATGATCTCCGTTCCGCTGGCGCTCTTGTTTCCAATCACGCGCTTGCCGCAGCGCTTCTCCAGCTCCGCGATCAGCTCCGGCGGAAAGCCGGTGTCTGTGAAAGTCTTAAACGGCTTCTCTGTCTTAATTCCCATCATTTCCCAATGGCCGGTCATGGTATCCTTGCCATTGCTGGCTTCGCTTACGCGCATGTAACGGCCAATCGGCTTCTCCACACCTTGCATATTTCCTGCCGGATGAAGATTTAACATTCCAAGCTTCTTAAGATTTGGTATTTCCAGGGAGCCCATTTTATCCAGAATATGTCCGAATGTATCCACTCCCACATCCCCGAATTTCTCTGAATCCGGCATGGCACCGATTCCCAGAGAATCCAGAACGATCACGAAAATCCTTTCATATTTTTTCAAAATAAAATCCCTCGTTTCCAATATTTTATCCTTTTATTCCCAGTTCAGAATACAATCTCGCTTTCACCTCATCAGTGGCAAATGCCGTATCCACTGCATTCTTCATCATCAGCCGTATCTCTTCCTCCTGAATGCCATACGTGTTCTGGATGAACTGAAGCTCTTTGGTAAGGCTTGTGTTGCTCACTGTACGGTTGTCCGTGTTTATGGAAACCTTCAATCCTGTGTTCAGAAATTCCCGGATGGGATATTCTGACGGACTGTTTACCGCTTTTGTCTGAAGATTGCTGATAGGACACATTTCAATTCCAATGCCTCTGTCAGCCAGCTCTTTTTGAATATTATAATGGCCTCGCATGGCGATTCCATGTCCGATCCTGCCGGCTCCCGCTTTTACAGCATCCACAATGTTCTGTACGCTTCCACACTCTCCTGCATGAAGGGTAAAGGGCATTTCCAGCTTACGGGTGTTCTGAAAAAGCTCCATAAACTGTGCCATGGGATATGCTGCTTCCGCACCTGCCAGATCCGCTGCACACACACCATAGCCCAGATATTCACGGGCTGTTTTTATCATCCGGCTGTTGTCCTCCTGGCTGTGATGACGCATGGCACAGGTAATCACACCAAACTCCGTTCCAAAATCTGCTCTGCCCCGCTCAAGGCCTTTTAATACTGCCTCGATCACAGCACGGCAGTTCATTCCGGAGGTCTCTGAAAGAAGAGGTGCAAAACGGATTTCTGCGTAGCGTACATTTTCCTGGCTCATGGTGCGAAGTACGTCGTAGCCAGCTGCCTCAAGCCCTTTTTCATCCATAATACACTGACCCGGAAGCGAAAATTTCTCAAGGTATTCTGCAAGGCTTGTGCAGTCATCGGACACGCTAAGCTCTTCCGGCTGTACCCTTCTTCCCAGCTGGCTCTCCATGAACTCCCGGCTTAAAGACCCATCCAGATGACAGTGAAGCTCTGCCTTTGGTAGTGCTTTTAATTGTTCGATTGTCATAATTTTTTCTCCTGCAATTCTTTATGCTGCCTTATAACTGCCGGATTCAATGCCAGATCACTCTGTTTTCGGCATTTTCCGGCATACTTCATAATACTATTCTCCAGTCAGCAGCTTTCATGCCAGATTAGAAGGTCCGAATCCTAACGGCAGGAGTTCTTTTAGTGTATACACATCATAATGCTCTTTGTCCACCGCCAGAATGACCTGGAAGGTTTCCGGGTTGCAAAACTCCATCATGACCTGTCGGCACACGCCGCAGGGAGCTGCATATTCTGTGAGCACGCCAGCCTTACCGCCGACAACACAGATAGCCTGAAAATCCTTCACCCCTTCGCTTACTGCCTTGAAAAATGCGGTACGCTCCGCACAGTTTGTGGCTGTATACCCGGCATTTTCAATGTTGCAGCCTGTGTAAACCTGCCCGTTTTTTGCAAGGAGGGCTGCGCCTACTTTAAAATTGGAATATGGTGTATAGGAATATTTCAGCTGGTGGATTGCTGTATCAATCAGCTGGTTAATCATCTCTTTTTCCATTTTCACACCTCTCTTATCATTCACATTTTCTGATTGTCTCTGACAACATAATGCTCTTCTCGATGAACGTCGTTATAATCTGATCAATTCCGGAGACAGCATCTGTTCGCCTTTACAATCAATGACCAGATCAATATCCTGTGGCTTTCTCATTTTTTACAATTTTTATAATTCGGCTGGTTCCCAGTCGGTCTGCACCAAGTGCAAGGAACTTCTCTGCATCCTCCAGGGAAGAAATTCCGCCTGCTGCTTTCATCTTTACATTTGGTCCGATATGTCTGGAGAAAAGCTCAATGTCTGCAAAGGTTGCACCTGCACCGCCAAAACCGGTAGAGGTCTTAATATAATCTGCGCCTGCTTCTGTTACAATCTGGCACATTTTAATTTTTTCCTCATCTGTGAGGAAGCAGGTTTCAATGATAACCTTCAGGATCTTGTCACCGCATGCAGCTTTTAAGGTGCGGATCTCGTTCTCAATCAGGTCATATTTCTGATCTTTCAGCCAGCCGATATTGATTACCATATCGATTTCGGAAGCACCATTTGCAAGAGCATCTTTTGTTTCAAATTCCTTGGCTGCTGTTGTCATGTAGCCATTTGGGAAACCGATAACCGTGCACACTGCCATTTTTCCATTCATGTATTCTGCTGCCTGTTTTACATAGCTTGGCGGAATGCATATGGATGCAGTTCCATATTCCATCGCATCATCACAAATCTGTTTGATTTCTTCCCAGGTAGATGGCTGGAGAAGAAGGGTATGATCCACATGTTTTAAAATCTCTTTTACGTCCATTTATTTTCCTCATTTCTGTTATCTCTTTATATTGCCCGAAATTACTGTATCGCAATTTACTGGCAGGATTCATATCTGTTCTTTATTTGATTGTCTAGTACATCGAATATTAAGTAACTGCAAGATGTTCGTCACAATTTGTGGGAGATTTCGCCCGAATGAGGGCGCCGTAATGGGCTACGGCAACCGAATTCAGGCAAAATATAACGCAAAGTGGGGCGTGCAGATTGCGATGTCACGGTCTTAATTCGACGAATCCTCCCGGATCAGCTTTCTCACAGCTTCAACAGCCACCTGGATTGCCATATCTGTATCATGCACAACCGGATTATCCAGTCCCAGCTTCTCTCTTTCCTGATTTGCAAGCACAAGGAAACAGGAGCCAGCTCTGGCACGAAGCTTGCCAGCTGCGATAAAAAGCGCTGCAGATTCCATTTCGGAAGCAAGACAGCCCATTTTCTTCCAGGCCTCCCATTTGTTGAGCAGCTCATAACCAACTGGCATTGCTTCAGGCTCATGCTGTCCGTAAAAAGCGTCTTTGCACTGGACAACACCTGTATGACAGGAAAGTCCTTTTTCTTTCGCAGCTGCCACAAGGGCGTTTGTCACGTCCAGATTAGCTACTGCCGGATACTCTATGGGGGCATATTCCCGGCTGGTTCCCTCCATACGGATGGCACCTGTGGCAATTACAATATCCCCGCTTTTTACCTCAGGCTGCATACCGCCGCAGGTTCCAATGCGGACAAAAGTATCTGCGCCGCACCGGGAAAGCTCTTCCATGGCAATGGAGGCAGATGGTCCGCCGATTCCGGTGGATGTCACGCTGACTTTCACGCCGTCCAAAGTTCCTGTATATGTGATATATTCTCTGTTGTCTGCAATGAGAACCGGGTTATCAAAATACTGGGCGATTTTCACACACCTTTTCGGGTCTCCCGGCATGATCACATAGCGGCCAACTTCCCCCTTTGCAACCTGGATATGATACTGCCTGCTGGCATCTTCAGAATAGTTTTTCATAGTATATCACCTCTGTCCTTTATCGTATGGAATACCTTCCGCCTTCGGCGCTCTGGAATTCTTAGATACAAACACCAGAACGATCAGGGAAATAATATACGGGAACATGTTGTATAATGTGCTGGGAAGCTTCAGTGCTACCAGAGCATCAAATCCTGTGTAAACGTTTGACAGCGCACGGAAAAGACCGAACAGAAGGGCTGCCAGTCCGATGTTTACCGGCTTCCATTGTCCGAAGATCATAACAGCAAGTGCAAGGAAACCAAAACCAGCAACTCCGTTCTCAAATTTCCACTCACTTACACCGGCAGTAATATAAACCAGTCCCCCAAGACCACCAAGTGCGCCGGAGATCAAAACGCCTGCGTAACGCATTTTAAAAACATTGATACCTACCGAATCGGCTGCCTGTGGATGCTCACCACATGCCATCAGACGAAGTCCAAATCTGGTCTTATAAAGTACCACATAAGAAGCAATGAGGATCAGCAGTGCAAAAAGCATGAACCAGCTGAATTCAAATTTTCCAATTCTTATCAGGAATGCTTTCTTAGCCACCTTGTAGGCAACTGTGGAAGAAACGTTGTCTGGGTTTTCTGCCATGTTGATGGCTCTTACGATAACAACGGCTGCAGCCGGTCCAAGAAGATTCAGGGCCGTACCAACCAGTGTCTGGTCTGCATTGAAATGAATGGCAGCCACACCAAGGAGCAGGGAAAATATCATTCCCACAAGTACACTGGCCAGAACCACCAGAAGGATCACAACTGGTGCCGGAGCGGAATCCGGAAGATATTTCATCATCAGGGCACCGCCAAGTGCACCCATAACCATAATTCCCTCAAGACCAATGTTGATGACACCGCTGTGCTCGGAAAAACAGCCGCCAAGTGCTACGAGAATCAATACAGAAGCAAATATTAATGTATACTGAATCAATAATAACATTATTTTTCTCCTCCTTTTGCAGCTTTTTTCTCATCTCTCTTGTCGAGATAACGGTTTAACCAGAGTTTGAAGAAGAATACAAATCCGCACAGATAAATGATAAACGCAGAGATCAGATCCGAAATCTGTGCACAATACATAGTCTTATCCACATAGCTTCCACCACTTGTAATGTGCTGGATAAAATAAGAGGAGAAAATCGCTCCGATGGGATGAAGGCCGCCAAGGAAGGCTGCTGCGATTCCATTAAAGCCCATGCCCGGAACGGTTGTCTGCTGAACCATCCAGGTCTCAATTCCACTGAGATAGAAAACAGCTGCGCCAAGTCCTGCAAGACCGCCCGCGATCATCATGGTTACAATGGTATTTCTCTTCTCTTTCATGCCGCAGTATTTTGCAGCATTTTTGTTCATACCTGTTGCGCGAAGTTCAAAACCGAATTTTGTTTTTTCAAGAAGTACCCACACTACAATTGCCATTACCACAGAAATAATAAGACCGATGGATACGAATTTGTTTCCGGAAAAGATCTCGTCCAGTCCACAGTTGGGAAGAAGAGCGCTCTTATTGCCGCTGGAAAGATCTACGGTGTATGGAGTGGACTCAGATTTCACCTGGGTAAGAAGCATATTCACTACATACAGGGAAATCCAGTTCAGCATGATGCAGGAAATAACTTCATTTACATTGAAGTAAGCCTTCAGTGCACCAGAGATGCCGCCTACCAGGGCTGCGATCACGATTGCTGCGATCATGCATACATACCAGGGCATACCAAGCTTTAACGCAAAATACAGGGAAGCTCCGGCTCCAACTACATACTGTCCTGCTGCTCCAATGTTAAAAAGTCCAACCTTGTAAGCAAACAGAACGGACAAGGAACACATCAGAAGTGCGGAAGCCTTTACCAGTGTGGTTCCCATATATTTCATCATAGCCTTCTGGCTTGGATAGTAAAAATAATTCTTGATAATAGCGGTAATCGCACCTGATGCTCCTGCAGGATTGATAATAAGAAGTACCAGATAACCGATGAGAAGACCGATCACAATGCATAAAAGAGAGGCAATGATGGTCTGAACCGCATTGTTTCTCAGAATGCTTTCTTTCTTTTTGGATTCATTATTCATTGCTCTTCGTCTCCTTTCTCTTTGATCCTGCCATGTAAAGGCCAAGTTCCTCTACGGTTACTTTTTTCGGATCAAATTCTCCTACGATTTCACCTTCGTACATTACCAGAATTCTGTCTGATACATTCATAACCTCATCCAGCTCCAGGCTGATCAGAAGAACTCCTTTCCCTGCATCCCTTGCCTGTACCAGCTGTTTGTGAACATGCTCAATTGCTCCAACATCCAGTCCTCGGGTAGGCTGAACTGCGATCAAAAGCTCCGGATTCTTATCAATCTCACGGGCAATGATTGCTTTCTGCTGGTTTCCACCAGACATGGATCTCGCCTTGGTGATAGCGCCCTGACCGGAACGGATATCGTACTGCTCGATCAGACGGTTGGCATATTTGCGGATCTCTTTGCGTTTCAAAAAGCCCATTTTATTAGTAAACTGCGGTTCGAAATATCTCTGAAGGACGATGTTGTCTTCCAGAGAATAGTCAAGTACCAGGCCATGCTTGTGGCGGTCTTCCGGGATATGGCTCATACCGGAGGTAAGACGCTCACGGATTGGCATGTGAGTAATGTCTTTTCCATTCATAGTGATGGTGCCGCTCTTCAGTGGCTCCAGACCGGAAAGCCCATAGACAAATTCAGTCTGACCATTTCCGTCGATTCCGGCGATACATACGATCTCACCTCTGTGGACCTGAAGGGAAACGCCGTTGACTGCGTTATTCTTATGATGCTTGGAGGCAACCACCATATTCTTGATATCCAGAACAACTTCACCGGGCTTTGCTTCTTCTTTCTCTACAACGAAGTTTACGTCTCGTCCAACCATCATGGCGGAAAGCTTCTCCGGGTTGGTATCTCTGATGTCTACAGTTCCGATGCATTTTCCCTTACGAAGAACGGTACAGCGGTCTGCAACCTGCATGATCTCACCAAGCTTGTGGGTAATGAACAGAATGCTCTTGCCCTCTGCTGCCAGGTTCTTCATGATTTGCATAAGCTCCTGGATTTCCTGAGGAGTAAGTACTGCAGTAGGCTCATCAAAAATCAGGATCTCGTTGTCACGGTAAAGCATTTTCAGGATCTCAGTTCTCTGCTGCATACCTACTGTGGTATCCTCGATAATGGCATCCGGGTCTACAGAAAGACCATATTTTTCAGAAAGGGCCATAACCTTTTTACGTGCACCCTCTTTCTGAAGGAAACCGTTTTTTGTGGTCTCAACGCCAAGGATAATATTATCCAGAACACTGAAGCATTCTACCAATTTGAAATGCTGATGTACCATTCCAATGCCCAGGTCATTTGCATCGTTTGGATCTTTGATCTCAACTTTCTTTCCATCTTTGTGGATCTCGCCCTCTTCTGGCTGATACAGACCGAACAGAACGCTCATCAAAGTGGATTTACCTGCTCCATTTTCGCCAAGCAGAGCGTGGATCTCACCTTTTTTTAACTGAAGTGTGATATTGTCATTTGCGATGATTCCGGGAAAACGCTTGGTTATTCCCAGCATTTCAATTGCATATTCACTCATCTTCGCTTTCTCCTTTTTTCATGGCAGAGTCGCCGACAGAAAGCACAGGTACTTACAAATGTAAAAAAGGGAAGTGGCCACTGCTCACTCCCCTTTTTATCACTGCATGGCCATTCTTCATGTTAAGACCAGTCTGCTTTCCTGTCGGAACCCTACCCGTGATTTATAATTGCATTTACTATGCGGAGTAGTTGGTTGTCTTATTTGATGCTGCCGTAATCATTTACTGTGATCTCAGTCTCTGGCATTGCTGTGATGTCGCTGCTTACTTCAATCTCGCCATTGTATAATTTCTTTACAAGATCTTTGTAATCATCTACAGTGAAATTGTCATCCCACTGGGTTGTCTCCATTGGGAGCTGTACATAGTTGTCTTCCGGGTTCTCAGATACAAGACCAAGGTTGTCGATCTTTCCAGCGTAATCAGATTCCCAATTGCCATCCTTGATCGCATCAAGTGCAGTCTTTACTGTCGGTGCAAGACCCTTCATAGCGGATGTAACAGTGATGTCCTCGCCGATGATTCCGGACTGGTCAGAGTCAACACCGATTACCTTGCCGTCAACCTTTGCTGCTGCTTCTGCTGCAGATGTGTAGATTCCACCGCCGCATGCGAATACAACTTCAACGCCCTTGCTTCCGTACCAGGTATCCATGTAAGCTGTGATGTCTGCATCACCGTAGAACTGTCCTCCGCATACATACTCAAGCTCAACGTCACTTGTGATTCCAAGCTCTTTGGCTGCTTCGTCCACGCCCTGAACATATCCATATCCAAAACGGGTAACAGCCGGTACAGACATACCGCCGAGGAATCCAAGATGCTTGTATCCAAGCTTCACAGCTGCATATCCAGCCATGTATCCGGAGATCTCTTCCTGATAAGTACAGCAGTAAACATTGTCTGCATTGTAGTAATCGGTCACTTCATAATCATCCGGATTGTAGGTGTATCCTTCGCCAACACCCTTCTCACAGATATCGCCTGCACTTACGTCTGGTGCAATAAACTTCACGTCCGGATACATCTCAGACTGCTCTACGATAGTAGCTGCGAACATATATCCCGGAAGCACGATCACGTTAGCTCCATCTGCTACAGCCTGGTCAACACTTGCGTTACGTGCCTCATCAGAGTCGCTCTCTGGTTTATAATAGTTGAACTCAGAACCATTCTCTTCGGACCACGCCTTACATGCCTCGTAAGTGGTCTGGTTAAAGCTCTGGTCTGTAATATCACCGGAGTCAGTTACCATGGCGATCTTCATATCTCCAGCCTCAGCCTTCACCTCTGTCACTCCGTAAGCTGGTGCAAGGGAAAGTGCCATTGCACCTGCAAGAACCATAGCTGCAATTCTTTTCTTCATATAATTTTTCCTCCTTTTTTGAAATTGGCTTTGTTATCTCTACAATGACATATGTCTCACTTTTAAAACAGGACACATGTCCCTTTTTCTATATTTATTTTCATTTTCGTACAAAAAGGAGATTTTTTCAAGTGTTTTTTAGTATATTTTTTTATATTTGATTTTTTGTTAAAAGACATATGTCTCTTTTTTTATTTTCCGTATCATATATTTTGCCTTAATGATATTTATGCATCCGCACATAATAGCTGACGCATAAGATCACAGTAGCTCCGCTCCATGCTGCAATCTCTGCAAAGAAAATACCGTCCTGCCCGATAAAATGGGGAAGAATTAGCGCAGCACTGATACGCATGACAAATTCGGCCATACCACTTACCATAGGCATTAACGTATCTCCCAGTCCCTGCAGTGCAGATCTGTACACATACAGGAAGTACAACACCCAGAGCATGGCAGCCATAATAGAAAGGTATTTAAAAGCAATTGCAAGTACCTCCTGTGTCTGCTGCGGTTCACCTGAGATGAAAAGTGAGAGGATATTTTTTCCAAATAAAAACATGGCAGCAGAAATGATCAGTGAGGTAAGCAGCGAAAGCAGCATACTGCTGCGGACACCTTTCCTGATCCTGTCGATCCTTCTGGCTCCCAGATTCTGGCCCACATAAGTAACGATGGCATATCCATAAGAAATCGCTGCCATTTCCAACAGACCATAAAGCTTGTTTGTAGCTGTAAATCCTGCCACAAAAAGAAAGCCATAGCCATTGATCACGTACTGGACTACCAGACCGCCTACACCGATAATGATATTCTGAAATACAACAGGAATACCAAGCTTCATCAGACGGGCATTCATTCCTGCGGCAGACATAAAATCTGCTCTGGACAGATGAACAATATCAATTCTGCGTAAAATCAGGAAACAGTACACGGCAGAAAAACTCTGCGCAATCACAGTTGCGATTGCTGCCCCTGCCACACCCCATCCGAAGCCTGCCACAAAAAGGATATCCAATGAAATATTCAGTACAGATGCGATGATCATTGCCGTTAATGGTGTTTTACTGTTTCCCATAGCCCTTAAAGCAGCGGCAAACATATTATAAGCTGCAGTAGCCGGGATTCCGCAGAAAATAATACGCAGATATAATAATGACATTCCAATAATATTGGAAGGTGTATGCAGCCCTGTTAATACCAGTGCAGCAAAGGACTGGCTGAGAATGAATACTCCCACTGCGATGAATGCAGTCAGCCGGTAACTGTGTGCCAGAGATTTACGCAGATTTTCAAAATCCTTTGCACCATAATACTGGGAGAGCTGAATAGAAAATCCCTGAGTGAGACCAGTGGATATTCCTGTGACAACCCACATCAGAAAGTCAACCGCGCCCAGTGCTGCAAGAGCCTCCACACCTGCAATCTGGCCAACGACCATAGTATCCACCATTGTATAAAGCTGCTGACAGATATTCCCCAACATCAAGGGAATTGCAAAAAGAATGATCAATCTCCCCGGCGAACCAGAGGTCATATCCTGAATCTTGGTTTTCATTAGTATAAACTTTCCTTTCCGAAGCATATTTGAGCTTCAATGGGGAATCAATACTCAAAATTAACGTCCATAATAATTCCCCCTTTGAGGCATATCATATGTTTATTTCAATTACATTAATTATAGTTTTTACTTATTTCTACGTCAAGCATATTACAAATCCGAATAAAAAGGAAACGGTAATCGTTTTAAACACGCTCTAGAAGAAAAAATGCACCAACCCGCTTGAGCCAGTGCGCATTTCGAGAAAATGTTATTTATATAATTTCTCCCAATGATCTTTTGTCATTACATTGGTATGTCCAACACGTACTTCATTAAAAAGTGGCACAGGAACTTCATTACAGGTATGATGGAAAACAAAGCCTAATTTTTCTTGTACGCGCTTTGATTTCCGGTTTCCATCGTAATAACCACACCAGATGGTTGTCATGCCAAGATCTTCAAACCCATGTCGTATTAGTGCACTGGCAGCTTCCGGCATATAGCCTCGTCCCCAGAATGGCTGCCCAAGCCAATATCCAAGTTCACATTCGTCATCCCGTTCGGTCATATCTGTATGGCTATTCAGAATTAATTCTATGCTACCAATCGCAATGTTATTTTCTTTTCTACAGATTGCGTAACACTCTGCTCCATTAAGCACATTTCTGATTACGTTTTTACTTTCTTCTACATTTTTGTGAGGAGGCCAGCCTGTAATAGGGCCAACTTCCGGATCCTTTGCATATTCAAATAAGCTTTCTGCATCTTCCTCAGTCCATTTTCTTAATATTAATCTTTGAGTTTCCAGCATTATCTTTTACCTCAACTTTTGTATTTCATTTCTTATCATACCAAGTATCAAATGAATCGTTCATCACAATTGGCGAAATCCAATAAAACTGCAATTTTATTTAGTAGCTGGCATATTTACTGCTGTCTTTGTTATAAACCACTAATCAATTTCCTCAAATAGTTCATCAAAGGTGATCTTTATTTGAGGGAAATGAATTAAGTGTAACTCGTCTTTATTTTCTTCAGTAATCGTCTTCAAAAGGTAGTATTTCGGAATCTCTCCTTCATAGTCTAGTTCATAGATTTCAACTGTTCTTTTACGCCAGTCAACAATCCAATACTCTTCAATCTCCTGTTCACAATATAACTGCATTTTCTCTGTCCGGTCATAATTTTCTGTTGATGGTGACAGAACTTCCATAACAAAACGCGGCGCATCTGTAAAAGTGTTTCCACGTCTTGATTTTGTACGGCAGTTTATGGAAGCATCAGGAATTACAATCTTGTTGTTTCCCTGATTATCTTTGAAACGATATTGAACATTATCCGAATATACATAGCATGTACTATTCTTTAACTGATATCTGATTGCTGCAACAAAATTTACGATTACCGCAGAATGTTCCGGCGTAGCTCCTGCCATATCTGTTATTTTCAAATCCCAATCCATGTTTTACACTCCTTTGTTTTATAATGTGGGTCAAGTTTATTATTAACCATTCCATTCACCTTTTTTATATTGAATGTATGCAATTATTTTTGTTTACTTCATTATAACATCATCCCGGTTAATTAGAAAAGTAATTTTTATGTTACTGTTCACTGGTAACATTCCGCGAGGTGTTTTTTGTGAACAAAGTTCACAGAAAACCCGAGAATTGCGGCGCGAAATCATGCGAATGCATGATTTCTGTGCATCGCGGAGCGGTTACTGGTCACGGAGTGAACAGTAACATTTTTATCCGCCTCCTGTATTGGCATAATTTGCTATCGATTTTACCCGGTTAGCTGTATTACATTTCATAGAAACAAAAAAACCTTGAAGAACCATATTTCTACAGTTCTCCAAGGTTATTCTTACGCTTGGACACATGTCACACCGAAGTATGACTTAAATATATATTCAGAATGAATTATTTATTTTTCTGAGCGATAGCTGCCTGAGCTGCTGCCAGACGAGCAACCGGTACACGGAATGGTGAGCAAGATACATAGTCAAGACCGATCTTGTTGCAGAACTCTACAGAAGATGGATCTCCACCGTGCTCTCCACAGATTCCGATGTGAAGGTTCGGGTTAACTGGCTTACCAAGTTTGATAGCCATATCCATAAGCTTACCAACACCAACCTGATCCAGTTTTGCAAATGGATCGTTCTCGAAGATCTTAGCATCATAGTAAGCATTAAGGAATTTACCAGCGTCATCACGGGAGAAGCCGTATGTCATCTGAGTTAAGTCGTTGGTACCGAAGCAGAAGAAGTCAGCCTCAGAAGCGATCTGGTCAGCTGTAAGAGCTGCACGTGGGATCTCGATCATTGTACCTACTTCATATTTCAGATCTACGCCTGCTGCTGCGATCTCAGCGTCAGCTGTCTCAACAACAAACTTCTTAACATATTTAAGCTCTTTGATATCGCCTACTAACGGGATCATGATCTCTGGGCAGATATTCCAGTCAGCGTGAGCTTTCTTTACATTGATAGCTGCACGGATAACTGCTGTTGTCTGCATCTTAGCGATCTCTGGGTAAGTAACTGCCAGACGGCATCCACGATGTCCCATCATTGGGTTGAACTCATGAAGAGAAGCGATAATTGTCTTGATCTCTTCTACAGTCTTGCCCTGAGCATCAGCAAGCTTCTTGATGTCTTCCTCTTCTGTAGGAACGAACTCATGAAGCGGCGGATCCAGGAAACGGATTGTTACAGGGTTGCCCTCGAGAGCCTCGAACAGACCTTCGAAGTCTTCCTGCTGATATGGAAGAACCTTAGCAAGTGCTGCTTCTCTCTCCTCAGCTGTTGTGGAGCAGATCATCTCACGGAATGCATCGATACGTCCCTCACCGAAGAACATATGCTCTGTACGGCAAAGACCGATACCTTCAGCACCAAGCTCAACTGCTTTCTTAGCGTCAGCAGGAGTATCAGCGTTTGTACGAACTTTCATTGTTCTGTACTTGTCAGCCCATGCCATGATACGTCCGAACTCACCAGCGATTGTAGCGTCTACTGTCGGGATGATTCCGTCGTAGATGTTACCTGTTGTACCATCGATGGAAAGGAAATCTCCCTCGTGGAACTCTTTGCCAGCAAGTGTAAATTTCTTATTAGCTTCGTCCATAGCGATATCACCGCATCCGGATACACAGCACTCACCCATACCACGGGCAACTACTGCTGCATGAGATGTCATACCACCACGAACTGTCAGGATACCTTCAGCAGATTTCATACCTGTGATATCCTCTGGGGATGTCTCAAGACGAACAAGGATAACCTTCTCGCCTCTCTCAGCCCACTCTACAGCGTCATCAGCTGTGAATACGATCTTACCACAAGCAGCTCCTGGAGAAGCTCCAAGACCTTTGCCCATTGGTGTAGCAGCTTTCAGAGCCTTAGCGTCGAACTGCGGATGAAGAAGAGTATCAAGGTTACGAGGATCGATCATAGCTACTGCTTCTTCCTCTGTTCTCATTCCCTCATCAACAAGGTCACAAGCGATCTTCAGAGCAGCCTGAGCGGTTCTCTTACCATTACGTGTCTGCAGCATGTATAACTGGCCATGCTCAACAGTGAACTCCATATCCTGCATATCTCTGTAGTGTGTCTCCAGAGTATGGCAAACTTCTGTAAATTTCTTGAATGCTTCCGGGAACTTCTGCTCCATCTCAGCGATGTGCATAGGTGTACGAACACCAGCAACAACGTCCTCACCCTGTGCATTGGTAAGGAACTCACCGAACAGACCTTTGTTTCCTGTAGCTGGGTCTCTTGTAAATGCAACACCAGTACCACAGTCATCACCCATGTTACCGAATGCCATCATCTGTACGTTAACAGCTGTACCCCAGGAATATGGGATATCGTTGTCACGACGATATACGTTGGCACGTGGGTTGTCCCAGGAACGGAATACGGCTTTGATTGCACCAACTAACTGCTCTTTCGGGTCAGCCGGGAAATCGGAACCGATTTTTTCTTTATATTCAGCCTTGAACTGCATAGCAAGTTCTTTAAGATCGTCAGCTGTAAGCTCAACGTCAAGTTTAACGCCTCTTTCAGCTTTCATTTTGTCGATAAGCTCTTCGAAATATTTCTTACCAACTTCCATAACTACGTCAGAGTACATCTGGATAAATCTTCTGTAGCAGTCCCAAGCCCAACGTGGGTTGCCGGATTTCTCAGATAATACAGCTACAACGTCTTCATTTAAACCAAGGTTCAGGATAGTATCCATCATACCTGGCATAGAAGCTCTTGCGCCTGAACGAACGGAAACAAGCAGAGGATTCTCGATGTCACCGAATTTCTTTCCGGTAACTCCTTCCATCTTGGTGATTGCTTCCATGATCTGACCCATGATCTCGTCGTTGATCTGTCTTCCATCCTCATAGTACTGAGTACAAGCTTCAGTAGTGATTGTAAATCCCTGAGGTACAGGAAGTCCAAGGTTTGTCATCTCAGCAAGGTTAGCACCTTTACCACCCAGAAGGTTTCTCATATCAGCGTTACCTTCTGTAAACATGTAAACCCATTTTGCCATTTTACATTTTCCTCCTAAAAATTTGTTCATTGGTAACTGTTCAGTATCTTCACAGTTACTTTCATAAACATAAACTATGTTTTATACGCACATAGTTATTTTATAGGCTTATTCGTCATTCGTCAAGGTAATTCTGGCAAAAAACAGTCAATTTTTTATCATTTTCTCAATTTTTCTTTTTTCTTCCAGTATTCAGCACCAGATGACGGGGAACACCATTTACCATGATCGGCTGATAATCGCCCTGGATCAGTGGTTTAATATAGTCGATAAAGTCCTTGGTCACATTATTTGCATCCTTGTTCATCCAGTTTCTCGGAACCAGCTTCTCTTCATTGGCGATTCGGTGTACATCGTAAATTCCAGTAGCTGCCATATATGGATCGTCGGATACACGGTCGATGACTACCATCTTGCCGGTGTCACCTTCATCTGCTGCCTTTACGGCTGCACCGCCAACCATCATAGCCTCATCAATATCCACCCGGGATGCCATATGGGAAGCGCTTCTCTGAAGGGTGGAAAGCTCTACGGCACGGGTCTTGCAGCCGCACTCTGCTGCCAGGAAATTAGCCAGATAAGTAGCTGTTCCCTGAAGCTGCTTGTGTCCAAATGCATCTACGTAATCCCCTACACTGCCCAGCTCGCAGACATAGCGTCCGTCAGCCAGCTTGATTCCTTCAGATACTGCAATGACAACAGAGGATTTTTTCTTAAGGAGTTCTTTTACTTTGGCAAGGAATTTATCTACATCAAATGGAACTTCCGGAAGATAGATCAGATCCGGTCCATCACAGTCCTCAGACTTGGAAAGTGCAGTGGCACCTGTAAGCCAGCCTGCATTACGTCCCATGATTTCCATAATGGTAATCATGTTTTTCTTATAGGTGAGGCCTTCTGCATCACGGATCACTTCTTTTGTGGATGCTGCAATATATTTGGCTGCACTTCCGAAACCAGGCGTATGGTCAGTCAGAGCAAGGTCATTATCAATAGTCTTCGGTACGCCAAGGAATTTCTGTGTCTGACCAGTGATAATCGCATAATCGGAAAGTTTCTTAATGGTATCCATAGAGTCATTTCCACCAATATAGATAAATGCATAAATATCCAACTTATTCAGGATTTCAAAAATCTTCTCATAAATAGTCTTGTCTTCATGGATCTCCGGAAGCTTATAACGGCAGGAACCAAGAAATGCGGACGGAGTCCTTTTCAGAAGCTCAATGTCAAGCTCGGAATGGATCTGGGTAGAAAGGTCGATATACTGCTCGTCAAGCAGCCCCTGGATTCCGTGAAGCATTCCATATACCTTGTCAAAGCCACGCTCTACTGCATTCTTGTATACGCCTGCAAGACTAGAATTAATTACAGATGTTGGGCCTCCGGACTGTCCTACAATAATATTTCTTTTCTTTGCCATCGTGGTATTCCTCCTCTATTTCGAATGGATGTGGGTGTCGAAAATCTCTATGTCATTCACCCTATAATTGTATAGTTTACCAAAGGCATATGGCAAAGTCAATGTGATATTGTACGTTTTGCATATTTAATTATGTTTTTATGTCGTTTTTATATGAATTATTTATATTTCGGACAAATAATGCAATTTTTTAATGGTGAAATTTACAGATATAGTGATATAATGGAGAAAACGCGCTCTGTGGAGCTCTGCAGGCAGAATTCGCGCTCCACATATAACATCACACATGGAGGTTTTACATCATGAAAAGAGTTTTGGAAAATGACTTTCTGAAAGTGGCCATTGACGACCATGGGGCTGAGCTGGTCAGCATTTATGACAAAGAGAAAGACCGTGAGGTGATCTGGCAGGGAGATCCCAGGTTCTGGGGACGTCATGCGCCGGTTCTTTTTCCAAATGTAGGAAAGCATTATGGAAATCATTACCGGATCGGTGATAAGGAATATGCTTCCAAGCAGCATGGCTTTGCCCGTGACACAGATTTCACATGTATTGATTCCACACTGGATTCCGTAACCCACCAGATTCGTTCTACAGAAGAGACCAAAGAGGTTTATCCTTTTGATTTCGTGCTCCGCATCCGTCATATTCTGAAGGGGCGCACCCTTACAGTCAGCTGGAAGGTAGCAAATAACAGTGACACGGATATGTATTTCGCCATCGGCGGACATCCGGCATTTCGTGTACCGGTTCTGCCGGATACCAGAAGAAGTGATTACCGTCTTACCTTTGACGGACAGGAAAGCCTTACATACCTTCTTCTTGATCCGGAGAGCGGCACGGCCAAGGCTGAGGAAAAGGCCACTCTGAAGCTGGAAAATAGCACCTGCCAGATTGAGGATCACATGTTTGACCACGATGCACTGGTATTTGACAATCAGATCACAAGGGCCGGCATCCAGCTGCCAGACGGCACTCCTTATCTGGAGCTGCGCTGTGTGGGATTCCCCAATTTCGGGATCTGGTCAGCTTCCCAGGATGCCCCATTTGTCTGCCTGGAGCCATGGATGGGACGCTGCGATGATTGCGGATTCACAGGAGATCTGTCGGAGAAACCATTTATCAATCAACTGAAAATGGATGAGATGTTTGAAACGGCATATACTATTGAAATATTCTAAATCGTGTTTGAAAAGGGCTTTCTGCAAGATGTTCGTCACAATTTGTGGGAGATCATGCCCGGATGAGGGCGCCGCAGCGGGCTACGCAACCGAATTTGGGCAAAATATACTGCAAAGCGAGGCGTGCAGATTGTGGGAATGATTTTTCAGACACATTCTAAGCAGAGCAAAAAAATATCGGTACACTTCCGCGCTTCTGGAAGTGTACCGATATTTTATTCACTCACTTTTCAGTTTCATAAGGCATCCTCAGTTTTTCCCCAGATTGTGTCTGAAAAAGGCTTTCTGCAAGATGTTCGTCACAATTTGCGAGAATGATTTTTCAAACAGGCTCTAGCATTAGCGTAAACTGCCACCATCACCACAGTAACCGCAAACACAAACATCATCCCATACTGATGGTATCCCTTTGCGAGCAGGCTCCTTCTGCCTTTAAAGCATCTGGACAAGGCCTGCAGAACCGCATAGTGAAGAACATAGATAAGCATGGAATAGTCTTTTCCCACTTTTGCCAATGCTCTGGTAAGAGAATTCTCCACATAAAAATTCTGCCAGCCAATAAAAAGAAGAAAGATGCAGATTGCCAGAAAAATGGTTCCAGCATACTCTTCCTGGGTTCCCAGGACATTTCGCTTTTCCAGCCACTTCTGCTCCATAACAGCCATATTCCAGAAAACAGGAAGTCCACACAGCAAAAATCCCATTTTCTTCCTGTCCAGAAAGCTAAGAAGAGCCTCCTTTCTGGATCCAAACCAGCAGCCCAGCCAGAAAAAGGGAAGTCCGCAGTACAGAAAGTTCCTTGCATAATAAATATGACAGTCTTCTTTTCCCACAAAAAACAGGGAATAGCTTCCCTTTATGAGACTTCCCGCCAACAGCACCGGAATCGCCAGATAAGCCAGCTTTCTCAGTCCCAGATGTTCTACAATAAAAGCAATTACAAGCACATAGAGAAGTGCCTGCAGATACCACAGGTGCGGTGAAAGCGGGGAAAAATTCCACAAAATAAAATCCTCCGGAACTCTTTTCTCAAACCTTGCAAGCAGTGCTTCTTTTATATTTTCTCTTTTCTCAACTGCCAGAAGGATTTCCCATAGCAGGTAAAACAGATTTGCGCCAATGGTAATGGTGAAAATTTTGCCAAACTGCTTCAGTTCCCGTTTCTTCGCCACTGTTTCCGGGTAAAAGAATCCGGTGATCATAAAAAACACAGGCACTGCAAAACGGCACAGGATCAGGAATTCATCTCCCCCCTGTATTTCCAGAGGCTTGTGGATCTCAACCACTGCAATAGCAGCCAGGCATTTCAAAATATCAATACACGTCCAACGTCTTTTTTTCATTTCCTCGTAACTCCAATAACTGCTGTTCCGGGCAAATACGGACAGCAAAAGGACCAACCATCTGATTTCAGAAAGTCAGCCCTTTTATTACTTTATATACACTCCACGCGGTTTCCACACGCTGCTGCGGCATTTTCAGATTCCTGTTATATGAGGATTCTGAACTGCCTGTCACATAAATCAGAATGTAAATTTATCTGCGAAGTAAGCATCCAGCTCATCAATCTTAATACGAACCTGCTCCATGGAATCACGGTCACGGACAGTTACCATTCCGTCAGTTTCGGAATCGAAATCGTAGGTTACGCAGAACGGAGTACCGATCTCGTCCTGTCTTCTGTAACGTTTACCGATGTTTCCACGATCATCAAATTCGCAGTTGTATTTCTTTGATAACTGAGCGTAGATTTTCTCAGCGCCCTCGTTCAGCTTCTTGGAAAGCGGAAGCACACCGATCTTAACCGGTGCAAGTGCCGGATGGAAGTGAAGGACTGTACGAACGTCGTTCTTCTCTGCATCCAGAACCTCCTCATCATATGCACTGCAAAGGAATGCAAGAACCACACGGTCAGCACCAAGTGACGGCTCGATTACATATGGGATATATTTCTGCTTCTTCTCATCATCGAAGTAAGTAAGATCCTGTCCGGATACATTCTGGTGCTGGGTAAGGTCGTAGTCTGTTCTGTCTGCGATTCCCCAAAGCTCGCCCCATCCAAATGGGAAAAGGAACTCAACGTCTGTAGTAGCCTTGCTGTAGAAGCTCAGCTCTTCCTTGTCATGGTCACGGTAACGTACTTCCTCATCCTTCAGTCCAAGAGAATGCAGCCAGTTCAGGCAGAAGCTCTTCCAGTATGCAAACCACTCAAGGTCTGTGTCCGGCTCGCAGAAGAACTCAAGCTCCATCTGCTCGAACTCACGGGTACGGAATGTGAAGTTACCAGGTGTGATCTCGTTACGGAAGGATTTACCGATCTGACCGATACCAAATGGAATCTTCTTACGGGATGTTCTCTGTACGTTCTTGAAGTTTACAAAAATACCCTGTGCTGTCTCAGGTCTTAAATATACAGTATTCTTAGCATCCTCAGTTACGCCCTGGAAGGTCTTGAACATCAGGTTGAACTGACGGATATCTGTGAAATTGTGTTTGCCACAGGAAGGACATGGAACATTATGCTCTTCGATGAAATTCTTCATCTCTTCCTGAGACCATCCGTCTACAGAGCTCTCAAGCTCAATGCCGTGCTCCTGGCTGTAGTCCTCGATGATCTTGTCTGCGCGGAAACGCTCATGGCACTCTTTACAATCCATAAGCGGATCAGAGAAGCTTCCCAGATGTCCGGATGCGACCCAGGTCTGCGGGTTCATCAGGATGGCACAGTCAACACCTACGTTGTACGGAGACTCCTGAATGAATTTCTGCCACCATGCGCGCTTTACGTTATTCTTAAGCTCTACGCCAAGGTTGCCGTAATCCCATGTATTCGCAAGACCTCCATAGATCTCAGAACCCGGGTAAACAAATCCTCTTGCTTTTGCCAGAGCAATAATCTTGTCCATTGTTTTTTCCATGATATCTCTCCTCATTGTTTGATAGATGATTTTCTAATATTATACTCGCAACTTTTCTTTTTGTAAAGTTATACCGCGTACTCAATTCCGTACATTCTGCCGCAAAAACACAATTTCCGCACTTTTGAACAGCAAATCATGTGCTGCTATCGAAGTATAGAGCAAAGCACGTTAATCAGCTTTCCTGTTATGTGCAACATCCAATCCACTTACATCATAACTTCTAATATCTGCAAACTCTTAAATTTCTTATCCGTATTCCCTGCCACATAAGGCTGAATATGCCGTTCCAGCTCCCACAGCACCTCATCGGTCACTGTAAAGCTGTATAGCTTCGTCATGGGCGAGCTTACAATGTACTGCATGGTATAAAGTGCTGCCGGGGAAATCCGGCGGGCGGTTCTGGCTTCTCCGGGGCTTGCTTTCTTCAGGCAGTCCCCATCCAGGATTCCATGTGCCTCCTGGGAAAAGAACAGATTCTCTTTTCCGGTGATCTCCTCCCCACAGTTCACACACCGGAAAAGCTCCGGCATCAGCCCCTGCTCTGTCATAGTTCGCAGTTCAAAAATGCACCTTACCAGCCGGTCATCGATTTCCGGATTCAGGAGAGCCTTCACAGTGAGATAAAGAAGATTCATCATATTCTTCTCATCTGTGCCCTCTCTTCCGAAATAATCTGCCAGCTCCAGAAAATAATAGCCATAATAAACTCCTGGCTGTCTGGCGGCCAGCTCCACAAAATGATGGGTCACGGTCACCTGGTTCAGATTGTAGCTGCTGCGCCCTTCATACAGGGTGAAATTCCCGAACACAAAAGGATTGGCAGCTGCCATAAACGGGCTGTTCTGCCGTCTGGCACCCTTGGCGAAAGCGGAAATCTTCCCCCTCTCCCTGGTAAGAAGCACGATTCGCTTGTCATACTCTCCCACAGGCTGCGCAGAAAGTACAATTCCCTGTACCGTGATCAGATCACTCATTTTCAGATTTCCTTCTTATCATATCCAAAGTTTTTGATCATAAAATCACTGTCACGCCAGTCTTTTTTCACCTTTACCCAAAGCTTCAGGTTTACCTTGGAATCCAGCATACGTTCCAATTCAAATCTGGCGTTGCTGCCGATCTTCTTCAGCATGGCACCGCCTTTTCCAATGATAATGCCCTTGTGGGAATCCCTCTCACAAATAATGGTCGCCTCAATATCCACCATAGGATTTTTGCCCGGACGCTCCTTCATTTTGTCAATTGCCACTGCGATTCCATGTGGAATCTCCGCATCCAGTGCGTGAAGCGCCTTCTCACGGATCACCTCTGCCACGATCTGGCGCTGAGGCTGGTCCGTTACGGTATCCTCATCATAGAACATGGGTCCATAAGGCAGATATTTCAAAATACTGTCAATAATATCCTCTGTGTTCTGTCCGCGGAGTGCAGAGCAAGGGATAATCTCTGCAAAATCACAGATCTTGCGGTACGTATCGATTGCCGGAAGGATCTCCTCTTTTTTCACTGTATCGATCTTATTAATGATCAAAATGACCGGCACGCCAACGCCCTGGAGCTGCTCTGCAATGTGGCGCTCACCGGCTCCAATGAAGGTAGACGGCTCAACCAGCCACATAATTGCATCCACCTCTTTCAGGGTACGCTCTGCAACGGCTACCATATACTCTCCAAGCTTATTCTTCGCCTTATGGATACCAGGCGTATCCAGAAAAACGATCTGTCCCTTCTCACAGGTATAGACTGTCTGGATGCGGTTTCTGGTGGTCTGGGGCTTCTTGGATGTGATCGCGATCTTCTGGCCGATCAGATGGTTCATCAGGGTAGATTTCCCAACGTTCGGGCGGCCAATAATTGCAACAAATCCGGATTTAAAATCTGGTGTCATTAAAATATATCCTCATCTTTCTTAACTTTTATCAGCAGCTTACCAGCGGCTTGGTCTCCATAAATACATCCTTCGCCTTCTCGATTGCATTCTCGCTTCCAACCACACAGAGCTGGTCATCGGAGAGAACTGCCTGGATCAGAGGAGCCAGTGCATGGATATCCTCTACTGTAGCATTCAGGATCTGGTCACGCTCTTTTTGCAGCATCTCCACAGTGAGACCGCGGAAATAAGCCATTCTGCCAAGGGCGCCCTGTGTCTGCGGTGTTCTTGGAACATCCTTTCCGCTGATAGTACCGATAATGTATTTGGTCATTTCACGTTCATCCGCTGCAAAGGTACGCACATATTCCGGCACACCCTCATATACTTCAAGAGTTCTGCGAAGATGGGGGTCTCTATAAGAAACGAAATAACTCTCCCCACTTCTCTTAAAGCCGCTCATACAGCCATATGCGCCGCCCTTTACACGAAGATTGATCCACAGATAATCATAGCTTAAGGCAACCTTCAGAATTTCCAGGGCACCAGTATAGGTGAAGCCTTTTTTTACAAAGTTACCGGTTCTTGCCACATACTGAACCTGTCCGGAGGTCTTAAAGCCCTCGTTCTTTTTCCTGCAGGTAATGGCAGTTTCCGGAACCTCACAGGTGCTCTCCGGCAGGCTCTTCTTCAGGGCACCGCTTAAGGTCTTCACCTGTTCCACAGACTCTCTTTCTCCGGTATAGCTTACCATGAAGGAATCCTTTCGGATGATCTCTGCCATGGCGTTCTGAAGTCCGGCTACGATCTCGTCCTTTTTCTCCTGGAAATTCTTCTCAAGGTCTTCGATAAATTTGTAATAGCCCACACCTGCCATCTCATCCTGATATTCTGCCATTGGAGAACCGTAGGCAGCGCTGCGGAGTACTGCTGTCTGATGACCTGCGCCAATCAGGGAAGCCTGTCCTCTGGACCTGATTTCCCCGATAATCTCACCAAGACGTCTGGTATCTGAAAGCTTAGAAGTATTCAGGATTTCTTCCATCATCTGGAACAGGAAATCCATCTGGGAATACAGTGCTTTGCCCCGGATGGTAAACATGGTACGGAATGCTTCCGGGTCGTTCGCCTTGTCAAAAACATCTACGCCGCACTGGATACCGCCGGTTCTGGCATTGGTCTCATTAAACAGCTGACCATAAGTGTAATTCTTTGTATCCACATATCCGAGAACAGACTTCAAAAGTCCAAGATAATGGACCTTCTCAACAGCCATATCCTTAATCTCGAACATAATATTTACATAACCGATTCCATTGGTGCACACATCCTGATACAGGAACAGACTGTTCTCCACCTGAAGCTCTTCGTTGGAAAAACCATTCACTTCTTTGCGGATATCGGAACGCTTCAGCATAGGAATGCATTCCAGGTCCTCCGGTCTCTCCTCAGACTCCTGGTAAGCCTCAAGGGCTTTTGTCTTTCTTACCATTTCTTCCAGCTGTTCATCGGAAAGGCTGCTTCTGTATGCTTCCAGCCTGTCTGCCAGCTCTTTCTCACGCTGGGCTGCAAGACCGCGCTTCGGCACAAGAGTCAGGATCGCACCATGTGTATTGTCCAGAAGCCATTTCTGGATCAGATTCTCGAAATAGCCTTCATTTACTGCAATTTTCAGCTGATCATAAATCTCCAGAAGCTTTACCTGGGAAAAAGCATTCTCATCATCATAAAGCCAGCTTCCCATAATATCCAGTCCATACATCAGACCTTTTGGAAACTGTCCAAAATCTGCTTCGCGGTAACGGAACTCCATGTAATTGATTCCGGAAAGAACCGCCTTCTTATCAATTCCATTTTTCACAATGTCCTGAAGGCAATTTCGGATAATGGAAACAAATTCCTCCTTCCGGGCAGCTCTGGCACCTTTTGCAATCACGGAGAAATACGGCTGCAAAACACCGTCGCTGTAATCGCCATAAATATCCTTACCGATTCCGGCGTCCAGAAGAGCCTGCTTCAGCGGTGCTCCCGGCGCACTTAAAAGTGCATAATCCAACACATCAAATGCCACACCCAGGGTACTGTCCATGGCATTTCCTACAACCATGTTATAGGAGAGATAGGTGTTATCCTCTTCTTCCTCGTTCTCCGCAATGGGATACTCGATCTGCAGGTCTTTCACCTGGGAAAAAGCTGCCTGCTCCTTAATACTGGAATCAACGTCCAAAGCCTCAAATGCGGACAGATATTTCTCATCAATAAATCGCAACTTCTCTTCCATGTCCATATTTCCGTAAAGGTAAATATAGCTGTTGGACGGATGATAGTAGGTGCGGTGGAAATCCAGAAACTCTTCATAGGAAAGCTCCGGAATATTCTCCGGATTGCCGCCGGATTCCACGCCGTAGGTATTGTCCGGGAAAAGATGGTTCATAATTTCTCTTTCCAGCACCTCGTCCGGGGAAGAAAATGCGCCCTTCATCTCATTGTATACAACACCATTGTATGTGAGCGGGCCTTCCTTCTTCTCCAGATGGTAATTCCATCCTTCCTGGCGGAAAATCTCCTCTTTCTTATAAATATTCGGGTAAAAAACAGCGTCCAGATACACATGCATCAGGTTCTGGAAATCCTGGTCATTGCAGCTTGCCACCGGATAACAGGTCTTGTCCGGGTAGGTCATGGCATTCAGGAAGGTATTCAGAGAGCCCTTTACCAGCTCTACAAATGGATCCTTCAGCGGAAACTCGCGGGAGCCGCACAGAACGCTGTGTTCCAGAATGTGGGGAACACCGGTGCTGTTCTTCGGCGTAGTACGAAAGGCAATGGAAAATACCTTATTCTCATCATCATTCTCGATCAGAACCAGTCTGGCTCCTGTTTTCTTATGGCGAACCAGATATCCGGCGGAATGGATATCGGTCAGATTCTCCTGTTTCAAAACCTCGTATGCAGGAATGTTCTCTTTTTTCATTTTTTCCTCCAAATAGTGCCCAATCAGTTTGTTTAAACAACCGGTATTGGGATGTATTTAATTCATTTCTTCGATTATGCTGAATTACACTGCACTTAAAAGCTTTATACAATGCAGCTGATAATTCCGGAGCATCTTCAACTTCTTGCATTAGTATAACACACAAAAAAGTATCTTACTACAACAAAATTCTTTTAAAAAGAACCGCCCCTGCGGGCGAATCTGGTAGGATTCTTCCTGCAGGGGCGGTTCTGATTATTTAATTGTGATTTGTTAATCCTGTTCTTTTTTGCGGCGTCTTCTGGTTGTTTCTTCGATTGCGAGAGCTGCAACAAAGAACAATGCCATATAGAAGCCGATTGGTGTGTCATCACCTGTCTTAACACCTGTGGAGGTGCCTGGGGTTGGTGTAGGAGTTATGGTCTCCTCAGGAGTTACAGTAGGTGTTGCTTCCGGTTGTTTCTGGTTAATGATGGTTACCTCTGCATTGAGATTATTTTCATCAAACAGTACATTTCCATTTTCAACAGTTACTGCGTATCTGAATCCGTCTGTACCATCTACCAGATTTCCTTCTGCATCTGTCTCTGCAACATAGAGCGTAAAGGCTTCATCCGGTATTACAACTGCCTGTGTACTCTCAGATACTGTGGAGCCGCCTGCAAGATCAAGTGTCAGGATGTTCTTCTCTGTTCTTGTGGAAAGAGTTGTGCACTCTTTGTCATCAAAGATACCTGCATAGAAAATCTCATCACTTTCCAGGGCATTTCCATCTGCACCAAGAAGCTTCTTGGTTACATTCAGAGTCGCGATCTTGTAGAATCCATCCGGCCATTCGCTGAACTGGTTCTCGAATGTGATGCTGCTCTTTGCGCCATCCTCAGTTACGGTGATTGCCTGTCCCTGTGGATAAACCGGTACATAAACCTTTTCATCCGGCGTCATGCCTGAATCAATTGCTTTTCCGGTTACATCTGTCTCACTTACATAGTAGGTTCTTCCAAGATCCAGATTGGTAAAGGTAACTGTGGAAGAAGATGCATTCTTAAACTCAAGTGCTTTTACATCAGAAGCAGGAATTGTGCATTCTGCATCTGCGAAAAGTGCTGCGTAGAAGGTCATATCCTTAGCGCCTGCAAGTGCATCGTTCAGCTTCAGTTCCTTGGTGATCTCAATAGCAGCGGTCTTGCTCTTTGTCATGGCATCCTTCATCTCAACTGCATTTTTGGTGTCATCTGCATCAACAGTGAAGGTGATCGGCTCTGCGATCTCATATCCTGATGGTGCTTCTGCCTCAACCAGTTTGTAGGTCTTGCCAAGAACAAGTTTCGCTGTGATCACATGTGGTGTACCATCTGAGGTCCACTCTTCCACAACCTTATCCTGGTCATCTACTACCTGAAGTTTTGCTCCTGCAAGAGCTTTCAGGGTGGTGTCGTCTACCTTGGAAATGGTAACCTTGGTAGTATCGTTGACAAATTTCATGGCTGTCTCAGTGTAATCTTCTCCATTTACCTTGGTGGTAAGCTTCAGAGTTCCGTCACGGTTGTCTTCTACATTTACAGTTACTGTATAAACAGTTTTGTCGTATACGTAGGTGTCTGCCTCTGATGGGAGCTTTTCGTTTACGGTGTAGGTAAAGGTCTTGCCAGCATCTTTCTCTGTATAGGAAAGCTTGCTGAAGCTGATCGCACCTTTCTCGTCGTTCTTAACTGTCTCAATTACCTTGCCATCTGCATCTTTCAGTTCGAATTCGAAGGTTCCAAGCTGCTCAGCTTCTACCTTCATGGACTTCTGGGCTTTCAGTTCAAGGTCAGCGGAAGCGCTGTAGGTATTCGTGAAGGTAACTGCTCCAGTGAGGTCTTCACTCTTTACAGGTTCGCCGTTCTTTGTGACAGAAGTAACTTTCGCTGTTAACTTGCCTGCATTGTCGTCTGTTACGTCTACTTTTACAACGTATTTTCTTTCATCATACTGGTATGCCGGTTTCTCATCTTTTACTTCTGTGATCTGGTAATAATGGGTTCCGGATTCCTTGTATGTGATGATTGGGAATGTGATGGTGCCGCCGTCAGCATTCTTCACAGTTTCGTTGTAACCATTTTCTACTGCCTTTCCATCTGCATCCATTTCTGTTGCCTGGAAGCTGAACTGCTCTGCTTCCAGTGTCTGGCCTTCCAGAGTCTTGGTTGCACCAAGAGCGATCTGACCAGATGTGGTGTAGGTGTTGGTAAATTCCATACCTGTTACAGTGGCATCCTCAGAGGTTGCCTTGGAGGAATGGATGACTGGGGTTACGGTTAAGGTACCGTTGCCTGCATCTGTTACGGTTGCGTTGATGGTGTAGATGGTGTCGTCGTAGGTGTAACCTGCTGCGTCACCTTTCACCTCATTTACGGTGTACTGGTATTCGCCGGTATCATCTACTTTCTTATCTGTGTTGTCTTTTACAAGGCTGTACTTGATTTCGTCAAAGGTTACGTTTCCGTCAGCATCGTTGGTCTTGGTCTGAAGAACAGTGCCATCTTTGTCGCGAAGTTCGAATGTAAACTGACCTTCTGTAAGTGGTGTCTCTGTGGTTGTCAGAGTCTTCTTAGCTGTCAGGTTCAGACTTCCGGATGCGGAGTAGGTGTTCTTCATCTCAACTTTGTTGTCGATGTCATTCTCACTTACCGTAAACTCAACAGGATCTGCCAGGGTATAACCAGCTGGAGCGGATTTCTCGACTAACTTGTAGGTTTCGCCGAGGATCAGTTTGCCAGTGATTACGCGTGGGTTGTCCTTAGTTGAAGTTGTCCAACTATCGATTACCACGCCGTCCTTGTCCTGGATTTCGAGTACTACGCCTGAAAGCTGATTGCCAAGGGCGTCTACTTTGGTGATGGTTACCTTGGTGGTGTCATCTTCTACCAGGTATACCTTGTTACCATCTGTATCTGTTGTAGTTTTTGCATTGGTTTCAATAGTTCCATCTTTTTTAACAGTAAACTCAATATCTGTTGCATACTTATAACCAGCAGGAGCTACTGTTTCTCTAAGAATATAGCTCTTTCCAGCTTCAAGTTTAGGACCAAAGTCGTGAGTTTTACCTTTTTCAGAAACCCACTCATCTACAGTCTTACCTGTTTCCTTATCAATTACTACAAGATGAGCACCTTCTACTTCTTTACCATTTCCAAGTTCTACTTTGTTGACATTGAAATGTAGTTTGGCATCTACCAGAGTCAGTTTATTGCCAACTATTGTTTTGTTGTCCACTGTAATAGTTCCATCAGCTTCTACTTTAAAGGTAATTGGATCAGCTGCAACATA
Organism: Blautia faecis; assembly: GCF_020554845.1. GTDB lineage: Bacteria > Bacillota > Clostridia > Lachnospirales > Lachnospiraceae > Blautia_A > Blautia_A faecis. Next base: position 1,003 of record NZ_JAJCIA010000035.1, on the reverse strand, counting down.
GCCTGTCGGAACATTAATTTCCTCCAGTGTATAAGTGTTTCCTGCAATCAGCTTACCAATAATATCATAGCTGGTATCATCTGTTTTCCAGCTTGCTACTACATTTCCATTATCATCTTTTACAGAAATCTGAAGCTTTGCATTCTTTACTGGATTTCCTTCATCATCGACTTTGTCGACAGTTACTGTAGTTGGAGTATTGACTACATCATAATTGCCAATTCCCTGTGCAGTAATATATCCATCTACTTTATCCTCTGTTATGGTGTATTCAATTTCCTGCCCTTTTTCGTATTTCGGCTGATCTGCAAATTTCCATTTCCAGTCATCTGTCTTTGTTACAGTCTTGGAAGCAACCAATTTTTTATTTGCATAAAGATTAATAGTGATAGTTTCTGGTCTGATGTCTGCATTGCCATTGTCATTCCAGGTCTTGGTTCCTTCAATGTTCACACTTTCTGGAGTGTGGATATTGGTTATCACATAACCGTCTTTGGCGCTTCCACTTACGTTTGCTGTATAACCGTTCACATTTGTGGTTTCAACTACGGTATACTTGATTTCCTGTCCCTTCTTATATTTATCCAGATCTTGGAAGGTTCCCTTCCAGCCATTGCCTTCATTCAGCTTCAGGACTTTTCCTGCTACTGCGCTTCCATCTGCATACAGCTGGACTTCTACTTCTCCCACTCGTTTTCCGTCCTGGTTGTTGCTGTCGTCCCAGCTCTTGCTTACCGGAATGTTTACCTTATCTGGCGTATGCTGATTGGTTACCACATAACCTTCTTCTGCATTTCCGCTTACGCTTGCTGTATAACCGTCCACATTTGTGGTCTCTTTTACCGTGTAACTGATTTTCTTGCCATTCTGGTATTTATCCAGTTCTATGAAGGTTCCCTTCCAGCCATTACCTTCATTCAGTTTCAGGACTTTTCCTGCTACTGCGCATCCATCTGCATACAGCTGGACTTCTACTTCTCCCACTCGTTTTCCGTCCTGGTTG
>NZ_JAJCIA010000034.1 GCF_020554845.1 Blautia faecis | reverse complement strand
AAAGCCGGGGCTAATACTTCAATTATTTTAGGACATTTTCAAAAACGCTTGACACACTAATTTTCAAAAAAATTTGAAAAATTTAAAAAATATATTTTTGTATCTTTTAGGATTCCGGCATAGATTTGTTCTTAGTCCATTTTGGTCTTTTTAACTATTCCAAGGGAACCGCAATCTATAATGAAATCAACCGTTATCCACCTGTGGCTGACGGCTGATACTATTTATACTTTTACACCAGAGAAATGAAATATGACGTACAAAAGAATCAGAGAGCTGCGGGAAGATCATGATCTGACACAGAAATACATGGCTCACTATCTCAATGTGATCCAGCGTACCTACTCACGTTATGAACGAGGGGAAAGAATCATCCCTCCTGATGTCTTATGCAAAATTGCAGACTTCTATAATGTAAGTGTAGATTATCTGCTGGAACGCACAGATACAAAGCAGCCTTATCCTCCCTCACTGCTCTCCAGAAAAACAAAAGACACCTAGCGCACTGTGCCAGGTGTCTTTTGTTTTCTGTCTCAGATTATTTTTTCCTATATGAAAATAAATTTCCTGCTGCCCACAGAATGGTACCTGCAGCAATACATACGTCAGACAGATTAAATACGATCTTACGAATTTCTTTTTTCTTCACATTCAGGCTCACATAATCTGTAACATATCCTTTATTTCGACGGTCTGTGTAGTTGGCCATTCCACCACCCAGGATCATGGCAAGACCGACTCTGCTAAGCTTATTTCCGCCGTGGAGAAGCTGGTGCCAGTATTCCCCTGCCACACAGCCCATACCAGCTGCTGCAAGCTCCTGGCAATTCTCCCTGCCGATTTTTACCTTACCAAGAATCTTATCTTTATTGTGACAGTTCCGAAGGAGCAGTCTGCCTCCCAGTACTTCTTCTTTGCTTCCCTGAAGGCGGGTACTGTCAATATGTTCTTTTATCTTATAATCCAACAGAAAAATTCCGCCGGCAATTGTTAGCGAAAGCATAAATGCAGCCTCCTTATTTACCTGGAAAATCCTGACCACTTTCCTCAGTTTCTGTTGAGACCTTTTCTTCCTCTGTACCTGCCTCATTCTCTGCCTGCTTCTCTTCTGTCTCTTCTACAGGTTCTGCAGTCTCAGTGTCCACCACATCACCCTCAGCTTTCTCCGGTTCCGGAGTCGGGCATACAGAGCCACAATATGGACAAAAGGAGACACTTCTGTCTACAGATTTTCCACATGCCGGACAGATTTTCCGTCCCTTCATCTCCGCTGCTGCATCCTTATATCCATCAATAATATCCAGATGCTGCTCAATCTCTTCGCAGAACCCTTTAAGAGCTTCTTCTACTTCTGCACCTTCTTTGTACTTCTCAAAGATCACATTTCCAATGTCTGCTTTCAGTTTCTGTACCATCTGCTCTTCACTGGAAATCTTGCTTCTGATCTTCTGTGCCTCATAAAGCTGACCGGCTTTTTTTCCAAGATCCTTGGTTGTCCTTGTAATTGTGTCACTTAACTCGTCAAAAAAATCGCGTGCCATAATACCATCTCCCTTTCATATAAAAAGTGTTGTAACTATTCAGTACTTTTACGGCTAAAAGCTGTCTCCTGAACAGCTGCAAAATGATGAAACACCTGTTTCCCTGTCTACTGTGCCATCCCGATCAGGGGAATTTCCTGTCCGCGAAGCAGGATTCTCGGACCGCCTGTACCTTCAATATATTCTCTGGTAATGATCACCTGTCCAATACTGTCATCTTTCGGAATCTCATACATGATATCCAGCATATATTCCTCCAGAATGGCGCGAAGACCTCTGGCTCCAGTGTGTTTCTCCAGTGCCTTGGCCGCAATCGCGTGAAGCGCATCTTCCTCATAGTCCAGCTTCACCTCATCCAGGGCAAGGAGCTTCTGATATTGTTTCAGAATTGCATTCTTCGGTTCCTTCAGAATCTGCACTAACATATCCTCATTCAGTCCGTCCAGTGTATATATAATCGGCAGACGTCCGATAAATTCCGGAATCATACCAAATGCACGGATATCATCTACTGTCACCTTCTCCAGAATATGTGGATCATTGTCATATTTGTCCTTCAGGTCTGCGTAAAAGCCGATAGATGCCTGCTTATTCAGTCTCTCCTTGATAATATTCTCCAGATCCGGGAATGCCCCTCCACAGATAAACAGAATATTTCTGGTATTTACCGTTACCATAGGAACCATGGCATTTTTGCTGTTGGCTCCGACCGGCACCTCTACCTCGCTTCCCTCCAGAAGCTTCAAAAGTCCCTGCTGAACCGCTTCACCGCTTACATCACGCTGATTGGTGTTCTTTTTCTTGGCCAGCTTGTCAATCTCATCAATAAAGACAATCCCATGCTCTGCTTTCTCCACATCATTATCTGCTGCAGCAAGAAGCTTGGAGATCACACTCTCAATATCGTCACCAATATAGCCTGCCTCTGTAAGAGAAGTAGCATCTGCAATAGCCAGCGGCACGTCCAGAAGTCTGGCAAGAGTTTTTACCAGGTAGGTCTTTCCGCATCCGGTAGGTCCGATCATCAGCATATTGGACTTCTCTATCTCAATCTCATCCATAGTGTCTGTAGCCACACGCTTATAATGATTATAGACAGCAACAGACATTACTTTCTTGGCTCTCTCCTGACCAATTACATATTCGTCAAGGCTTGCCTTGATCTTATGTGGTGCCGGGATCTTCTTAAGATCAATCTCTGGCCTGGCATCTTCTTTTTTCTTCTTTACTTTCTTCGGACGAGGAATTGCATCCTGAATACTGCCAAGATTGATCATACTCACATTAGGCATATTAAGAAGATCGTTCAGATTCAGTCCGTTATTCATCTGCTGGGTCATGGTGTCAAAGCTTTTCTGCATACAATCATTACAGATATGTATATTGTTAGGAAGCTCGATCATTTTGCCTGCCTGGCTCTCCGGACGATGACAGAGAAAACAGAATTTCTCATAATCGCTGTCATCTTCGTGATCATCGTTCTTCTCTGTTATATCGCCATCGATGATTTCGTCTTTTTCATCGTCAAAATGTTCAGTCATATAATTATTTCCTTTCCTGCTGCTGTTATCAGGCTAACCAGCAGTCTTTCCTATCTTATGTAAAAATCATTTTTGTTTTCTTATTGTACCATACTTTTCTCTGATTTAGAAATTAACTTTTTATAAAATGTGAAAAGGGGAGCCTTATCAGCTCCCCTTGCATATTACTGATTACCATCCGGTCTTGCACTCAATGTAACAGTTACTGTCGATTCCTCATACTCTCCGTTATTTAACCGTGCCACCTCAATTTCGATTTCTTCACCAGCTGAATAATACTGAAGCTTATCGTTGATATCAGCCTTACTTGAAACCTTCTGGCCATCCAGCTTGGTAATAATATCACTTTTCTGGATTCCGGCATTATCTGCTGCCTCTCCCGGATACACATCCATAACAAATGCACCAGATGGCATATTATACATCTGGATTGCTTCTCTGGAAAGATCGGCGAATTTAACTCCCAGATAGCCAATCTGTGACTCATCTGAAACTTTATCCCTTGTCTTACGATTCATAAGTTCTTCCAGAATGGGCTGTGCCTTGGAAATCGGAATGGCATATCCGGTTCCCTCTATACTGCTTGATGCAATTTTGGCACAGTTAATTCCAATCAATTCTCCCTGCATATTTAAAAGGGCACCACCACTGTTGCCAGGATTAATTGCTGCATCTGTCTGGATCAGCTCCTCATAAGTATTGGAATCGGACTGAACAGTGCGATCCAGGGCACTTACCCAGCCAGATGTTACAGTCTGACCATAACCAAGTGCATTACCAATGGCAACCACCTGCTCACCAACAGCAAGATCATCCGAATTGCCAAGCTGGGCAATTTTAATCTGGCTCATGGTTTCTTCCGGAATGTCACTTTTTTCAACTGCAATCACCGCAAGGTCTGTATCCTCGTCAGTTCCTTTTATCTTTGCGGAAACTGCACCATCAATATTCAAGTCTCCATTTCCATTTATATAATTCTCAGTTTCCTGTTCTGCACTTACCACATCACTTCCGATAAAGCAGACACTCAGTGTAGTAGCGCCCTCCACTACATGATTGTTGGTAGCAATGAGAAGTTCATCATCATTCTCTCCGACAATAATACCAGAACCGCTTCCTGTACTGGGATATTCCATTCCATAGCCGAAAAAGCTGCGAATTTCCTGCATGCTTACTGAAGTGATTGCCACGACTGAGGGCATTGCAGCCTGGGCAACCCCTGCAACGGGACCTTTTTCATTTGCTACGATTTCTGCATTGATGCCTTCGCCTGCATCTGTGCTTTCTTCTGCCGTAGTACTGGCAGATGCTGAAGAAGTAAGTGTCTCTGCAGACCCTACTGCAGTCTGAGTTTCTTTCTTAAAATATTTATCCGACACCATATTCACTGCCTGAAATACCAGACCTGCCACCAGACCAAAAATCACAGCCAGCGTAATAGTATTTCCTGCTTTCCTTCCCAAACCGGAAGATGCTGCCTTATCATTATGAAGTCTGTGATGTCTTCCTTTCTTTTTTTCCTCAGGCTTCTTCTCCTGTTCATCAACCTGATAATGCGCATATCTGGGTTCCGAAGATTGGGACTCAAAACCGCTGTCTTTGGATGAATTTCCGGAAGTATCTGAATTATTGCTGGAAGCGTAATAATTTCCATTGTCTGTGCTTCCTGCACCATCTGAGTTTCTGCTGCTGGTATATCTGTAATGATAAGTTACATTTTCATTCAGTTCATCTTCGGGGGCCGCTGTCTGATCCGATGCAGCCGATCCGGATTCATCTGTATTCTCTGGCTGTTGGGAGCTGCCATCCGTTTTCTCTGGCTCCTGTCCCCAATTCCATTCATCACTCATTTTCTGCTCCCTTCTATGTTCATAAACAGTGCTGCTGTTCACGTTGGAATCTGCAGCATTCTGTAACATTTTCTTTTATTTATGATACAAGTTTAGCAAGCAATTGTGTTGAAAATGTGATAGATTCATTAAGAAAAGGTGACACGAAAAAAAGTGTCACCTTTCATAGCCACAGTCCCTATTCACGAAGTGCATAACTGTAAAAACACTGAACAGTTACTCGTTTTTCCAATATTCACGGTTCATAGTACAAAACAAAATCACCTTTTTCGGCAGCTTTTTATATCTTTTTCCAAGAAAATATCCCATATATTTGAAGCCACTTTGCCCTGCCAGCTTGGGAACCAGCCAGATATGCCCTGTTTTTATAAGATAAGCCAGGCTCTTTTTCACAAGGCGAAGTCCCTCTCCCTCTGATGGTACTCCCTCAAAAATCTCCGGATGATCTGCCTGGGAAACACCCAGATCAAAATTCCGGTGAAACTGCTGTCTGCATGAATAATTGTGTGAATGGATCACACAGGCATCTGCAGCATAGGCAATTCCATATCCCCGCTTTGCCATAGTTCCTGCATAGATCATGTCTTCATTAAAAATAGCTTTTTTTACAAAACCGCCAATTTCCTCATAAATACTTTTCTTATAAGCTGCACACACATTGGAGCAAAAATAAGTTTTTATTCCATATATGCCAGTATCTTTTTCCCATTTTATAGAAGAAGTTTCCGGATAATTAAATCTTCTGGTGTATTTTTCCAGGTAAGCACAGTCCTCCCGAGCCAGCTGTCTTGCGTAGGCAGCTCCAACTTTGGAATTTTCCTGCAGTGGACGGATCAGATTTCCAATCAGATTTCTGTCTGCCGGAACTGCATCCTGAGTCATAAATACCATAATATCTGAATCAGACAGTCTTGCTCCCCGGCATCTGGTTCCACCGTGGTCAAAATCCGCCTTTTTCAAATGTACCACGTCCACTTTTGGAAATTTTTTCTCCCAGGCCGTGTTCCAGAATTTCTCTTCTGTATTCATAACAAGAATTTTTTCCACTGGATAATTCTGTGTGGAAAGAGAATCCAACAACTTCTCAAATTCTTTTCCCGGACGGTATGCAGGAATAATTACGTCAACTGTTTCCATAGTATCTCTCCTCTTTCAGGTTCTGCACGAATAAATATACTTTCGCAATATGGTAACAATGCTGGCAGAGCGCACATCCTTTTCGCGAAAAAGGGACCACTTCCTTTCGGATGGTCCCTTTAAATTTTCAATCATGGAATATTTATCTACTGATCAATATCCGCTTCCATCTTCGAAACCGCCATCGCCGGAGCTGTCTCCACTATAATCTCCGCCGCTGTAGTCTCCTCCATTATCGTAACTGCTTCCAGAATCACTTCCACTGTCATAACTGCCATCGCTATAATCGCCGCTATCGTCTCCACTATAGTCGTTTCCGCTGTCATAGCTATTGTCGTAGCTGTTATCATAGCTGTTGTCGTAGCTGTTATCATAGCTATTGTCGTAATCGCTTCCACCATAATCGTTGTAATCATAGTTTCCGCTTCCGTCACCCTGCCATACAATATCAGAAGAATTTCCTGCTTCATTACTTGCAATCGGAGACTGGTCAACCAAGGTATCTGCACCGCCTACAAGCTCAATGATCCGGGCATTCGCCTCCACGATGTTCTGTGACGGCTGGTAATTCTCATCAGCACCATACAGAAACTTATGAAGTTCCTTTACATTATCCTCCAGCGTGTCTGCAACAACCATGCTGGCCTTCTTCACATCCGCAAATTTGTACTTGGCTGGGAAACCGGTAGTATCTGCAATGTTATACCCCATCAGCGTCGGAATCAGGTTCAGAATCTCAGTCTTCGTGATGGATGTGGAAATCATAGGAAATACCTCGTCCATAATATTGAAAATGGTGGTAATTCCTGCTGCCTTTGCTTTGTCAACCATCATTCCGATCACACGGCGCTGACGCTCAGTACGTCCCATATCCATGCTTGCAGTGTAACGGATACGACAGTAAGAAACTGACTGTACACCATTCAGATGGTATGTTCCAAGGATTTCCTCCTCGTTCTCCGGCTTGGGATCCGGCAGTTCTACTGGCGTGTAGCTTTTGCCGGTCTCCTGGGAAGTTTCTATACAATAGTCATTCATAAACACCATTTCCGCATAGGAAAGAGGAATATCAAGACCGCCAAGTGCATCTATTGCAGCTACCATTGCATTAAAATTAACAGTTACGTAATCCGTAATTTTCAGGTCAAGCATGGTATTCAGCATGGAAATGGCCTGTTCCGGACCACCATATGCGTAAGCAGCATTTGCCTTGGTATAAGTATCATTTCCAATATCCAGAAGAGTATCACGATATACGGAAGCAAGCTTCACCTCTTTGGTATCATTATTAATACTTGCAATGATAATGGTATCACTGTTCTGTGCATCAAGCGCAGCATTCTTGGAACGCTGGTCGATTCCGAAAAGTGCATAAGTTGTATAGCCAGACATCTGTGGTGCTGTCACATTCGTAACAATCTTGCTCTCATCCAGCTGAGGTGTCTCAATCTTGTTCAATCTGGAATCAATCTGTCCATATACATACAATCCGCCAATAAACAGCAAAAGACAGATAATTTCCACAATAAACAAAGCAGTCCTCTTTTTTCTACCAGGTCTTGCCATTTTTCTTTCCTTTCTCAATACGCATTCTTATTAATGAATCCTTTAAAGATCGTCATAAACATTATCTTGATATCAAGCCCTACAGTCCAGTTCTCGATATAGTAAAGATCACACTCAATCCTCTTGCGGATGGAAGTGTCACCTCTGTATCCGTTTACCTGTGCCCATCCGGTCAGCCCGGGTCTTACCTGGTGCTTCACCATATATCTCGGAATCTCTTCACGGAACTTTTCCACAAAAAATGGTCTCTCAGGTCTTGGCCCTACCAGACTCATATCTCCCTTTAAAATATTAAAAAGCTGGGGAAGTTCATCAAGGCTGGTTCTTCGCATAAATCTGCCGATTGCTGTAACCCTGGGATCATTTTTTACTGTCCAGGCTTTCTTCTCCTCTGCCTCCGGCTGAATCTCCATAGAACGGAATTTATACATCCAGAAAGTCTGATTATGGAGACCCACACGTTCCTGACGGTAGATCAGCGGTCCAGGAGAAGTGAGCTTTATCAGCGCACATAGTACCAGCATGATCGGCGACGCCACAATGATTCCAATAATGGAGCCACAGATATCCATTATTCTTTTTATCATGGCATTAAAAGTATTACTAAGAGGAACATACCGGATATTGATCACCGGAAGTCCCAGAATATCCTCTGTATATGGTTTCGTAGGAATAATCTTATTATAATCCGGAATAAATTTTGTATGCACTCCTGATTTCTCACAAAGCGCTACAATCTCCTCCAGTCGGTAATATTCACTTAATCCCAGTGTAATCGCAATCTCGTCAAGCCTGTTCTCCGGCAGGATCACGTTTAGATTGGCAATTCTTCCGATCACCTTGACGCCTTTATACATGGTACCTGCAGTAATATTGTCATCCAGAATGCCTCTTACCACATATCCCCACTGAGGGTTCTGCTGAATGCGGTCAATATACTCTTCTGCTGCCCGGCTGTACCCAACCAGTACTACCTGTTTCTGGTTCAGTCCTTTCTTTCGCATTTTGCGCAGGCTGTAGAAAATGAACATTCTTGCTCCCCAGCTTGCCACAATGCAGATTCCGTAAAACATATACAGTACGGAACGGGAAATATCGCCTTCTTCAATGGTATACAAAATAAATGTAGTGATCAGAATACCAAGAGAATTGGCTTTCACAATATTAGACAGCACAAGACGTCTTCCCTGCATACGCATTGGTTCATACAGCGAAAACGCATGATACAGCAGAATATATGCCGGCAGAATAAATACCAGTGCAGACATATACTGCTGGAAGCTTCTGGCCCGGACTGCATTTGCTGCAAAAGGTCCGATAAATCTCAGCGCCCAGGCAAACATATAAGATAACGTAATTACACAGGCATCTATAACGACATGGAGCCGACTGAAGTTCTTCTGATTATCTTTAATCAATCTCTGCCACCTCTGCCCTTCTTCGCATGTTGCTGGTTCTGTCACTCACAGCAACCTTCACAAACCTGTTCCTGCTGCGCGTTTCATCCACATCTCACGCTTTAAGCACTATCTGGTCTGTGACTTTCTCTATCTTATAATAGATAAAACAGAATTGCAATAAATTCTTCATACATTAATGTGAAAAAAAGTTACGAAATACTAACGAATCACTTCTGCACAAACTTTTTATACCATAAATCTGTAAATTATATTCCACCACAATTCCAGCTGGATTCTTGCATATCTTCCAAGATTTCTCATGTGGAACTTCACTTTTTTATTTCTGTGACTGATCTGGAATCCATTTTTAATTCCAGCCACATACTCCCTGCCCATTCCCTTCTGGAAAAAAAACAGGATCTTCATGCCAAAGCCCGGCACCAGAAAAGGAAGATTCAAAATAATCTGAAGAACTGGCATATTTTTGTAGATCAGATAAATATTATTTCTTGAAGAATATCTGGTCTTAAACTGATTGTATCTGGAGCCGCTTGTTCCGCTGCCCACATGATAGACCAGTGCAGTTGGCACATACCAGTTCTCATATCCAAAGATTCTGGCACGATAGCCCACATCAATATCTTCCAGATATGCAAAATGCTCTTCATCAAAATATCCGATTTTCTCAAAAACCTTCTTACGGTAAATAGCTGCGCCGGCGCATGAAGCAAATATCCGCCCTTCCTTCTCAAAGGAATGAATATCCTTTCCTTTGCCCCGGGCATATGCCCAGCCAAGAGCAGAATAATAATTTCCTGCATCATCCAGTTTATTCCGGTCATGATAACAGATCATCCTTGCACTGCAGGAGAATGCCTTCTTATGACGCTTTATAGCTGCCAGCATTTCTCCCACAAAATTCTTATCTACTTCTGTATCGTTATTCAAAAGGAGCACATAAGGTGTCCGTGATGCATAAATCCCCTCATTTACAGCTCTTGAAAAGCCGAAATTATCTGGCAGCTCCACAATGTGTACCCAGGGAAAGTTCCCCATTACAAAGGCAACGCTTCCATCTGAGGATCCATTGTCCACCAGAATGGTCTCAAAATTCTGAAACGCCTGCTGCTCCAGGCTTGAAAGCACACCCTCCAGATATGCCATCCCATTATAATTGGGAATAATGACTGATACTTCCTGCATAATGTCTTCTTAGTCTTCCTCCTTTTTGCCGGTCATGCCCGGAAGTGGTCTTAAAGAATAATTCCACTTGGTCAGGGAAAGATTCTTATTATAATTGGGATCACCGTTCTTCAGAATATCGATCCAGTTACATCTCATATATTCGATTTCCCGCTGGAAACGTCTGACTTTCACCTCATTGTTCTCTGCTCCGCGGGTCTTGGATTCCATATGGTAAAGCCTTGCATAAGGATCATAAACCACCAGATAACCTGCTTTCGTAGTCTTCAGGCACAGATCCACATCGTTAAAGGCGACTGCAAGTTCTTCTGTGAAGCCGCCCACTTTTTCAAAAGCACTGCGCTTCATCATCATACAGGCTGCAGTTACAGCGCTCATATCCTGTAAAATAGACGCCTTGTGGAGATATCCGGTACGATCCGCAGGCATATCCACAAACATATGACCTGCAATTCCACCAATTCCGATCACACAGCCTGCGTGCTGGATGGTATTGTCCGGATAGATCAGTTTCACACCTACTGCTCCCACTTCTCTTCGCTGACACACACCCAGCATTTCTCCCATCCAGTCCTCTGTAATGACCGTTACATCATTATTTAGAAAAAGGAGATATTCACCTCTGGCATTTTTGACCCCAAAGTTGTTGATCGCGGAATAGTTGAATTCCTTTTTCCAGCAGATCAGATGGATCCTGGGATCCTCTGAAATCTTCCTGTAATAATCAAAAATCTCATCTGTAGTGCTGTTATTCTCCACGATAATGATCTCATAATTGTCGTAGAGTGTGTTCTTCTTAATAGATTCTAGGCATTTCTCCAGAGTTTCCTTCTCGTCTTTATTGGGAATGATAATGGAAACAAGCGGATGTCCCTGTACCGGGTATTTCACTCTGTAAAATCCAAGATCAGGAGTATGGCTTACAGTGCCTTTTACTCCAGTCCTTTCAAGATGTGCCTCGATAGCGCGTTTGCCTGCTTCAAAAGCGTACATCTTACTTGCAGGATTATCAGCAGTAGATGCCTTGTGGGTACGCCAATGGTACAAAATCTCCGGTACATGCACCACTTCCCTGGCTTTTTCCACACAACGGAAAATAAAATCATAGTCCTGTGCTCCGTCAAATTCCCTGCGGAATCCGCCCACTTCTTCTACAAGCTGCCGCCGCACAACAAAAAAGTGACAAATATAGTTATTGGAACGAAGCAGATCAATATTAAAATCTGGCTTCAGGTGCGGCTGAAAATGCTCATCCAGTTCAGCAGTCACCTTATCCTCATCTGTGTATACTGCATCCCCGTGCTCATGCTGGTTCAGTGCATTCACAACCTCGTAAAGAGCATTTGGCGCAAGAAGATCATCATGATCCAGAAGCCCCACAAATTCTCCCTTTGCCATGGCAAATGCAGCATTGGTGTTCTCTGCAATCCCTTTATTCTCAGTGAGCTCCTGCCAGCGTACTCTCCTGTCCCTGCTGCTGTATTCTTCCAGCACTTTTCTCATGGACTGATCTTCCGGACTTCCATTGGCAATGCAAAGCTCCCAGTCCTCATAGGTCTGTGCTTCCAGTGAATCGATCATCTGCCGCAAAAATAATTCCGGAGTACGATAAGCCGGAACTACCACGCTGATAAGAGGTGCGTAAGCAAATTTTTTCTTTCTTTGTTTGTCAAGGACCGTCTGGTCCGGCACATATGCCGCGTACCAGGGACCATAAGGGATCTCCTCCGGCTCAAATCGCTCGTGCAGCCGTATCCAGAACTCCCTGGGACCATAATGCTTCAGATATAAAAGTCCCTTCTGGATCATGTAAGGAGATAATTTTTTGAAGAAACGAGACCACTGGATCCGTCCCTCTGATCCGTTTTTATCGCTCATATTAAAATCCTTTGCTTTTATAATGACCCTATTTTAACATTGAAGAAACAATTTTGCAAGGAAGCTGTAAAAGAAAGGTTGAATTGAACCACATTTTAGGATATGATTATATTTGTATTATATTTTTCTATTTTACAGGAAAAATATACTATATGTTATACTTGCAACAGAATTGTATCTGCACTGTCAGAAAGAGTGTTACGATGTTGTTCTCAGACATCACTGCAGATACCCTTATTTTAATACAGGAGTTCATTATACTATGAAAAAGCGAAAGATAACCTCAGTTTTTCTGGCTCTTGGTCTTTTTGCATCTCTTCTTTTCCAGGTTCCCATATCTGCAGAAGAGGCAGACCAGAGTGCAGCAGTTGAAGCATCAGGTACCATATCTACCAATTCCATTTCCGGATGGCCCCAGGCTTCCGATATTTCTTCTGAAGCGGCTGTAGTCATGGAGAATACCACCAATACCATTCTCTATTCCAAGAATGCAGACGAAGTACTTTTCCCCGGAAGTACAGTCAAGATCATGACCTGTCTTCTGGCTCTTGAGAATACACAGCTCACAGATGAGGTTACCATGACCGCCACCGGAGTTTCTGGTGTCACAGACGGCGGTGCCAGTATTTCCTCACAGGTTGATGAGGTTTTCACTGTAGAGCAGTGCCTGTATGCCATTATGGTTGCCTCTGCCAATGATATTGCACTGCAGATTGCAGAGCATGTAGGCGGTTCTGTAGACGGCTTTGTCCAGCAGATGAATACCAGAGCGCAGGAGCTTGGATGTACCAATACCGTATTCACGAATCCCACCGGACTTCCGGATGACAACCAGCACACTACGGCCCACGACATGGCGCTGATCATGCAGGCCGCCATCCAGAATGAGTCTTTCAGAACCATCGCAGCAGCCACCAGTTACACGATCCCTGCCACCAATAAAGCGGCAGCCCGTAACCTGACCAGCAAATTCACCATGACAGATACTGGCAGCACCGGATTTTACGAAGGATGTATCGGCGGTAAGGAAGGTTATACGGAAGCCTCTGGAAGTACACTGGTATGTGCAGCCCAGCGAAATGGCATGACTCTGATCAGCGTAGTCCTGAAAGGTGCTTCCGGTCAGACAGCTCCTGATGCAGCCTCTATTCTCAATTATGGATTCGATCAGTTTGTAACTTTATCCCTTGGAGACAGCGATTTCAGCATTATCTCCGGCGGTGATGTAGTAGTTCCAGCCGGCACCGGTGCCGATAGCCTTACCACAGAAGATTCCCAGAACGGCGACCAGATTGACCGCACCTACCTTTTTAACGGCACTTCTGTGGGATCTGCAGTCCTTGAAGTTGTTCAGTCTGATGATACTGCCTCCGTCCAGGAAGGTCAGCAGCACATGCAGGCGGCCAAGGACTACTCCGATAATCACACTGAAATTCCGTATTTTGTAATTGCCGGTGTATTCTTACTTCTTCTGATTCTTTTGATCTGGAGGATCGTGAAAATTGTAAAATCCTAATAAAAAACCCAGTCGGGACAGGGTATCTTCCTCTCCCGACTGGGTTTTTATCTTAGTTCTGCATCAAACTATTTCATCCTTCTTCTCATACGCCATCCTGAATGCACAATCCCCTCTCACAATACTCAGATTCGGATTGTAATACGGATCACCTTTTTTCAGAAAATCTCTGTAACGTTCCCGGAAATGATCCACCTCTTTCTGAAGACGCGCCTTCTTCTCCGGTGTATTCTCCAGTCCACGTGACTTAGATTCATAATGGTACAGGCATGCCTCCGGAGTAAATACGACCAGTTTACCAAGTGCCCTTGCCCTAAGACAGAAATCAATATCATTCAGTCCCACTGCAAAGCTTTCATCCAGACCATGAAGCTCCTCAAAAACGCTTCGCTTCACCATCAGACAGGCACCTGTTACTGCGCTCTCATCCTGTGTAGTTGCCAGTCTCCACAAATATCCTGTGGCATATCTGTCATATCCGGTAAGAATATGTCCTGCAAAACCTGCGATTCCTACCACGACACCAGCATGCTGAACCGTATTATCCGGGTAAAGGAGCTTGGCACCTACAATGCCCACATCCTCTCTCTGGCAATAGCCCATCATGTTCTCCAGCCACTCTGGAGTAATAACCTCTGTATCATTATTCAACAGAAGTAAATAATCTCCATCCGCATATTTTGCACCAAAATTGTTGATTGCTGAATAGTTGAAGGGACCATCCCATGTAACCACTTTTGCCTGAGGATACCGCTTCTCAAGTTCCTCATAATAGTGGAAGGTCTCTTCCTTCTCACTGTTATTCTCAATTACGATAATCTGGATATTTTTCCAGGTGCTCTTCTCCAGAATGGAAGTCACACATTTATTCAGATCCTCTGTATGATCCTTATTCGGAATCAGAATGGATACCTTCGGGTCACCCTCTATAACAAAATGGGTTCTGAAAACGACCGGGCATCCAGTGTATTCCACCTCTGCCTTAATTCCCATGCGCTCATAATGCCCTGCAAGTGCCTTTTCTCCTGCGATCACTGCATATGGCTTGTCATCCGGATTTCCCGCTGTGGAACCCTCATGGCTTCTCCAGTGATACAGAATTTTGGGAATATGGCGGATTTTCTCACTGTCTGTATGCTCCGTGCAGCGAAGCAGAAAATCAAAGTCCTGAGAACCGTCATATTCTGGCCGCAGAAGCCCTGTTCGGTCGAGAAGCGTTCTCTTTACAACCACCAGATGGCAGATATAATTTACGCAGCACAGATAATCAGGGTTAAAATCTGGCTTAAAATGAGGGAAAAGCCGATTTCCTCTTATATCAATAATATCCTCATCAGAATAAATAAGATCCGCCTCCGGATGCTGTGAGATCTCCTTTGCCATCTGATAAAAAGCTTCCTCTGCCAGGGTATCATCATGATCTGCAAATGCAATATAATTTCCAGTGGCAATTCCAATAGCAGCATTTGTATTGTCTGAAATCTGCAGCTGTTTGTCATTGAAAACAACTTTGATCCTTGGATCCTTTTTCTGATACTCTTCCAGAATACTGCGGATTGGAGAATCTGCTCCGCTTCCATCTGAAAGACAAAGTTCCCAGTTGCTGTATGTCTGCGCCAGCACAGAATCCACAAGAGCCTTCAAAAGATACTTATCCGTCTTATAGAGAGGAACCACAAGGCTAAACTTAATGTTCTCCTGAAAAACAGTCTTTCTCTGCTGATTCAGTTCTTTCTTAGTAACCCTGTTCTCCTTCAGCCAGGTCTGGTAAAGACCGTCTCCCTTGCTCAACGCTTCCAGCTTGATCAGAGACTTCCGGATCACAGTATGAATACCATTGGAACGATAATTCTCCATTGCCTTTTTCGAATAAAGGCTGGCTTTTGCCTTAAAGCGTTCGCCCTTTGAAATACCAATCTGGTAGACTGCCTTTTTTCCGTTCTCATCCTTTGCAACAAGATAAGCCTTCTTTCCAGATACATTTTCTGCCTGGATATGGAATCCGCAATCCTTATTCACTTCGCATTCCCGAAACATTTCAGCCACGTCCATTCGGGTATTCCGCTTCAGGGTTATTTTCACAGGCTTTTTATTTTCGTCATATACCTGCAGGGAAACAGGTGTAGTTCCTACTGCCCAGCCGGCAAGTATCACCTTCTTCTGCTCTCTGACTATAGATTCCCCATCAACAAAAAGCTGAGGTTTTCCCTGTTTTCTCATAAGATCCGGAGTTTTCATCTTATACCAGAGGAAACGCTCCTTTCCGTTAACAGCGTATACCTCAAGTTTTTTGTAATTCTGCAGATTTTCAGGCAGGGTAACTAGTACCTCCACCCATTTGCCTCCTGGATTTTTCGTCTCCACAGCCCTCATAAATCCGGTCATCACAGTAATCAGGTTTGCCTCAGAAGGAAGGCGGATACCATCCAGATAACACTCTATATCTGCTTCCTTTGAAACCCTTCCTGTGATCATATATTTGCAATTATCATTCAAAAGAAACCGTTCTTTTTCAACCAGCATTACCTTTTGATTCATTCTACTTTCCTTTCTTTGCAGAAGATTCCCGACCATTTTTCAGACGGTCCACTGCTTCTCTCGCCCGCTCTCCAAGCACTCCTTTAAGACTGTGGCTTCTCACCTCAAGGGCACGGATCTCATTCAGCATATCTTCTTTTGCCTCATCAATCTCCAGGTTCAGTGTAAGATTCTTAGCACCTTCCGGAACCTCTATATCTACAATGCAGGGATCAAACCGTGAAAGGAAGGCCCAGCTGCCGCAGATTGTTCCATCGGGTGTCAGAACCCCATCCATGGAAGCAGGCATCCTGTCAAAGCGGATTGCTGCAAGATGTACCGTACACGGATGATCACCTGGATCAATTCTTATAAACCTGCAGCTTTTCGGCAGATTCAAGGTGCATTTTACCTTTCCGGCCATAATAGGCCTTTTTACAGAACTTGCTTCGGAATACATACCTCTTTGTTCCGCGAAATATACCTGCAGCGGTCCCAGATTACTCAGGGACAAATATTCCACCCCTGGAGTCATTGTGGCATACATCTCCCTCATAGGAACATGCGTGCCTGTGATATATACCTGAAAACCGCTTTCCATTCTGGAAAAACTGGTTCTCATCACTTCTGAAATACCAAATTTCTCATAAAATCCGGCTGCATTCAGCACTTCACGCACTTTATGCGTCTGTATATAGTAATGGATGATCCGATACAGTACAAATTCACAGGGAACAGGAAACTCAAATGTCCATTCATAGTCCAGAAGTGTATATGGACGGGTCATTACAACATTGTCACAGATCATATCAATATTCGTAACATCTGTACATGTCAGTCCGCCAGGCATAGGCACATCACCGAAAACATTTTTGAATTCCTCAGTTATTGTGAACGGCTTTTTGCTGTGAAGCTTCTGTACGTTTTCCAGATATTCCGTAAAAATTTTCTCAGCTTTTTCCTTTTCTCCCTTTCCCAGCAGATCATCCAGATATTCTGCAAGATTCTCCTGTTCCAGATACTCAAAATAAGCACAGTCTTCGCCTATCTCGCACTTGTTGCTCAGAAACGGAACTTCCCCATACATCTGATCAAGCTTCTGATTCCATTTTTTCATGCGAAGAACATGTTCTTTTCCTTCCGGATACAGCCATTTTTTCTCCAGCCATCTTTTCCCATCTTCTTCCACAATGTCAGTGCGAATTGCGAAGGAACGGCTTCTTTCATTGGAATATTTACTGAAAATAATCTCTTTCATTTGTTTTCCTTCCTTTCCACAATCACCAGGAATGAATTGGAAAATTCCTGAAAAAGTCCTGCATCAGTGAGGGAATCGTATACTTTTCCCTCATTGAACAATTGTATTCTGTTACGGTCAAAATTGCAGAAATTATCCCGAAGCTCGCCTTTCTTCGGCAGACGCTTGTCTGAATAAATAGTCATCGGGAATTTATAATCCGGATATGGATAATAGAAAGTGGTCTTAAATTCACCAGCCTGGTCAATAATATCAGACAGTTCCTTTCTGGAAAAAGTCCGCACACTTCTGGTATCCGGATAGTTCTCCAGTCCTTCAAAATATTTTCCCACATGATCTTCGGTGCAGCCGGCCCAGTATTTCAGGCCAAGTCGGTTCTCAATCGCGATCACGATTCTGCCTCCCAGTGCCAGATGGCGGGCAATGCGTCGGAGCATTTCCACATAAGGCTGTGCTGTCCCGATATAGCCCTGGGAATATTCAAACACACCGATCAGGGTAATGTAATCATATTTCTCAGTAAGGCTACTCTCCACATCCTGAAAATTTCCTACCATAATTTTCACATTATCACATTCGCGATTTCGATATGCATTGATGGTGCTGCGCATTTTTGACAGATCGATACAGGTGACACTTTTGGCTTTTCGCGCGAGAACTCCTGTGATCGGTCCACATCCGGACCCGATTTCCAGAACCTTCTGTTCTTTTGTGATAGGAAGCCACTCCAGAATATTCTGGCGAATATGTGAAAAATGATAAAGGACCGGCCAGCTGTTTCGCTCATAGATCAACTGGTTTAGTTCCTTCTCCTGATAATTTTTCGCAATTTCCAGAAGTTCTTCTTCCACAGGACCATCACTGTACAGATCCTCGCCTGGGTAATATTCATAATCTAATGTTACGTTTCCGATTTTTTCCTGCATATTTTATTATTCCTCTATCCACACTTTGGAATTCATATCGTAGAATCCAACTGTATTTTTGGAAGAAACCACAGTTATGTTGCATGCATCATATAAACGATGGAATACGGTAAAATCTCCATTCCGATAGCCGGTACAGCCAAAGGAGAGAAGATATTCCCCACCCTGCATATCCATTTTCTGCTCAAAAACCACTACACACTCATCCCCTGCGTCTGTGTGTTCCACATTCACACCTTCATACATAGTGTTGGTTCCTGTGATCTCAGTTCCCTGAATATTCTTGAATGTGAAAGCCATAATAGGCTGCTGAATGCTTTCATGAAAATGAATGCGCATTTTAATCTGAAATTTAGACCCCTTCTCGATCGTGTTGGTCTGAAGGCTCTTGGAATCCATTACAACGAAGTCTGTGATCTCAGCCTGTTTTTCCCCATACTCCAATGTGTTCGGGTTCACAAGGAATCCCTGTTTCCAGTCTTCTTTCTTTGTCTCTGAGCCTTCTGCCTGTTTCACCGGATCCTGATGTACCAAAAGCTGCTTATACATGTCTACCATAGCTTTAGGCGTGCCCTCGTCCAGCATGACACCCTGATTCAAAAGAATAACACGATCGCAGTATTTGGAAATGCTTCCCAGGTCGTGACTTACAAACAAAATAGTTTTGCCCTGTTTCTTAAATTCCTCGAACTTATGATAGCATTTCGCCTGAAAAAATACATCACCTACAGAAAGTGCTTCATCCACTACCAGGATCTCCGGATCTATGTTGATAGCCACAGCAAAGGCCAGGCGTACAAACATACCACTGGAGTAGGTCTTTACCGGCTGATGGATAAAATCACCAATATCAGCAAAACTGAGGATTTCATCCAGCCTTGCGTTGATTTCTTCTTCGGAAAAACCTAACATGGTACCATTCAGGAAAATATTTTCCATACCAGAATATTCCGGATTAAATCCGGCTCCCAGTTCCAGAAGAGCCGAAATTCTTCCATTTACGGTTACGGTTCCGGCTGTAGGAGCCAGTACACCGGTAATAATTTTCAGAATAGTGGATTTTCCGGAGCCGTTTGTTCCAATAATACCAACGCATTCTCCTTCTCCAATATCAAAACTAACATCCTTAAGTGCATAATGCTCTTTATACAGCTTCTTACGACTAAGCCCCAGAGAATCCTTCAGGCGGTCCAGTGGTCTGTTATAGAGCTTATACATCTTGGACAAATTTCTTATTTCAATGGCGTTTTTACTTTCCACGTTGTTTCCTTTCTTTTCTATCCGCTTTGTAACTGCTCAGTTCCTCTACAGTTCTGTACTTCATCGAACATGCCTTCTTCGCTGAATACATTTCGATTCATAACTGCTTTTCTCCTATTTACAGAACATCTGCAAAATGAACCCGAAGCCGCTTAAAGATCCAGTTTCCAAACAGGAAGCAGCAAATGGCAAATATCCAGAAATATAATGTCCAGACTGGTCTTTCGAAGAACCAGCGCTTGATAATAAATGCGTCACGATATCCTGATACAATATAAAATACAGGATTCAGCTGAAGAATTTTGTATAGAAGGCTGTTGGCACCGATCATGCTCTCTGACACCCACATAATAGGAGTCAACCATACTCCAACCTGTAATCCGATACCAATAATCTGGTTCAGATCGCGGAAAAGGACTGCTATTGCACTGGTAGCATAGCAAAGTCCCAGAACAAGGAAAAAGACGCATGCACTATAATACAATATCTGAAGGTAGTACCAGTCTGGAAATCTTCCGTTACATATATAAAGAATAATTGCCAGAAGTACAAAAAAGCCATGTACAAATAAAGCAGAAATTATTTTTACCACCGGAAGGACGCTAATGTTGAATACTACCTTTTTTACAAGGTAATTGTATTCCAGAAGCGAATTGGTACCTCCGGAAAGCGCATCAGAAAAGAAAAACCAGGGCACAATACCAGCTACCAGATAAAGCACAAAAGGGACTCCCAGTTCATCTGTGTTGGACCGGAACCCCACTGAAAATACAAACCAGTATACCAGAATTGTTACCACCGGCTGAACGAAAGCCCAGAAGGTTCCAAAATAAGAACCTGCATATCGGGTCTTGAAATCATTTTTTGCCAGTTTCATAACCAGCCGGCGGTTTTTATATAAATCCGCCGGCAGGGAAAAAATAGACTTAAGCATTTACAGTCTCCTATCTGTTAAGTTCCTTAAAGCTGCCCCATTTCTGATCCTTGTCAGAGAAGATCAGCTCCATACCTTCCGGAATCGGCCACTGTACATTGATGTCCGGATCATTCCAGATCAGACCGCCCTCATCGTTTGGATGATAAAAATCGGAGCATTTATAAGTAAACTCCGCATTCTCAGAAAGAACCAGGAAGCCATGTGCAAATCCTTTCGGAATAAAAAACTGTTTCTTATTCTCTGCTGAAAGAACAACTCCGTACCATTTTCCATAAGTTTTGGAGCCCTCTCTTAAATCTACAGCCACATCAAACACTTCTCCGTTTACTACGCGGACAAGTTTGTCCTGTGGATAATGAAGCTGGAAATGGAGACCGCGAAGAACACCATAACGTGAGCTGGACTGATTATCCTGTACGAATTCTACGTCAATTCCTGCCTCTTTGAAGTCATTGTAATTGTAAGTCTCCATAAAATAACCTCTGGAATCTCCAAATACGGTTGGCTCAATTACTTTTAATCCTTCAATATCATCACAATTTGTTACTTTAATTTTTCCCATTTTCTTTTCTCCTTATTTATCTTTCATTTTATATTCAGTCAAATTTACAGTCTTATCGACTTCTTAAAGCATGTTTGAAAAAGTTTTTCTGCAAGATGTGTGTCACAATTTATGGGAGATTTTTCAAACACGCTCTAATATACATGATTCCGTCTGATAAATCAAGATTATTGGTTGCGGTTACTGTTCATCCAATCTGTACTGTTTGGTACATACACCATTTTTGTTAAATACGGAAACGAGTCCATCTGCACTGGTCAGGCTCACGTTCTGCGCACGTACTCCTGCGCCGGCACCCGTTCCGCGGTAGAAATAATATTTTTTTCCTTTGATGGTGTACCAGCCCTTATAAGCCTTTCCATTTTTTCCAAAATAGTAAGTATTCTTCCTGCCATTCTCTGTGAGGGTGATAAACTTGTTCTTTGCACGGTAACCTTTACTTCCAAAATAGTAAATGCTGCCGTTAGCTGCTACATATTTGTAATTCTTTTCCATAGCAAAGGATGTAGTGCTAAAATAATAATATTTCCTGCCCACCTTGCGCATACCTGTCAGGGCTTTGCCATCTGCTCCGAAATAGTAGGTCTTGCCTTTCTTTGTCACAACTTTATTTTCTACACGTACACCGTTTTTGTCCACGTAATAAGCAGTGCTGTCTTTCTTGATCAGCTTGCTTTTATATAAGTGTCCGTCTACGGAACTAAAGCAGTAATACTTGCCATCAATTTCCAGCCAGCCTTTGGCCTTTTTATCATTTGTGTAGTAATATTTTCTGCTTTTAACAGTGGTCCAGCCATTCTTGTGAAGCTTGGGATCTGAATATAACGGCTGTTTTGCAGGGGTATAGCCTTCCTGAGAATTCCATCTGGGAACAATCTTGGTTGTATAATCTACATAGCCAAAGTTCAGATCCACATTGTTCTCTTTGGGAACTCCACTGATCAGCTTCTTGGTACTGATCATACCTGGAACTTCATCACCAGCTGTGCACTGCCAGATGGTGTATTTGTATTTGCTGGCGCTCGGTGCAAGAATTGTATCTCCGTAGCTTGCAATCCAGACATCCAGACCGGAGCCTTCCAGAACATTCCAGTCTACAAAATTATTATACCAATTCAGATTCATGTAGAGAATTGGTGTATATCCTGCCTTGCGAATCTCATCACAGAATGTGAGAGCTATCTGGGAAATTTCCTTTCTAGTCAAGGTTCCCAATGTAGCTTCATCTTCCAGGTCAAAAGCTACCGGATAGGAAACCTTATGTCCCTGCATCTGACGAATGGCCAGCTGCGCTTCAGCAAGTGCTTCTTTGTTTGTCTTGGCAAGACTGTATACATAAGTTCCTACCGGCACATCTGCTGCTTCTGCCTCAGTCATATTATAGGCATAATAATCATCCAGATGTCTGGTTCCATAGGAAATACGCACAAAGGCAAAATCCAGATCTTTCTTGGCTTCCTTCCAATTGATCTTTCCCTGCCATTCTGAGACATCCATACCTCTGGTAATGGCTCCTTCTACTTTCTTTCCACTTCCATTGTAGCAGACTCCGTCAATTTTGTGCCATGCCTTTGAGCTTGTCTTGGAAGAGGAATCTCCTACACTTGGTGCCAGATGCGCATCTGGTGAAACATTTTCAATATTATATGGCTTATTTCCTGCATTGGCACTTACATCTGCAGTTGGTCCTGCAATTATTGCAGTTCCAAGCATAGCTGTAAATAAACCGGCAGACAGCCATTTTTTCCATTTTCCCATATCTCCTCCTGATAAACAGTTTCAGGTTACGTTCCTTACCGGACCAGTAGTGTTTACCGTTTTCCCTTATTCGCTTGTTTCTTACAAGATGTTAAAAATGTGTTACTTTGTTATTATACAGTTTCCATTTTCAAATTTCAATGTTATTCTCCAAAACAGTAAAAAGGTGCCTTAAAATCATCAAATCTGATAATTTTAAGACACTCTTTTTGGCTTTTTATGTCGTTTTTTTTATCAACAAATATCTTTCAGAGTAAGCTATTAAGCTGCTGGATCGGTCGGATCGTAGTATCCGCCATTCTTAATTCCCTTCAGCGGTGTAATTGCGCGACGTCCCAGCGGTCCTTTGAATACTTCGTCAGACTTATAGGTTCCATCGAAAATATAAATGGTGGAACCATTGCAGTTCTCATATACCCATTTTGCATCGGCAACACAGGTACGGATACAGCCATGGGAAGCCGGGCTTCCAAGCTTAAGATATGCACTAACCGGTAAATTATAGCTGTTTGCTGAGCCGCATGCAATAGAGTGGACGAAAATTCCGCCCTGACCAGCACCATCTACATGAGTACCATACTGTCCCCAGGACGGTCCCATAAGCGCCTGCCATCTGCTGTATCTTGTCAGTTTATATCTGCCTGTCGGAGTATCTGTTCCAGGATTGCCTACTGAAACACGAATGGTCTTAACCGGAATTGTACGGTTCGCATCTGCATAAATTGTCATAACACCATTTACACGATCCACTTCAACTGTATATCCTGATTTGTAAATATTTGTCACGTCATTGATTCTGTAACCATTCTTATCAAAGTAATACAGCTTGCCATCAATCCACTTGGATTCATTTTGCACAAAGCCCTTCTTATCCGGGTTAATGTAACGAACCAGATTCTGGGAATTGTCTACAACCACCCAGCCTGTAGTGAACTTACCAGTGGCATCTACATATCCATATTTTTTGCCTTTCTTCACGAATGCATTCTTCACAAGACTCATATTCTTGAAGTAATACCAGTTTCCATCAATCTTCTGCCATCCGCTCTTGCGAAGTACACCTTTAGAGTCTGCAAAATATGTTTTTTTCTTGTAAACAAACATTTCATTCTTAACCATCTGGCCATTTCTTGTATTAGATGTAGATGGTTTAAAGAAATAACTCTTGCCATTGATCACGGTAACTCCGCTGGCAAGTCTTCCGTCAGCTTTGAAATAATATCCGTTTCTCAGTGTATTGGCATAATGCTTTCCTTTTTTATTGAACAGGAACCAGCCATAGAATTTCCCCTTAGAGGTGGTTACTTTCTGCCATCCGGTTTTCTTCACGATCCGGCCAGCAGTAGAACCAAAATAGTACATTCTGTTTCCAGCCCCAGGACAGCGATGCCATACCTTTTTCCAGTTTGCTCTTGCACCAGTTTCTGTTACATAATATTGTTTCTTTTTATAAGTGACAATACGATTCTTATAAATACAGCCATTCTTATCTGTCAGATAATATTTGCCATCTGTGGCTTTCTTCATAGTCTTCTTAAGAAGATAGCCATTCTTATCGATCAGATAGGAATTTTCCGCATCTTTATGTCCGTCAAGCTCTGTTACAATAACGCCATGAACCATAAGCTGTCCAATCTTACTGCTGTCCAGCTCACCGGAATCATAATATTTCCATTGCTCACCGGCTGTTCCTGCAAAACTCTTCCATCCATCACGGTACATCTTTCCTGGAATTTCCTGATCTGTTTCTGCTGGCTGGAAGTAGTACTGTGCAGCTACTCCGTTTACTGTCAGAGTAACATCCCCTGTACGTGGTGTTCCATTCTCATCCAGACAATAATACTCATCATTGATCTTATAATATCCTGTATATGTATTATTTGCCTTGGCGGCTTCATCCAGCTGTGCAGTGGTTAATGCCTTACCATCTGCGCCATAATAATGGAAGTTTCTGCTTTCTTTGTTCCACAGCCAGTAATCCTTCTTCATCTGACCAAGTGTGGTCTTCCACGGAACCAGTGCAGCACCCTGTCCATTATATTCTGTATATGCCTGTGCACTATCGGAAGCTGTAAAATAGAATTCACCAACAGCCCCATTTGCACTCTCCGTTCCAGCTAAAGTCTTAATGCCAGTAACCAGAAATCCATTGGCATCAAACAGATAACTTCCTGTATGAACTGCTCCAGCCTCGTTTCTTGTAGTAATCTCTACAATGCCATCTGCTGCAGTATAATATTCAGTCTGGGCAGCTGTTCCTTCAGCCTCTACACTTTCCGTACCTGCTGCTTCGCCATTCTCCTGGACTTCATCAAAAGCCTGAATCTCATCAGAACCAGCCACATTCTGAGCCTCAGCAGCTGCACTTACAGCTGATTTCTTCTTGCGAAGCTTAAAACCATCAGCTGTCTGCTCCCATTCTTTCCAGTCAAATACTCCGTCTGAATTATCTGCCTGTACTTCCTGAGTCCCATCCAATGTGCCTTCAGGAACAGCTTCAAATCCATCTACCGGAGCAGTACCTCCATTCTCCTCCACTGTTTCACCTGAAGTAAAGCCATCGGAAAAACCATCTGTACTTTCTCCTGAATTTTCACTGTCTGTATGTTCTTCCTTGTCCTGGCTTTCCTGTGCCTGCTGCTTCTCAGCTGCTGCCGTATCCGCAGGTGCCTCTGTATCCTCAGACGGCTGTACTGCTTCTGCTCCGTCTTCTGTTTGCACATCTGCTGCCTGTTCAGATGTAAATCCGGATTCAAATCCGCTATCCAAAGCTGCGGCTGGAACTTCCAGACCCATGGACACACTTAACATAATCCCTAAAACTGCGGCTGCTACTCTCTTTTTCACTTTTATGCCTCCCTATTGTAACGTTGTAAATCTTATTCTCCTAAACCATTGTTGATAACAGTTACAAGATTTCTTAAAGCCTCTGTTTCGTCCTCGCCTTCGCAAAATATAGTAATCTCATCACCACATTTCACACACGCGCCCAGAACACTGAGCACGCTTTTGGCATTGGCAGACCCCTGACCATACTGAAATGTTATAAGAGATTTATATTTCATAGCTTCCTTACAAAGAATGCCTGCCGGTCGTAAATGAAGGCCGGAAGGATTGTTCACCCTTACTTTCTCACTTACCATAGTTTCTCTCCCTTATTGCTGCTGTTCTCTAGATCCATGGCAATATATTTCGCCAAACGTTATCCGTAAACAACAGCTCATTCATTATTAGTATCTGAATTGGAAACTTCTGATATAGTCACATCTGCAACCACATCATCCAGAAGTTCAAATCCCTTAGGCAGCTTCACAGTCACAGGGATCTGATAGCTTCCTACTTCCATATCCTTCAGATCAACAGAAGCTTTCACTTCGTCAAGATTAAAGTCATCAAGCTCTCCAGCTGTTGCTTTCACGCGGATTTCAATCTTATCTGTTCCAAATGTTACCAGAAGATTATCAGCAAGGTTATCTACCGTAACCTGATTGGAGGGAAGACCATATGAATGACTTCCAATAGGTAAAATACTTACCTTCACCCAAACGTCCTCACTGGTTCCGCTTGTCAGCTTCACATCCTCAGGAAGCACATCTTTCAGACTGACTTTCTTCTCAATATCAGTTGTCTCTCCTGTAATATCAATATCAGTACCGCCTATCCAGATCGTGTTGTCATTCTGCTTCAGAGTCTCCAATGCCTCATCTGTTCCCGCAATACTTACAGTATCCGGAACAGTAGTCACACTCTCCACCTGATAGCCATCTGCCGGCACACCTACATAGTCCGCACCAATATTAACGCCTGTGCGAATCTTCCAAAATTTAGTTGTAACAACAACTTTGGTATTATCTATGGTGAGATAAGCCATTCTTCCGGCAAGACTGTCCTGATTCTTATCAATAATATTCAGTTCTGCCTCTTCGGAAAAATCCTTTGTTCGGCCATCAACATCAACGGTCGCATTTACTTTATCAATTTTATTCACAAGAGATTTCGGACCTGTAATTTTAACTTTCTCCGGACTTGCAGTCTGGGAACCAACCTCGTAGCCCTTGCCCGGCTGGCTGGAACCGTAATTTACATTAACCAGAAACTCCTGTGTTACTTTTTCTTCCAGTCTGACACTGAGATACTGTGGTGTCACTTTAATATTCTCGGGGCTGATTCCCGGACAGGAGGCAGTGATTGGAACCATAACCGGATCTGTATCAAGGCTTCCTGCCTGCTGCAGATCTGCCGTCAAGGTTATATTGGTCTGAGTAATCCTGGAAAGAAGTCTTCTCTCTCCTGTGATTGTAACCCTTATAGGATCCGGATCATCATCCTGCATACACATCATGTTTGCACTATCCACATAAGCCGTATTCTGGAGTTCTACATTTTCTCCGGCAATGGTGATACTTTTACTGGATACCGGATTGTCCACATTTACCACAATAAACCAGATCAGAAATCCGATGAAAACAGACATGATCTTCAAGGTAAAATTCCTAGTCAGCTTTGTCTTCTTCATGTCTCATTCTTCCTTTCAACAGATGACGCAGTTTACTGTTAGTTACAACCTTTTTATTCTGAGCCTTGATCAATGCAGATCTCAGTTCAGCACTGGTAAGACCTCTGCTGAGCTGTCCGTTCTGGGCCATGGACACCTGCCCGGTTTCTTCTGAAACAATAATTGTCAGGGAATCACTTACTTCACTAATTCCCACACCAGCTCTGTGTCTGGTTCCAAGCTGTTTGCTCAGCTCCATATTATCGGAAAGAGGCAGATAACAGGTAGCTGCTACAATTCGATTGCCACGCACCAGGACAGCGCCATCATGGAGTGGTGTATTATGTTCAAAAATATTGATCAGGAGCTGACTTGTAAGAACTGCATCCACATTGATTCCTGTGCGCTCATATTCACTTAAGCGGATATTCTGCTCAATGACGATCAATGCGCCAGTTCTTACTTCTCCCATGTCAAAACATGCCTTCACAAGCTCATTGATTGTTTTATCTGTAAACCTTTCCTGTACCTCTTTGCCGGCATCCAAAGGGAAAATAGAAGCCATAAACTTCTTCTGTCCCAGCTGCTCCAGCATTTTCCGAAGTTCTGGCTGGAAAATAACAACAACACTGGTAAGAAGTATAGTAGAAAGATTCTTAATGATCCAGAGGATCGTATTCATTTTCAACACATATGCAAATAAAATAAAAAGGAGTACTATCAGAATTCCCTTCAACAGAGTATAAGCGCGGGTAAACTTGATCCACACCATAAACTGATAGATAAAGAAGGAAATCAGGGCAATCTCCAGTATGTCTGTTACTCCCAGACTGGGCAGGGAGAGTTTTGACAAATATCCTGATAATCTGACTGCCATATCCTGCATAGTGTACTCCTTTCTTTGTTACCATTCACTGCCAAGCAGTAACCTTAAAGATCTTTAAGAGATTCTTCAAGCTTTTTTTCAAAATCAATATCCTTAGCAGCAGGTTTCTCTGCCTGTCTTGGCTTTCTGTCTGCTGCTGGAGAAGCTTTCTTTCTTTTAGGCTTCTCATCCTGTCGGAAGATTGGATTGGCATAAGTACCAGAGTTGTCCTCTGCCTTGCGCTCTTCACGAACAGGTTCTGCATTTATTTTCTTAATACTTCTCTCGGAAGTTGCAACAGAAGCCTTGGGAACTGCTTTTACATAATAGAAGTACTCATCATCCTCATACTCCAGACGCTCTGCACGGCTGTAATCTCCTCCAAATGCAAAGAACTCAAGCACAAGTGCCAGGAGAACAGCTGCAATCGTACAGATCAGAAGCGGAACCATTGCAACAGTTGCATTCAGGTTCATTCCAAAACTTCCAACAAGCATTATAAACACATAGGCAACACCGCCTGTAATAATAGATATCCTCCATGCATGATCAAAAGAGCGGGTACGGATCAGATGTACCAGAAGGATAACTGCTACAAAAGCAACAACTGCAATCCACATTCCCCAGTTCTGTACCAGACCGTCAGCCATGATCTGCAGCTTATCTGTCATCTCCAGATCCGGATTCACAAGAATTGTTGACTGTGATCTTAAAAAACGGATAAAATAATACATAACCACACCGCAGCCAGCCGGAATTGCAGATAAACTGCTCTCCATAAGTCCGCTTCCAATAGGAAGTAATGCCGGAAGGCTGAATGCAAAGGAAAGCGGTGTAAATACAAATGTTACATTCTGTTCACCACTGAACCTCAGGAAAAAGATCATCATCAGAAGGATCAGAACAAGCATAAATGCCGCAATTTCAATTCCAAGTGCATAACTGTGAACAAGGATCAGCACAAAACCAATATACATCATAGCGGAAGACGGCAAAATGGAACAGATCAATGCCAGGATCAGTACTAAAAATACATTATTCAGGCGAGACATATATCCCATATTCGCATTGATCCACAGGAAATAAACCAGTGCAAGAACAAACTTCATTACAGGCAGGATATACATTTCATACTGTCCGTATATTTCTTTTATTTTCTGCTTTAACTCAAGTAATGCTGTCATTTTCTATATCCTCCTGACATTTCACGTCCTGCGAATTTCTTTTCTTCACGAGTATAGATTTTCTCTAATTTCGTCAGCTGAGTGTAATACTGTTTTACACTCTTCTTCGCCTTATGGTACTTCACAGTGTACTGGATATATGTCAGCACAGAATATAATACCAATATCCCTATATATCCCCCCAGGACTACAACTCCAAGAGAGATCAGATCCATCTTGTGCACATTATCCAGCAGATATTCCAAATTATACGCTGCAATCACAGCCAGTATCAATCCATATCCAATTGTTACAAGAAAGAAATTCTTAATCAGCGCCAGACCAATATAGTCACTCCTGTAGTACTTGCTTACTGGAAGATACTTTCTGCCTTCCTGTTTCTCATATACAGCAAGCCGGTCCATTATCTTTACTTTTTCTTCGTTTATCATAAATGGCTCCTTATGCGTTTCTTTTAAAGCTGAAAAGCTATACTCATACAGGATGATTGTATCATATATCCCATGCCATGAAAAGTATTTTTTTACCTGTTGTTTCCAATACACAGCGTGAGAAAATATACATGGGATGCTCCCTTTTCCAGCAGAAGCTTTGCCAGCACATCCATGGTACTTCCAGTAGTATATACATCATCAATAAGCAAGATACGCATTCCTGCAGGATTTCCTACAACCTGAAAAGCTTTTTGAAGATTCTTCTTTCTTTCAGCCGCATCCAGTTTTTTCTGTGATCGGGTAGCATGGCACTTTTTTAGAATAGCAGTATCTACAGGAATCCCAGCATAACGGGACAGTTCTTTCGCCAGAAGTTCAGCTTGATTAAACCCTCTTATGCGCTGTTTTCTTCTATGAAGCGGAACCGGAATGATTATCTGCGGCTTCCATAATGCAAGCATATCTTTTCCGTAAATATACAATGCTTTTCCATAAAAGCGGCTGTATTCCTGACAACCAAAATATTTATATTTCATTATAGAGTATCTCATCCGGTCATCATAGAGAAAAATCCCGCGTCCCTGGTCAAAAGCGCCTGGATGGGCGCCGCAGTCCCTGCAGTATTCTTCATCTCCATTTACCGGTTTTCCGCATTTGTAACACCGTGGCCCCGATACAGGTCTTAAATCTCCGGCACAGTCCAGACAGATCAACTGATGGCTGCTCCTAAGAATCCTGTGACACAGAGGACACCGTCTTGGATACAACAGATCCAGAAAGTTCCTGTATCCTTGCCCAAAGAGAGCTGTAACGTTTCTGTTGCTTCTCATTGCGGATCATCTCCCCGAAAGTCTCCTCACTTCCAACTACAGTAACACATTTCCGTGCTCTTGTAACACCTGTATACAAAAGATTGCGGTTCATCAGCATCTTGGGGCCGGAAAGGAGCGGCAGAATAACTGCCGGATATTCTGAGCCCTGGGATTTATGTATGGTTATAGCATAGGCAAGTTCCAATTCTTCCAGCTGCTTAAAAGAATAGTCAGCGAAACGGCCATCCTCAAATTCCACAGTGGCAGTCTCTGCAAATTCATTGATTTCCTTCAGAATGCCAGTATCTCCATTAAATACGCCCACCCCTTCTTCTACAGGAATTCCGTATTTCCCCCGGACTTCCCATTCCAGCTGATAGTTGTTCCGAATCTGCATAACCTTGTCTCCCTCACGGAAAAGCCGGTCTCCAATTTCTTTCTCTTTTTTACCTGATTCTGGTGGATTCAGGTATCTCTGTAAGATCTGGTTCATCCTCTCTACGCCCAGAAGCCCCTTTCGCATTGGAGTCAGAACCTGTATTTCAAAAGGTCTTGCATCCACATACTTCGGCAGTTTCTCCTGAATCAGTGCGATGACCACGCGGATAATAATATCGGCATCATATCTCTTCAGGAAAAAGAAATCGCGGCTTTTGTTATCAAGGGAAACCTGCTCTCCGTTATGGATCTTGTGTGCATTTACTACAATATCACTGTGAGAGGCCTGCCTGAAAATTTTCTTCAGTTCTACTACTGGAAAAACGCCGCTTTGAATAATATCCCGCAGCACATTTCCAGGACCTACACTTGGCAGCTGGTTCTCATCTCCTACCAGAATGATCCTGGTTCCCGCAGTCACCGCAAGAAGCAGTGAATGCATAAGAAAAATATCCACCATAGACATCTCATCAATAATAATTACATCTGTATCCAGCGGATTCTCTGCATTCCGTTCAAAATGAACACCCTGAGACTCTCTGCCATCCTCATCCGGCACACCGTTCAATTCCAGAAGCCGATGTATTGTCTGTGCTTCATAACCTGTAGCTTCTGTCATTCGCTTGGCTGCGCGTCCTGTAGGTGCTGCCAGACGAAGAGTTGCGCCTTCGCCCTCGAAAAAACGAATAATTGCATTGATCGTGGTAGTTTTACCGGTACCTGGTCCTCCTGTAAGTACAAAAAGGCCATTTCCAGCAGCCTCTACAACAGCCTTCTTCTGCATTTCCTCCAAAACAGTTCCTGTTTCTTTCTCAATCTGGGCAATTCTTCGCTCCATCATCTGCTCATTCTGTGGATAACGGATATTTAATTCAGTGAGCATTCTTGCTGTATTCAGTTCCAAGCGGTAATACTGGCTTGGATAAACCAGTACCTCTCTGTCATTCTCTTTTAAAACAACTTTCCGGTCAATTGCCATATCCATCAGATGTTTCTCCATATAAGAAACATCTACCTGAAGCAGCTGGGAAGCTCTGTCAAACAGTTCGTCCTTCGGAAGATATACATGTCCTTCCCCTGAAGCTTGGAGAAGAGTATACATCATACCGCTGCGGATCCTGTAATCTGAATCTGCATGTATACCAATACGTGACGCAATGGTGTCTGCAATTTTAAAGCCAACTCCCGAGATATCATCTGCCAGACGATAGGGATTCTCCTGAAGCACACTGTATACGGACTGACCATATTTCTGATATATCTTTGCTCCAAGATTCAGGGAAATGCCATATTTCTGCAGAAACATCATGGCTTTTCGCATATCTGCCTTCTCAGTCACCTGTACTGCAATCTCTCTGGCTTTCTTCTCACTGATTCCCTTGACTTCCGCCAGCCTTTCCGGTTCTTCTTCCACTATTCTAAGGGTATCCTCGCCAAAACACCGCACAATTCTGGCAGCAAGTGCTGCACCTACCCCTTTAATCGCTCCGGAACCCAGATAACGTTCCATAGCCTGGGTGTCCTCTGGTGCCTTTTCCGCATAAGACTGGATATTAAATTGTCTGCCGTATATATGATGCTGGGAAAACTGTCCCTCAGCTTCAATGGTCACACCCTGTGT
The DNA here is from genome assembly GCF_020554845.1 of Blautia faecis. Taxonomy (GTDB): domain Bacteria; phylum Bacillota; class Clostridia; order Lachnospirales; family Lachnospiraceae; genus Blautia_A; species Blautia_A faecis. The sequence goes on along the minus strand of NZ_JAJCIA010000034.1, from coordinate 10,937 downwards.
AACGTCAGGAAATGTTCCTACACAAGTCAGCTCTTCCTCTGAATCCGCGGTCTTAAGAACCATAACTGTATATCCATTTTCATCATTACGGAATATGACATGATCTATATAGCCTGTAACTTTCTCACTCATTTGTTCTTCTCCTGCCGCCAGCACTAACCAAAGGGCACTGCTAGAATGTGTTTGAAGAAGTATTCCCGCAATCTGCACGCCCCACTTTGCAGAAAGCCTTTTTCAAACACGCTCTAGAACGCAGTACCCTTTTCATTATAGTTTACATAATATTTTATCTTTTGCAAAACAGAATAGCCAAATTATATGTTACTGTTTACGCTTTTCAAAGCAATCAGATTATTCTTCCATCCTGGTAATTACTTCCGCATATTTACCGGTTCCCACCACAACCGCAGACATAGCATCCTGCACAGTCAGAGTGCTTACGCCGGTCTTCTGCTCAATGAGGGTGTCCATTCCATGGAGCAATGCTCCGCCACCTGTGAGAACAATTCCTCTGTCTACAATATCTGCAGCCAGTTCCGGCGGAGTTTTCTCAAGCACTCCGTGCACAGTCTCCACAATCTGATTGGTAGCATCCCTCAATGCAATACGGATTTCTTCTGAAGTCAGAGTTACAACCTTGGGAAGTCCGGTGATCACATTTCTGCCTTTTACCTCCAGCATCCGCGGAGATGCTTCCTGGCAGGCAGTTCCGATTTTTATTTTTATGTTCTCAGCGGCCTCTTCCCCAATAAAAAGGCTGTGATTTTTTCTCACATAGCTCATGATTGCCTGGTCGAAATTATCTCCGGCAACCTTTACGGAAGCAGACACAACAGAGCCAGCCATGGAAATCACGGCAACATCAGTGGTTCCGCCTCCTATATCCACAATCAGATTACCAAAAGGCTTCGTCACATCTACTCCGGCACCAATTGCAGCTGCAATCGGCTCTTCCACAAGAAACACTTCCCTTGCTCCGGCCTGATAAGTAGCTTCCTCTACTGCCTTTCTTTCAATCTCTGTGGTTCCGCTGGGGATACAGATACTGATTCTAGGCTTTCGAAAGGCATGGCGACCCATTGCCTTGGAAATGAAATACTTCAGCATCTTCTCCATAACCGTATAATCTACGATCACTCCCTGGCGGATTGGCCGGATTACTTCCATATTTGATGAAACATGTCCGGTCATCTGTCTGGCTTCCTCACCGATTGCTTTTATTTTCTCTGAGTTCTTATCATAAACCACTATAGACGGCTCACTGACTACCAGCCCCCGTCCAGTGGAATATACCTGACTGTTTCTGGTTCCCAGGTCAATTCCAATATCACTGGCAGGCATTAAATTCCCCTTTCTCTCAAAACACTTTGTCACACTTTCTCTGCAAGAATTGTGCCGTAAATGATTACCATTCACATTCCGAACTGTAATCATAAACACCACATTCTGCAGATGTGACTTTATAATTGTCTCATAGATTTTTCATAATTAATAGTCTTCGTACCATTATAAACAAAAATGCTTCAATTGGAAAGAGGTTTATTATCAGAATCACTTCAAATATTTCGCAACATAACGTCCTGTATAAGAAGCTGGATTCTTCGCCACTTCTTCAGGTGTTCCCTTGGCAACAACTGTTCCCCCGCCATCTCCGCCTTCCGGTCCGATATCAATTATATAATCAGCGGTCTTGATCACGTCCAGATTGTGTTCAATTACAACAACCGTATTTCCACCATCCGAAAGTCGACGCAAAATCTCCACCAGTTTCTGAACATCTGCAAAATGCAATCCGGTGGTAGGCTCATCCAGAATATAAATAGTCTTACCTGTACTGCGCTTACTCAGCTCTGCAGCCAGCTTAATACGCTGTGCTTCTCCGCCGGAAAGAGTGGTGGAAGGCTGTCCGAGACGAATATAAGAAAGACCGACATCATATAAGGTCTCTATCTTCCTTCTGATGGATGGAACGTTCTCAAAGAACGTCATTGCCTCCTCAACTGTCATATTCAGTACATCGTAGATGCTCTTATCCTTATACTTCACTTCCAGAGTTTCCCGATTATAGCGCTTACCCTTGCAAACTTCACAAGGGACATAAACATCTGGCAGGAAGTGCATTTCAATTTTAATAATACCATCACCACTGCAGGCTTCACAGCGTCCGCCTTTTACATTAAAGCTGAAGCGCCCTTTCTTATACCCCTTTGCCTTGGCATCTGCTGTAGCAGCAAAAAGATCTCTGATCTGGTCAAATACGCCTGTATAAGTAGCAGGATTAGATCTTGGTGTACGGCCAATTGGAGACTGGTCAATGGCAATTACCTTATCCAACTGGTCTATTCCAATAATATCATCATGCTTTCCCGGGATCACGCGGGCCCTGTTCAGATCTCTTGCAAGATGTTTGTAAAGGATTTCATTGATCAGAGAACTCTTTCCAGACCCGGAAACACCTGTAATACAGGTCATAATTCCAAGAGGAATATCCACGTCTATATGTTTGAGATTATTCTCTGCCGCCCCCTTAACAGTCAGATAACCGGTAGGTTCCTTTCGTACTTCCGGAACCGGGATTTTCAGTTTTCCGCTGAGATATGCTCCTGTAATGGACTTCGGATTCTGCATAAGTTCCTCAGCAGTGCCCATTCCAACAAGCTGTCCACCATGTTCTCCTGCGCCGGGTCCGATATCTACAATACAGTCCGCTGCGCGCATAGTATCCTCATCATGTTCAACCACTATAAGACTGTTTCCCAGGTCTCTTAGGTGCATCAAAGCTCCAAGAAGTTTATCATTATCCCTCTGATGCAGACCAATACTTGGCTCATCCAGAATATAGGCAACCCCGACAAGGCCGGAACCGATCTGGGTAGCAAGACGGATTCTCTGTGCCTCTCCGCCAGACAGAGTACCAGTGGCACGTGCCAGGGAAAGGTACTCCAGACCTACATCTGCCAGGAACCCAACTCTGGCTCTGATCTCCTTTAGTATCTGCTTTCCAATAAGCTGCTGCTGCGGAGACAGCTGCATTTCTGCCAGAAATCTCTTCAGCTTATCAATGGACATATTGGTAATTTCATAAATATTCTTATCCGCTACCGTAACCGCAAGTGACTCCTTCTTCAGTCGCTGTCCCCTACATGCTTTACACGGAGTGATCTGCATAAAGCTCTCGTATTCCTGTTTCATAGATTCAGAGCCAGTCTCTTTATAGCGCTGTTCCACATTCCTTATAAGGCCTGGAAAAGCCACATCATAAACCCCCTCTCCGCGCTGTCCCTTATAATAAACCTTCACAGAATGTCCGCCTGTGCCGTATAGAATAATATCCTGTATCTTCTTGGGATAATCTTTAAAAGGTGTATCCAGATCAAAACCGTATTCCCTGCAAAGGGCATTCAGAATAGCATTGGTAAAACTGCTCTTATCTGTGCAAGACTGCCAGCCCATCACTACAATAGCCCCTTCAGAAATGCTCAGAGACTTATCCGGGATCATAAGATCCGGGTCAAATTCCATCTTATAACCAAGGCCAAGACACTCCGGGCAGGCCCCAAATGGGTTATTAAACGAAAAACTTCTTGGCTCGATCTCATCAATACTGACTCCACAATCCGGACAGGAAAAGCTCTGGCTGAAATTCATATAATTTCCTTCCATGGTATCCACCACAGCCAATCCGTCAGCCAGATTCAATACTGTCTCAAGAGAATCTGTAAGTCTTTTCTCAATTCCAGGCTTCACGATCAGACGGTCTACAATAATGGCAATCGTGTGTTTAATATTCTTATCCAGGGTAATCTCCTCTGAAAGTTCATACACATTTCCATCGATTTCCGCACGTACATAACCGCTGCGTCTGGCCTGATCCAGTAATTTCGCATGGGTACCCTTGCGTCCTCGTACTACCGGTGCAAGAAGCTGGATTCTGGTGCGCTCCGGCAATTCCATGATCTGATCCACCATCTGGTCTACTGTCTGCTTGGCGATCACCTTGCCGCATTTCGGACAATGTGGAATACCAACACGGGCGTATAAAAGACGGAAATAATCATAAATTTCTGTCACCGTTCCTACTGTGGATCTGGGATTGCGGTTAGTAGACTTCTGGTCAATAGAAATAGCCGGTGGAAGTCCCTCTATGCTCTCCACATCTGGCTTCTCCATCTGGCCAAGGAACTGTCTGGCATAGGAAGACAGAGATTCCATATATCTTCTCTGCCCTTCTGCATAGATCGTATCAAATGCCAGTGAAGACTTTCCTGATCCGCTTAAGCCGGTAAGAACTACAAACTTATCTCTGGGAATATCCACACTGAGATTCTTCAGGTTATTCTCATTGGCTCCTCTGATTCTGATAAACTGTTTCTTATTCTCTGCTGCCATCTGTTCCTCCATTTCTTAACCGGAAAGCACCGGCTGTAACTCCCTGTATCCTAATCTGATCCGGAATCCTCCGGCTCAGACATTTCTTAATGTGTTCTTCAAGAATATCACAGGAACATTTGTTCGTCAACCATTTCTAAATTCTTTTTCCACCAAAACTTACAGCAAAAAATCTGCCATCACTGCATTACTCACATGAATGCCTTCTCTTGATAAAAATATCCTGCCGCTTTCTTCCAACAGCAGTCCCTGTTTCTTATATTTTTTCAGAACTTCTCCATATATATTCTCTATTGCAGTGCCAAAATACTCCTGAAATTCCTTTTTGGACACGCCCTGTGTCATACGAAGTCCAAGAAACATAAACTCTGCCATCTCATCTTCTCTTGTAAGAAGTTCCCAGTTTTTTTGAATTTTTTCTGGTGCACTGCTGTTTTTCAGATATTCCTGCATATCGGAAGTATTGGAAAAACGTTCCTTTCCCAATAAGGAAGCCGCTCCAAGCCCAAGCCCCAGATAATCCTTTCTCTGCCAGTATCCTTCATTATGTCTGCATTCACACCCTGCTTTTGCATAGTTGGAAATCTCATACTGATGATAGCCATACTCTTTCAGAACTACAGCAACATCTTCATACATGCGGTACTCCGTATCTTCATCAGGCAAATCCAGCTTTTTTCTGGAAAAAGGGGTGCCTTCTTCAATAATAAGACTGTATGCCGAAATGTGCTCCGGGCCAAGTGCCGCCACCATCCGAAGGTTCTCTATCCAACCTTCATAACACTGTCCCGGAATGGCAAACATCAGATCCACATTTATATTGGAAAAGCCAGCCTCTCTTGCCATCTGAAAGCTTTCCAGAAACTGTGCATAATTATGAATTCTTCCAAGCATAGCCAGTTCCTTATTGTTTGGCGACTGTAAGCCAATGCTGATCCGGTTAATTCCGTATTTTCTGTAAATAGAAAGTTTCTCAGGCGTCAATGTTCCAGGATTTGCTTCAATCGTTACCTCCGCATCCGCCGAAAACAAAAAATAATCTCTCAGCCCCTGTAAAAGCTTTTCCATTACATCACATTCCGGCACAGAAGGTGTTCCCCCGCCAATGAAAACTGTATCTACCGGACGTTTTTTCAGATTCTTTGAAACCGTCTCCATTTCCCGTAAAAGTGCATAAATATAAGCTTCCTGCCCGGCCCTGGTAGAGGGGCCTGACAGGAAGTCACAATAATCACATTTCTTTATGCAAAACGGGATGTGAAGGTACAATTCCAAACCATTCTTCTTTGTTCCCATTCTGATTTTCTCCACATTGTTTATTTTCTTCTGTTTACAATGCTGTTTCTGTAAAATTAATCTCCACTACCGGTCTCAGTTTCTTCATCTGTTGAATTTCCAGTAGCATCACTGCCGCTGTCAGACGAATCTGCAGCAGTCTGCTCTTCTGAAGAGCCGCTCTTACTGCTGCCTGCAGCCTTTCCCTCTTCTTTCTGAACCAGATACTCATTCACCATAGTCACGCTTCCGCTTTGCGCTACCGCATCTTTATTTACCTGGCGAGGTACCGGCGTAGGTGTTGCTGTAGGGATCGGCGTGATCTTCATTACGCCCTGCGACTCTGCGTCTGGTGCTTTCACCGTTTTCTTCCCACATGCACAGCTGCCTGCAAAAATTACGATTACCAGCAGGATCACTGTCAAAATCCCGCCCTTGATCCACTGTTCCCTGTCTTTTTTATAACTTCTCTTTATTTTTCTTGTCAGAATACGTATCTTAGCTTTCATCGGATACCTCCGCGTCTGATGCCAGCTGGCATATATCTTATGTCAATCAGTCACACTCAGACACCTTTATTTGTTGCTTTTCACCACAGGATTGACAACAATTAATTTTCATCCAGTTTCAGTACGCTCATAAATGCTTTCTGCGGAATCTCTACATTTCCAACCTGGCGCATTCTCTTCTTACCTTCCTTCTGTTTTTCCAGAAGTTTCTTCTTACGAGAAATATCACCGCCGTAGCACTTGGCAAGAACATCTTTACGCATAGCCTTAACCGTCTCTCTGGCAATGATCTTGCTTCCGATTGCTGCCTGGATCGGAATTTCAAAGAGCTGACGCGGAATCTCATCTTTCAGCTTCTCGCACATCTTGCGGCCTCTTTCATAAGAAGTATCTGCATGCACAATAAATGAAAGGGCATCCACTTCTTCTTTATTTACCAGAATATCCAGTTTCACAAGCTCACTTCTCTCATAACCACAAAGCTCGTAATCCAGAGACGCATATCCTCTGGAACGGGATTTCAGGGCATCAAAGAAATCGTAAATAATCTCATTCAATGGAAGCTTATATTTCAGAAGTGCTCGTGTCTCTTCCATATATTCCATGCCAAGATACTGGCCACGGCGCTCCTGGCAAAGATCCATAATGGCACCGATAAATTCTGTAGTTACCATAATCTCAGCATTCACGATTGGCTCTTCCATATATTCGATCTCAGATGGATCTGGAAGATTGGTCGGATTTGTCAGATCAATCACTTCGCCGTTTGTCTTGTGTACTTTGTAAATAACGCTTGGAGCTGTAGTAACAAGATCAAGGTCATATTCACGTTCCAGACGTTCCTGGATGATTTCCAGATGAAGCAGCCCAAGAAATCCGCAGCGGAAACCAAATCCAAGAGCAACAGATGTCTCCGGCTCATAGAATAAAGAGGCGTCATTTAACTGCAGTTTCTCCAAAGCATCTCGAAGATCCCCGTATTTCGCTCCGTCAGCCGGATAAAGGCCGCAGTAAACCATTGGATTTACCTTCTTATATCCAGGCAAAGCCTCCTCGCAAGGGCGGCTATTGTCTGTAATAGTATCACCAACACGAGTGTCTCTTACGTTCTTAATGCTGGCGGTAATATAGCCTACCATTCCTGCTGTCAGTTCCTCACATGGAATAAACTGTCCTGCTCCAAAATACCCAACTTCCACAACCTCTGCCACAAATCCGGTAGCCATCATACGGATGGTTGTGCCTTTGCGGACTTTTCCATCTACCATTCGGCAGAAAACAATGGCACCCTTATAAGAATCATAAATGGAGTCAAAAATAAGTGCCTTCAGCGGTGCATCCGGATTTCCTGCAGGTGCCGGGATCTTAGCCACTACCTGTTCCAGAACCTGATCCACATTCAGACCTGTTTTTGCAGAAATCTGCGGTGCGTCCTGGGCTTCAAGTCCAATCACATCCTCAATTTCATTGATAACACGCTCTGGCTCTGCACTTGGAAGGTCAACCTTATTGATTACCGGAATAACCTCAAGATCATGATCCAGTGCCATATAAACATTTGCCAGCGTCTGCGCTTCAATTCCCTGTGCAGCGTCAACTACGAGGATGGCACCGTCGCAGGCTGCAAGGCTTCGTGAAACTTCATAGTTAAAATCCACATGTCCAGGTGTATCGATCAGATTGAAAATATACTCTTCTCCATCTTTTCCATGATATACCGTGCGGACAGCCTGGGATTTGATGGTAATTCCACGTTCTCTCTCCAGATCCATATTATCCAGAACCTGGGCCTGCATTTCCCTCTCAGTCAAAAGCCCTGTCATCTCTATAATTCTGTCGGCCAGTGTAGATTTACCGTGGTCAATATGTGCAATAATACAAAAATTTCGAATTTTACTCTGGTCTGTCATTCCAGACATTCCTCCTCTGGTTATGCTTTACTGTTTATTCTATCAAAAGATTATAGCACAGATTAAATCTGTTTGTCACTTCCTTTTATATGGTTCCTGTTCACTCCGTTCACAGTAACGTTCTTGACGGGATAAAATATATTATTTTTATCCTGTTCCGCAGCCCTTTAACACTCTGTTCAAAATGTCTGCAAAGGGTTCCATGGCGTTTTTTACTTCCTGCACCGTATTTGTCTGGGCACCGGCTTCCAGAAGCAAGGCTCTTTTGCGCAAATGGAGATTATAGCGCAAACCCGCCAGGTAAATTCCTCTGTAAAAATCAGGATAATACAACGCTGCCTGATATTCCAGCTGAAAAGAAAAAGCAAGATTGTCCTGTATGTAAGGATTGGGCAAATAAGAAACCTTCCCCTGGGCATTCGTGTAACTAAGGCCATTATAAAAAAGAATCTGCGCCGTATCTTTTCCGTTTATTTTGGTCACCAGCCGTCTGTCTTCATCGATTCCATCTCTGTGCAGATCAATAACCACCTCCACAGACGGATTTTCTTCCAAAACCTTTTCCACGTAATCACAGGCATAATCATAGGCCTTATTCCGATCCAGTTCTCCGCCCATCATATCAAAAGCTTCTTTTATATGGATCACCTGATAACCATATTTTTCTGACAGCAAACTGGTCAGATAATTTCCAACCCCCACAATCGTATCCTCCTCTTCTCCTTCCCTGGAATCGGAAAACGTTTCCTGGGAGTGACTGTGATAAATAAGGATCTGCGGCTCCAACGGGCCATGACTCAAGGAAAAATCCTCTGCCAGAAATTCAGCAGCATTTATTTTTGCGGCAGATGCATCTGTGTTCTCATCTACGATGTAAAAATTGTTCATTAGATAATCGTAATCCGACAGCTTGTCTCTGGACAAATCCAAAATTGGATGCGGGAGAACGATGTTAGACTGAGGAAGGGTATTTGCAGGCTGGGTTTCTGAATTTAAGTGATTTTCACTGTTTTCTATGACTTCTGACATCTCAGAGTTATCTTTATTTTCTATTTTATCTGTATTATTTATTTTCTTACTTTCCTCAGAAGCACTGCTGTTTTTTTCCAGATTGGCTTCCTTGGATTTCTTTGCATTTTCCTCTCGCAAATTACGCTCATTCTCTGCAACTTCTTCTAAATATGCTCCATTTCTCTTCCCAATCTCAGCCAGAGTTTCTCCATCCATTTCCATCCAGGTTTCCTGTGCTTTTTCTTCTGTAAAATAATAGAACGGAAACTGCCTGTACACATTATGCACAGTTTCCCGCATGGAAAAAGGTCCTGGCAGCACAGCCAGAACCGCAAAAAAGCACAGACAAAGAAACACGCAGAAAACCTTCTGGACTTTTGTCACGAAATCACCTCTTTAAGGTTATCCTATGACAGTTTTTTCCTCCGTATGTTTCTTTTTTTAGGCTGACTTTCCACATTCTCAATATTTCCCCACCTCTCACCACCTTTACACCAGCTTCATGAGCCAGAGCGTGTTTTGAAAAATCATTCCCGCAATCTGCACCCCCTGCTTTGCGGGAATGATTTCACCCGAATTCGGTTGCCGTAGCCCGCTACGGCGCCCTCATCTGGGCAAAATCTCCCACAAATTGTGACGCACATCTTGCAGAAAGCTTTTTTCAAACACGCTCTAATAGCTCTCTGCAAAAGTCATATTTAATCCTTCTGAAATCGTAAAACTCAGATATTTTATGGTCTCGTCCACGTCTTTCGGCGTCACAAACATTCCATGAAGATGCGGAGAAATCATTTCTTCCAAAAATTCTTTCTGTTCAGCCTCGTCCAGTGTCTCAAGCAAATGAGCCATAGAATCATGAACAATAGTCGCCGCATCCACCACGGTAGGCACTCCGATCCCGATCACTTTTACATTCAGGTTTTCTTCTGTAAGACCATTTCTGTGGTTTCCCACCCCTGATCCCGGAGTAATTCCTGTGTCCGTGATTTGAATGGTCCGATTAAGACGCCTGGTATTCCTTGCGGCAAGAGCATCCACAGCGATCACTACATCAGGCCGTGTTATTTTCACCACGCCCTCCACGATTTCCGAAGTTTCCATTCCAGTCTGCCCCATTACGCCTGGAACAATTCCGCTGATCGCATGAAGAATCTGCTTTTCTGTACTTTTCAGCCCATACTCGCGGATCAGATGGCGTGTTATATGAAGATTTCCAATTACTTCCGGTCCCAATGAATCCGCCGTAATCCCCGGATTTCCAAGTCCAACAATAAGCACGGACTTTTCCTTTTCCAGACCGATCAGCTGGCGTAAATGTCCGGAAAGTTCTTCAGACACTTCCCTGTGATAGTCCTCATCCGGCGCTGAAAGCCCTTCTGATTCAATTGTAATATATGTCCCCTGAGGCCTTCCCATCGCCCTGGCACCATTTTCCGTAGTTATTTTCACCACAGTAGTTCGAATGTCTTTTTCCTTATTATAATCTTCCTGAACCTCCACCCCGCGCACTTCTACATTGTTCTCTGTAAAACGTTCTCTTGCCTCTACCGCCAAATCGGTTCTGAGCTTGTAAGTTCCCAGCATATCAGTTCCTCCATACTTTCCCAAATTCTCCCTTATTACCGGCTCCACCTGCTGTTTTCTGTGTGCAAAATATATTTCCCAGTGCAATTCATACTCTTCACAGCCACACCTTTCGATTTTTATATAATTTCCCCACTTTTTTGCAAAAATATGTATGTCAAGCATTTTTGAAAATATGTATGTCAAGCATTTTTGAAAATATGTATGTCAAGCGTTTTTGAAAATGTCCTAAAATAATTGAAGTATTAGCCCCGGCTTT